>NZ_PJRJ01000025.1 GCF_003711395.1 Acinetobacter sp. B51(2017)
TTACTCGAAAGACATTAAGCTTTTCTAAGAAGAAAGAAAATCACGAAGCTGTCTTGCATCTATTTTTATTGAAATATAATCAGGATATGAAAGATAGATGGATAACACGTTAGATTTGGACACTACCTAAAATTTACCCAAAGGATAAAAGTAGATCATGATAAAAATAACCTTAAGTCTCGCTGTTTTTATTGCATGTATTGCCACTTATATGTTGTATCGCCAAGAGCAACAACATAAGCAGCATGTGGCCGCTGTGGTCAGTGAGGCGCAAAGTTCTTTACAATATGTTCAAAAAACCCTCATTATCGTCTTCAGCCCATTGACACTAGCACTGTGGTCAGTGAAGGAGAATAACCCATTTTCAGCGCATTTTTATTCACCATTGCGGGTGGATGATTTTGGAGCAGCATATCGTAATTAGATGCATTTTTTAGAAACAATAAAAAAGCAATGTGATATAATTGCTCAAGTGTATTGTTAAATTAATGCGTTTATGTTTGTAAGTGCTTGATTTAGCCAAGGCGAGTAAAGCTGCATAAATGATATGCAGCTTTTTTATTTACACTGCTTCAATTTTAAATCTATGATTTAAGCTTGATTCTAGGGTAAATGACTTCTCCTTTAAAATGGAACATTTGGCATATCCATTGCTTAATCTGCTACAAAATCTCCCTTTTGTGTCATAAGTGGGTTTTTAAAATACCGCAATTAGGCATCAATTATTTATAGGGGCTAGGTCATGACGACTCCTAATCCATCTTCCGCAAGTATGCTAGAACGTCTGTTTAAATTAAGCGAAAACAAAACCAGTTTTCGTACAGAAGTAATAGCAGGTATCACCACATTTTTAACGATGTGTTACATCATTATTGTCAATCCAATGATTCTATCTGAAACAGGTATGGATCACGGGGCTGTCTTTGTTGCAACCTGTCTTGCCGCTGCCATTGGTTGTATGGTGATGGGCTTGATTGCGAATTATCCTATTGCACTGGCACCGGGTATGGGCTTAAACGCTTACTTTACCTATTCGGTGTGTATGGGAATGGGCGTGCCATGGCAAACAGCGTTGGCTGCGGTTTTTGTCTCTGGGATGGTGTTTATCGCCATCAGTATGTTTAAAATCCGTGAAGCAATTGTCAACGCCATTCCAATGTCGTTAAAGCTTGCGATCGGTGGGGGTATTGGTCTGTTCCTTGCCCTTGTGTCGTTAAAAAATGCTGGCATCATTGTTGATAATCCAGCCACTTTAGTGAGCTTAGGTGACTTAAAGCAACCTTCAGTCTTGCTCGCATTATTGGGCTTTCTGATGGTGGTGGTGATGCATCACTTTAAAGTACGTGGCGCGATTATTATTAGTATTTTAGCGATTACTGCGATTGCAACTGCTTTGGGTTATAACGAGTTTCAAGGCGTGGTGGGTTCTATTCCATCTCTTGCCCCTACCTTTATGCAAATGGACTTTGAAGGTCTATTTACAGCCAGCTTAGTGGGTGTCATCTTCGTTTTCTTCTTGGTCGATTTATTTGACTCAACTGGCACGCTGGTGGGTGTTTCCCATCGTGCGGGCTTACTTAAAGATGGTAAATTGCCACGCCTCAAAAAAGCCCTATTTGCGGACTCTTCTGCGATTGTGGCAGGTGCAGCACTGGGTACATCTTCAACTACACCTTATATCGAATCATCAGCGGGTGTTGCTGCAGGTGGTCGTACAGGTTTGACTGCTGTTGTGGTTGGTGTGATGTTCTTATTGTGCTTATTTTTAGCACCACTTGCACAGTCTGTACCAGGCTATGCCACTGCACCTGCATTGCTATTTGTGGGTGTGTTGATGATTCAAGGTATCACGCATATTGATTGGGATGATATTACCGAAGCAGTTCCTGCGTTTTTAACCATCATCTTTATGCCATATGCCTATTCAATTGCCGATGGTATTGCCATGGGCTTTATTAGCTATGCCTTAATTAAATTGCTTACTGGTAAAGCCAAAACTGTGCCATATATGGTATGGATTATTGCATTACTTTGGGCGTTGAAATTTGCGCTGTTTGGTGGTTAATCCCGTCATAACAACCTTAAGGGTGCTAATCTAAGGGGAGCACCCTTTTTTATATCTAAAATAGGAAACAGTCATGACCCAATTAGATTTAATTCGTGCTTTACCCAAAGCCGAGTTGCATGTGCATATCGAAGGTACTTTTGAACCTGAACTCATGTTTGCGATTGCGCAGCGTAATCAGATTGAAATTGCATATCAATCCGTTGAAGAAGTCCGTCAGGCCTATAATTTTCATAATTTACAATCATTTTTAGACATCTACTATGCTGGTGCAAAGGTGTTAATTTTAGAGCAGGACTTTTACGATTTGGCTTGGGCATATTTTGAAAAATGTGCCGAAGATAACGTGGTACATACCGAAATGTTCTTTGATCCACAAACCCATACCGAGCGTGGTATTGCGTTTGCGACGGTACTGAATGGTTTAAAGCGTGCCTGTGATGATGCCAAGACTAAGCTTGGGATTAGCTCGCACTTAATCATGTGTTTCTTACGTCATTTAAGTGAAGAGGCAGCCTTTAAAACGCTAGAGCAAGCATTACCGTATAAAGATCAGATTATTGGTGTAGGTTTAGATTCAAGCGAAGTTGGGCATCCACCAGAGAAGTTTGCTCGCGTGTTTGCCAAAGCGCGTGAAGCAGGCTTTTTAATTGTGGCACATGCGGGTGAAGAAGGCCCAGCAGATTATGTCTGGCAAGCTTTAGATATGCTCAAAGTCAATCGTATTGATCACGGAGTACGTTCTGAAGAAGACCCAGAACTGATGCAGCGTTTAATTCGCGACAAAATGCCGTTAACAGTATGTCCACTGTCTAACTTAAAGCTCTGTGTAGTCGATGATATGCGTGAGCATAATATCCGCCGTTTATTGCAACAAGGGGTTAAAGTCACCGTCAATTCAGATGATCCATCATATTTTGGTGGTTACATGAATGATAACTTTATTGCGATTACCCAAGCGTTAGATTTAACGGCTGATGAATTAAAACAATTGGCCATCAACTCATTTGAAGCCTCTTTTATTTCAGATACAGAAAAACAAATGTGGATTGCTAAAATTCAAGCACTATAATCAACAGGGCAGCTTAGGCTGCCTTTTTTTATGAGGTGATCGCGTCAATGATCAAAGTTTTATGTATGGCAAGCAGTGTATTTTTAATCAATATGTCAGTATCAGCTGCGCCAAGCCTGACACAAAAAATGCTTAAACCTGTCATTGCCTATCAATGTCAGCAAGAACTCAAAGACTCCAAAATATGGCGAGCGGCAAGCTGGTTGATGACCACTGAGCAAAAGCAAAGTAACCAAGCGAGCATTTGTGGTTGTGTAAGTGACAATGCCATGAACGAGATGGGCGCCAAAGAGCTTGCGCTTGCCTTAGTCAATGAAGCTGAAAAAGACAAGTTGGTACGTAAAGCCGTTATGAATAGCTTAAAAGGTTGTATCTCGGCAGCAGTGAATTAATCTTTAGGTTGTTTAGTCATACTATCTAACACATGATCGCGATCAATAAAATGATGTTTGAGTGCTGCTAAAATATGACCAATTAAGAGTAAAGCGGCGCCCCATGACAAATAAATATGCATCGGTTTAGCAATCGCAGTAATCTCTGGATTTTTACTGACTAAAGCAGGTAAATCAAATAGATACAATACAGGTGCGGGATAACCTAAACTCCAGCTCCATAAACAACCTGTAATAGGTAATGCCAATAGCATAAAGTACAATGCTAAATGTCCGATATGCGCGATTTTTTGCATCATTGGACTCATACTGTCGGGCAGTTTGGGTGCAGGGTGGGTATAACGCCAAAAAATCCGTACCACCACTAAGAAGATAATCGTGGTGGCTAAATTTTTATGCAGGCTAATCACATCACCTTTAAAACTGCCATCTACGTCATAACTTAAAAAATTACCGCTATAAAATCCAATCAGCCATACAGCAATAAAAATAATCGCCATGAGCCAATGTAACACTTGTGCGGTGCGGGTGTAATAAGGTGATTGATCCATATCAGCTACTCATTTAATGTAATTTTGTTCGAATATAGCGGTATAAATTGCGTTGTCATAGCACAGATCAGCAACGCTTTAAGTTCTAAATTAGAACGCTGCTTGGTTATGTTTTATACATCTAGCTTTTTAGCTAATTTCTTATATGCCAAGATTTGGGCACAATAGCGTTATACATATCGTATGATGATTTAGGACAATTCTCGTGAAAAAATTAGTTGCTGTATTCGCACCGCTTACTTTGGCTTTAACAGCATGTGTAGCAACAGATAGCACTTCAACCACTGCTACTTCTACCACAGTAGGCGCACAGCAATTGGCGATGGCAGCAGTGAAAGTGGGTGTACAAGCCAAATGTGTGACTGAACTTGAAAACAATACTTATTGGAAAACGGGCTCTAAACTTTTAACAGATGCGAAAAAACAAGAATTACAAACAGAAGTATGTTCATGTGTTGGTGAAAAAGCGACAACTTCTGTGACTGCGACAGAATTATTGATTGCTGCAATGGATAAAACTCAACAAGCCAGCATTGCATCTAAAGTCGTGACATCTACTCTAAATGCGTGTGTGGTTGAAACCATCCAAAACTAAGGCTACATGAGCCCACATGACAGCGACCTTGAGCTTAAGCTTTAGGTCGTTTTTTATTGAATCAGCATATAGAAGCAGATAAAAATGTTAATTGCAGGTACAGATGAAGCAGGCCGTGGCCCTTTAGTGGGTTCAGTGGTTGCTGCTGCGGTGATTTTAGATCCCAATCAGCCAATTGCAGGTTTAAATGACTCAAAAAAACTCACTGAAAAAAAACGTGAGCAATTATTTATTGAGATTCAAGAAAAAGCCTTAGCATGGGCGATTGCCGAAAGTAGTGCGCAAGAGATTGACGAGCTGAATATTTTACAAGCTTCTCTTTTGGCGATGCGTCGTGCAATTGAGGCGTTAAAGGTACAACCTGAGCATGTACTTATTGATGGCAATAAATTGGTGCAGGGTTTAACAATGAGCTGTGAAGCGGTCGTTGGAGGAGATGCCTTACATGCTGAGATTTCAGCAGCCAGTATTTTAGCCAAAGTCACCCGTGACCGGCAGATGGTGGAGTTGGATGCCAAATATCCCCAGTTTGGTTTTGCCAAGCATAAAGGCTACCCAACCAAAGCGCATTTTGAGGCGATTGCAGCGCATGGCGTGATTGCGGAGCATCGTCGTAGCTTTGGCCCAGTTAAAAAAGCGCTACAGGCCATGCAAGTGCAGCAAGATCTACTTTAATCTAAGCTTTAGGCAAATTTAAAGCGGCATAAATGCCGCTTTAGGAGAAAAACATCGATCTTAACGATTGTAGTTATTCTGCGAAAAATCACCTTCTTCAAAAGAAGGTTGATAATCCTGATCTAAGTGCTGCAAATGTTCATGCATAGCACGTTCATGTTGAATGCGTTGGTAAATTTCTTCACGATGCACTGACACTTCTTTCGGGGCATTTACACCAATACGGACTTGGTTACCTTTAACACCAAGTACAGTCACACTGACTTGGTCCCCAATCATTAAAGTTTCTCCGACACGTCGGGTCAGAATCAGCATGCTTATCTCCTTGCCAAATGCTATAAACTGCGATTTTTAAGATTTAAAACCAGTAAAAAAAACACAACCTTGAAATTAAAAAGTATTCATCTAAAAAGATGTATCGCATTATATGTCATATAACGCAATATATATTTTATACAGATTTACAAAAAATCCTTGTTTCCTAATATAACAGAGCCACTATAAAAGGAAATATAGTGGCTCTATTTTTTTGTAGCGTTTCGCAACTATAGGTTAAATATGCTTATTTTCCTATAGTCACGTAAGCTTAAGCGCGTACGCTAGATTCACCTGACTCACGGTCTAGGCCAAAAGCAGTGTGCAGGGTACGTACTGCCAATTCAAGATAATTTTCTTCAATAATCACAGAAATTTTGATCTCTGAAGTTGAAATCATCAAGATGTTAATGCCTTCGTCAGCAAGGGCAGTAAACATTTTGCTGGCTACGCCTGCGTGTGAACGCATACCTACACCTACGATCGACACTTTTACGATGTCATCACGCGTTGCAACTTCACGCGCACCAATGTTTTTTGCAGTTTCTTCTAAGATTGCTTTGGCTTTTGCGAGTTCACCACGATTTACAGTAAACGTGAAGTCAGTTGTACCATCTTCTTCTACGTTTTGGATGATCATATCGACTTCGATATTGGCATCACCAATTGGTTTTAAAATTTTAGATGCAATACCTGGCTCATCAGGCACACCTAAAATTGTTAATTTCGCTTCGTCACGGTTAAATGCGATACCCGAGATAATTGGTTGTTCCATGTTGTCTTCCAATTCAGTCGTAATAAGTGTGCCAACGTTGTTTTTAAATTCTTCGTCAAATGCGCCATCGTTATCATTATCAAAGCTTGATAATACGCGTAAAGGCACTTGGTATTTGCCTGCAAATTCAACTGAACGAATTTGCAATACTTTAGAGCCTAAAGACGCCATTTCTAGCATTTCTTCAAATGAAATACGATCTACTTTTTTGGCTTTTGGTGCAACACGAGGATCAGTAGTATATACACCGTCTACATCGGTATAAATTTGGCATTCATCAGCTTTAAGTGCAGCAGCCAGTGCTACGCCTGAAGTATCTGAACCACCACGACCTAGGGTTGTTGTGTTACCTTCGGCATCAAAACCTTGGAAACCCGCAACAACAATCACACGACCTGCATCTAAATGCGCAGTCATCACGTCAGTATCAATCGATTCAATACGCGCTTTGTTAAAGGCGCTATCGGTTTTAATACCTACTTGACGACCAGTCAATGACTTAGCACTCACGCCCAGTGAATTGAGCGCCATTGCTAACATGGAAATCGTGACCTGTTCACCCGTAGACACCATTTGGTCTAACTCACGTGGGTCAGGGGTCTCAGTAATGGCTTTCGCTAAAGCAAGCAGACGATTGGTTTCGCCACTCATTGCTGATACCACAACCACAACCTTGTGGCCGTGCTCATGCCAGCGCTTTACACGACGAGCAACATTTAAAATGCGCTCTGGAGTACCCATAGAGGTACCGCCATATTTTTGTACGATTAATGCCATAGTTGTTCCATATAAACCATGACCCTAAGTTCCTTAGGGTCAGTTACACAAAAGGTGAAGTCTTATTTTGCTGCCAGCCAAGCTGTTAAATCAGCCATAACTGGAGCAAACTTCTCGTTTAGTGGCGCGCCACCTTGTGCTAAGTCAGGTTTACCACCACCTTTACCACCTAGCTCAGTTGCTAGATGTTTGATGATGTCACCCGCTTTAATAGACGAAGTGAAGTCTTTGGCTACAGAAGCAAGTAGACTCACTTTGTCACCTTCAACTGCTGCAAGTACAATCACTGCGTTGTCTAATTTTGATTTTACACCGTCGTGTAAGGTACGTAGCGATTTAGCATCCATACCTTCAACAGTCGTAATTAAAGTTTGACGACCTGCAATCTCTTGAACTTGGCTTAAGAGTTCAGCAGCTTGTAGGCTCGCTAACTTTTGATTGAGTTGTTCGATTTGTTTTTGCAGGCTAGATGCTGTATCAACCAAAGCTTCAACTTTTTCTAAAGTTTGCTCTTTTTGCGCTTTTAATAAAGCGTTAATGGTGTTGATATCACGATCGGCTTTTTGTGAAACTTCGACCGCTTTAGCCCCTGTAACTGCTTCAATACGACGTACACCTGCCGCTACACCACCTTCAGAAGTGATCTTAAACAGACCGATGTCACCAGTACGTTTAACGTGAATACCGCCACACAGCTCGATTGAGAAGTTTTTCTCTTCAATCACTGAACCCATTGAAAGTACACGAACTTCTTCACCGTATTTCTCACCAAACAGCATCATCGCGCCTTTGGCTTTGGCAGATTCGATGTCAAGAAGTTCAGTGGTCACTGCAGTATTGGCAATCACTTCTGCGTTTACTAAGCGTTCAATTTCTTGTAGCTGTTCAAATGTCACAGGTTGGTCGTTGGCAAAGTCAAAACGTAACACGTCTGATGCAACCAATGAACCTTTTTGCTGTACGTGTGAACCTAAGATTTGACGTAGGGCAGCGTGTAAAAGGTGAGTTGCAGAGTGGTTACGTGCAGTTGCGGCACGAATATCTGCTTTAACCGTTGCTTCTACAGATTGGGTTGCTTTGAGGCTACCCATGGTCACGATACCTTGATGAACAAAAGCACCACCTGATTTTTTAGTATCTTGAACTTCGAAAATACCCGTATCATTTTTGAAGATACCCGTATCACCGATTTGACCACCGCTTTCTGCATAGAAGGGGGTTTGGTTTAAAACGATTAACGCTTCGTCGCCTTCAAACACTTCATCTACTTGTTCGCCATCTTTGTAGATGGCGATGATTTGACCTTCACCAGCCGTTGCATCGTAACCATCAAACTGAGTTTCACCTTCCACATTCACAACAGCGTTGTAGTCGATGGCGAATTTACCTGCATCACGCGCACGTTGACGCTGTGCCGCCATTTCAGTTTCAAAGCCAGCTTCATCAATCGTTAAATCACGTTCACGCGCGATATCTGCGGTTAAATCAGTTGGAAAGCCATAGGTGTCGTAAAGTTTAAATACCACTTCGCCAGGAATCACAGAACCTTTTAAGTTAGCAAGTTCGCCTTCAAGCAATTTCAAACCTTGCTCTAAAGTTTTCGCAAATTGCTCTTCTTCTTTTAGCAGTTGCGCTTCGATACGTGCTTGGTTAGCTGCAAGCTCAGGATAGGCCTGACCCATGACTTCAATTAACGGCTGTAACATTTTGTGGAAGAATGAACCTGTCGCACCCAATTTGTTACCGTGACGTACTGCACGGCGGATGATACGACGTAGCACATAACCACGACCTTCATTCGATGGATTAACACCATCTGCGATTAAGAAGCAGCATGAACGCGCATGGTCAGCCACCACTTTTAAAGACGCAGGGTATTCAACAGGTTTATTTTCTGCTTGTGCTTTTGCTTCAAGTTCAGTGGTGTCTAAACCAATGATTTCAGCGGCAGCTTTTAATAAGTGTTGGAAAAGATCGATTTCGTAGTTTGAGTTGACGTGTTGTAAAACTGCAGAAATACGCTCGAGCCCCATACCTGTATCAACAGAAGGCGCTGGAAGAGGGTGGAGCACACCATCGTTCGTGCGGTTAAACTGCATGAATACGTTGTTCCAAATTTCGATGAAACGGTCGCCATCTTCTTCAGGTGTACCTGGTAGGCCGCCCCAAATGTGGTCGCCGTGGTCAAAGAAGATTTCAGAACATGGACCACACGGACCGGTATCGCCCATTGCCCAGAAGTTATCTGATGCGTATTTTTCGCCTTTGTTATCGCCAATGCGGATAATACGGCTGGCATCTAAACCAATTTCTTTGTTCCAGATGTCAAATGCTTCGTCATCGGTATGGTAAACAGTGGCGTAAAGCTTATCTTTAGGAAGGGCTAACCATTCATCTGAGGTTAAAAATTCCCAAGCAAACATGATCGCGTCACGTTTGAAGTAATCGCCAAACGAGAAGTTACCTAACATTTCGAAGAATGTATGGTGACGTGCAGTATAACCCACGTTATCTAGGTCGTTGTGCTTACCGCCTGCACGGACACATTTTTGTGAAGATGTTGCACGAACATAATCACGTTTTTCAAGACCCAAGAAGCAGTCTTTAAACTGGTTCATACCAGCGTTGGTAAACAATAACGTTGGGTCATTGGCGGGTACCAGAGAACTCGACGCGACACGTGTATGGCCTTTTGTCTCAAAAAAGCGCAAATATGCTTCACGAATTTCAGCTGATGTCATAAAACGAGTACTCACAACCAAGTCACTCCATAATTTCTGATTTGGCAAAAGCATTGCAGTCTGACAAGACGGTTGGGTCTTTGCTGTAATGCGGGGGCTTAAAGATTAAAAAACGCCAAATTATACCGAAAAAACCTGTATCCACCAATGCTTTTAAGCCGATTGCCTGACAATTGCTGGCTTGAGTTTAACAAAAGCCATACGCTGATTTTTAACATGCTTTGCTACAGATTCAATCGCGCCAAGAACTTTTGACCCAAAGGTGTAAAATTGGCTTTACCGCGGCTGCGTTCATTTTTTACTTGTTTTAACTGGCAAAGTAAACAAAAAAAGGGCAATTTTTTATTTTTTTTGCAATTAATTGAAATTTTATTTTAATAAATTCGAATTTAATTCTAATTTGAATAAATTTTAAGCATTAAATTGGATTTAAACGCAAAATTTTCTCTCACAGTTGTCTTGAAAATCTATTAACATAAAGTGGCTTGGCGTGAATTAACAAGGAATGCATATGCAACGGGTAGCCATTAATGGATTTGGACGGATTGGACGTAATGTTTTACGAGCATGGTTTGAACATCCACAGCAATTTGATTTTGATCTTGTGGCAATTAATGACGTTGCAGATGTAGAGACTTTATTACATTTGTTTAAATACGATTCGACCCATGGGCGCTTTCATGGGCAGGTCAGTGTAGAACAGTGTTTAGAACAGACCTTTTTAAATATTCAAGCCCAGCAAAAAACGCTGCGGGTTGAAGTATTACAGCATAAACAACCACAGGATTTGCCATGGCGTCGTTTAAACGTGGATGTCGTACTTGAATGTACGGGTTTATTCCGCTCGCGTGCTGCGGCCACAGAACATATTTATGCTGGTGCTAAACGTGTGATTATTGGTGCTGCCCCTTTTGATACAGTCGATGCCGCGATTGTTTATGGGGTCAATCATCATGACGTACAGCAAAGTGATCAAATTATCTCAAGTGTCTCCTGTACCACCCAAGCTTTAGTGCCTTTGGTTAAAATTATTGATGATGCCTTTGGTATAGAAAGCGCTTTAATGACCGAAATTCATGCCGTAACAGCCGATCAATCGGTGCTTGATCATGCACATCGTGATTTACGCCGTGCGCGTGCTTCAGGTCAAAACATAATTCCAACCACATCCAGCGCGTTGGGTGCGCTTAAACGGGTCATGCCAAAAATGGATGGGCGTATTGATGGTTATTCGATTCGAGTACCGACCATTAATGTGGCAGCCATTGATTTAAACTTTATTGCGCAGTCTGAGATTAGCGTGGCGCGTCTTAATAAAGTACTAAGCCAAGCAGCACACGGCGATTATGCCTGTATTATGCAAGTAACTGATGAACCCTTGGTGTCGAGTGATTTTAACCATTCACCGTATTCTTTAATTGTGGATTTGGGGCAAACCATGGTGGTGGGACAACAAGCTAAAGTCTTTGCGTGGTATGACAATGAATGGGGCTATGCCAACCGTTTATTGGACTTATGCCAATCTTTTGAGGCTTAAAGCATGTCGATAATGATTGCGATATGTGCGCTACTTGGTGTGATTGGGCTGTCGATCATTTCTAAACGCGCTCAGCAACACGCCCAACAGCATATCGAGCATTTAAACGCAAAAAATGCGCATTTAGAACAACATTTGTCGCAAACTTTGCGTTTAATTCAAGACATAACTGAACAAATGCAACAGCAACAGTCGAGCCATAACCAACAGTGCCAACGTCTACAGCAGCTTGAACAACAGCAGGCACAAATGGTGGACATCATGACACAACTGGCGAAGCTACAGCATCGATAACTGTAGCGTGGGTAGGTGAGTTGTTATGGGCTGAGTTATTATAAAGTAATCGGCTTCAGGGCTTGGATCTAAAAGCCCAAAACAGTCGTTAAAAAGCACTCAAAAACTTCGCAACTTTAATTAGTCAGTATTTGCACAGCATTTGTAAAAAAGACTTGTGCAAGGGCTAAACTATCGTGCTAGACTAAGAGAAATCGGGTGTGCTCCCGATTTTTTTATGCGGATTTGTTCCGCGCTGACAAGAATTTAGGTTTACAACATGCCCATTTCAGAGACATGGTTATTACCTGATGGTGTAGCTGATGTATTACCCGAACAGGCGCAAGTAATCGAAACTTTGCGCCGTGACGCATTAGATTTCCTCGCATTGCGTGGTTATCAGTTGGTGTACACACCTTTCATCGAATACATCGAATCTCTCTCTTCTCTTTCAGAATCGAATCAAGATTTAGACTTAGCCACTTTTAAAGTCATCGACCAGCTTTCTGGCCGTTTACTTGGTGTGCGTGCCGATATGACACCACAAGTGGCACGTATCGATGCACATGTACATCCTGTACATGGTGTGGCACGTTATTGCTATGCGGGAACGGTATTACATACAAAACCTCAAGGTTTTAATACCACACGTGCCCCATTACAATTGGGTGCAGAATTATTTGGTTCAGACAGTATTGATGCTGACGTAGAGATGATTGATGTAATGCTCGGTTTGCTCAAAAAAGCAAATTTTGTGCAAGGTATCCATCTTGATTTAGGTCATGTTGGTCTATTCCGTAGTTTGGTGAAACACGCGGCTTTAAATAAAGCCACTGAACGCCGTTTATCGGATCTGTATCAGCGTAAAGCATTGCCAGAATTGGCTGAATTTACTCAAGATTTAAACTTTGGTCAGGACTTTTATGCCCTTGGCCGTTATGCAAGTGATTTAGAGCAATTACAAGCGCATTTAAGTGCTGAAATTATTGAAGATCCTGCATTTAAACAAGCATTTGATGCCCTAAGCTCAACGAAGTCTGCAATCCAAGCACGCTGGCCTGAGTTACATATTGGCATTGATGTGGTGGAATTACGATCTTATCATTACCACACAGGTCTGATGTACGCTGTGTATGCACCAAATCGTGCTGCACCGCTAGCACAAGGTGGCCGTTATGATGGTATTGGTGAGCACTTTGGTCGTGCGCGTCCTGCAACAGGTTTCTCATGTGACTTGTATGCACTAAGCGCCAGCCAATGTAAACAGGTTGCAGTCGTGGTTGCACCCAAAGGCACTGACGCCGCGTTATTAGATGCGATCGAAAACAGCCGTAAACAGGGTCTAAGTGTAATCCAACTGTTAGGTGATGATGATGTATCTTCTGTTGCTGCTGCAACGCATCAATTGGTGCTTGTAGACGCACAGTGGCAGGTTCAATCGATCTAAATCGGTTATTGCCAGTTTATGCGCTGGCAATAGTTTTTTTATTTTAAGCATGATGCAATGAGGCTATTATGGGCAAGAATGTTGTGGTACTTGGTACCCAATGGGGCGACGAAGGTAAAGGTAAAATCGTTGACCTGCTCACAGATCAAGCGGCAGCGGTTGTTCGTTACCAAGGCGGACACAACGCAGGTCACACACTTGTAGTTGGTGGTAAGAAAACTGTATTACACCTCATTCCATCTGGTATTTTACGTGAAAACGTATTGTGCTTAATTGGTAACGGTGTTGTTCTATCTCCAGAAGCACTGATCAAAGAGATGGACATTCTTGAAAAAGAAGGCGTACCGGTTAAAGAACGTTTACGTATTTCTCCAAACTGTCCTTTAATTTTGCCAAACCACATCGCACTAGATCAAGCGCGTGAAATCAAACGTGGTAACGCAAAAATTGGTACAACGGGTCGTGGTATTGGTCCAGCTTACGAAGACAAAGTTGCACGTCGTGCGATTCGTGTAGCTGACCTTGTACGTGGTGGTGAGCATCTTAAAGTACAGTTAACTGAGCTACTTGAATACCATAACTTCCAATTAACCCAATTCTATGGCGTAGAAGCGGTTAAATTAGAAGATGTGCTTGCACTTTGCGACCAATGGCGTGAAGTGGTTGCACCACTTGTGATTGATGTGACTGGTGAATTGCATAAGTACCGTAAAGCTGGTGACAACATCATGTTTGAAGGTGCGCAAGGTTCACTTCTTGATGTTGACCACGGTACATACCCGTACGTGACTTCTTCAAACACGACTGCTGGTGGCGTAAGCTCAGGTTCAGGTCTTGGTCCATTACACCTTGACTATGTATTGGGTATTACCAAAGCCTACACAACGCGTGTAGGTGCAGGTCCGTTCCCAACTGAGCTTGTGTACGATGCTGCGAACGATGTGGGTGATGCAATTGGTAAACACTTAGGTACAGTGGGTTCAGAATTTGGTGCCTCTACTGGCCGTCAACGTCGTTGTGGTTGGTTCGATGCTGAAATTCTGCGTCGCTCTGTAGAAGTGAACTCACTTTCTGGTATTTGCTTAACTAAACTTGACGTACTTGATGGTTTAGAAGAAATCAAAATCTGTGTCGGTTATGAAGCTGCAGATTCTGGTTGCGTAGGTTCTTCTGATGCGCTTGCATTTGAAACTTTAAAACCAATCTACGAAACAATGCCAGGTTGGACTGAGTCTACTTTTGGTGCGAAATCACTAGAGCAATTGCCACAAGCAGCAATCAACTATGTAAAACGTCTTGAGCAATTGATTGAATGTCCAATCGACATCATTTCAACAGGTCCAGACCGTGACGAAACAATTATTTTACGTCATCCATTTGATGCGTAATTAATCGTTTAAAAAAAACCCATCTTCGGATGGGTTTTTTTATGTCTGGTTTTAACAGGCTTGTCACGACTAAAGTGGCAGTGACCCAAATACTGTGCTTGCTACAATCAAACAAAATAAAAAATCAGGAAGATTTAACCGATGCAGCGCAATATTGCCAGTACTATTTTCTATTCGCTTCTTTTTGCTATGGGGGGAGCGCCCACTATTGCGATGCTTCTGATTCAATCACAGCCGCATGACCCAGCGTTGATGTATCAAATTTTTATTGGTTTAACGGTGATGATTGCTTGTGTTTTGGTGCCACTCATCCTCATTCAAAATGCTTATTTATGTTGGAAGCGTAAGGATCAGCATTTAGAAAACAAGATCAAACCCTTAATGCAGTTTTATTTGCTGTTAAATGCGGGTTGTTTGATCTATTGGTTGCTGTATCAATTTACATAAATAATATCAACCGTTGTAGATTTAACATATTTATTCATTTAACAATTACCTATAATTCATGTGATTGCATCAAAAAAATAGTTTGGAGATACCCCATGAAAAAGCTCGCCTTGAGTGCTCTTGCTGTCAGCGCACTAACATTATCAGGCTGTGCTACTGTCGCAGATATGGCTGGAGCAGATAGCGCGACTTTAAATGTCACCGCCACAGAAGGCTTTAATAAAACCATTGCTGAAGCCCGTTCGAAAGGGATTTTAGATACGTCATCGACGACCTATCGCCGTATTAATACGGTATTTAATAATCTACGTCCTTATGCAGACCAGATGAACCAAACGGGTAGTAAATTTAGTTGGCAATTGGCGGTGCTCAAAAGTGACCAAGTCAATGCCTATGTGGCACCAGGTGGTAAAGTGGTGTTTTATACGGGCATTGTAGATAAACTAAAATTAACTGATGCTGAAATTGCCGCCATTATGGGACATGAAATGGTGCACGCATTAGAAGAACATGCGAAGCAAAAAATTGGTGCACAAGCTTTAACCAATATTGCGCTTAATATTGGTTTAGGTTATGCCGGTGTGGGTGAAGCAGGTACAGCAGCGGCGCAATTGGGTTCACAAATTGGTGTAGGTTTACCATATTCGCGTAATTTAGAAAGCCGTGCGGATCAAGGTGGTTTAATGTTGATGGCGCGTGCAGGCTACAATCCACAAGCTGCAATTACGCTTTGGAACAAGATGAGCGCTTTAGATGGCGGCAATCAAGGCGCGACTTTCTTATCTACCCATCCATCAAATAGCGCGCGTACCGAAGCAATGCGTAAGAACTTAGCCCAAGCACAGGCGCTGTATAATCAAAGCAATAAAAAATAATATAAAAAAGGCGACCTTAAGTCGCCTTTCTTGAATCTATAGGGTGCTTCTTTGTATATAAAACAAAGCGATTGCTCGTTCTCTTAAATAAAAATTAATCTTTGCTCTTCGTATCAAACAAAGCAGTGCTTTGTTTGATACTCAGGGTGCAGGATTAGGTTGCTGAATATGGATTGCTTCAATTTCTTGTAAGATTTCAGGAGACAAATCAATCTCAAAGGCATCAATATTTTCTTTGAGTTGCTCGAGATTGGTCGCACCGATAATCGTAGAGCTGACAAAAAACTGCTGTTTAATAAATGCCAATGCCAATTGAGTTAAGCTTAAGCCGTGTTTTTCGGCAAGCTGGGCATATTGTTCAGTGGCCCATTCACTTTGGGGATTACTGTAGCGACTAAAGCGGCTAAACAAAGTTACCCGTGCATTGGCAGGACGTGCACCGTGACGGAATTTACCTGTGAGATAACCAAAAGCCAGTGGTGAGTAGGCAAGTAGCCCCACGCCTTCATACTGTGCAATTTCAGCCATGCCCACTTCATAGCTACGATTGAGCAAGTTATACGGGTTTTGTACACTGACGACTTTTTCTAAGCCCAGTTTTTCCGCCAAATGCAAAAATTTAAGCGTGCCCCAAGGGGTTTCATTAGATAAACCAATATGCCGAATCCGACCTGCTTGAACTTCATCGCTTAAGGCGGCTAAGGTTTCTTCAAGCGGGGTAATATCATGCGTATTGTGTGCATCTTGGTTGCTATAGCCTAACTTTCCAAAGAAGTTGGTTGGGCGCTGCGGCCAATGTAGTTGATACAGATCAATATAATCAGTTTGCAAGCGCTGTAAATTACCATCTAAAGCTGCTTGAATTTCTGCTTTGTTAAAACGCGTTTGACCATTACGAATATGACTGCCGCCTTGAGCGGGGCCCGCAATTTTAGAGGCTAAAAAAACTTTGTCACGACCACCATTTTGTTTGAAATAGTTGCCAATGATTGTTTCTGTTGCACCTTGCGTTTCAGCTTTAGGCGGTACAGGATACATTTCTGCCGTATCCCAGAAATAAACGCCACGTTCGAGGGCATAATCGAGTTGAGCAAAGGCTTCGGCTTGGTTATTTTGTTCGCCAAAGGTCATAGTACCCAAACAAATTTCTGGCACTAAAATGCCACTTTGAGCTAAAGGATTAAATTTCATATTAATTCTCAAGATGATAATGCAATGTGCCTAAGCTTAATGCTTTTTAAGCAGCACAGAAAATGAGGAATATTGCTATGCTTGTGCGAAATTTGTTAATTAGCAGTGTTGAAAATACAACAAAAAATAAAAAAGGCAAATGTCGAAACATTTGCCTTTTGGAATTTAAAATCGTTAGATTTTACTCTTCGTCATCAAACTCATCATCAGCGACTTTATTTTCTTCTAAAGAACTATCGAAAATTAAGATTGCTTTACCCTCAGTTTCGATCATGCCTTGTTCTTCTAAGGTTTTAAGTACGCGGCCGACCATTTCGCGTGAACAACCGACAATACGGCCAATTTCTTGACGAGTAATACGGATTTGACGACCGTTTGGTAAAATCATGGCTTCAGGTTGTGAAGACAAATCAATTAAGCAACGTGCAATACGACCAGAAACATCAATAAAGGCAAGGTCAGTCACTTTGCGTGTGGTATTTTTTAAACGACGCACCAATTGTGCAAACACTGCATAGCTTAAGTCTGGATACAGCTTACTTAAGTCATGGAAGTTTTCATAAGTCACTTCTGCAATTTCACATACATCACGGGTACGTACTTCTGCGGTGCGCTGTGGATTAGATTCAAATAATCCCATTTCGCCAAAGAAATCACCTGGATTTAAATAAGCAACAACAATTTCGCGATCATCATCTTCGCGCAAAATAATCGAAACTGAGCCTTTAAGAATCAAATATAAAGATTTTGATTCTGTGCCTGCATCCACAATTGTGGTGCGTTTTGGATAGCGGTTAATATAGGCACGTTTGAGCAGTGCTTTAACAGAGTCTGGGAGCTGACCTGGTGATAAGGCATCAGTACTTAATTGTGAAAAATTTGCAGTCATGCTAACAATTCCGAATGTGGATAAACGATAGGCGTTGTAACCTAAATCTGCTGTTCACACGTCAAGAGATGAAATTCCGTATCAACTCAATTTATGTTAGTGTACAGTTACAGGGTAAATTTATAGCTTTTTTTAGGTAGTTGCAATGCAAACAACAGTTCAGTGGATTGATAACGTCGCATTTGAAGCCAAATCAGAAAGTGGTCATTCGATCATCATGGATGGTGCAGAAGCCTATGGCGGACAGAACCGTGGTCCACGTCCAATGGAATTAATTTTGATGGGCTTAGGTGGCTGTGCTTCGTTTGATATTGTGACCATCTTAAAGAAATCTCGCCAAGATGTGACCGATGTTGTATGTCAACTGCAAGCAGAGCGTGCCGATAGCGTTCCTGCGGTGTTTACCAAGATTCATTTACACTTTGTTGTGACTGGCCGTAGCGTGAAAGAAAAGCAAGTGGCCAAAGCGGTTGAGCTATCTGCAGAGAAATATTGTTCAGCCAGCAAGATGCTTGCAGATGGTGGTGTTGAAATTACTCATGACTTTGAAATTATTGAAGTTTCTGAATAATCTAGCTTAAATTTTAAGCAAACAAAAGACTGGTGGTTCATCAGTCTTTTTTTTGACCAAATTTTAGTGATAAAAATCAACTTTGTAACAATTTGTTTTTATAAAAAAACCAACTAAATGAGTAAGTTATTTAAAATAATCCGCACTAAATTACTTGGATTAAAAATATTTTAAAAAATTGCACATAGACCTTGAAATCGAGACACAACAGTCCAATATTAATAGTGTATTTTATCTGTATTTTTAATTTAAGTTTTTGAAAAATATATAAAAATAAATTGAAAAATACAGGACTGCTCCCATATATGCTTCAAGTCGAACATTTGCTGAGGAACAATAACAATGCGTTTTGAGAAATTTACCAATCGCTTACAGCAATCTTTATCTGATGCCCAGTCATTGGCCATGAGCCGCGATCATACCGCGATTGATACCATTCATATTTTAGCAAGCTTACTTGAAGAGCCGAGTAACTTAAGTCTGTTACAACAAGCAGGTGGCAATTTACAGCAATTAAAAACTGCACTGCAGCAAGCGCTTGATGCAGCTGCTCAACTCGGTACGCCAAGTGCTGATATCAATTTAAATCCTGAAGCAGTTAAAGCACTAACTCTTGCTGATAGTTATGCCAATAAAGCGGGAGATGAGTTTTTATCTACCGATTGGGTATTACTAGGCTTAAGCGAAGTGGGTGCCAGTAAACAGCTGTTGCAAAAAAGTGGTGTAAACAGTCAAAGCTTACGCCAAGTGATCGAAAAAATCCGAGGGGATGAAAAAGTCATGAGCAATAATCATGAAGATCAACGTGACTCACTCAATAAATACACCATTGATTTAAACGAACGTGCTTTAGCAGGCAAATTAGATCCTGTGATTGGCCGTGATGATGAAATCCGTCGTACGATTCAGGTCTTATCGCGTCGTACCAAAAATAACCCTGTCTTAATTGGTGAGCCAGGTGTGGGTAAAACTGCGATTGTCGAAGGTTTAGCGCAGCGTATTGTCAATGGTGAAGTGCCAGATAGCTTAAAAGGCAAACGCGTCTTGTCACTGGATTTAGGTGCTTTACTTGCAGGTGCTAAATATCGTGGTGAGTTTGAAGAGCGTTTAAAAGCGGTACTTAAAGACCTTGCTAACCAAGATGGCGAAATCATTTTGTTTATTGACGAGCTGCATACGCTGGTAGGTGCAGGTAAAGGCGATGGCGCGATGGATGCCGGCAACATGCTTAAACCAGCCTTAGCACGCGGTGAGCTACGCTGCGTAGGTGCAACCACCTTAGATGAATATCGTCAGTACATCGAAAAAGACGCGGCATTAGAGCGTCGTTTCCAAAAAGTCTTGGTCGATGAACCAAGTGTGGAAGACACTATTGCCATTTTACGTGGTTTAAAAGAGCGTTATGCGACCCATCATGGGGTGCAAATTTTAGATTCGGCAATTATTGCTGCGGCGAAAATGTCGCATCGTTATATCACCGATCGTCAATTGCCGGATAAAGCCATTGATTTGATTGATGAAGCCGCATCACGGATTAAAATGGAACTCGATTCTAAACCAGAAAGTTTAGATAAACTTGAGCGCCGTTTAATTCAGCTGAAAATGCAATTAGCCGCAGTGCAAAAAGATGAAGATGCCGGTGCCAAAGCTGAAGTCGAGCATCTGCAAGCGCAAATTGCCGAAGTGGAAAAAGAGTATAACGATCTTGAAGAAATCTGGCGTGCCGATAAAGCTTTAGTGGAAGGCAACAAAGATCTGCAAGTCAAACTCGATCAAGCGCGAATTGCTTTAGAAAAAGCACAGCGTGAGGGTAATTTAGAAGAGGCAGGGCGTTTGCAATATGGCGTGATTCCTGAATTGCAAAAGCAAATTGAACGTGTTGAAACTGCAACTGAAAGTGAAGCACCAAAATTGCTGCGTAACAAAGTCACTGACAATGAAATTGCTGAGGTGGTCAGTGCGGCAACCGGTATTCCTGTGGCGAAAATGCTGCAAGGTGAGCGTGAAAAACTGCTACACATGGAAGACTTTTTGCATCAGCGTGTGGTGGGGCAAGATGAAGCGGTGGTTGCCGTGGCGAATGCGGTACGTCGTTCGCGTGCAGGTTTATCCGATCCTAACCGTCCAAGTGGTTCGTTCTTATTCTTAGGGCCAACAGGGGTGGGTAAAACAGAACTTACCAAAGCGCTAGCCAACTTCTTGTTTGATGACGATGCTGCCATGATTCGCATTGATATGTCTGAATTTATGGAAAAACATTCGGTCAGTCGTTTAGTGGGTGCGCCTCCGGGCTATGTAGGTTATGAAGAAGGCGGTGTACTCACTGAAGCAGTACGTCGTAAACCATATAGCGTGGTGCTGTTTGATGAGGTAGAAAAAGCCCATCCAGATGTGTTTAACATCTTGCTACAAGTGTTGGATGATGGTCGCTTAACTGATTCACAAGGCCGTGTGGTGGACTTTAAGAATACCGTGATTGTGATGACTTCAAACTTAGGCTCAAACGATGTACGTGAACTAGGCAACAATGCAACTGAAGATGAAGTGCGTACCGTGGTGATGGCGGCGGTGAGTGAACATTTCCGTCCGGAGTTTATTAACCGTATTGATGAGTTGGTGATTTTCCATGCGCTGAAAAAAGCCCAAATTCGCGGTATTGCCGATATTCAACTTGAGCGTTTACGCAGTCGTTTGGTTGAACGTGATCTGAAACTCACCTTAGACGATGCTGCTTTTGATCAATTAATTGATGCAGGCTTTGACCCAGTTTATGGTGCGCGTCCACTGAAACGTGCCATTCAGCAACAAGTGGAAAATGGTTTAGCACAGCGGATCTTAGCTGGTGACTATGTACCAGGTGATAATATCTTAGTCACAGCGGACAACGGTCAATTGGTGTTTGATAAAGTCAAACTCAGTTAACACATAAAAAAACCGCGCCTTGGCGCGGTTTTTTTTATCACTGCAACTTAATCAGTTTTAGGATGAGTGATTTTCCAAGAGCGGTGAATTTTTTGGTTACGCTTAAAGTCAGGACCAATGGTTTCACTTGAAATTTCTTCCACGTCAAAGAACGCTAAAATTTCTTCGTCCATTTCAAAACCACGGTAGTTGTTTGAGAAGTACAAGGTACCTTCTGTGGTTAAGCGGTTCATGGCACGTTTTAGCAATGACAAATGGTCACGCTGTACGTCAAAGGTACCGTAGAATTTCTTCGAGTTAGAGAACGTTGGCGGGTCAATAAAGATCAAGTCATATTGTTCATGACCTTCTTTTAACCACTCAAAGCAATCTGAGGCAAAGAACATATTCTGTTCATCAGCATGATCGACGGTTAAACCATTCAGAACAAAGTTTTCTTTCGACCAGTTTAGGTAAGTATTCGATAAATCGACACTTGTGGTACTCGCTGCACCACCTAAAGCAGCATGTAAGCTTGCTGTCGAGGTATAGCTATACAAGTTTAAGAAATGCTTACCTTTGGCTTCACGGGCAATACGTAAACGCATTTGACGGTGATCGAGGAACAGACCGGTATCTAAGTAATCGGTTAAGTTGACTAAAACTTTGGCTTTGCCTTCTTGCACGATAAAACGCTTAGACGCAGTACTTTGTTTGGTGTACTGGTTTTTACCTTCTTGACGGGCACGGGTTTTAATAAAGATCGCATCACGACCTAAACCTGTTACGGCACGAATCGCCTGTAAACCTAAGTTAAAGCGTTTTTTGGCTTTTTCAGGATCAATCGTTTTAGGTGGCGCATATTCTTGCACATGCAAACGATCGCCGTATAAATCCACAGCAATGTTAAAGTCAGGTAAATCGGCATCGTATAAACGTAAGCAATATACGCCTTCTTTAACTGCCCATTTCTTTAAAGTTTGCATGTTTTTAGTCAAGCGGTTAGCAAACTCAATCGCGCCTTCAATTGGCTCGTATTGTTGTGGTTGCCATTCGGCTAAGAACGGTAACACCACGCTTGCTGGTTTAATTTTGCCTGAACGAATGTAAATTGGTAATTTACCGTTCATTAAACGTAAAGTTTGTGGCTCGTTAAATGCAAGAACGTCGGCTTGTTCAATTTGCGAGGCAATGACTGCTGCAGTTTGATTTGGGAAATGCTTTTGTAACAGTGCGGATAAACCTAAGTACAAAGCACGGTTTGAAGATTTCTCACCTAAACGCTCACCGTACGGTGGGTTGGTGACCACAAAGGCACGCTTAGCTTCGGCTTTAAAATCAGGCCAATCGGCTAAGGTACGTTCTTCAATTTGAATTTGATCAAGAAGGCTTTCAAAACCTGCCGCAGCAATATTTTTCTTAGTGGCTTTTACTGCTTCCCAATCGGCATCAAAGGCATAAATTTTGGGTAAATCTTTAGCTAAACCAGCTTGATGACGCTCAGCAGCTTCAGCCTTAATGTTCATCCACAGTTCGTGGTCATGACCGTTCCAGCCGTTAAAGCCAAAACGACGCACTAAACCTGGGGCACGGTCGGTTAAAATCATTAATGATTCGATAATAAAGGTACCTGAACCACACATTGGATCAAGTAAGATTTCAGGATCGACTTTAGCCAACTGTGCTTTATGTAAAATGGCCGCCGCTAAGTTTTCTTTAATTGGCGCATCAGTCATGTAATGACGGTAGCCACGTTTATGCAATGAATCACCTGATAAATCTAAGCAATAGGTGTGCTCAGTTTTACCTGCCAAAATATACATGGTGATTTCAGGTGCTTTGGTATCAATACTTGGACGTTTACCCACAGCTTCCATAAAGGAATCCACCACACCATCTTTAGCACGTAAAGTGGCAAATTGGGTATTCACTTTAATTTCACGTTCGGTATGTAAACGAATCGCAAAAGTGCTTTGTGGGGCAAAGATCAGCGACCAATCAAACGCCATTGCACCTTCATAGAGTTCTTCTGCAACGTCACGCGCGTCATGGCTAAATTCAATTGGATGGGTATGGATTGGCAGCAATACACGCGAAGCTAAACGCGACCACATGCAAATACGGTAGGCATGTTCGAGTGTGCCTTGGAAAATTAAACGACCCGGTAAACGCTCAATCTTTTGAATTCCTAAATTTTCGATTTCTTCTTGAAGGAGGAGTTCAAGTCCATCTGCACAGGTGACCCAATACGTAGAAAGACGGGGTTTCGAATTCATGTAAATTTCCAAAAGCAATAAAGCAATCTATTATTTTAGCGTATTTTCATGACTTTGGGTGAGCACTGCTTGGATTGTTTTGGGCTTTTGATACTTTGCCTTAAAAATGCGAAAAAATCAGCGTTGTTGCTGCTGCCAGATTCTGAATAAAATCTAAGCTTTATTTTATGAAAGCAGACAGTATACCGAGAATCTGTTTAAATTATCTAATTGAATTATCAAATAAGAATTTTAGTTTTAATTTTTAGTTACTCAGCTGCTTTTTGTACGAATGGTCTTCAGCTCATCTGCCCAAAGCCTTTAATCTCTGTATAATGCATCAACTTAACCGATAAGGAATCTCTCATGCACGTTGCTGCATTACACACCCCGAGCCAGATTCAACTCAATAAACACGGCAATTTAAAACATTTTTTGACCATTGAAGGTCTTTCAAAACAAACCCTGACTAAAATTTTAGACACTGCACAATCTTTCTTTAATGAACAAAATCAGTTGATCACCAATAATTTGCTCGAAGGCAAAACGGTGATGAACTTGTTTTTTGAAAATTCAACCCGTACCCGTACTACTTTTGAAGCTGCAGCTAAACGTCTCTCTGCTAACGTACTCAATATTGATATTGCTCGTTCAAGTACCTCTAAAGGTGAAACACTACGCGATACGCTATGGAACTTAGAAGCTATGGCGACTGATATTTTTGTGGTGCGTCATTCATCTTCAGGCGCAGCGCATTTTATTGCCAAAGACATTTGTCCAAATGTGGCAATTATTAACGCCGGTGATGGTCGTCACGCGCATCCAACCCAAGCGATGCTGGATATGTTGACCATTCGCCGTGAAACCAAAAAGAATTTTGAAGATATGTCGATTGCTATTATTGGTGATATCAAACATTCACGCGTGGCACGCTCAGATGTTGCAGCACTACAAACTTTAGGCTGTAAAGATATTCGTGTGATTGCACCAAATACGCTCTTACCGTACGGTTTTGACGAATATGGCTCTGAAGTACGTTTATTTAATGATATGGAAGCTGGGATCAAAGACTGTGACGTGATTATTACTTTACGTATTCAAAACGAACGCATTGATTCACCAGCATTGGCTTCTCAAGCTGAATTTTACCGTATGTATGGTTTAAACCAAGAACGTTTGGCATTAGCAAAACCAGATTGTATCGTGATGCATCCAGGACCTATGAACCGCGGTGTGGAAATTGATTCAAGTATTGCCGACGGCCCACAGGCAGTGATTCTCAATCAGGTCACCAATGGTATTGCGGTACGTATGGCAGTTTTGGCGCTTGCAATGCAAGGTCAGCTTGAAGAACAAGGTTTAATTGAAGCGATTGCAGGTTAAGGGATCAGTCATGACTATTGTAAAAATTGAAAACGTACGCGTACTTGACCCAATTGCTCAAACCGACAGCATTGAAACCGTCTATATCCAAAATGGCAAACGCATTGCTGCGCTAGAGACTGTGGATGAAACTATTGATGGTCAAGGTAAATGGCTCATGCCAACCATGGTGGACTTATGTGCGCGTTTACGTGAGCCGGGTCAACAGCAACACGGTACTTTAAAATCAGAAGGTCGTGCGGCACGTGAAAATGGGATCTTACATGTCTTTACTCCACCAGATTCAAAACCTATCGTACAAGATAATGGTGCTTTAATTCATGGTTTAGTGGAAAAAGCCATGTTGGATGGCGGCATTTATTTAGAAGTGATTGGCGCACAAACCCAAGGTCTTAAAGGTAATCAACCGGCTAATATGGCAGGTCTTAAAAAAGGCGGTTGTAGCGCCGTGACCAATGCCAATGCAGCCTTTGCTGACGATGATGTCGTGATTCGTACCTTAGAGTACGCAGCAGGTCTGAATATGACTGTGGTGTTCTATGCCGAAGAGCCACAAATTGCCAAAGATGGCTGCGTACATGAAGGCTTTATCGCTTCACGCCAAGGCTTACCAATGATTCCAGCCCTTGCTGAAACGGTCGCGATTGCAAAATACTTACTGATGGTTGAAGCAACCAAAGTTCGTGCGCATTTTGGTTTACTGTCAAGCGGTGCATCAGTTGCACTGATTCAAGCAGCCAAAGCCAAAGGTTTACCAGTCACTTGTGATGTGGCGATGCACCAATTGCATTTAACCGATGCTTTAATTGATGGTTTTAACTCACTTGCACATGTGCGCCCACCGCTACGCTCAGAACAAGACAAAGCAATCTTACGTCAAGGTTTAAAAGATGGTGTGATTGATGCGATTTGTACCCATCACGAACCACTGAGTAGCTCAGCAAAAATGGCACCTTTTGCCGAAACTGAGCCAGGGATTAGCGCATTTGATACGTTCATCGCCCTTGGTATACAACTGGTCGATGAAGGCTTATTATCAGCTTTGGAATGGGTTGAAAAAGTCACGCTTGCACCAGCGCAAGTGGCACAAATGGCTGAGCGTTGGCAGCATGAAGCGGGCTTGGTTTTAGTGGACCCAGCACTGACATGGACAGTAGACAAAACCACAATTTTGTCACAAGGTAAAAACACGCCATTGCTGCAACAGGTACTCAAAGGTAAAGCATTGCGTACATTCAATGCATAAACCTGAAGTACAGGTAAAAAGTCAGCTTCGGCTGACTTTTTTTATGCAAAGAGGGATGCTATGCGAAAAACAATAGGATGCTTGGTTGTGGCGATATTGCTCGCAGCTTGTCAACGGGAAGAGGCGCTAGAAAAAAATCAATGCAACGCAGATAGTGCCAAACAATTACTGATACAAAATTTAGAAAAAAACGTGCAACAACAATCTGTTTTATATCTGCAAGAGCTAACCAAAAATGCTGATCTACACATAGATTTGGCGCAATTACGCCAGCAATTATCAAGATGGCAATTTAACGTGACCGATGTGCGTACCGATCAAGCCGATGAAAAAACCACTAAGCTAGGTTGTATTACTACCTTAGTGGCCAAACTGCCGCCAGATATGTTAGTCGATGCCAATGCCACACGTGCCATCCGCGAACAGCCGACAGTCGCTCAGCAAGCGCTATTGGCCAATTTAGAATTAAATCATGTTCAAGCCTTGGTGCAGCTGCATTATGTGGTGCAACCAACCGATGATGGCAGCAAACTGTATGTCACTTTAGATAATCCCGAACCATTGGCGAGTTTTATTCGTGATGTGAGTCTAGATGCTTTACTGCGCATCCCTTTACAAGATGCCATTGCCGAGCAGCAACAACAAGAACAGCAATATATCGAACAACAGCAACAGACCCAAGCTGCCTACCGCAATGTGTTGGCTGAAGAAGCTAAAAACCGCCGTGATGTGGCAAATCAACAAATTAATTTAGTTTGGAATGCCACGACGCCACAAATTCGCAAATACCTATTGCCTGAGCAGCG
Organism: Acinetobacter sp. B51(2017); assembly: GCF_003711395.1. Taxonomy (GTDB): domain Bacteria; phylum Pseudomonadota; class Gammaproteobacteria; order Pseudomonadales; family Moraxellaceae; genus Acinetobacter. Next base: position 27,168 of record NZ_PJRJ01000025.1, read on the forward strand.
TTTATGGCTGAAAAAACGCAAACTCGAATGTGAATTGGAAAGCCAAGACGCCGAGCAAGCGGAGGCTGCGTACTTTGATTGTGAAGCTAAAATGACACGGGCCAGAACACAACTTTTAAACAGCAAAATCCAACAACTCGAGCAACAATTCGCACAAAGTGCAGAAGCACGCGCTGCTGCAGTACAGGTACGTGCCGAACAACAACAGCGTGCTGCGCAAGCGATCAAGCGGCAACAACAAGCAGATCAATTGGCGCGAGAGCGCCAAGAACAAGGCGCCTATGAAGCAGCGCGTTTAGAAGCGGAACGCATACGCATTGAGCGTGTAGTACAAGAGGCGCAAGGCGCTGCAGAAAAACAAGAGTAATTGTCGTCTATCAGGATTGACCATAAATCATACAATTATTTACATAGTCTAAAGAAAGCCTCTTTACACTAAAAATGTAACTTAGATTACAAGTACAAAATAATCACAATAAAATGAGGTCTTGTTATGTTAGATATCATTGAGGTACTCAAGCAGAAAGTCTCTGCGATGGTATTAGATGGTGAAAAAGACTATGTCGTGGAAAAAAATCAGGCATTAGGTGCTTTTTATCCGATTCTACTCGCATTACTGAAATCTAAGCCAGGCTTAATCCAAAGCTTGCAAAATCAGCTTAATCCAAGGCTTGCTGATCTGTTTAATGGCAATAGCGGTCTGAAACAGCAGTTATTACAGCATTTAAGTCCGACTATTCCTGTGGATCAAACCGAAGCGACCTTAAACCGAGCCATTGCCCCAACTTTAAATGTACTTGAAAATGAAGCCGGTACCGCAGATGGCGATGGGATTGCGCACTTTTTAAGTACCCAGTGGGCCAATATTCAACGCCATTTACCCACATGGGCATTACCAATTTTGACGGGTTTAGGTGTAAGCACTGCCACTGCACAAAACGTACATCCAACGCCTACACCTGTGCAGCATCCTAAAGAAGAGAAGAAATCAGGGTTTTTACTGCCTTTGATCGCCTTTTTAATTCTCGCAGCACTGTTGGCATTTTTATTTAAAGCCTGTAATGGTGATAAAAAAGTGGATCCTGCAACATCTGCGGCGACGCAAGCAGCAGCAACTGAAGCGGCACGTTTACAGTTAAATACAGGTGCGACGGGTGATTTAGTCACTTGTCAGGTATATTTAAATAATCCGAAATACATGGATATTTTACAAAAAGAGGTGAAACAAATCTTTAATAACCCAACTGGCTGTGGTGCGGACAGTAACCCGATGTATGGCAATAATTTTGCTGATCAAGATTTGATTCCAACCGTCTTAAAGCATGTTAAGGGTGTACCAAATACCAACTTAGAGTGGCAAGGCGATAGACTGACCATTCAATCAGCGAATCCTGCTGATGCAGAAAACTTAGCTGCCAAAATCAATCCATTGCTGAAAAAAGTGAAACTTTCAGTATTGCCTGCTGTGGGCGCTATGGCTGCGAGCGATGCAGCAGCGCTGCCAGCCAGTACGCCTGCCGAAGTCGATCGCGCGATTAATGATAGTGTGACGCAAGCGGGTCAGGCTTTATCAAGTATTGACCGCAATAACGTGACGGCATTGGATATTGCTAGTGCTTTAAACTTGCAGATTATAAACTTTGCTACCGCGTCAAGTGCGATTCCTGAAACCAATAAAGCCATCTTAGATCAAGCTGCTGAATTGATGAAAGGTGCACCGCATGTGGTATTAACCGTAGAAGGTCATACCGATAGCATTGGCAACGCTGAATCCAACAAAACCTTGTCACTACAACGTGCTCAAGCCGTGGCCAAATATTTAGTGAGCCAAGGTGTTCAACCAGCTCAGCTCAAAGCGGTTGGTTTTGGTCAAGAAAAACCAGTAGCGGACAATGCCACTGAGGCGGGTAAATTTAAAAACCGTCGTATTGAGTTTAAAGTAGTAAATACCGAAACAGGTACAGTGCGTACAGTAGATGATCAAGGCGTTAAAAAACAGCCTTAATCTGCCTTAGATAAAAAAGGACGAATTGCTTCGTCCTTTTTTTATTGGCATGCTGTGAGAAATTTTACAATACCGAACAGATTATGCGAATGAGTGTATTGGGTGCAGGACGCGTCGCCCACCATTTAGCCAAGGTTTTAGCCAAGCAGCATCAAGTTATAGATGTGTACAGTCGTAGGCTGAGTTCAGCACAGCAATTGGCACAGCAAGTAGGGGCAAATGCCATTACACAAGTGCAAGCCTTAAACCCTGAGATTGACCTCGCGATTATTGCGGTGAGTGACCAAGCAATTCAAAGCGTGATCAGCGAAGTTGCGCCTTATTTAAAAGATGTGCTGATTGTGCATACCTCGGGTAGTACTCATCTGGATGTTTTAAGCCACATTCATCCGCGAGCCGGTGTATTTTATCCGTTACAAACTTTTAGTTTTGAAAGCCAAATTGATTGGGCCAATACACCACTGTTTATTGAAGCTAAACATGAGCAGGATCAAGCACAATTATTAGCTTTAGCCGATCAAATCAGTCAGCGTGTATATGCGTATAACTCAGAACAACGTTTAAGTTTGCATTTGGCTGCGGTATTTGCCTGTAATTTTAGTAATTCTTGTTTTGCGATGGCCAAACAAGTTCTCGATGCTCAGCAGGTTGATTTTAGTTTATTGTATCCACTGATGCGAGAAACAACGCATAAAGCCACTCAGCATGATCCGAAACAGGTGCAAACAGGGCCGGCCATACGCGGTGACCAACATATTTTAAATATGCATCAACAGATGCTGATGGGTGCCAAGCGTGAAGATTTGCAACAAGTCTATGCGCTCATGAGTCAGCAGATTCAACAGCAGCAATAACAATAGGGGAGTCATCACTCCCTTTAAATTTTAAGCATAAAAAAAGCCGAGATCAATGATCTCGGCTTTTTCGTATTCTGGAGCGGGAAAGGAGACTCGAACTCCCGACCCCAACCTTGGCAAGGTTATGCTCTACCAACTGAGCTATTCCCGCAATGAGGGCTATTATAGAGCATCAAAGTAGAATGTCAACGCTCTATAATATCGAATGCTCAATTAATCGGCACGACGCCATACTGTACCTTGACGGGTATCTTCTAAAACTACACCTTGATCAAGTAAGCTTTGGCGAATTTCATCGGCACGCGCGAATTCTTTGGCTTTTTTAGCATCTTTACGTTGTTGAATTAAATCTTCAATTTGTTCAGGGCTTAAACCTAACGCGTCCTGACCAATATCTGATTTTAAGAATTCATCGACATCGTACTGCACTAAACCTAAAATATCGGTTAAGTGACGTAAAGTGGCATAAGCAATATGTGCTTGCTCAGCATTTTGCTCTTTCACTGCGGTATTTAAGGATTTGTTAATTTCAAATAATACGGCAATCGCTTCAGAGGTATTAAAGTCATCACGCATAGCTGCATTAAAGCGCTCGACTAAAGTTTCATCTAAGCTGCCAATGACTTCATTGCCATAAACGGCTTGATACGCTTTAAATGAGTGATAGAAGCGGGTTAATGTGGTTTTGGCTTCTTTTAAGGCAAAATCAGAGAAGTTGACTGGGCTACGATAGTGTGAAGACACGATAAAGTAACGAATCACTTCAGGGTGGAATTTGTCCATTACATCGCGAATGGTGAAGAAGTTACCGAGTGACTTCGACATTTTCTCGCCATCGACGTTAATAAAGCCGACATGCATCCAATAATTGACATATTGTTCGCCTGTTGACGCTTCAGATTGCGCGATTTCATTTTCATGGTGCGGGAAAGTTAAGTCTGAACCACCGCCATGAATATCAAAATGGTTGCCTAAGCAGCAGGTTGACATGGCTGAACATTCAATGTGCCAACCCGGACGACCATTGCCCCAAGGTGACGCCCAAGACGGTTCATTTGCTTTGGCATGTTTCCATAACACAAAGTCAAATGGGTGTTTTTTCTCAACTTCAACATCCACGCGCTCAGATGCGCCAGCTTGCATGTCTTCGAGTTTACGACCAGATAAACGACCGTACTTGGCAAATTTTTCCACTTGGAAATATACATCGCCATTGCTTGATGGATAGGCGGTGCCATTGTCTACCAAAGTGCCAATCATATTTTGCATTTGACCAATATAGTCAGTCGCGCGCGGTGCTTCATCTGGATGTAAGCAACCTAAATTTTCGGCATCTTCATTCATCGCTTGAATGAAGCGGTCGGTTAATTGCGTAATGGATTCGCCATTTTCATTGGCACGTTTAATGATTTTGTCGTCAATATCGGTGATATTGCGTACATATTTGACTTTCCAGCCCTGACTACGTAAGAAACGAATAATGTAGTCAAATGCAACCATGACACGCGCATGTCCAATATGACAGTAGTCATACACTGTCATACCGCAGACATACATGTCAATTTGCCCCTCAACACGGGGTACGAATTCTACTTTTTTGCGCTGCTCTGAGTTATAGAGAACAAATGGTTGCATGGCTTTTTCAATAAAAATTAACAAAAAGATGCGCTAATCATAACGTAACGCCCATTTTTCACAAAGTTTTCTAGGCTATTTTCCCAAACAGCGCAGTGATCTTGCAAAAAGCAAGCGATTTTAAAAATGCCATTTGCATAGATATGCTAAAATTTGCGAAAATTCATTTTTGCTGATACCCCCTGATACACGCTGTAGCGTGAAGGTTAAGACATTGAATCCACCAAACATGCCCAATCTCGTCGACTTTGAACAAGTTGCCTTAGAAACATTAAAGATTGAAGAACAAGCCTTGCAAGTCTTAGCAAGCCAGATTGATGCACGTTTTACCCGTGCCTGCGAGATTATCTTGCAATGTCAAGGCCGCCTTGTGATCACAGGTATGGGCAAGTCAGGGCATATTGGGCGTAAAATGGCGGCAACCTTTGCCTCTACAGGGACACCGTCATTCTTTATGCATCCCGGTGAGGCAGGACATGGCGATTTAGGCATGTTAATGCGCGGTGATGTGCTCATTGCCATCTCAAATTCGGGCAAAAGCGATGAAATCATGATGCTGATGCCATTGATTAAGCATTTACAAGTGCCACTCATTACGATTAGTGGTGATGCATCTGGCCCAATGCCACAAAATGCCGATGTTGCGTTGACCTTGGGGAATATCACAGAAGCTTGCCCTTTAGGTTTAGCACCAACCTCAAGTACCACAGCAACCTTAGCTTTAGGTGATGCGTTGGCTGTGGCGCTGCTTGATGCGCGTGGTTTTACCGCTGATGATTTTGCGCGTTCGCATCCAGCGGGTGCCTTAGGTAAGCGTTTGTTATTGCATGTTAAGCACTTAATGCATACAGGCAAAGACTTACCCAAAGTTTCACCAAGTACACCCATGAACCAAGTGTTGTATGAGATTTCTGACAAACGCTTAGGACTTACCACGGTTGTGGATGAAAATGACACTTTATTGGGTATTTTTACCGATGGTGACTTACGTCGTTTAATTGATAAACAACAAGGCTTTGATGTGAATTTGCCGGTCTCTGAGGTGATGATTGCACATCCATCGACCATTTCGGCAGAGGCACGCGCAGTCGAGGCTTTAGAAAAATTGCGTGATAAAAAGATTAACCAATTTGTAGTAGTGAATGACGCCAATCAAGTGATTGGGGTCATTAGCATGCATGATTTAATTCAAGCTGGGGTAAATTAATGGCTTCTTATATTTTGTTGGAACAAGCGCGTCACATTGAAGCCTTGGTACTGGATGTTGATGGGATCTTAAGTGACGGTTTTGTGACCTTAACCAATAGCGGTGATGAGATTAAATCCTTTGATATCCGTGATGGTTTAGGCATGAAGTTGGTACAACAAGCAGGTCTTAAAGTCATTATTATTACTGGTCGTAAAAGTCACATTGTTGAAAAACGCATGTCTGATCTTGGTGTGGATTTGGTCTATCAAGGTCGTGAAGACAAAGGTACAGCCTTACGCGAAGCATGTGCACAGCTTAATATCAAACCTGAAGATTGCTTATATATGGGTGATGATTGGCCAGATTTGTCTGCCTTTGCCATTGCAGGTATGAAAGTGACTGTACCGAATGGTCATTTAGAAGTGCGTCGCCGTGCTGATTTAGTCACCCAAGCCTTTGGTGGCCGTGGTGCAGTACGTGAGATTTGTGACATGTTGTTAATGTCAAAAGGTGTATACGAAGAGTTACTTGAAAAATATACCGCAATCCCACATAAATAATTCAACCGTTTAAGTGAAACCACAGCGATGGATACTAAAGTTTTATACGTCGCAGCAGTTGTAGTTGCTGCTGTAAGTGGTGGTTACTACTATTACAGCGGCAAAGAGCAAAAGCTGGCAGCCGATGCTGCACAAAGCATGACTTATTCTGCTGAGAATATTCATTTAACCCAAACCAATGAAGATGGGCAGTTATATGTCAAAGCCACAGTCGATCGACTGGAGCAAGACATGCAAAAGCAAACCGCGAATTTGGATAACTTAAATGCCTCTATGTATCAAAATGGAGAAGTTAACTCTACTTTTGCTGCAAAAAAAGCGCATAGTTATAATGACAATGAAAAAGTGGTACTTTCAGAACAGGTTTCGGCCAGCAAGATTTTAACCCAAGGTAAAATGCAGCTGGACACCACAGAATTGACCTTATATCCCCAAAGCCGCGATATCGAAACGGATAAAATGGTGATTGTGCAATCACCGCAAGCTGAATTTGTAAGCCAAGGTTTGAAAGCCAATTTAAATGAAGGGCAATACGAATTTTTTAATATTCGAGGAACGTATGAACCGTAATTTTCAGCAGAGTAGCACATGGCTAAAAGCAGCTGTTCTTGGATTTGCCATGCTTACAGGTAGCACAGCATGGGCCTTGCCATCTGATCGTAATCAGCCAATTTCCTTGGTGGCAGACCGCGGGAGCTTTAATGAAAAAAGTGGTGTGATGACCTATAGCGGTAACGTTGTGGTGGAACAAGGCACCATGAAATTACAAGCAGCATCCATTGTAGCCAATTTAAATGCTAAAAAAGAAATTAGCACCATTACGGCAACAGGCTCACCAGCACGTTTTCAGCAAAAACTAGAAGCCAATAAAGGCTTAGCCAAGGGTCAAGCCAATAAAATTGTGTATAACGCGGAAACTGGAATTTTGACCTTGTCTGGCAATGCGATGCTTGAGCAAGATGGCGCTAGCCTTAAAGGCGCGACCTTACGTTATAGTATGAACAAAGGTGATATTGAAGCGATTGGTACGCCAAATAAAACTGGTTCATCTACAGGTCGTGTACAAATTATTATTCCACCATCGAGCACTAAATCCTTCCCAGGAGCGCGTGACTAATGCCTAGTTCTCAGCCGCAAACCTTAACCATCAAGCATTTAGCCAAAAATTATAGTAAACGCTGGGTGGTCAAAGATGTGTCCTTTAGCATGCAAAGTGGGCAGATTGTAGGTTTACTCGGCCCCAATGGTGCGGGGAAAACCACCAGTTTCTATATGGTGGTTGGACTGGTGCGCATGGATAAAGGCGAAATTCATCTCGATCATCTCGATCTATCTGACTTGGCGATGCATGAACGTGCGCGTCAAGGCATTGGTTATTTACCGCAAGAAGCTTCGATTTTCCGCAAATTGACCATTTCGGAAAATATCATGGCGATTTTAGAAACTCGTAAAGATCTCAATAAAGAGCAGCGTAAGCAACGTCTGCATGAGTTGTTAACAGATTTTAAAATCACCCATATCAAAGATTCTTTGGGAATGAGTGTATCTGGGGGGGAACGTCGCCGTGCTGAAATCGCACGAGCTTTAGCGGCTGATCCTAAATTTATGTTACTGGATGAACCCTTTGCTGGGGTGGATCCCATTTCGGTGGGTGATATCAAAGATATTATTACCACTTTAAAGGATCGTGGTATTGGCGTACTGATTACTGACCATAATGTGCGTGAGACTTTGGCGATCTGTGAGCGTGCTTATATTGTCAGTGAAGGTGCGGTCATTGCAGAAGGGACACCCAAAGATATCTTAGCCAATGAAAAAGTGCGGCAAGTGTATTTGGGCGAAGATTTTACCGTATAAATAAAATTGTAAATAACTCGACGACTGGTCTATGACTGGTCGTTTTTTTATGTATGATAGGAAAAACAAGTCCTTGAAAATAAAAAAACAAATATTTCTTTATAAACAAGGTAAAATACCCAAAAATATTAGCTCATTCATACTTATTGATTATGGCATTTAGACAAGAAACTAAAGCAAAACAAGGATGTGGGGTACATGCTAATGTGATTAAGGGAGTAATTTTAACATTATCTCTTGCGGTCGCTACAGCGTATGCGGATACACCTAGACAGTATTTCAATACTTTGAAGGAAAACAGCCGTAACTTTTTGGCGCCTAAAAGTAACGAAAACTTTAATAAAGCAAATGTTCAAGAGCTGAGTAACTTCCAGATCGACACATCCGCGATTCCCGAATTGCCGATGGTGACACGTTTTGATCCGAACCTACCAAGCGGGGCAAATTATACCCCAAGCATCAATCGCTTAAGTTTTAATGAAGCGATTTTGCGTGCTGTGCAACGTAATCCGGATATTTCACAGGCGATTGCGAGTTTAGCCTCGCAAAATGCCAATATTGACGTGGCCAAAGCTGGCTACTATCCACAAATTTCAGGTGGTTTGGGGACTGGTGATTTAACCAGTGGTGAACGTGGCAGACAGGTTTTTAGTCTAAATGTGACCCAAATGCTCTATGACTTTGGTAAGGTCAGGAGTAATGTCAATGTTGAGGAAGCACAGCTATTAGCTGAACAAGCCAATGTTTTGGTGAGTGTAGATGACGTGGCTTTCCAAGCGGCTAATGCGATTGTGAATATTAAACGTTATCAAGAAATCACCAAAATTGCTGAACAGCAAATTAGTGGTATTGCTCGCATTAACGAAATCGCCAATTTGCGTGCACGCGCTGGCATTAGTAGTCAAGCCGACCCAGTACAAGCGCAATCTTATTTAGAGGCTTCACGTTCTAATTTGATTGTGCAACAAACTCAATTGCGCCAATATCAACAAAAACTACGTACTTTGTTGGGCTTTGATGTTTCAGGCTTAGAATGGAGTCTACCAGAACGTCTAATTGTAGACTCAAATTTGTATCAAGAGCCTGAATTTAACCAAGTGCCCAAAATGATGTTGGCACAAGCGCAAATTCAAGTGGCCAAAGCTGAAATTGAGCAAACCCGTTTAAGTAATTATCCAACCTTAAATGTCAAAGGCTCAGTCAGCCAAGCCGTCAATGGGCGTAACCCAAATAATAATAAGGATGACGGTTTTTATAATTCAATTATGCTTGAAGCGAGCAGCAACTTTTATCAAGGTGGCGCGACGGCTTCACGTACCCGAGCAGCGAGTTATGCAGAACAAGCAGCCCGTGCCCGTATGAACACCGAATACTTAAACGTACTCGATCAAGTACGCGTGTTACGAGAAGAAATTGAAAATAAACAGCGTGAAATGAGTGTATTGATGGCGCGTAAGGAAACTGCAACACGCACCAAAGAGCTCTACCAAGAACAATATAAGCTCGGTACGCGTACTGTGGTGGATCTGTTAAACGCGGAGCAATCGATTCATAGTGCAGCGCAAGAGATAGAAGCAGCTCGCTATGATATCTATACGGCAATTGTCAACTACATTGCCCAAACAGGACGCTCACGCGATTTATATGACCTAAATAATATTTCTATTCAGGGGTTTGAAGTTCAATAATGAGTACGAAAATCAACTACCAACCATGGCTGCAAGCGGTTTTAACCATCGCTCGGCACTACCGTATTGAACCGTCGGAAGAGCGTATTCGTTTACAATTGGACTGGAATCCCAACCAAACTGTAGATGATGTTCTAAACGTCATGACACGCCAAATTGGCTTGAGCATACGTAAAGCCGCTTTTTCTGAGGACTTGGTCAATCCATGGCGTTTGCCTGTATTGGTTGAGTTTAATGGTGGTCAAGTTGCAGTCATTGACACAGTCGACAGCGAAGGCAATAGCAATGTGCAATTTAGTGGTGATCAAGGTTTAGCACAAACCTTGACCCTAGAGCAGCTCAAAGAGCATGCGCGCTATGTGTATATCTTAAGGCCTGAAAAATCAGTGCCTGATGCGCGTGTTGATGAATACATTAAACCATTTGAGAAAAATTGGTTCTGGTCGATTGTATTAAAAGACTGGAAACGTTATATGGATATTATGTTTGCCTCATTGTTGGCCAACATTTTAGCCCTCGCGACCATTGTATTCTCGATGAACGTCTATGACCGTGTTATTCCAGCTCAATCCATTCCAACACTGTGGGTGTTGGCAAGTGGGGTCTTAATTGCCGCGATCTTTGAATTTGTGCTGCGTGTTAGTCGAATTTATCTCTCTGATATCATTGGTAAACGTGCAGACTTAAGAATTTCAGATCGGGTCTTTGGTCATGCGATTCGGATTAAAAATAAAGAGCGTCCTAAATCCACGGGTACATTCATTTCACAAATTCGTGAACTTGAAGGGGTACGTGAGCTGGTGACTTCAACCACGGTCACTGCAATTGCTGATCTACCATTCTTCTTCTTATTCTTGGGGATTTTCTGGCTGATTGGCGGCAATTTATTCTGGGTGATGTTGGTGATTGTACCGCTTATGATCTTACCGGGGATTTTAGCGCAAAAACCATTAGCTAAATTGGCACAAGAAGGCATGCGTGAAAGTGCCATTCGTAATGCGATGTTGGTTGAGGCAGTACAAGGCATCGAAGATGTTAAGTTACTGCGTGCTGAAGCACGTTTCCAAAACCAATGGAATCACATGAACGAAGTATCCGCAGATGTTGCCATGCGTCAACGTAAGATCGTGGGTTTAATGACGGCATGGACACAAAAACTGCAGGGTTTGGCATTTGCGATTGTCGTGTTGGTGGGCGCATTTGCGGTCATGGATGGTGAGATGACTGTGGGTTCATTGGTTGCGTGTTCGATTTTATCATCGCGGATGTTAGCGCCAATTTCGCAACTTGCTGGTGTACTTGGGCGTTTACAACAAGCCAAAGTTGCTAAAAAAGGTTTAGATGAATTAATGAGTAAACCTGTGGATCAGCCTGATCATACCTCATTAATTCATCGTCCAGCGATTCAAGGGCATTATGAATTGGCGGGCGTGACTTTTAAATATGGTCCTGATGATCCAAAACCAACCTTAGTGATTCCAAAGCTTGAGATTAAGCCAGGTGAAAAGATTGCTATTTTAGGGCGTAATGGTGCAGGTAAATCGACCTTATTGCAATTACTGTCAGGGATGCAAGAACCTGTACAAGGTAAGGTTAAACTTGATGGTGTCGAACTGAATTTAATCGATCCATCGGACGTGCGTCGTGATATGGGCTTACTTAATCAAGGGGCGCAATTGTTCTACGGTACAGTCCGTGAAAATCTCACCTTAGGTGCGCCATTGGCAACCGATGATGATATTTTACAAGCCTTAAAAATCACCGGTGCAATCAACTTTGTGCAAGAGAAAAAAGAAGGTTTAGATCATGTGATTTTAGAAGGCGGGGTTGGCTTCTCAGGCGGGCAACGTCAAGCACTCTTATTATCACGCTTATTGATTCGTCAGCCGAATATCTTATTACTGGATGAACCGACCGCAGCCATTGATGACGTGTCCGAAAAACAATTAATTGATCATCTCAAAGGCTGGCTCACCAATCGTACCATGGTGGTGGCAACCCATCGCCGTGCAGTATTGCAGTTGGTAGATCGTATTATTGTGGTCAACGACGGTAAAATCGTAATGGATGGCCCACGCGATCAAATTTTAAATCAATCTACCCAAAAACGTCCGGCACCCGCAGCAGGAGCGAAATGATGAGTAAGAAAGTACAAAAAGTCACCGAGCTCGAACCACCATTACCAAAATCAAGTATTATGATTTGGATTATCTGTATTGGTTTAGCTGCGTTGTTGACTTGGGCATGGTTATTTAAACTTGAGGAAGTATCAACAGGTACAGGTAAAGTTGTCCCGTCTTCCAAGGAACAAGTGGTGCAATCCTTAGAAGGGGGTATTTTAACCAAGCTTAATGTCAAAGAAGGTGAGATTGTCGAGCAAGGTCAAGTGCTTGCACAACTCGATCCAACTCGGTTTGAATCTAATGTCGGTGAATCTGAATCGCTGTTACTTTCATCACTAGCGACAGCTGCGCGTTTACGTGCGGAAGTCAACGGAACTGCACTGGCTTTTCCACCTGAAGTGATGAAAGAAACCAAATTAGTGAATGAAGAAACCGCATTATATAATTCACGCCGCGCTAACTTAGAAGAATCTTTATCGGGCTTGCGTCAGGCTTTAAGCTTGGTTGAGCAAGAGTTGCGTATGACGGAGCCGTTGGTAGCCAAAGGGGCAGCCAGCGAAGTAGAAGTATTGCGTTTAAAACGTCAAGCCAATGACTTAAGCAATCAGATGAATGATATTCGTAACCAATACTATGTGAAGTCGCGTGAAGAATTGGCTAAAGCCAGTACTGATATTCAAACCCAACAACAAGTGGTACGTGGTAAATCAGATACTTTAAATCGTACCATTTTTAAATCACCTATGCGTGGTGTCGTTAAGGAAATTGATGTCATGACGATTGGTGGGGTTATTCCACAAAATGGTAAGCTCATGACCATTGTGCCATTAGATGAGCAATTGCTGATTGAAGCACGTATCTCACCGCGTGATATTGCCTTTATCCGTCCAGGTCAAGAAGCCTTAGTGAAAATCACAGCTTATGACTACTCAATCTATGGCGGTTTAGATGGTAAGGTGACGATTATCTCACCAGATACCATTCGTGATGAAGTCAAGCAAGATCAGTTCTACTACCGTGTTTATATTCGTACCGACAGTGACAAACTGACCAATAAAGCAGGTCAAGAATTTGCAATTACCCCAGGTATGGTTGCAACGGTGGATATTAAAACAGGTGGTAAAACTATTATTGATTACTTGATTAAACCATTTAACAAAGCACAAGAAGCATTACGCGAACGTTAATATTTACGTAATTTTCAACCTAAAAACCCGCCAAATTGGTGGGTTTTTTTATAGGAATAATCTGCTTTTTTAAGTTTAAACTATTGAGAAAATTCAGGTATTTTTTCAACTTTAACTAATATTATTGTGACTTGATTCACGTTTTTTGGTATGAAAAATAGGCAAATTATGTTAGAATAATATGTAAATTATTTAATGTTTTTTAGTTAAATAATGATCATGTAGAGATACGTAAAAATTGGGGCTGCTATATGCAAGTGCAAGTAATTTCTAAGTCGGCTTGGAACAATCATTTGGTTGAAAATCCTTTAGCTGGCGTAGAACTCAATGAAAATTCAGTTGTTTTAATTGATATTGATCCTGAACACATTAAAAGCATTGAATACATTGGAAACAAAGTTGTTATTACTTTAAAAAATGGACAAGTTTTAGAAATTGTCAACTTTGTACCTGAAGAAAGTTCACTGGTCTTTCGTACCAACGAAGAGGCATTATTTTATTACGACCTAACACAGGTTGAATATGTGCCGCTTGATAAAATTGAGCCACTTTTATACGCTGAATCTGAGTATAGTGGCTTTCCATATTTATGGCCGATCTTAAGCGGTGTGGGGATTGCGGCGCTAGGCGGTGCTGGTGGTTCGGCTGGTGATCGTACTGCACCACAACTTGAAAACGCCCAAGTGACTGAAAACGGTCAAGTTGCGCTTGATTTCAATGAAGATCTCGACGCAGCAAACCCACCAAGCACAGATGACTTCACTTTAACGGTTGATGGTAAAGACGTTGAGATTGCTGATGTAATCGTTGACGGTGACCAAGTGACGTTAGTGCCGATGAATCCAATCTTGCCGGGTCAAGAGGTTGAAGTGTCTTATCAAGATCCATCGGATCAAGATGACGACAAGGCACTGCAAGATGCAGCGGGCAATGACGTTGCGGACTTTACCACAGGGATTATTGACAACAACTCAACAGTGGATGCTGTTGCGCCACAGCTTGAAAACGCACAAGTGACTGAAAACGGTCAAGTTGCGCTTGAGTTCACTGAAGATCTAGACGCAGCAAACCCGCCAAGCACAGATGACTTTACTTTAACGGTTGACGGTAAAGACGTTGAGATTGCTGAAGTGATCGTTGACGGTGACCAAGTGACGTTAGTGCCGGTGAATCCAATCTTGCCGGGTCAAGAGGTTGAAGTGTCTTATCAAGATCCATCGGATCAAGATGACGACAAGGCACTGCAAGACGCAGCGGGTAATGATGTTGCGGACTTTACAACAGGTCCAGTTCAAAACAACTCAACAGTGGATGCTGTTGCACCACAGCTTGAAAACGCCCAAGTGACTGAAAACGGTCAAGTTGCGCTTGATTTCAATGAAGATCTCGACGCAGCAAACCCACCAAGCACAGATGACTTCACTTTAACGGTTGATGGTAAAGACGTTGAGATTGCTGA
>NZ_PJRJ01000026.1 GCF_003711395.1 Acinetobacter sp. B51(2017)
ATATTGAGATTTATTACAATCGGGTCAGAAGGCATTCCGCAAACGGCTGGTTAAGCCCAGAAGCCTTTGAACAGAAATATTTTAAGAATTTAGAGGGATTTGTTGTCCACGATACTGTCTAGGATCAAAAAGAGTATTTTGCATAATTATATTTATTTCATGAGTGAAATAATTTGAGACATATTCATTTCGAAGGGATTTTTACTTTGTTTGCTAATGTATATCGTGATACCTAATTTCCAGGCATAACTGAAATCATTAGAGTTAATAACCTGCCGACCATCGTTTAAAGCATGCGTAATACTTTCTCTAATAAGGCTCATAATGTATGAGTGATAACCTTTCGTTGCTAATTGAATTTGCATGCCTACCAGTTGGCTATTTAATGCTGGCATGAAGGTGATATTTTGCCTATCGAGAATTCTTGAAACTTCGGCAAGAAATGCAAACATACTTCCACCCTGTGATGGATCAACAGTTAATGGGTTTAGCTGGTAGATGAATGGAAATCTGCGTGCAATTTGGCTATCAATTTGAAGTAGTGGTACAAACTCAGGTAAACCAACTAAACAAAAACTGATTCCCGTTCTATTCACTAAGGTTTTAATCCAATTGCCTGTAGTTCGATTCATTCTCGTCGACGTAGGTTTACGCTCAAATAAATGATGAAACTCATCTAAAAATATAAGCTTGGTTTCACATTGGGCAAGTAAATGAATAAGCCTACTTGTTAAGTATTCAGTCGTACCATATCCATTTTCACAAGTGATATCCCCAAGTTCTTTGAGTATCATTATGGCTAATGATTTC
Source organism: Acinetobacter sp. B51(2017) (assembly GCF_003711395.1). Classification (GTDB taxonomy): domain Bacteria; phylum Pseudomonadota; class Gammaproteobacteria; order Pseudomonadales; family Moraxellaceae; genus Acinetobacter. Next base: position 811 of record NZ_PJRJ01000026.1, read on the forward strand.
ACTGTGGCAGGTGAGGGTACTTCTACATAACATGCTGGGATGATAGATTTTTTATGATACTTTTCAGTTTTTTCTGAACGTGGCATCAAGCTTAAGATTGCTTTGCACAAAGTTGTTTTTCCTAATCCTCCTTCTGCCAGCAGCATGCTTCCAACTGGTTCACTATAAGAAATACTTCTTTTGACACAATCTTGTATACCAGTAAAAGCTGCCATAAATTCATTTGAAGTAATGACAATATTGTTAATAGATCGAATCTGTTCAAATCGGTTGTCAAATTTTTCCATGTTTCAATACCTCCAAAGAACCAAACTGATCAATTGAAGTAGGTGTATTTATAGTGGAAACAGATTGTTCAGAAATAGCCTTTTCCTTCGAAAGAAGTTGTTCTTCAACTCTTTGTAGCTGCTTGGGAAGCTCTAGTGTAAGTGGTTTTAACCTTGGCTTTTTTCTCACAAGATTGGTTTGAATTTCGTGCATAAGTTTGTATAAATAATATAAATCGGACATTGAACCGATCTTTTTTCTATCTAATTGTGACTGATTTTTCTTGAGTTTTTGAACCTCTAAATGGGTTACACGAGTCAATCCAAATGTATAGTCTTGATTAGTTGAGTCTGCTTGAATGACGACATCTTTATTGTCGGGATCAATGATAAAAACTTCATTCAAATTTAAGTCATCAATAAGCACAGTAACGGTTTTTATGCCTTTTGCTTGTAAAGTAGTAAGTGCATGAGAAAAATAAATGATACCGTCCACTCGGACTTGACCGTGATTAATGCTTCTTTCAATAGGCCTGCGACAGAGAATTTTGGCATCTATTTCTGTTAGAAAACTAGGCTGAATATCTTCAATAGCATCTTGCCACATGATGATGGGTGAGCGTCCTGTCGTGTGATGGATAGATTGGTGATAGACTTCATTAATCCATCTGCTTATATATTCTCTTAGTTGCTCCAAAGTTAATTGTGCATTTTTACTGGAATTGTATTCACCTCTTTCTGTTGGGTTTGAGAAGGTTGTACCAGGCAGCTTTTGAAGAATCCCATGTGTCAGCGTGCTAAAAAAACGTTCAATATGCGGTTTGTTATTAGGCGTACCAACTTGAGAAGGAGTTAGAGTAATTTTCAGTTGTTCACAAACTCTTGCGAGAGCATTATTTTTAAATTCCACACCATTATCTGGAATGATGATGCTTGGAATTCCTCCTGGTAGCTTTTGGTTCGGCCGAGTAATCATGTCTTTAATTACTTCTAATGTTGTTGCAGCACTAGGTGGGTACATATTGATATAAGACCCAACAATTGTTCTTGAGTAAACATCAATTGCACATGCTAGAAAAGGCCGCCCTAAAGCAGTTTTTGTTTTTGGGTCTATAACAATAATGTCGAGATAGTGCGTATCAATTTCGACCATGTACATAGCAAAAGGACTAATAATACTTTTACCCGCTGCTTGAAATTTTTTCTTTGCTATTCGAGAGCCTTTTTTTACTTTCAGTTCAATAAATGGATCTAATTTCTTGATATATCGTTGAATACATCTGCGTGTTGGTAAATTGTCTAATGGGATGCCTCTCTCTATGAACTGACCAAGCATATGGGCTTGAACATCTTTACTACTTCTGTATTCTGGTTTTAGATATACCTCATTAATAGCTTGATTTAGAATTTGATAAATTTCTGGACTGAACCGCAAATTAAAATTGCCTTTCGATGTATGTTTTAAGCTGAGCTTATTATCCAAAGCAAACTTATATTGAGTTATCCATCTCGCAACAGTGCGACTAGAAGGTGGGTTGGGGTCTTGGATTTCAGCAGATATTTGGGGTATTAATTTTGAAAGTAAATTGTCACTCGTTGGGTATTCTAATAGCTGCAAGGCGCTTATTACATAACGTTCTCTTCGATGAATCTCAATACTATGTTTGGGGTTAATCATCAGTTTATCTGGTGCGAAGACACATAAAATTTCACCTGATGTATACCGGCTTTCAAATTCATTCGGGGATATCGAAAATGATTTCCCCCCCGCAATAGCTGCATACCGTATAGCGTTATAGGTTACAGAACCGATTTCAAAAATATAATCAGGATGTTCTTTAAAATAAAAACGAAAACCTGGCTGTGGAATAAAAAGAGCATTATTCATGTTAATGTGCCTCTCTTATTTCTTTTTTGACTCCGCCAATCTTTATTCTTTGATGAAAAAATAGATAATCTGCTAGTTCTTGTTTAAGACCAATTGATTCAAGTGTTTTATAGGCTTGCGTTGAGTTATCAAATTCTTTGAGCTTTAACTGGTCTAAAGCGTAATTAATTTCGAAAGTATTCCAGTTGTATTGATGTCCTCTTTGATACCAATAAAGCAACTGAGAAATCTCTGATTCATTGGGTAAATTTCTGTGATCTATTAACTTAAAAGTAATATCAATTGAGTGGAGTAGATCGGAAAGTATTGCAAAGCGGTTTAAGTCATCAGTTGATAATGATGCTATGGATGGTTTGACTTCGTGAACTTCATAATCACCTTTTTGGGTTTGAACTAAAAAATCTGGAAAACAATACTGTTCATTGATCAGTAAAATTTTTAATGCTTGTGAGCGATAGTTTAAGATATTTGGATCTTGTTCTAACGAGAGTGCATGAGCAAGTTCAAGTCGGCTTTCTAATGGTATTGCTCCACAACACTTTTCACTAGGGAAGAGAGAGGTTCGACGACCAAATGCTCCTTGGTGGATTTTACGTTGCCCATGAAGTGTAGCTGCTACATTTGCTGTTGATTCAAAGGCAATCCTAATTTGTTCCAAGATATTGGTTTGAATATCAGTTTTTGAAAAAACTGTTTTATAAGACATATCTGTTCATCCATAAGTAATTCTATTCTCAATAGACATTTGAGAATGAGCTAATCTGTACTATTGCGATCGAATAGCACTTACTTGACTGGTGACGATATAGAGAAGATACTATGATTCTCACGTCTTTATATTCTTCTATATAAAGTCACCAACGGATCCTTTTAGGGTCCGTTTTTTATTGAATTTTTCTCTAGTTTTTCATAATTACTCCAAGAGTATTTCTGAGTATGAGAAATTTGGTGGTTCATGAAAAAGACGTATTAATAATTTCACACAACTATCAATCATCTTTAATTCCTAATTTAACTGCGATTTTGTGACTCTCTCCTCGAATAGGAAGTCTATTCATTTTCAAGACTCTATATACCAATTCTGTTGAAAAGTTATTCTCCTTAGCCCAATCCGCAAAGGATATTCCTTTCTTTTGAAATTCTGTTTTAACTTGCTCAATAGATTTAGCCATAGCGTTGAAATTTGTAAGATATAGGAGGAAATTTAGTTTCAAAAAAAAATTAAATCAAGTTATTTTTTTTAATTAATTTATTGTTTTTTAAGTAAATATTTTTAAAAATATTATCTTTTTATTTTCATAATATTTTTAAAAAATTATCTAAAATATTTAATTTTTCTCTTTTTTCTTCTCCTTCTAAATCAATTTTTTGATCTAAATTTATAAATTCTGAATTAAGTTCAGGATATTTTAATAAGAGTTCATGCAAGTACTCTTTTTGAGTATTTAAGCTAATTATGTTTTTGTTTATTAAACTTTTTTCAAGCTCTATAACCTTTTTTAAGCGGCTATTTAAAAAATGATTTCTATTCTGTTTCAGTTTTTCAGTTTCACTATAAAGAAATATACGACTGTTACTTTCTGACCTTTTAAAACTCAAGAATCCATGACGCAATAATGTTCTTAAAGATGCATATATATGCGATGCATGAATGGTAGAATTTTTTCCTTTAAGATTTTTAATGTTTTTTAAAAACATTTTCGCTTCCCACTCATGGATTTCATTTTGAAGAAAAACTTTTTCAAACTTTTCTGCATGTGGAAGATAAAATTGAAACATAGCTATTAAATCTTTTTGATAAAAAAGAGGATTATAGTCCGTGGATATATAGTCCTCAATTGGTGATATTTCTGTTTTTGAGCAATTAGTTACAAATGTCAGAATTATCAGCAGCAATCGGTCAATTAATCCGCAATAGACGAACACAACAAAAATTAACTCAGGAATCTCTTGCTCTTCAATGTGGGATAGATCGTAGTTATATGGGACGTATTGAACGTGGCGAGGTTAATATCACTGTTGAAAAAATTTATGAAATTGCTTTTGTGTTGAAAATTAGTGCCAAAGATTTACTACCTTAAAATTAAATTACCTATTACATCCAACAGTTTTGGGTATTTATGACGTTCGATGAGTCTTGCCGATATTCCTAAAGAAAATGGTTTTTTTAATACATCTGCTTCATGATGCGATAAATACGCTTATGATTCACTTGCTTCAATAACCTCATACTTGCCTTTAAGTGACAATTGAAATGTGACTCAGTTACAGCTTGCTCGTCTTTTAATAAGCCACAGTCTTATGTATCTAAAGTTGAAATTTTAGAAAGAAGGTTAGATATCATTGAGTTATGCGACTGGCTTAAAACTTTAGATATTGAAATAACAGTTTTTATAAATCAATTTAAATTTTAAGGTTAGAATATATTTTCTTAACCGATTGATTTATTTGTAATGAAAAAAAGAATTGGGCCAGATGGAATCCTTTTTTTTGACCGAACTTCAGGCAATAATATTTTAATAAATGAATGCTCTTTACCTCAATCTGAATGGTCTTTAGCCCCAAGACAGGTCTCTATAGCACTTACTAATGTTTGTGATTTGCAGTGTGAGTTTTGTTATGCACCAAAAAATAAAGCGAGTCTTGACTTTCAAAGCTTAACAAAATGGATAAAGGAATTCGACCAGTTTGGCTCTCTTGGAGTGGGGTTTGGAGGAGGGGAACCTACTTTATATCCTAAGTTCTCTGATATATGTGAATTTACAGCTAACGAGACAGATCTAGCTGTAACATTCACTACTCATGGTCATCGCTTAACTGATACATTATTGGCTGATCTTAAAGGTAATGTGCATTTCATAAGAATAAGTATTGATGGTGTAGGGGCTACTTATGAAAGATTCCGTGGTCGAAAATTTAGTAAATTGCTAGAGCGTATTGAAAGAACAAGGCAAATTACCTCTTTAGGTTTTAATGTTGTAGTTAATGATTCAACAATACAGGACCTTGATCAGGTTGCAGAAGTTGCAAAGATGTTTGATATATCCGAAGTACTACTTTTACCCCAGCAAGCCACTAAAAACGTCAAAGGTTTATCAAGAGATTCCTATGAAAAGCTGAAGTACTGGATAGAAAGCTATAGAGGGGAAACTCGTTTAACTATAAGTGATATTGGGCTTGAATCAAATTTTATATGTAATCCGCTTTCGATGGAAACTGGGCTTAATGCTTATGCTCATATAGATGCCCTAGGATTTATTAAAGGTAGTTCATATTCAAATATTGGTCAGCAAATTGGTGACAAAAGCATTTTAGAAGCGCTTCAGTTATTAAAAGAATGTAAGTAAGGGGAAAGTATGAAAATTTGGAATAGTTATGGATCAGAACATTCTATGAATTTGGTATTAATAGGCTCATTTGTTCAGGCTAAAGATGCTGAAAATATAGAAAAGCTTGTTGCAAAGTTGAAAAAAGCTTCTGAACATGAGGAATATTACTTATCTGGTGAATCTCCAGAAAATCATAAATTTTCTAAAGAAGTCTTAGAGGCTCTTCAAGAACAGCAAGTTAATCATTTATCTCCATTAGAAATAGACCAATTTAATTCTGATTATTATTTAGAGCGAGATGAAAATAAGATAACGATTGATACGGATGAGATTGATATATCCGCATTTATTAAAATTTTTGTGGATGCTGGTGCAAAAGTAGAAGTTTACTCCAAGCATTTTTATCCTGAGAATCCTGAGAATCCTGAGAATCCTGAGAATCCTGAGAATCCTGAGAATCCTGAGAATCCTGAGAATCCTGAGAATCCTGAGAATCCTGAGAATCCTGAGAATCCTGAGAATCCTGAGAATCCTGAGAAAGTTGAGGGAAAATAGAATGTCTCAACTTGATTGGAGTAAATTTGAAAATTTATCTGGTGCAGCTGACGTAAATTTTGAAAAGCTTTGTAGATCATTAATAAGAAGACACTATGGTCAATATGGTTCTTTTAAAGAGCTTGCTAATCAGGCTGGGGTTGAGTTCCATCTAAAGTTAGACCAAGACTGTGCTTTAGGAGGCTCTACACGATGGTATGGATGGCAATGTAAATGGTATGACCTACCTAGAGCACGAGCAATAGGAACAACTAGAAAAGACAAAATTATTGATGGACTTACTAAATCTAAGAAATATTTACCTCATTTAACGGATTGGGTTTTATGGACTAAATATATTCTTACAGAGGGCGATCAAAAGTGGTTTTATGGATTACAAGCTGATTATCCATTTAAACTACATCTTCAAACTTGTGATGACATTGAGAGTTTATTGGTTGGGCCAGCATTAGCTTTGCGAGAGGCTTATTTTGGTGAGTTGGTGATTGATGAACAAGTATTAAATCAACATTACCAAATCATAGCATCTACTCATAGTAAGAAGTTTCAACCTGAAGTGCACCAAACAGTTAAAGCTGAAAAGATAATTGAGAAATGTTTAGGAAGGCACGCTTCTTGGGAATCACTAGATAGCCTTGAGAAATCTATAGGCAATAATTTAAAAATAGTCAAAGATGCAGTTAATCTTGAGGATAGCTATGTCAAAACCACCTTGCCCGATTTTATAGCTGATGGGGAAAGATTGAGTAGTTTTTTAAATTCTTTATTTTCAGAGTTGGCAGCAGGAAATTTTGAAAAAGCAAAAGAGCTTTTGGTTGAAGATTTAAGTTGTGATTGGTCTAAATATAGGAAAACGATAGCTCGATTACGAGCTAACAGAAGCCATACTGCTATGTTTGCAGCAAATTTGTTAGCAGATTTTTATGCTTTTTCAGAAGAAATAAAAAAGGTAAGGAATGCTTTAAATGCCAAGGTCATTACTATCGTTGGTAAGGCTGGCGATGGTAAAACAGATCTTGCTTTAGAAATATGTAGACCAAGAGATGGCATTAATGCTGGAGTTCTTTTTTTAGGAAAAGATTTAAATGCAGGCGAAAATTTAGATCATTTAGTCAAAAGTTTTAAGATATATGGACGACCTATTAATACATTTGAGGATCTTTTAGAAGCAGTAGATGCAGCAGGTCAACGCCTTTGTAAACGTATTCCAATTGTAATTGATGGGCTAAGTGAATCTGAAGACCCAAGAAATTGGAGAAATGAAGTAGCTAAAGCAAATGCATTACTAGAAAACTATCCAAATATATTACTAGTGCTAACTTTAAGAGGGGAATTTTATAAAGATTGTATTCCAGAAACAATTCCAACTTTTGAGTTGAATGGGTTTGTAGATGATCCAATTGCGGCGATACATTGTTATTTTGAACATTACAAAATAGATGCTTTAGATGCAGATATACCAATCGAACTACTTTCACATCCTTTAACATTAAGACTTTACTGTGAATCAGCAAATTCAGAAAGAAGAATAGTTGTAGGTGTAGAAGCATTACCCCGTTCTCAAGTTGCTATATTTGAGAAATACTTTGAAAAAGCAATTGATCATATTGTAGATTTATCTCCGTCAAATCAAAGGTTATATCATGAAGATATTGAAGATACCTTATTGAAAATTGCTGAAGTGTTATGGACAGAAAATCGTAGGACATTAGATTTTAATCAGGCTCGTAGTATTGCTAATGAAGTCGTGAGGTCAGGAAGCAGCTTAATAAAAAGCCTTGAATCCGAGGGTATATTATTAAAGTATAGATCACAAAATGGTAATCATGAGATAGGTTTTTCTTATGATTTAATGGCTGGGTTTAAAATAGCTGAATACCTTTTGAAAGGTGATTTCAATAGTTGGATTAGGAAAAATATTCATAAAATTCAGTATAGTCAACCACATTCAAATACCTTGGCTTATGATGTTTTTAACTCATTAGTTGGTCTATATCCTAAATATTATGTGAGAAAACATCTTTGGCAATTGTTAGAAGGTGATTTTAAAGAACGTGCTCTTTTACAAACAACTCAAGAGCAAGCAAGTCTTATCAATAGGGAAACCATTCAAGAATTTCAGAACTATTTATTATCCTCAGAGCAATTTGCTTCTCAAGCATTTAAAAAGCTGAAAACTACTCGGTCAGCATATGCTCATCCATTTGATGCAAACTTTTTAGATAAAGCTTTAAGAGCTATGGGAAATACATATCGTGATTTAACATGGTCTGAATGGATAAGAAAAAATTCTAGAGAACTTAAAAATGACCTAGAGCTCCTCGAGAAAAGATGGGCTGAAATACAAATTGGAACTAATGAAAAGGGTCGAGTTATATGGGTTCAATGGTTACTAACAACTAACCATAGAGATTTAAGAGATCAAGCAACAAAAGTACTTTCTACATATGCGAAAAAAGATCCAAAAACATTATTTGAGATTGCAATTAATTCATTAGATATTACGGATCCATACGTGCCAGAAAGAACTTTTGCTGCAGCGTATGGGGCTATTTTGAGTGCTGATTTTATTGATGCAGAAAAAATAAATAGTAATGTTTGTAGTTTCGCCCAACAAATTATAGAAAATTGTTTTATACCTAATGCCCAATACTCTACTACGCATACAATTCTGAGAGAATATTTACTAGGCACTATTAATTATGCTTTAACAGTAAATCAGAATTTTATCAGTCAAGAATATTTGGGTTATTGTCAAAAGCCTTATAAACATTTACCTGATCTGTTCAATAGTCTACCTGATATAAGTGATGAGAGAATAATTGAAGTCAAGAAAGCAGCCCTTCAAATGGACTTTAATAATTACACTATTGGGAGATTAATTCCTGATAGACGTAATTACGATGATTCACATCCTGATTATATTCAAACAAGAAGAACTATTTTAAAAAGAATGATTCAGCTTGGATATGAACCTGAAAAATTTCAAGAGATTGATCGAGATATAAGTTCGAGTTCTTATTATGATCGTGATGTGAAAATAGATAGATATGGAAAAAAATATAGCTGGATTGCTTTCTATGAAATGTATGGATGGAAGGCTGATAGAGAACTTTTAGATGATTGGCGTGTTAATGAAAGATGCAGTGATGTAAGTATAGATCCAACTTTTCCTAAAGTTGATAATTCTTGGAGCCCTAAACTTACAGAAATATTTATTGATTCTCCAAATCATATCGGTGAATGGATTTTAAATGGACCAACCCCTAATTACTTGGATCTTTTAGAGACGCAGCAGTTTACCCAAAGTGATAGCTGGATTTTACTGAATGGATTTCTACAAGAGGACTCAAAAACGGATTATCGTGAAATATTTACATTCATGAGAGGTTTTTTTGTCGCAAATGAATATGTTTCTACAATAAGTGAATTTGTTTGTAATAAGGATTATCTTGGTAATAATGCATTGCCGCAAATTCCTGAAAACCATTATAAATATGCAGGCGAAATGGTTTTAGGAAATACATTTTTAGAACTGAATCATAATGTAAGTAGTCGGGTAAATTTTGATGAATGGGATGCATCCAGTTTTTTAATAGAAGTTCCTGTGCAATCTTATTCTTGGGAGTCTTATCACAGTTCTTTGAATCAAGCAGGGGGAATAGACTTTCCGAATCCTGAATTATGTCAGAGATTAGATCTAAAATACCATAATGGTGATTCAGACTTATATGATTTTGATGGGGTAGCCTCTATTTTTAAAACATTGAAATCTTCTGATGAGAATTTGAAAGGTAATTTATCATATTTAAGAAAAGATCTTTTCCAAAAATACCTTATAGAAACTGGACAAACATTTGTATGGATATTATGGGGAGAAAGAGGACAAAACTATAAAGGGAATGAAGAGATACATGAATATTTCAGAACTAATCAACACTTACATAAACAAGTTTATATTTGGAAGGATGATCAAATAGTTAAATTAAATTAACTCATGTTACTAAAATTCAATTTAGATTAAAGAAAAACCCGCTATAAATGGCGGGTTCTCAATGACAACTTATGTGTCGCGCAATGACATTTTATGTGTCGCAAATGACAACTTATGTGTCGCGTGACGGACGAAAAAAATCTTACCAGCTTAACGCACCACCAGTTTGGTAGTCGGTTACGCGAGTTTCAAAGAAGTTTTTCTCTTTACGTAAGTCCATCATTTCTGACATCCACTGGAATGGGTTATTCACGCCAGCAAATTGTTCAGGTAAACCTAATTGGTTTAAACGACGGTTACAGATGAACTTCAAATATTCTTCCATCATTGCCGCGTTCATGCCAAGTACGCCGCGTGGCATCGTATCTTTAGCATATTCGATTTCAAGCATGGTACCTTCAAGAATCATTTGAATGATTTCTTGTTGGAATTCAGCTGTCCATAAACCTGGGTTCTCGTTCTTGATTTGGTTAATCATGTCGATACCAAAGTTCAAGTGCATTGATTCATCACGTAAGATGTATTGGAATTGCTCAGCAACACCATTCATCTTGTTACGACGACCCATCGACAAGATTTGTGAGAAACCACAGTAGAAGAAGATACCTTCTAAGACACAGTAGAACGCGATCAAGTTGCGTAGCAAGATTTGGTCGTTTTCAGGTGTACCTGTTTTAAAAGTAGGATCACTTAAAGACTGGGTATATTTAAGACCCCATGCCGCTTTACGCGCAACAGATGGCACTTCGCGGTACATGTTAAAGACTTCGCCTTCGTCCATACCTAAAGATTCGATACAGTATTGGTAAGCATGAGTATGAATTGCTTCTTCAAATGCTTGACGCAATAAGTATTGACGGCATTCAGGGTTGGTAATGTGACGGTAGATCGCAAGGACTAAGTTGTTAGCCACCAATGAATCGGCAGTTGAGAAGAAACCAAGTGAACGCATTACAATGGTACGTTCGTCTTCTGTTAAGCCATCTTCAGATTTCCACAATGCGATGTCGTGGTTCATGTTGACTTCTTGTGGCATCCAGTGGTTCGCACAACCGTCTAGATATTTTTGCCACGCCCACTCGTACTTAAATGGTACAAGTTGGTTTAAGTCAGCACGGCAGTTGATCATGGCTTTGTCATCAACTTGTACACGCTGTGCACCCATCTCAAGTTCTTCAAGACCTGGTGCTGCATCTAAGCTATTTAGGGCGTGAGATGCTCTTGCCAGTGGATCGGTTGAATCTGCTGCGGCTCCGCTATAGGTTGTAGCGGGTTGTGGAGCTGCCACATGCGTCTGTGGTTGCTTTGCATCAGATACCACTTGCGGATTAGTCGCTTTTTGCGGTTCGACGGGCGCAGGCTGCTGTTCAGGTGCAGTCGGTTTTTGCGAATCATCTTCGAAATCGTCCCAACTTAGGATAGACATAGTGTTTCTCTTCGTTGCTTTATATCTGGTTTAGACATCATCAACAAAGAAGATGTCATTACTATACGCCTAATATTTTTCAGCAATGTGATTTTTTCTTGATTGATATGCTTTCTTTAATGGAAAGATTAAATCAATCATGAGAAAGGGTGCTGGGAATTAAGGCTTATAGAAAAGTTTTGAAATTTGCCGCGTATTGTAGTCAGAAAGGGTTAAATTTGATAGTCCAAAAGTGTGTATTAAGGCTAAAAAATGCTCGAAGATTATTTAGATCTATGTTTTTATTGTGAATAATAATTGTAAAAAAATCATTGATTTATATTGGGTAGATGTGCGCAATCTCGCCTCTACCTATAGAGGGAGAGTTCGTATTTAGGTAAAAAATTAAGGGGGCTAAAAAGTGATAATTTTTATAGATAAGTTCAGCATTAAAAAGTTAATTCCTTACTTAACTTTCTTATTTTTTCGGACTTTAATCAAAAAATAAGCTACAGGTACGTAAAACAAAACCACAAAGGAAATAATCAGGGCAGCAAGTCCTAACATATAGTTTGGGGTGATTGGTTCCATGAAAATTTCCTTTTGTTGTTTTGAAATTCTAATCCTCCCCAAACCCCTCCTTTAAAAAGGAGGGGCTTTCACGCACTCAATCTGAGTCAGAAAAAGTCCCCCTTTTTCAAAGGGGAATTTAGGGGGATTAGAAATACAATAGTTAATTGCATTGCTTTTAAGAATTAGTTGCCTGAGCAACTACTTTCTCTTGAATATCTTGGTTATGAATATCTGAAGAGTGTCCAGTACTTCCACTTGTTAATAAATAAACAACTAGAAGTACTCGATATAGAATTCGTTCAAACTCTTCAAAAACCACACGTACTTTCTTTCGAAAATCTTTTAACTTGTTCGACATGTTCGCTCCTATAAGGAACCAATCATTTGAAGTAGCAAAAGTGAGTTCTTATGCTAACCACTCATAAGAATCAACCATTGCTAAGCCGCAATGATGAGATAAATCTCTGTTGATTCCTAATATGGTTAAATTACTGACAAGCCTCACAATCTGGATTGTCAATTGAACATGCTTGTGGCACTGGTGCTGCATTTGCAAAACCTTCTTCTTCTACAGAAGCAGCAGCTTTCGCTTCAACTGGCGCAGCGACAGGAGCAGCAGTAGGGGCAATCGTAGATTTCACCGCGTTTAATGCGCCAGTGTTAATCGTCGATTTCTCAGCAGAAGTCGCACCTAATGCACGTAGGTAGTAAGTGGTTTTTAGACCACGTAACCAAGCCATCTTATACGTGATGTCAAGTTTCTTACCGTTTGCACCAGAGATGTACAAGTTCAGTGATTGCGCTTGGTCAATCCACTTTTGACGACGTGATGCAGCATCAACGATCCAACGTGGTTCAACTTCAAATGCAGTCGCGAAGATTGCTTTTAACTCTTCTGGGATACGGGCAATTTTTTGTACCGAACCTTCGAAGTGTTTAAGATCATTCACCATCACAGAATCCCAAAGACCGCGATCTTTTAACGCACGTACTAGGTACGGGTTGATCACTGTGAATTCACCTGACAGGTTAGATTTCACATATAAGTTTTGGAATGTTGGTTCAATCGATTGCGAAACGCCACAAATGTTTGAAATGGTTGCAGTTGGTGCAATTGCCATCACGTTTGAGTTACGCATACCGTCTTTTTGAACTTTGGCACGTAATGTGTCCCAATCCAAACGCTGAGTACGGTCTACTTCAAACATGCCTTCAGGACGTGTTTTTGCAACTAGGTTTAATGAATCAATTGGTAAAATACCTTGATCCCATAATGAACCTTTAAATGTTTCGTATGTACCACGTTCAATGGCTAAATCGCTAGAGGTTTGGATTGCGTAGTAAGAAATCACTTCCATTGATTCATCAGCAAAGTTCACAGCCGCGTCAGAACCGTACGCTATACCCATTTCGTATAGTGCATCTTGGAAGCCCATGATACCCATACCGACAGGGCGATGTTTAAGGTTTGAATTACGCGCTTGTGGAACAGCGTAGTAGTTGATATCAATGACGTTATCAAGCATACGAACAGCAGTTTTTACTGTGCGCGCTAGTTTTTCGCGATCTAATACACCACCTTGAACGTGTTGTACTAAGTTAATTGAACCTAAGTTACATACTGCAATTTCGTCTTTGCTTGTGTTTAGGGTAATTTCTGTACACAAGTTAGAAGAGTGAACTACACCAACGTGTTGTTGTGGTGAACGTAAGTTACATACGTCTTTGAATGTGATCCACGGGTGACCTGTTTCAAATAGCATAGACAACATTTTGCGCCATAAGTCTTTCGCACGAATGACTTTATGAAGCATGTTGTTTTCTTTGGCAATGCCTTCGTAGTAAGCATAACGCTCAGCGAATTCAGCACCGGTTAAATCGTGTAGATCAGGTGTTTCAGATGGCGTGAATAGCGTCCAATCTTTGTCTTCAATCACACGTTGCATGAATAAATCAGGAACCCAGTTCGCTGTGTTCATGTCATGGGTACGACGACGGTCATCACCAGTGTTCTTACGAAGCTCTAGGAATTCTTCGATGTCTAAGTGCCAAGTTTCAAGGTATGCACATACTGCACCTTTACGTTTACCACCTTGGTTAACCGCAACCGCAGTATCGTTGGCTACTTTAAGGAATGGAACCACACCTTGAGATTTACCGTTGGTGCCTTTGATGTATGAGTTAAGCGCACGAACTGGTGTCCAGTCGTTACCTAAACCGCCTGCCCATTTAGACAACATTGCGTTATCACGCATTGCGCCATAAATGTCGTACAAGTCGTCATCAATTGTGGTTAAGTAGCAGCTTGATAACTGTGGACGAAGCGTACCTGAGTTAAATAGCGTTGGTGTAGACGCCATGTAGTCGAAGCTAGAGAGTAAGTTGTAGAACTCAATTGCACGTTCTTCGCGGTTAGCTTCATTTAAGCTTAAGCCCATTGAAACACGCATGAAGAACAATTGCGGTAATTCAAAACGTACGCCATCTGAGTGGATGAAGTAACGGTCAAATAAAGTTTGTAAACCTAAGTAGGTAAATTGGTTAGAGCGCTCTGGTTTGATCGCTGCTGCCAATTTAGCAAGGTCAAAGTTAAGTAACTCTGGCGATAAAAGATCAAGCTCGATACCTTTCTTTAAGAACGTCTCTAAAGCATCACCTTCAGCAGTTGCAACGTCTAAACCTAAAAACTCAAGACCAGTGGCCACTAAGTTGTCACGTAATAAACGCGCAGTTACATAGGTGTAGTTTGGCTCTTGTTCAATACGGGTACGGGTTGCCATCATCATTGTGGTTGAGATGTCATATTCTTTTACGCCGTTATATAAGTTTTTAACGGTTTCATCCACAATGGCTTGTACGTCAATGCCTTCTAGGCCTTGGGCAGCAGTGGCGATGGTTGCGGTTAAAGCGCTTAAATCAAGCGGTTTTAACTGACCATTTTGGTCTAAAATTTGTAAAGTTGGATGATGATTTGCGTTTAATTGTTTACGCGCTTCTGCACGTTGTTCACGATAAATCACATAAGCACGCGCCACTTTTTGCTCGCCAGTACGCATAAGCGCCAATTCAACTTGATCTTGAATTTCTTCAATATGAATCGTGCCACCTGAAGGTAAACGACGTTTAAACGTGTTAAGTACCATTTCAGTTAATTGTTCAATACGATCATGAATACGGCTTGATTCAGCACTTGGCTGGCCTTCTACGGCTAAGAATGCTTTGCCAATGGCAACTGAAATCTTTTCAGCATCAAAAGCGGCAACTTCACCAGTGCGTTTAATCACTTGAAGTTGACCGGGGGTCGCTGTGGTTACGCTCATTGCATCAACTCTTTATTGGTTTGTACACCATTAAGTTACTATTTATTGTACAGCTTAAGTTGGCAATAGCTACCCATCGCGTTTGTAAATAAACACAAGACTTAGTGGTTTAAAGTAGGATTGGGCACAAGATACGGGAAAATCCGTGGTAGATCAATATTGACATTTTAGAAAAGTTTTCGAATCAAACTTCTGTCAAAAAATAAAAAAAGGCAGACTTTATCTTTAAGCCTTGCCCCGTGTGGCATAGCATAGCAAAGCTTGGCAAAAGAGAATATAGATAAAGTTGTGGATAACTGAAAAAGCGGCAAATTTAATTTTTGTTAGGCAAAAAACATGCATTAATTGTTTAAAAAATGACATTTCAATCCATTGCGAAGAGTAAGCAATTGCCGAAGATTAAAAAAATATAACAATTTGCTACTTTGATGTATCAGTTTGGTGAATGGAGTCTTGTTTACAATGTAAACGTGTGTATATTGCAACTTATATTTAAGCGTATCTATTGGATTTTAAAGGATACGTCAAGTTAATAAAGGGGCATTGTCCATGAGCCAAGAAGAAAAGTTACCTAAAATTTTAATTGTTGAAGATGACGAGCGTTTAGCACGCTTAACGCAAGAATATTTAATCCGTAATGGCTTAGAAGTTGGGGTAGAAACCGACGGTAACCGTGCGATCCGTCGTATTATTGCAGAACAGCCCGATTTGGTGGTGTTAGATGTGATGTTGCCGGGTGCTGATGGTCTGACCATTTGCCGTGAAGTGCGCCCACATTACCATCAACCGATTTTAATGCTGACAGCGCGTACCGAAGACATGGACCAAGTTTTAGGTCTAGAAATGGGTGCTGATGACTATGTTGCAAAACCAGTTCAGCCACGCGTATTACTGGCGCGTATTCGTGCGCTACTACGTCGTACCGACAAAGTGGCTGAAGATGAAGTGGCACAGCGCATCGAATTTGATGATTTAGTCATTGATAACGGTGGTCGTTCGGTGACCTTAAATGGTGACCTCGTTGATTTCACTAGCGCAGAATATGACTTATTGTGGTTATTGGCCTCTAATGCGGGTCGTATCTTATCGCGTGAAGATATTTTTGAGCGTTTACGCGGCATTGAATATGACGGTCAAGACCGTTCAATTGACGTGCGTATTTCGCGTATTCGTCCAAAAATTGGCGATGATCCAGAAAATCCAAAACGTATTAAAACCGTACGTAGTAAAGGTTATTTATTTGTAAAAGAAACCAACGGGATTTAATCGTTTTTTAGCCCCCTGATATAGGACAAGCCTTAGGTGTTTAAACACAGTATCTTTTTACGGATTTATGCTGGACTGTTGATTTTGATGGTGCTGGTTGCCTGTTCAGGTTATGTACTCACGCAAATTATCAATTATCAACGTGCTCAAGAATACCGTGAGTCACTGACCGATGGCATGGCTTATATCATTAGTGAGGGCATTGCACGTCAATCCAATCAGCAGCAAAAAGAAGATTGGATCTCGGATGCCTCAAATCTCTTGGGGCTACCGATTTTTTATGTGCGTGCTGATCAAGTGTCATTGTCACGCGCTGAAAACCGCCGTATTGCTGAACAAAAAGCAGTGGTGCGTTATCAAGCTGAAAATTCGATTGCTTATGTGGTGATGGGCATCAAAGATGACCCAGATCATTACTTGTATGCGCAAATTGATGAGATTACCGAACAGCAAATGAAATTTTTGCCGGTATTTATTCAAGATTATTTGGCCTATTACTCAGGCCAAGAAGCCAAATATCTAGCCAACATTCAAGAGCATTTTTCTTATCCTGTTAGCATTCAAAATTTACGTGATTTATCCTTAGATTCAGAACAGCTCAGTCGTTTACGTTTGGGTAATGGCATTATTGTTTATAAAGATAATCCATCCATTCGTGGTACCACCATTTCAATTATTAGCCCTTTAGAGCGTGATCCAACCCAAGCTATTGTGATTGGGCCAGTACCGCTGTTTAACTGGATGCCATTTGAGTTGGCCGCTGGTATTACCTTACTCAGTCTGTTTATTTTGAGTTTGGGAGTTTACGGCTTAATGATTCCAATGCAGCGTAAGATTCGCGAAGTGAATCGTGCTTTAGATCAAATTCAAGGCGGTGATTTATCAGTGCGTTTACCTGTAGATGGTACCGATGAACTGGCAAACTTAGCCACCAGTTATAACAACATGGCTGAACATATCCAGCGCTTAATTGAAGCGCAGCGTGAACTGATGCGTGCGGTATCGCATGAACTACGTACCCCTGTGGCACGCATTCGTTTTGCGTTGGAAATGTTGGTGGATGAAGATGATTACGAATATCGTCAGCAACAAATGGATATGATTGATAAAGATATTGAGGCCTTAAATACCTTAATTGATGAAATCATGACCTATGCCAAGCTTGAGCAAGGTATGCCATCCTTAGATTTTGCACAGGTCTCTTTGTTTGAGGTGCTCGATCAAGTGCTCACCGAAACCGAAGCTTTAAAAACTGGTAAAATTTTAGAATTACAAGCGCCACCTGTGGCTTTAGAAGTCGAAACCGAGCGCCGTTATTTGCACCGTGTCATTCAAAACTTAGTCGGTAATGCGGTACGTTATGCTGACAGTAAAGTGCTGATGAGTGGTGGCTTAAACGAGCAGGGTTTAGCTTATATTTGTGTTGAAGATGATGGCCCCGGTATTCCAGAGGCAGAGCGTGAGCGGATTTTTGAAGCATTTGCCCGTTTAGATGATAGCCGTACCCGTGCTTCTGGCGGCTATGGCTTAGGCTTGTCGATTGTCAGTCGTATTGCCTATTGGTTTGGTGGAGAAGTCTGCATTGACCAAAGCCCAAGTTTAGGCGGAGCGCGTTTTATCATGACATGGCCTGCTAAACGCTTAACTAAAAAGAAATAAAAAAAGCCCGCAATTTGCGGGCTTTTCTTTAGCATTCAAAGATCAATTATTTGGTGGCTTCTTTATATAAGCGATCTGCTTGGTCAAAACGATCTGTCACTTCAGCAGTTGGTGCTTTGCCCATTAGGCTTACCAGCACAATCGCGATAGTTGAACAGATAAAGCCCGGAATAATTTCATATACACCGGTATCACCCCATACGTTTTTCCATACAATCACCATGACCGCACCAATAATCATACCCGCTAAAGCGCCATTTAAGGTCATACGACGCCAGAACAAAGATAAGATAATCAGTGGACCAAATGCCGCACCAAAACCTGCCCAAGCATAAGCGACTAAGCCTAGCACTTTAGATTCAGGATTACCCGCCATCCAAATCGCAAGTAATGCGATCATCAGTACCATGACACGACCCACCCAAACTAATTCGTTTTGGCTGGCATTTTTACGCAGTAGTGATTTATAAAAATCTTCAGTTAAAGTACTTGAACACACCAAAAGCTGACAGCTAAGTGTACTCATTACGGCGGCTAAAATAGCAGCCAGTACCACACCTGCAATCCATGGATTGAATAAAATTTTAGTCAATTCCATAAACACAGTTTCAGGGTTGGCATTCACCACACTGGCCAACTCTGGATTGGCTTGGAAGTAAGCAATACCAAAGAAGCCCGCAGCTACTGCGCCGCCCAAACATAAGATCATCCATGTCATACCAATACGGCGTGCGTTAGGAATCGATTTCACAGAATCCGCAGCCATAAAGCGCACTAAAATATGCGGTTGACCAAAATAACCTAAGCCCCATGCCAATAAAGACATAATTGCGACAAAGCTTAAATTTCCAATCAGGTCGGTGGCTTGAGGACGCGCAGCTTCTAAAGCTAAGCTGACTTGTGACATATCAGAGAAGGTCATTAAGGTCACAACAGGGGTTAAAATTAAAGCAAAGATCATCAGACCCGCTTGGAAGGTATCTGTCCAAGACACTGCCAAGAAACCACCAATAAAGACATAACTAATGGTGGCAATGGCACTAATCCAAAGCGCGGTGCTGTATGACATATCAAACATGCTTTCGAAAAGGCGCGCGCCTGCAACCATGCCTGAAGCACAATAAATGGCAAAGAAAATTAAAATCACGAATGCTGAAACAATACGTAATACTTTCTTTTGATCATTAAAACGATTAGAGAAATAATCTGGCAAGGTCAGTGCATTATGCTGCACTTCGGTATGTACGCGTAAACGACCTGCGACCAACAGCCAATTGAGCCATGCACCAATAATCAGACCAATTGCGATCCACATTTCAGACAGGCCAGAGAGATAAATAGCGCCGGGTAAACCCATCAGTAACCAACCGCTCATATCTGATGCACCAGCCGAAAGGGCAGTGACAAAACTACCTAAGCGACGACCACCTAAGATATAGTCAGAAAAGTTAGCTGTGGCGCGATAAGCCATCAGGCCAATCGCGACCATGGCGACAATATAAAATAAAAAGGTAATAAGAGTGGGATTCAGGGAGCTCATACATGATCCATTTTTCAAGTTGGACAGTTGATCAAAAGCGGTTCCAGACGCTGTTGCCGCCTTGCTTCATTCCTGACCACAAGTCCGAATTTTTTCAAAAATAAACGCGAAATTTAACCATAATTTTAGATTGCTTGCTGAAGTTTTCATATACACATAAAAAATAGACAGCTTTGACACTGTCTATCATTTTTAAAAAAAAGGATTTTTAACGGTTTTGTCCCATCACACCACGAATGGTATTGAGTACATCAGCTGGTAAAACCACAGTTTTGGCATTATTGGATTTGGCCATTTCTTGCATGGCTTTGACGTATTGTTCACCTAATAAATAAGCGACAGGAATTTCTTTATCCCCGACTGCTGAGGACACCATGCTAATGGCTTTTTGCGATGCTTCGGCTAACACGACTTGTGCTTCTGCATCACGGCGTGAGGCTTCTAAACGACCATCGGCTTCTAAAATCGCCGCTTGTTTTTCACCATCAGCTTTGGTGACGGTGGCACGACGTTGACGTTCTGCCGCCGCTTGTTCTTCCATTGCCGCTTGCATGGTATGTGATGGTTTAATGTCTTGGATTTCAACCGTCTTTAAGGTAATACCCCAATCGGAAATATCATCAGAAATGGCAGTTTTCAGTTTAGCTTTAATATGATCGCGTGAGGACAAGGCATCATCTAAGTCCATTTCACCCACAATCGAACGTAGCGATGTTTGCACTAAGTTTTGAATGGCCCATGAATAGTTTTCGATACCATAAACTGCTTTTTCGGGTGTGGTTAAATTAATATAAGCCACTGCATTCATCAGTAACACCGCGTTATCACGGGTAATCACTTCTTGCGATGGGATATCTAAAACAATATCTTTGGTGGTGACTTTATAAGCCACTTCATCGACATAAGGAATGACAAAGTTTAACCCCGGTTGCAAGGTGGTATGATATTTACCTAAACGTTGTACAATCCACTTATAACCTTGCGGCACAATACGTACGCCCTTAAAAATGGTGATCGCAACAAAGGCCAATAGGGCTAATCCAATAATACTACTCACTGGCATAAATTTAATCTCATTGTTGTTGTGATGTGTGTGGCTCAACCAATAAGTCATTGCCTAAAATATCCACGACACGAACTCGGTCGCCAACCTTGACTGGCTTTAAGCTGCGGCATTGCCATTCATCTGCACCTAAAACAGGGACAGAGAAACGTACTTTAATATGTTCATGCTCAAGATGACTTTCGATGACCATGCCCACTTGCCCAATGGTGGCTTCACGCGATAAACCTGCTTTGGTTTTATCAATCGACAGCGGTTTAATCAGCTTAAACCATGCCACTGTGCAGATGATTGATAACAGCATCCAAATCAGCAGTTGGGCGGTCAATCCCATGCTAGGAAAAAGCCAATATAATAGGCTCACCACTAAAGCACCTACCCCAAACCACAGTGCAGCAAAAGAGGGCAAAATCAATTCAGCTAAAATGAGCATAATCGCCAAGACCAGCCAGTGCCACGGTTCAATGTTCCACATGGCAGTATCCTATGTTGCGAAGAACTTTGACTGTAACATAAGTGTAGAAATGATTAAAACTTAGTTACAACTCATGTAAAAAGCCCAAGCTGGGCTTTTTACATGAGTTGCCTGCATACTATTTTTTTTGCAAAGGTTGAGCTAAACGTTCAGGGTGTTTGGAAGAAATTTTATCGCGATATAAAGCCAATATGTGCTTTAGGTCGGCGTCATAATCACCTGTTGCTTCGAATGCGCCTAAACAGTGAATGATTTTTTGCGCATAATCTAAGGCAAACATAACTATGGGCACCTCTGCGCCCAACGCAATACGATAAAAGCCACTTCTAAATTCAGTGGCATTATGCCGTGTCCCTTCTGGGGTCATGCCCAGCCAAATTTGCTCACGGCTACGTAATTCATGAATCGCTTGCTGGGTTAAACCTTGCGAAGCATTGCGTTTGACGGGGATGACATCAAGCCAATTGAGTAAGGGTTTGAGTGGGGTGTTAAATAAACTGGCTTTGGCAAACATATGAATTTTAAGATCTATGGCCACCACAAAATTAAAACCATACCAGCCATCTAAATTTGAAGTATGCGGCATGACAATTGCCACTGCTTTGGCTAAATTGGGAAATTCACCTTGAAATTGCCAGCCTTGTGCTAAATACAATTGCTTAAAAAACTTTTGACTGAATTTGCCGTGGCGTTTAGGCACTCGATCCGGTAAAAGTGGCAATGTGGACATTAGCAATCCTTAATTGATTTACAACATAAATAGTTTAGGCTTTTCAGTTAAAAAATATAGCGGCAAAATGTGTCTACGATTTTTATGCCCAAATTTCATCCACATGCCGCACATCTACTTGCTGTTATTTTCGTTGTATTGGGCACAAGGCTTACCTGTGGGCTTTATGACCCATGCTTTGCCAGTGATTTTACGGGCTGAAAGCGTATCTTTGGCGCATATTGGTGGCTTTGGTCTTTTAATGCTACCTTGGTCAATCAAAGTGTTTTGGGCACCACTGATTGATCGTTATGGCGCGTACCGTGCTTGGATTATTCCGCTGCAATTGATTATGGTGGCAAGTTTGGTGGCGCTGTCTTTTTTACCCGTGCAGGCGCTGGATCAACCTAGCTATTTAATGCTGTTTTTTGTGTTGTTATTGGTTATGAATTTTGCTGCCGCTACGCAAGATATTGCCACTGATGCTTTAGCGGTGCGGGTGTTGCATAGCCGCAGCCAACATTGGGGCAATACTTTACAAGTACTTGGCTCACGTTTGGGTTTTATTGTGGGTGGCGGTGTGTTGTTATGGCTGCTTGACATATGGCAATGGCAAGCGACCTTTTTAATGTTGGCTGGGTTAGTTGCCTTCAATAGTCTGCCGATTTTATGGTCACGGCATGGACAAGTGCTAAAAAAGTCACAGCAACAATTATTCAAACAAAGCTTAAAAAGCTATTTTACTTATTTTAAATCCAAGCCTGAGTTATGGGCATGGCTAGGCGTACTGTTAAGTTTTAAATTGGCCGACGGTTTGGCGGGCCCGATACTTAAAACCCTCATGGTCGATTTAGGCTTAAGTCTTCAACAAATTGGCTTATATATTAGCGTGCTTGGGGCAATAGCTGCTTTAGTGGGTGCCGGACTGGCAGGTCTGCTGCTGCAAGTGCTAAGTCGTGAGCGTGCTTTAGTTGCTCTATCTATCGCTAAAATTTTAAGCTTAGTAGCCTATGCATGGTTAGCAGAGCAATATCAACAGCAACAAGTTGTGAGTGCATGGCTGATCTATAGCATTAACGCCCTAGAAGATGCTATTTCAAGTATGTTGTTGGTGGTGATGCTTACCTTAATTATGCAATACAGCCGTCCAGCATGGGCAGGCACTGACTTTAGCTTACAAGTTGCGCTCATGGCGAGCGTCAGCGGCGGGCTATATATCTTCAGTGGCGTTTTGGCTGATGCAGTGGGCTATGCACTGTATTTAAAATGCATTGTGGTGGTGGCACTCTTGGCACTGTATCCAATCTACCGTTGGCAAACACATAGATCTGTCTAAAAAAATAATCTAACCCATTAAAAAATATATATAAATAATTTTTTAATTGTTTTTCTTCTCCCCAACAGCCATGTAACATGCGCGGCTAAATTGTAACAAGGATCTCCCTGATGAACACTCAATTGGCGCTGTTGGTCGCGCTATCCAGCGTCACATTCTCTGCGGTGGCTGCACCAAGTTTTTATGGTGAAATTGATTTAAGTATCGATTACTTAAAAGAAGACAATGCCAGCGGTCGTGATCGTGATGTGACCGAGCTCAGTTCAAATAACTCATTTATTGGCTTAAAAGGCGATCAAAAGCTCAATGAGCGTTTAAGCGCATTGTATCAAGCTGAATTTACCTTTTATGGTGATGATGGTCAAAGCGGTAGTGGTGATAGCTTTGTACCACGTAACCTATTGATTGGTCTAAAAGATCAACAATTGGGTACGCTAAAACTAGGTAAAATAGATACCCCCGTGAAACAGCTCTCTGCACAAGTAGATACTTTTAACAACTATGTAGAAAACAATGCTGATATTCACGGCATCATGGCAGGCGAAACCCGTATTGATAATAGCGTGGTCTATGAAACGCCAAGCTTTAAAGTTGGTCAAGGTCAGGTTGATGCCAAAGTACAGTTGGCGACGGGTGAAGGCGAAGAGCGAATTAAAGCCAGCAAAGGCGGTTATGGCGTTTCTGGTCGTGGACTTAGTGATTCTTGGTCCTCATCGGTTGTGTATAGCGATCAAAAATTCTTAGCCGGTGTCGGTTATGACAAAGCCATGCCAAGCCGTTTCCTCAGTCGCGGTTTTTTAAATGCACAACACCAAGAAGTCACAGCAGCTTCGAATGTCATTGCAGCAGCAGATAACCTACGTGCCATTGCTCGTGTCAATTTAGACAGCGGTGTGTCATTACGTGCTTTATACCAGGTCTCTGAAATTGCTGACACCCAAGCGGGTGAAAAACCAGCACAAGATCTCACAGTGCAAAACATTGATGATGCGCAAGCATGGTTAGTGGGGGCAGAATACAAGCTCGCACATGCTCAAGCATGGACAGTCAAAGCGCAGTACAGCCAAAACACAGTGAGCTTCAAAGATACCACAGCGGATTATGAGCTACAGCAAGTATTGGCAGGTGTAGATTATGCTTTTTCTAAGCAAGTCAAAGTCTATGGTCATGCCGGCTATTTAAGCATTGAACAAGCTGCACAAGAAGATCAACAATTTTTGTTGGGCACAGGCTTTGAATATAAATTCTAAGCATCACAAAAAGGCGCATATCGCGCCTTTTTTATTTTTTAGCTCAGTAGGGTGAGGATTGAGATGCCACGATATGCTAGATTAAATCTTATTTAGGCTGACTTTATATGCAAATTCAAGCCGTTTTATTTGATTTGGACAATACCTTAACCCATCGTGATCAAAGTGTGCAGGCCTATAGCCGGCACTTGGTAGAACATTATCAGAATAATATACAGCCCGATGCTTTGGACACTGTGATAAACATTATACGTCGCATTGATAATGGCGGTTACCCCAAGCCTGAATTACTCACGCATGCCAGTATTGCAGCATCGGTAGGTTATGCTTTACAGCAACAACTGAACTGGAACAGTATGCCTGAGCTTGAAGCCTTGATTGCGTTTTGGTTTCGCCATTTTGCCCGTTTGGCTGTCGCCATGCCAGGGGCTGAGCAGCTACTACAGCAACTAAAAAGCCAAAATTTTAAATTGGGTATTATTTCCAATGGTGGTCATCAAACCCGCCTGAATATTTTACAAGGATTGGGGTTTTTAGATTATTTTGATATGGTGCATAGTTCAGAATTAGTCGGGATTCGTAAGCCACAGCCAGAAATTTTTATTCATACTGCAACGTGTTTGGATTTAGCGCCACAGCAGTGTGTGTTTGTGGGTGATCATCCCATCAATGATATGCAAGGTGCACAAGGGGCGGGGATGTATGCGCTATGGTTACAAGGTTTTCATCACAGTCAACAGCTGCTTGATGTACCAAAAATCAGCCAGTTGGATGAAGTTTGGCACTATTTATCAGTATAAACTTTCTTTGCTACAGCGATGCAGGGTGAGATTGGCACGTATCGTTTAATGTAAAATTTTCTCTAAAAAATGTTGTGCGCGTTCGCTGCGTTGCGTATTAAAGAAATCATCTTTAGAGCAATCTTCAATAATCTTGCCTTGATCCATAAAAATCACCCGATTGGCGCCTTGGCGGGCAAAGCCCATCTCATGCGTTACACACATCATGGTCATACCTTCTTTGGCTAGTTCCACCATCACATCTAACACTTCATTAATCATTTCAGGGTCAAGCGCTGAGGTGGGTTCATCAAACAGCATGGCGATGGGGTCCATACTTAAAGCGCGAGCAATGGCAACGCGTTGCTGCTGACCCCCTGAAAGTTCAGCGGGGTATTTTTTGGCATGTTGGCTTAAACCAACCCGATCTAAATAGGCCAAGCCTTTTTTCTCAGCGTCAGCTTGACTACGTCCTAAAACTTTGACTTGGGCAATGGTGAGATTGTCTTGAATACTCAAATGCGGAAATAATTCAAAATGTTGAAACACCATGCCCACACGGCTACGTAATTGGTTTAAATTGGTTTTTGGATCTTTTAAACGCATGCCATCCACCACAATATCGCCTTGTTGGAAGGGTTCTAAGCCATTGACGGTTTTAATTAAGGTGGATTTACCCGAACCTGAAGGGCCACACACCACCACCACTTCACCTTGGCGAATTTGCGTGTTGCAGTCGGTGAGGACTTGGAAGTTGCCATACCATTTGCTGATGTTTTGAATATCAATCATGACGTCTGTCATACACGTAACCTTTGTTGCAGTTTTTTCACCAAGAATGTTGCGAGCATACTCACAGTAAAGTAGACCAAACCGGCAAATAAAATATATTGAGTCAGCAGTGACATCAGGTCACCACGTACATAATTGGTTCTAAAGAAATCGAGTAAACCAATGGCATACACCATGGTGGAATCTTGAAATAAAATAATACTTTGCTGCAATAACAGCGGAGTCATTTTACGAAAGGCTTGCGGCAAAATAATGAAACGCATCGATTGCCCATAGTTCATGCCTAAGGCTAAGGCAGCAGCACTTTGCCCTTTCGGAATAGATTGAATACCAGCACGCACGATTTCGGCAAAGTACGCGGCTTCAAATAGCATAAACGCCACAATACTTGAAACCAAGGCGGTATCAATGGTGAGGTATTTACCCGTCACACCGGTATAAATAAACGGTACGGCAAAGTAAAACCACATTAATACCAAGAGCAATGGAATCGAGCGAAACAGATTGACATAGCTTTGCGCAAAGAGGTTTAAAACTTTACTCGAAGATAAACGCATCAGCGCCAACAACGTGCCAATAAAAATCCCGCCTACGGTAGCAAACAGCAGCACTTTTAAGGTGATGCTAAAGCCATGCCATAGGGCAGGGTAAGACGCGTGTAAGTCGGTTAAAAATACAGTGAGCCAATCCATTATTTTGACCCTCCTGCCATGAGCCCTGGAATACGTAAGCGTTTTTCCAATAGGTTCATGCCTTGAATCAGGCAGATGTTAATTACAATAAAGACAAGGGTGACGTAGGTATAAATTTCTATGGTGTTTTGGGTATATTCGCTGATGGTTTTCATTTGCGAGATAATTTCAGCCACACCCACCAAAGAAGCAATCGAGGTGTTTTTAACGCAGTTAGTGAGCTCTGAACTTAACGGTGGCAAAATCATGCGAAAGGATTGCGGCAAAATAATATAGCGATAGAGCTGAAAGGTGCTAAAGCCCATCGCATAGCCGGCATTAATTTGACCCCGCGGTAAAGCTTCAATCCCTGTACGGACTTGTTCACAGACGCGTGCAGCAGTAAATAAACCTAAACCGACACTGGCTGAAATGAGGGCTGTGGTATTGGCACCTAAATCATTCATCCACCAACTTTTAATCGCATCGGGTAAAAAGTTAGGCACCACGTAAAACCAAATAAATAACTGAATCAGCAACGGTACATTACGAAATAAAGTCACATACGCTGTACCTATGCCGCGCGCAGTTTTACTGGGTAAGGTCCGCATAATGCCCAAAATACTGCCTAAGACCAGCGCAATACTCCATGCCACAAGCGCAATCACAAACAGCCAGCCTAAGCCAGTGATCAGCCAATCGAGGTAGGTGCTGTCACCGACGCCTGTGGTTTGCCAGAGTACACCCCAATTCCAACTATAATTCATAGGCTCTCCTTATACTTTGAAGCCAAACGCTTGGCTTCAAAGTAGGCAAAAATTATTGATCACGATCATGTGGATTGGAGATTAAAGCTTTAACCGCATCTGACATAGGGAAGTTTAAGTTAATGTTTTTAGGTGGAATTGGCTGTTCAAACCATTTTTTATACATGTCGTTGATTTGACCTGAAGCATACGTGGCTTTAATCGCATCATCGACCACTTGCTTAAAGCCAGTATCACCTTTACGTAACATACAGCCATAGACTTCTTGAATTGGCGCCGTACCGACAATCACCCATTTATTAGGATCTTTGGCTTTAGATTTTTCACCGGCCAATAAAATATCATCCATCATAAACGCAGCAGCACGTCCGTTTTGTAGCATCAGGAACGATTCAGCATGGTCTTTGGCAGAAATGACCTCACCAATGCCCAGTTCTTTTTCATGTTGACGAATATAGCGTTCTGATGTGGTACCGGCAGTGGTGACTAACTTTTTGCCTTTGAGATCAGCAAAATCTTTCACGCCAGAATCATTCGCGGTGAGTAAACGTGAACCGACTTGGAAGAAGCCGACCGAGAAATCTACTTGTTGCTGACGTTCTTTGTTGTTGGTGGTTGAGCCACATTCTAAATCCACTGTTCCATTAGACACTAAAGGAATACGATTTTGACTAGTGACTAAGTTATAGCGAATTTTTAGGTTCGGATTATTGAGTTCTTTTTTCAGTGCTTCAACTACTTGCAGTTGTAAATCGTGGGCAAAACCCACAGGTTGATTTGGATTATCGGCAATGTAAGAAAATGGAATGGATGAGTCACGGTAACCCAGCACCACAGTGCCTGATTGTTTGATTTTGTCTAAAGTGCCTGAGCTTGGTGCAGCATTGCTATTGGCAGTATCTGTTTTAGGGGCTTGATCATTGCTACACGCGCTTAAACCCAAGAGTAAAGCACTGGCACAAAGGACTTTTTTTAACATGGTTATTCCTCTATTTTTGTATAATGGTTTCGATTTTTATAATGTTGCAACATAGAAAATAACTGCTTAAAAATGCAGCTTTTTTGCATCTTAATCGAGATCAGATCGTAAGCTCAAGCACTATTTTTCGGCAAATTTAAGCTGTAGCGTCATTGTTTATTGGCTTAAACAGGTTTTGCTGCATCAGCAGATAAGCAAAGCCTATGCCAAGCTTTGGCTTAAACTTTGGTTTTGATATAATATTGTTCAATGTTTTGAATAAGTTGCTCACTGAGTTTTAAAATCTCTTGGCTATGTACGACCAAACGTTGTTGTTGCTTTAATTGCTGCTTTGGATTGTGTAAATACTGCGCCAAAATTTCTTCGGCATGAAACAGTTGAAAGGCCAGTTGATTGAGTAAATCGTCATAAATTTGACTATGCACAAAAATATGCAGCTCTTTAGCAAATACAGGCACTAATTCTAGATACTCACTTTCTAAGTGATGCAGAATATGCTGATCTTGCTCAGGATGCGCGAGGATTTGTTGAATGAAATCTTGGCTATAACGCTGAATGCGGTACAGTGTGGGTAAGAGCGTGACAAAGTATTTTTGTTTTTGTAGTTGCTCAACTGCTAAATCACGTTGTTGCTGTAAATGATTTAAATACAAAGGTACACACACCGCCACAAAAATCGCAATCACCGAACCGACCGCCTGTACCCAAGCGGCTAGTTCTTGATTAAAAATTAAATCGGCTTGAGTGGGCATAGCAACTCCTTAAGTGATCCGTAACGTATTCATCGCTTCAGTCCATTTATGGCAACCACAGCGTACACATGGCGTTTGTGCGGAACTAAGCGTAGTAATAAAGCCGCAATAGGTGCAGGCATATTGCACCTCAGGCTGCACTTGATAGACGATTTGAGCTGCTTTGGGAAACAGCGGCAGGCCATGGCGCACTTGTTCATCGGGATAAAATAAAATACTAAACTTGCCATCGGTTTCGAGCAGACCCACGCGCACTTGACCCAAATGTTCGACGCCTTGTTGGCGCATTTCAGCAAAGAATTCGTCATGCGACATTTTACCGCGTTGAATTTTGTCGAGCACCAACATGCCATCTTCAACCACATATAAAGATTTACCTTCAATTAAATCCTCAAAGGGTTGGTATTTCATCATTAGCCAAGTGGTCAGGCGATACATGATAATCACCACACTCATCACCAACACCGCTTGTAAAATTGGCAGCTCTTCATCAAACATGGGATCGCCGGCAATTGAGCCAAGCGCCAATAAAATCGCCACTTCAAAAATCGACAGTTGACGCACCCCGCGTTTTCCGGTTAAGCGTAAAAACAGGATAATTAATATATACATCAGCACACAGCGCACCATAATTTCAAAGACAAATGCCAGTGTGGTGTCGTGAATAAATAGCTGCGCCAGATCCATGCCTTAAACTCTTTCTTGTTATCGCTTTACTCTAGCAAGTTGAAGTTATTTAAGTTTTACTGTTTTGTGAAGTTTTAAGGGCTGTTTGCGAATACGAAAAAAACTGGGGATAGTGTGTTGAATGCAAGCTAGGCATAATAGTCACATTGTGCTTTGTGTTAGATCGTTTATGTCATTGTTGCCTAAAACCACCGCCCCAACTGTGTTGGAAGTTTCTCCGCAGCATAGAAAACTGAATCGTTTAATTGATGAAATTGAACAGCAAAAGGCATTGCTCGCTGCATGGCAACAGGCGCAAGACCAGATTCGTGCCTATAGCCAAAAGGCAATAATGCCTGCTTATCGTGATTTATATACCACGCTGTATGAACAGATGCAGACCTTATGGAATAGCTTAACGTTGTATCGTTTGAGTAAAACCGATACAGCGACTGTTGAAGATAAAATTCAAGCCCTTGCGCGTTTATTGCAAGGCTCTCGAATGCTAAATCAACAGCAGAGCGATGAAGTTGACAAGATGTATGGCTATTATCAGCAGGCGAACGAGTACGCGAAGAAAAAGTCCAATAAGAAAGAAACGTCTTTTGAAGCGCCTGAAAATAAAGATGCAAAAGTTGACGATGAGTTTGAAGATTGGGACAGCGATCAATATCAACAAGCAAAAGAACAAGCCAAGCTCAAACGTCAGCAAGACAAACTTGTTCAAGCTGAGAAGATGGTGAATCAATCGCTAAAAACCGTGTATTTAAAAATTGCCTCGATTATTCACCCTGACCGTGAGCCTGATGAAGCTAAAAAAGCAGAAAAGACCGAGTTATTACAACGTGCCAATGAGGCTTATGAACAGGAAGATTTATTCTTTTTACTCAAACTTCAGCTTGAAGTTGAGCAAAGTAAAAACGGTTCAAATAAGGGTTTAAGCACCGAGCAAGTTAAGTTTTATCAACAGGCTTTAGAAGCACAAAGCCAATCGTTAAAAAAACAAATTCAGGAATTGATTGATTCGCTGGTGTGGTCGAATAAAGCCAAAATTGCGGTGCAAAAATCAAAAGGGCAACTCAATATTGAGCAATTGTATAAGCAGATTGATGCAGATGTGTCGGCGGTGAAGCAACAGCTTAAAGCGGAAAAGCAAAGACTCATGTATATGGGGAAAGAGAGTGGGTTAGAGATGTTGTTGGAACATGGAGTGCTATAGACCCTCACCCCAACCCTCTCCCATAGGGAGAGGGGGTTACATTCCACAAGTAATTTAATAATGAACGTTCCCTCTCCTTTAAGGAGAGGGCTAGGGAGAGGTAATAAGAAAAATGATAAACCCAAAATTATTAGAATTCGCGCGAAACATGCGCCATTCTGCCACTGATGCAGAAAGTTTGATGTGGCAGATTTTACGTGCAAGGCGTTTTATGGATTTAAAGTTTATACGCCAGCATGTGATCCAACCTTATATTGTGGATTTTTACTTTCATGAAATTGGTTTGGTGATTGAGTTTGAGAGTAAATAAAATTGAGAAATCATAAAAAACTTGATTTTTAAATTTTGATTGCTATTATTAAATATAGGTGTCCACCTTACTTACACACGAGTAAAAAAGACAAAAATCTATTTTTATATTGAATAGTCTATTCTTCTTAATGTTTTCTTTATTTTGTTTCACTATTAGATTCAAAAGTTTAAACGTGTGTCCAAATTTGATTCTAAGAAACAACTTTAAGGATAAACATCTCTACGATCAGCGCATTAGCTTTTGAAATACAGCAAACTACTAAATTTCATGATATTGAGATTAAACGTTCTTATATAAATGAAATAGTTGCAGCACTTTTTGGATTTAAAACTTTTAATAGTCTAAAACTAAGTTCTTACCCAATTTTTACAGATTCAATCGATGACCAGTTGGATGGAGAGTTATTTGAAAATCGCTGTGAGGAATTAAACGTCTCAATTGCACTAGCACCTTTTTTTCAAAAGCATCTTTCAAATTATCATTTTTTATATTTAACAAAAGAGGAAATAAGTCAGCTTGTTAGACATGCTTTGGATGATGATTCACTGCATGACAATGTTTTAGAACGGCTGAAAAAAACCTTTACAGAGTTTCCTCAGGTTTCTATTTATCCATATTTGATTGCACAATTTTATAGTGATTGTGAAAGTGATTTTGATAAGCAGAATAAAGATATGAATTATCTTTATCATAAATATTTGCAAGGTAAAGAAATTAGTCCAACTTGGAAAGCAAGCTTAGATAATTTTATTAAAGAAAAAGAACGTAATGATGAATATAAAGATAACTATATAAAGTATTTAAAAATTGCTGCTGATTTAGGAAATTTTCCCGCTCAGTTAGAACTTTATCAATTTGGAGATAATGATCATTGCGTTGATGACGACGATTTTGATGAAGATATGTATGACTATAGTCATTCAAATTATCCATCAGATATAGAATTGGAATTAGCAAAGCGTGGTAATGAAGAGTGTCTAAGAGATATATTTGATCGAATCGTCTGTGATGGATTCGATGAAATCAAAGAATTAAAAGAGAATGATTTGATTGAAGCTTGGAAATGGCAAAAATTTGCTTATTATTTTGGTCATGATTTAGCTCAAGGTAATTACAAGACAGAAGCAATATATGATCAGGGCAATATTTTTGCATGCGAAAGTGGTCGTCATGATATACATTTGCCAAAATTAACATTAGAGCAAGAAAATATAGTCGATCAAGAAGTAAATAAATTAATTCATTTTTATGAAAATTTAAATGAATTCAGTTTTACTCGTTATTTAGATGATTCTTCTTATATCAATTGGGAGGATGAGGATTTGGATTGGGAAGAAGAGTAAATAGAAATCCCCTCAAATGAGGGGATTTTTTTGAATCAAACTACACATTAAAGCGCTGCAATCTGCTCCATATTCGCTTTAATCTTCGCTAACTGATCAGCAAATTCAGCAAGTTTTACTTTCTCGCCTTCAACCACAGCCGCAGGTGCTTTCGCTACAAAACCTTCATTCGCAAGTTTAGTTGCAATTTGGTCATGCTGTTTTTGAACCTTGTCTAAGTCTTTTTGTAGACGACCCAATTCCGCTTTAGGGTCAATTAAACCCTTCATCGGAACGAATACAGACACATGACCGACTACAGAAGAAGAAGACAATGGTGGTTGTTCAGCATCCGCTAGGAAGGTAATGCTTTCAACTTTTGCCAATGCTTTAAATAACGGTTCAATACGTGCGATTTGCGCTTTTTCCACCTCAGTTGTGTTTTGAAGCAGAACAGGCAACAAGCGCGCATTACCTAGACCCATTTCACCACGGATGTTACGTACCGCACCAATCAAACCTTGCAGCCATTGCATATCAGCTTCAGCTTGGTCATTCATTAACGCTTGGTCAGCAACAGGGTATTGTGCCAGCATAATGGTTTCGCCAGCCAAACCAAGTTTAGGTGCAAGCGTTTGCCAGATTTCTTCTGTCAGGTACGGCATCAATGGATGCGCTAAACGTAACGATGCTTCCATTACAGAAAGAAGAACACGACGTACTTCAGCTTTACGCTCTTCAGATACGTTTTCGTCATTCAGAACAGGCTTCGTCAGCTCTACATACCAGTCACAATATTCATTCCAAATGAACTCGTAAATGGCTTGCGCAGCTAAGTCTAAACGATACGTTGCAAACGCAGTTTGCACCGCAGCAGTCGCTTTTTGTAGACGGCTTACGATCCATTGTTCAGGCAATTCCCAAAGATCAGGACGTGCAGTTTGACCAACCGTTTGACCTTCGACATTCATCATCACGAAACGTGTACCGTTCCAGATTTTGTTGGCAAAGTTACGGTAACCTTCAACACGTTTCATGTCGAACTTAATGTCACGACCTGTGTTTGCAAGCGCACAGAATGTGAAACGAACTGCGTCTGTACCGTAAGATTGAATCCCTTCAGGGAATTCTTTACGGGTTGATTTTTCAATCTTCGCCGCTTGTTTCGGGTTCATCAAACCTGTTGTACGTTTTTGTACTAAAGTTTCAAGATCAACACCGTCAATCAAATCGAGTGGGTCAAGTACGTTACCCTTAGATTTAGACATCTTCTGACCTTCGCCATCACGTACCAAACCGTGTACATATACAGTTTTAAACGGTACTTGAGGCGTACCATCTTCATTTTTCATGAAGTGCATCGTAAGCATAATCATACGCGCAACCCAGAAGAAGATGATGTCGAAACCAGTTACCAACACATCAGTCGGGTGGAACGTATTTAAGAAGTAGTTTTCTTTATCTTTCGCTTCGTCACCCGTCCAACCTAACGTTGAGAATGTCCAAAGACCCGATGAGAACCATGTATCCAATACGTCTTCGTCTTGGTTCAATTCAACTTCAGGTGCAATACCGTTTTTCGCACGAACTTCGTCTTCGTTACGACCCACGTAAACATTGCCTTCAGCATCGTACCAAGCAGGAATACGGTGACCCCACCACAATTGACGCGAGATACACCAGTCTTGAATGTTGTTCATCCACGCCATGTACATGTTGCTGTATTGTTCAGGGACAAATTTGATGTCGCCATCTTTTACAGCTTTGATTGCAGGTTCAGCAAGCGGCGCAATTTTCACATACCATTGGTCTGTTAATAATGGCTCAACGATCACACCTGAACGGTCACCGCGAGGTGGTTTCAATGTGTATGGTTGAATTTGGTCTAACCAACCTTCAGATTCCGCTTGTTCAACTAACTTTTTACGAGCTTCAAAACGTTCTAAACCAATGTAGTCCGCAGGTGCAGGAATAGTTTTAGAAATTTGCTCGCCCGCTTTCGCGATGTATTCAAACTCAGCCAATACTTCAGCATTTTTGTTGAAGATGTTGATGATTGGTAATTCGCAGCGTTTACCTACTTCATAGTCATTGAAGTCATGCGCAGGGGTAATTTTTACACAGCCTGTACCAAATTCTTTGTCTACATATTCGTCTTTAACGATAGGAACTGCACGACCTGTAATTGGTAGGATGATGTTTTGACCTACAAGGTGTGCATAGCGTTCATCATCAAGTGCAACAGCAACCGCAGTATCACCGAGTAATGTTTCAGGACGCGTGGTCGCTACAACGATGTGATCTTTACCATCGTGGGTGCGAAGTGACTTATCTTCAAAGAAATATTTGAAGTGCCACAGTGAACCTTGTTCTTCTTTATCAGACTCAACTTCTAAGTCAGAAAGGGCAGTTTGTAATTTTGGATCCCAGTTAACAAGACGTTTACCACGGTAGATCAAACCATCTTCATGCAGTTTTACAAACACTTCTTTCACAGCATTTGATAAGCCTTCATCCATGGTAAAGCGTTCACGTGACCAATCTACAGACGAACCTAAACGACGGATTTGACGGGTAATGGTACCGCCTGATTGTTCTTTCCATTCCCAGATTTTGTCGATGAACTTTTCACGACCAAGATCATGACGGCTAATGCCTTGTGCACCCAACTGACGTTCTACAACCATTTGCGTTGCAATACCTGCGTGGTCAGTTCCTGGTTGCCAAAGCGTGTTAAAACCAGACATACGCTTATGACGCGTCAGGGCATCCATAATGGCATTGTTAAAACCATGACCCATGTGCAAGCTACCAGTGACGTTTGGTGGCGGAATCATGATACAGAAAGACTCGCCTTTTTCAGACGGTTTGAAGTAACCACGCTCTTCCCAAGTTTGGTACCATTTTTTCTCGATCTCGGTCGGATCGTAGGTTGTCGCGATATTTTGCGCTGAATCAGTCATAGTTCGAACAGATCAAAAGTGGATAAAAATTGTAAGCATTGTAGCAAAAAATCTTAAGCTGCGGGATTTCGCAAAATCAAAGTTTATGCAATTGGCATATCGCAGCACTTCGCCTATGCTTAACACATAGCTTTAGAACAACAATAAGAGGTCAGTATGGATGACATGGTGCAACTGAATATACAACCCACCACCTATCGACGATTTTTAGAATTGCAACAACTGTTAAATCTTGGCCATCCAGACAGTTTGGCCCAGCCTGTGGGGGAAAATTTAGCTGAGATTGCATGTCAAATTGTCGAGCAAGTATTTGGTTATTTAAGCCAAATTTCTGCTGAGCAACAGCACTTTGAATCTGAACACACCGTGGAGCAGATTATTGCCACGATTCGTAAACATCTGCCGTGGTCGATGCAATTATTAAGTAATGAGCGCTTAACACTATTAATGAATGATTTAGCCGCGATGACCTCGGTGCATGATGGACAAACATGGCTTCATTATCCGATTGCGCCAGCACTGGCCCGCAAATTTACAACGCAATGTCAAAATCTTAGCGATGACCCAACAAAAGTTCCTGCAGCCTTTGCCACTGTGGTTGAGATTATTGATCAAGGGGTGACTCAGTTGGTGCGTCGACCTAAACAAAAGCTTAAGTTTAATTTTGTGGTCGATAAAAGTTTAGCGGGTGTGATTGGACTGACCACGCAGATGGGTTATAAACGCTTAGAAAAAATGGCCAAACAGTTAACACCTGAACAAGCTCAAGCTTATTTACAACATTTTTTAAAATTTATTCAAATTAATACGCCTTAAGGATGACATGATGACAACACAGCAGAACTTGGCAGATCAAGTGGTATGGATTACGGGTGCATCTTCAGGTTTAGGTGAGGCATTAGCCAAAGCCTTTGCAGCACAAGATGCACAGGTGATTTTAACTGCACGCCGTGTTGAGGTGCTAGAACAAGTGCGACAAACGCTTAAATCGCCTGAGCGACATTTAGTGGTCGCGGCGGATGTCACCAATGAAGCAGATGTGCGGCATGCCTATGCCACGGTGCTAGAGCAAAAAGGGCGTATTGATTATTTAATTAATAATGCAGGTTTAAGTCAGCGCGCGTTGATTCAAGACACCACAATGCAGACTGAACGTGCGATTATGGAAGTGGATTACTTCTCGCAAGTGTTTTTCACCAAAACCGTATTACCCACTTTTTTAAGCCAAAAAAGCGGTCGTATTGTGTTTATTTCTAGTGTAGCAGGCTTATTGGGTACCCAATACCGCGCCACGTATTCAGCCGCCAAAGCTGCGATTCATCTATGGGCCAATAGCTTACGTGCCGAAGTCGCAGAGTATGGGGTTCAAGTTTCGGTGGTATTTCCAGGTTTTGTCAAAACCAATGTGTCTTTTAATGCTTTAAATGGCGAGGGTAAACCGCAAGGCCATCAAGACAGTGCGATTGAAAATGGCTTAGATGCCGATGAATTTGCGCAAACTGTGTTACAAGCTTTAGCTGAAGGACAAGAGTACGTGGTGGTTGGTGGATTGAAAGAAAAACTCGGGGTATTAGTCTCGCGTCTGTCACCTAAGCTGTTATATAAAATGATTCGTAAAACCAAAGTTAAATAAAGCGATTGGCCCTCTCCTTATATTATAGGAGAGGGTTCAGGACAGGTCTATTGATCTTTTTGAATGGCGGTCCCATAAGCAAAGACTTCGATCATACTGCCTTGCATGCCCATTTCAGTGGTGCTTAAACGTAAGCCCATAATATGGCTTGCGCCCATTTTTTCGGCTTCTAATTTTAAGCGCACCAAGGCCTCGCGCCGTGCACGTTCTAAAATGCTTTCATAACTGTGCAAGCGTCCACCAAAGAAATTTTGAATGCTAGCCAGTACAAACTTAAAGTAATCATGTGAAATCACCAAATTACTACTGACCAAATGCCCTTGATGAGGACTGCTGATAAAGCGTTGACTATCTGTAGTGATATACGCCAAACGCGCTTCATTGGCTGCAAGTTCTGCTAAATGTTTACGTTCGTTATAACGGCCAAAGGTAAAACCGACAATAAATAACAGCGCAAACACTGCGAGTTGGAAAATAAGATTTTCCATAGTTTAACTCGTAAATGGGTCAGGCAGTTTTGCAGTCATGGGTTCCACCACCACTGCTGTACCATAGACAAATAATTCTGAGGCACCTTGAGCAATATTGGAGGTCGAAAAACGAATGCCAATCACTGCATTAGCCCCCAAACTTTGTGCTTTGGCAATCATGCGGTTCATGGCTTCTTGGCGTGATTCTTCTAACAGTTCGGTATAAGCGGTGAGCTCACCACCAACAATATTTTTAAGACCTGCGAGCAAGTCACGTCCGACATGTTTACTGCGTACCGTACTGCCATAGACCACATCAATTTGTCGGCTGATTTGATAGCCCGTAAGCGTCCGCTGAACACACCTTATGAATTCATCCTATAAGCCTTAATTTAGTCCCCACTTAAAAACAAGTGGGGACTAAAATTTATGACTATAAATCACCAGACATCCATCGCATCTCTTGCGAAAAAA
>NZ_PJRJ01000027.1 GCF_003711395.1 Acinetobacter sp. B51(2017)
AGAACTGGCTGTTTGCTGGCTCGCTGCGCAGTGGCCAACGAGCTGCCAATATCATGACTTTAATCCAGTCAGCAAAGCTCAATGGCTTGGATCCGTATGCCTATTTAAGTGATGTGCTGAAAAGGCTGCCGACACACAAAGTGACCCAAATTGAAGAATTACTGCCACACCGGTGGCAACCCGACCAAAATTAAAAAATAGGTATGGGGTTCAGCGGATGCTTACGTTTCTGCAAGCGAAGATATAGGATTAAAGTATAAAAAAAGCCTACAAGAAGTAGGCTTTTACAGCATAACAATATGCTTATTTTTTCTGAGCCGCTTGCGCTTGTTCAGTTAATTTTTGCAGTTTTGTCACCAATGACGTACCAAAACAAGCTTTTAACTCTTGGTTTTGTTTTTGTACAAAGGCAAGGGTAGATGGGCTTTTCTTTTGGTTAATGGCACTTTGAATTTGCCATTTTTGGTCGTTGGTGAGTTTACCATCAGCATTTACTGCGCAAGTACAGTACTTTGTCACTTCTGCTGCGGTTAACTTACCACTTTTTTTAGTTTCTTCTTTACAAACATTCACTAAAGCATTTTTAACATTAGTACTTTTATATGCTTGTTGTAAATTATCTTGCGCTTGTGCGCCCGTTGCAAAAGCTGCAACAGTTGCCAATACAGCGCCAGCAAGAATGTTTGATTTTAAAATTTTCATAGCCTCTACCTTATTCTTACGGTATATAACGTGTTGGGTCAGCAACGCCAGCGTCATCAAAACCTTGTTTACGGAGACGGCAACTGTCACAAGTGCCACAAGCACGTCCTTGGTCATCTGCTTGGTAGCAAGATACCGTTTGACTGTAGTCTACGCCATGTTCTAGGCCTAAGCGAATAATATTTGCTTTGGATAAATGTAACAAAGGTGTTTCAAATTTAAGTGGTTTACCTTCTACGCCAACCTTGGTGGCAAGGCGTGCCATATTGGCAAATGCTTCAATAAACTCAGGACGACAATCTGGATAACCTGAATAATCGACCGCGTTAATGCCAATCACAATAGCTTCGGCATCAAAGACTTCTGCTGCGGCTAGGGCATACGATAAGAAGATGGTATTACGTGCTGGCACATAAGTAATTGGAATGCCTTCTTCTTCATGGTCAGGCACATCAATACTATGGTCGGTGAGGGCTGAGCCACCTAAATTACCCAAGTCAATGTTAATGACACGATGCTCAACACCTGCGGCTTGAGTCATGGCTTTGGCAGCATCTAACTCTGTGGTTGAACGCTGACCATACATAAAACTTAACGCGATACATTCATAACGCGCCTGTGCCCAAGCTAAACAAGTGGTTGAGTCAAGGCCGCCAGATAACAACACAATGGCACGAGGGCGCATATTCATTCTCCAAAATTGAGTTAATTAACGACCGGTTTCGTCATTCCAAAGTAATTTATGCAATTGCAATTGGAAACGAACTGGGAGACGGTCATCTAAAATCCATTGCGCAAGGTCACGTGCCAGTTGTGGCATACGTACCGCGCCTTTTTCGACTGCAAAGGCAGGTGAGAACCATACTGTACTCACTTTATCTGCCAGTTGATATTGCTCAAGCTGCTGTTTTGACCATTCGTAATCTTCACGATTACAAATCACGAATTTAATTTGATCATGTGAGTTTAAATGATCCAAATTACTCAGCAAGTTTCGTGCAACTTCGCCTGAAGTTGGGGTTTTTAAATC
Organism: Acinetobacter sp. B51(2017); assembly: GCF_003711395.1. GTDB lineage: Bacteria > Pseudomonadota > Gammaproteobacteria > Pseudomonadales > Moraxellaceae > Acinetobacter. The sequence goes on from NZ_PJRJ01000027.1 coordinate 1,733, forward strand.
TAAAACTTTTGAAACACGCATATCGACTTTAGCAACATCTAAAGCGCCACTGGTCTCTAAAGAGACCTGACAGCCTAAATCTGCTAAACGCTGCATAAGCGGGAGAGCATTGGGCTGAGCCAGTGGCTCACCGCCAGTCACGCAGACGTGTGGTGTGCCAAAATCAAGTGTGGTTTGGATAATCTGTTCTAAGGATTGACGTTCACCACCTTCAAATGAATAGGTGGTATCACAATAGCTACAACGCAGTGGGCAACCCGTTAAACGGATAAACACCGTAGGCAGACCTGCGCTATTGGCTTCACCTTGTAATGAATAAAAGATCTCAGTGATGCGTAAACCCGCAGATGGATCAGAAACAGGGATAGCAGAAGATCGAAGCGTATTCATAACAAAATTAACCGAGAGAGAAATAACAAGATATAAAAATAAAAATCCCTACGACCTATGCTGGTCGTAGAGACAAGGAACGATTAAGCTCCGTAGAGAAATACGATGAATTAGTCGTCACGTAATAAATCGTTTAAACTGGTTTTGGCACGCGTTTTCGCGTCTACTTTTTTCACGATAATCGCAGCATATAAGCTATATGTACCGCATTTAGACGGTAAGCTACCAGCAACAACAACAGAGCCTGCAGGGACACGGCCATAGTGAATTTCGCCAGTTGCGCGGTCATAAATCTTGGTCGATTGACCAATAAACACGCCCATTGAAATCACAGAACCTTCTTCAACAATCACGCCTTCAACAATTTCAGAACGTGCACCGATGAAGCAGTTATCTTCAATAATAGTTGGATTGGCTTGTAATGGCTCTAGTACACCACCAATACCAACACCACCCGATAAATGTACGTTTTTACCAATTTGTGCACATGAACCTACAGTTGCCCAAGTGTCGACCATTGTGCCTTCATCGACATAAGCACCAATGTTGACATAAGATGGCATTAAAATCACGCCTTTGGCTTGGAATGAACCGCGACGCGCCACAGCAGGCGGTACCACACGTACCCCAGCGTCTTTAAATTGTGCTTCAGTCCAACCCGTGAATTTGGTATCTACTTTGTCGTAGAACTGCAAATCACATGATTCAATTGGCTTGTTGTCATTTAATTTAAAAGATAATAATACCGCTTTTTTCAACCACTGATGAACAACCCATTCACCGTCAATTTTTTCTGCAACACGTAATGTACCGTTGTCTAAACCTGTAATCGCTTGTTCAACTGCTGTACGTACTTCAACTGGGCAATCCGCTGCGCTGAAGTTAGCACGGTCTTCAAAAGCTTGTTCAATAATTGTTGAAAGCTGCGACATGATCTTTTCTTCCAGAAAAAAATTTTTCAAGATTTTACACTATATTTTGGCAAAAGCAGACGAAAAATGAGCGAATAGGCAAAATTTACTCAACTTTGCAAGTCAACTTAAGCTGTATAAGCGCTAGAGTATATTTAATCAGGCTGCTGATTTAAAATTTTTTTACTTATCAAGAGTTAATGTCATTTGTATCAAAAGATAACAAAAAATAATCATTTTTCGGGTGAAATTTACTCAAAAAACATCATATTATGTGCTGCATAACAATAGATGATCACAAAAAGCTCATTTTGAGGAGAATAAAATGAAATTACGTATGCTTGTTGCAGCAGCCGCTTTAGCGACCGCAGGTTCTGTAATGGCTGACTCGTCAGTTGTACATGATGGTTATCAATTTAACGGTAATCAATTAATTCCATCAGGCGTACGTGCTGAAGTGGGTACAACTGGTTACGGTGGTGCTTTAGTTTGGACTGCAAACCCAAAAGTCGATGTAGTACTCGGTTATAACGGTGGTGACATTTCGTGGTCAGATGACGTTTCTGTAGATGGAACCAAGTATGATGCCGATATGGACAATAATGTTACTTATTTAAATGCGCAAATCCGTCCATGGTCAAACTGGTTCTATATGGCGGCAGGTGTAGGTTACATCGACTCTAAATATGATTTAAAAGGCCGTCCAGGTAGTGATGGTGAAATCAAGTTAGATGGTAAAACCTTTGGCGCTGACGTTGGTAATGTGGTAGGTAAACTGAAATACGGTAACGATATTGCACCGTATGCAGGTATTGGTTTCTCACCAGCAATCAATAATCGTTGGGGCGTATTTGGTGAAATCGGTGCTTACTACACAGGTAATCCTGAAGTAACACTGTATAACACAGGTAATCCAGGTGCTTTAGATGTGAATGGTACGACAACAGCAGCTGAAGCATTGGCCAATCAACGTAATAAATTACAAAATGATGATGAATATGAATGGTTACCAGTGGCTAAGCTAGGTCTAAGCTTCCGCTTCTAATCCATATATGCTAAAAAAACGAGCTTCGGCTCGTTTTTTTATGTCTAGCTGATTTTAAGCTTGATTGGCTTGATATTCATTAATCACTTCTAAAGCAGCACGAAAGGCTTCTTGTGTTGCTGGCGCGCCGCAGTACGGTAAGCTATGCAATAACACTTCTTGAATTTCTTCTACAGTTGCACCGTTATTTAAAGCACCGCGGACATGGCCTTTAAGTTCAGTTGGACTTTTTTGCGCGGTTAAAAAAGCGATGGTGATTAACGAACGATATTTGCGCGGTAGTACGCCTTCACGTTGCCACGTTGAACCCCAAGCATGTTCATTAATCCAGTCTTGTAGCGGCTGAGTAAATGGTACGGTATTGTCTTGTGCACGTTTGACAAAACTTGCTCCCATTACCTCAGTACGGACTTTTAAGCCATTGTCATAATCTTGTTGTGACATACATCCCTCAATATTTTTGATCATTTTAAAAGCAATCTGAGTGTAAACCTTGTGTTAGATTACGACTACACCGCAAAAGTCGTAGATCAACATCAAGCAGCATAGTGCTGCTTGATCGTTTTTTGGCTAGATTAAGCGGCTTTTAGGTTTTGCGTATTTAAGGCTACGCCTGTGGCTGCTTGAATTTGCTCAAGTGACACATTTTCAGCCAGTTCAATCAGTTCAACGCCATGTGCTGTGATATCCATCACACCAAGGTCAGTGATAATACGCTGTACCACGCCTTTACCCGTTAATGGTAGGGCACATTGCGCTACAATTTTCGGGCTGCCGTCTTTGGCACAGTGTTCCATCAGGACCACAACTTTTTGTACGCCTGCGACCAAATCCATGGCACCGCCCATACCCTTGACTTTTTTGCCTGGAATCATCCAATTGGCAAGATCGCCAGTTTGTGACACTTCCATCGCGCCTAAAATCGCAATATTGACATGACCGCCACGGATCATGGCAAAAGATTCTGAGCTTGAGAAAAATGCTGCACCTTTGCGTGCGGTCACGGTTTGTTTACCAGCATTAATTAAATCGGCATCGACGGTGTCTTGGGTCGGAAATTCATCAATCCCCAATAAACCATTTTCAGATTGTAACCAAACGTTAATGCCTTCGGGTAAGTAGTTAGCAACCAGGGTCGGTAAGCCAATGCCCAAATTGACATAGAAGCCGTCTTCAAGTTCAAGGGCAGCACGCGCCGCCATTTGATTACGTGTCCAAGCCATGATTTAAGCCTCCGCCTTTAACGTCATTTGTTCGATACGTTTTTCAGGTGTTGCATTTAAGACAATACGATTAACGTAGATACCCGGTAAATGGATATCATCTGGATCAATCTCGCCAATTTCAACGATTTGTTCTACTTCGGCAATGGTAAATTTACCTGCCATGGCACACTCAGGGTTAAAGTTACGCGCGGTTTTACGAAACACTAAGTTGCCTGCTTTGTCGGCTTTATAGGCTTTAATCAAAGCCACATCTGCCGTTAAAGACGGCTCTAAAATATAGTCTTTACCATTAAATTCACGTACTTCTTTGCCTTCGGCAATTAAAGTACCCACGCCTGTTTGGGTATAAAATGCTGGAATACCTGCACCACCGGCACGTAACTTTTCTGCGAGCGTTCCTTGTGGGGTGAGCTCGACTTCAAGCTCACCATTTAAGTATTGACGTTCAAATTCTTTGTTTTCACCCACATAAGATGAAATCATTTTCTTAATTTGTTTGGTTTGTAGCAATTTACCTAAACCAAAATCATCCACACCGGCATTGTTTGAAATACAAGTTAAACCCGTAACACCGGTATTTTTAAGCGCTTCAATTAAGGCTTCAGGAATACCACATAAACCAAAACCACCCACAGCGAGGGTCTGATGGTCAGCCACGATATCTTGTAGTGCTACATCGGCACTGGCAACCAATTTATTCATGACTTATGCATCCACCTTAGCTGAAGCTGAATTGTTATCTAATTCAGACGCATGTAAGAAATGAGTATGATGTGGCGCACGTTTGGTTTTGCTCCATTCTTCAAGCATTTCATATTTCATTTCTTCAGTAATCATGGCAATTTTTGCCGGTGCAGCAGGGTCGTCGTAGGCCAATTCTAAGCGGTGACCATTTGGATCAAAGAAGTAAATTGAATGGAAAATACCGTGATTGGTAATGCCTAAAACATCCACACCATTTTCTTCAAGATGTGCTTTAGCAGCCACTAAAGCATCACGATCTTTGACTTTAAGCGCAATATGTTGCACCCATTTTGGCGTGTTTTCATCGCGACCCATTTCAGGTTGGGTTGGCAATTCAAAGAAAGCTAAAACGTTACCATTGCCAGCATCTAAAAATAAATGCATATATGGATCAAAGGCCTTGGTTGATGGCACATAATCTTCAGCAAAGGCCAAAATAAAATCCATATTCAGGTTTTTTTTGTACCACTCTACGGTTTCTTTGGCATCTTTACAGCGGTAAGCGACATGGTGAATCTGTTCAATTTGAATGGTCATGGTCAATATCCTTATTTATTGTTTATGCCGCATCGGCTTGGTTTTCAGGCGCTGCATGTTGAAATGGCGCCAAGCTTAAGCAATGCTGATAGATGGCATGAATTTTTGGGTATACGCTGACATCAATGTTAAAGCGTAGGGCATTGTAGATTTGTGGAATCAAGCAGCAATCTGCCAAGGTGGCCTGATCGCCAAAGCAGAATTTACCATTTGAGTCTTTGAGCTGAGCTTCTAAACCTTTTAAACCAAGCTCAACCCAATGGCGATACCATGCCGATTTTTGCTCATCGCTGATTTGCAATTCATTGGATAGATACTGCAACACACGTAAGTTATTGATCGGATGAATATCGCAAGCAATGCTTTGACTAAAAGCACGAATCAAAGCACGTTGTTTAGGGTCTTGTGGCAGCAGTGCAGTTTCAGGATGTACTTCATCTAAGTATTCCAAAATACTTAAAGATTGCGTCAGAATAAAACCGTCATCATCAAGTGCAGGCACAAGTTCATTGGGGTTAATGGCTTGGTAAGCCGGCGCATGTTGCTGCCCGCCATCTTTAACCAAGTGCACCGGTAGCACATCGGCGTTTAAACCTTTCAGGTTTAGGCCAATGCGTACCCGATAAGCGGCTGAACTGCGAAAATAACTATACAGCTTCACGCGTTTCTTCCTCAGTTTCGGCAAAGTTAAACTCAATCGCAGGCAGCACTTTACCGCTGACTTCCCCAAAGCCAATGCGTAGACCATCTTTTTGGCAGTAGCCCTTCATAATTAAGGTATCGCCATCGGCTAAGAAGCTACGTTGTTCGCCATTTGAAAGCGTTAAAGGTTTGGTTGTATTCCAAGTCAATTCTAAAAGTGAACCGTAAGAATCTGGTGTAGGGCCTGAGATGGTCCCTGAGCCCATTAAGTCACCTACTTGTAAGTTGCAGCCAGCAATGGTGTGGTGGGTTAATTGCTGAGCCATTGACCAATACATATATTTAAAGTTGGTTTGGCAAATCACATCTGCTGTTGCAGCGTTTTCTGGTTGTAATTCAACAGATAAGTTGATGTCGTAGCTGTTGGCGCTTAAGTCTTCGCGTAAGTAAGCCAATGGTGCAGGTGTTTGTTCTGGGCTGTTGGTTTTAAATGGCTCAAGTGCATCTAAAGTCACAATCCAAGGTGAAATTGAAGAGGCAAAAGTTTTGGCGTTAAATGGACCTAAGGGTACATATTCCCACTGTTGAATATCACGCGCTGACCAGTCATTAAATAACACCATGCCAAAGATATGCTCCCAAGCATGTTCAATGGCAACAGGTTCGCCAAGCGCATTGTTTTTACCCACAATAAAGCCCGTTTCAAGTTCAAAGTCCAGCTTACGACAGGCCGAGAATACAGGACGATCTTGGTTGGGTAATTTGATTTGACCAGACGGACGGCGCACGTTTGTACCGCTCACCACCACAGAACTGGCACGACCGTTATAACCGACCGGTAATTCTGACCAGTTTGGCAGCAAAGCATTTTTTGGATCACGGAACATGCAACCAACATTAGTGGCGTGTTCTTTTGATGAATAGAAATCAGTGTAACCGCCAATATGTACAGGCAAGTGCATGGTCACTGCATCTTGTTTAAAAAAGGCTTGCTCACGCAGGGCTTGATTGTCACGTAAGGTTGCATGATCCGCGCTCAACAAGGTTTGAAGTTGCTGACGTAATGCTGTCCAGTTAGCACGACCTGATTCAATAAATGCATTTAAAGTGGCTTGATGAAAATAGGGCCCACCGTTTAAGGTCAAAAGACCTGCATTTTCTAAGACGCTTAAATCAATGACCCAATCACCAAGCGCAGTGGCACAGTGGCGTTCGCCTGTCGGGCTTTGACTAAATACGCCATAAGGCAAATTTTGAATGGGAAAATCTGAGTCTGAAGCGATATCAATAAATGCGCGAAGTTGAGCTGTCATGGCTTATATCCTTTGTCTCGAAGCATCGCAATCCGTGCGGTATTGCAAAGCGACATCTGAAAAAAAATCTTCAAAAAAAGTTGTTATTTGACACTTTAAAATCATTTTCATAAAATTAAATTTATTAAAAACAATAATTTAAAATCATATTTTTGATCTTATACGCCTAACGTCTAACAACCCTTGATTTTTGCTATTAATCTCATCATACTCATTTTCACAGATTACGCAATACATAATTTGGTTACGTATTTCGTAATTAAACTAAAGTTCTAGAGCATCAGGACACAGCCAAGCTGGTAATCAAACAGGCAATTTAGCTGATGTTGTGGCTTTGCAATTGAGCGGCTTCGCGTAGAATGCTCGCCATTGCAATGAGAGTTACAAGATCGATGTCTGAAGAGAAAACCCAAGCTGGAGTGCAGTCACTAGAAGTGGGCTTAAGTGTGCTAGATGCTTTGATTGCACATAGCAGTCCCATGATGCTCAAAGAACTGGCAGAAAAACTTGCGATGCATCCCGCCAAAGTACACCGCTATATGGTGAGCTTGGTTCGGATGCAGTATGCCAAGCAGTTATTGGATGGACGTTATGCCTTGGGTGATCAAGCATGGCGTTTAGGACTCGGTTGCATTCAACGCACCGATACCATTCAAGCGGCACAAGCACAGATTTACGCGTTGCATCGCCAAATTAATTGCGGTTTGCAAATTAGTAAGTGGAGCTCACAAGGCCCATTGGTGGTGCAATGGATTGAACCCAATCAACCGGTATCAGTTATTACACGTGTGGGTTCAGTGATGCCGATGTTGAATTCCGCGACAGGGCGTACCTTTGCGGCATTTATGCCCGAAGCGATGATTCGACCGTTGTTAGAGCAAGAATGGCAACACAAACAGGCGCAGGGAATTGCGGTTTATCCGGGGAACTGGGCCGAATTTGAACAAATGAAACAGGGCATTCTCCAAGCGGGTGCAGCCACAGTTTCAGGCGATATGCTGGCAGGCGTGAATGCCATCTGCGTGCCGATTTTCAATATTCATGGCGAAATTGAATTTTGTATTGCGGCACTCGGTAGCGAACAACATCTGCCAATTGATTTTAGCCACGAGCGGGTACAGGCCTTGCAAGGAACTGCCAAAGCCTTAACTGCTCAAATTACACAAGGTTAAGCCTGCGTGCTTGACCTTGTGATTTCAACTCAGGGAAAGCACGATGAGAAATTCCAAATTTTTCTACGGCTGGTGGATTGTACTGGCATTGATGGTGATTTCGGGTTCAGCGATTGCGCTGACCATCACCACATTTAATATTTATCTGAATGCTTTTACGCAACAAGTGGGGATTAGCGCGACACAATTTGCGTTGTGCTCAACCATTATTAATATTACGGTGATGTTATTTTCACCTAAAATTGGCAAGCTATTACAACAACATACCAAAAAAGCACTGTTGGTCTTCTTAACTGGATTCTGCTTAAGTTATGCGGCGTTTTCTTTAGCGACTAATGTCGTGAGCCTGTATGTGGTTGCAGCGCTGTTTGGCTTTTTCTCCACCGGTTTAACCTTTATTCCACCCAATATTTTAGTCAATCGTTGGTTTATTGAGAAAAAAGGTTTAGCCATGAGCCTTGCGTTATCGGGCAGCGCTTTCTTTGGCATGGCTTTAAGTAAATATATCAGTTATTGCATCGAACATTACAGCACCGGTTTTGCCTATCAAACGGTGGCTTTAATGATGTTTGTGGTGGGTACAGTCTTAGTTATTGCGTTAATTAAAGAGTCGCCTGAACAAATGGGGCTTAAAGCGCTAGGTGCTGATCAGGTGAGTCAGCAAAACACCACGCAATCCAATTTAGCTTTGGTGCATTTGCCTGCCAAGGAACTCAAAAAGAAACCTTTCTTTTGGTCCATGTTGTCTGCACAATTTTTAGTCGGCTTTGTCGGTGGTGGAATTGTGTTGCAATTACCGGTTTATCTACAAAACACCTTTGGCATGCAACAAGCAGCAACCTTTTTAGTGATTACTTTAGGGGTGATGATCTTCGCAAAAGTCTTGTTGGGTTGGTTGTATGACAAATTTGGTTCGGTATTTTCAACCGCGATTGTAGTGGCATGTATTTTAATGACCTGTATTCCATTTATTTTCACGACTTCAAGTGATATGTGGGTACTCGGTCTTGTGGGGGTGTTGTTCTGGGGTATGGGCAACTGCGTGGGTACAGTGACCCCTGCGGTAATTGCCTCTAAAACTTACGGCCCTGAACATTATGGCGAAGTGTATGGTATTTGCTTACGTTTCCAAACCTTAGGTATTGCTAGTGGCGTACCTGCAATTTCCATGCTCGCCACCGCAACCGGCTCATTTACTATGGTGTGGATCATCTGTACCGTACTGACCATTTTATTATTTGCTTTTTATGTGTATGGATTACGTGGTAGCCAAGCGTATCGCTTTATCGCCAAGCCCGATCTATATTCTTCTTTATCAAAAACTTAAAAAACGCAGGACAAGGAGTTCGATATGCATTTTCCAGAAACCAAGCCACGCGACTCGCTCTATTATCGCTACCAAGTGTATCCACACTTCCATAGCCAAAGCGATGTGGTGACTGATGCACAAACCGTGACTGTGGTGGGTGCTGGCCCTATTGGGATGAGCACTGCATTATTGCTAGCAAAGCAGGGCGTAAAAGTGGTGTTACTTTCAGCTGAGCAGCAATTGTCAGAAGGTAGCCGTGCTTTGGTCTATACCAAGCGTTCTATGGAAATTTTAAATGCGGCTGGTGCTGCAGATAAAATTATGCAAAAAGCATTACCGTGGACGCATGGTAATTCGATTTATAAAGGTCAAGTGTGTTTCCGTATGGCAACACCGGTCAATGAGCATGATCAGTTCTATCCACTGAATAACTTACAACAAAACTGGTTAGAACATTATTTACTCGAAACCATCCAAGCGCAGGACAACATTGAAGTGCGTTGGGGCAACAAAGTTGTGGCGCAAAGCCAAGACAATGATCAAGTGACTTTGACTGTACATACCCCTGAAGGTGAGTATCGCCACATTTCAAATTGGGTGGTTGCAGCAGACGGTGGCCGTTCGCCAATTCGTGAAAGCATGAAGCTATGGATGGAAGGTGCTAGCTACGAAGGTCGTTTCGTGATTGCCGATATTCGCATTAAACTCGATTATCCAACCGAACGTTTAGCCTTTTTCTCACCCGATTGGAATCCGGGCAACACCATTTTAATGCACCGTGAGCCAGACAATATCTGGCGTTTTGACTATCAGTTAGATCCAAGTATTGCACCTGAAGAGGCATTAAAACCTGAAAATCTCACCAAAGCAGTCAATGACCAACTGAAAATGATTGGTCAAGACCATTTAGAGTGGGAAATGGATTGGAGCACAGTTTATTCAGCGCGTGCTTTAACCTTAGACAACTATGTGCATAACCGCATTATGTTTGTTGGTGATGCGGCACATTTACTGCCAATCTTTGGGGTACGTGGTGCCAATACTGGTTTCCAAGATGCACAAGATTTAGCATGGAAACTTTCTGCGGTAGTCAATGGTTGGGCACCTGAAAAACTTTTACAAAGCTATACTTTTGACCGTGTAGGCGCTGCGCGTGAAATTATCGCGGAAGCGGGTAAATCAACGCGCTTTATGGCACCGCCATCCCATGGTTTCCGTTTACTGCGTAACGCCGTGTTATCGTTATCTTTACAACATGAGTTTGTGCGTCCGTTGTACCATTGGCGTACCTCACGTCCACATGCTTATACCCATTCGCCATTAAATAGTAAAAATGACGATAACGCGTTAATGAATGAAATCACTGAAAATGGTGCGTTAATTCCAAACGTGAAATTTGCTGATGGTTCATTCTTATATGATTCAATTAGCGGCAAATTTAGCGTAATTGTACTCACTGAAAATGGTCAGGTGGCTGAAGGTTTAGTGGCTGAAGTTGCAGCACTTAAAAAGCGTGGTGTACCGGCACAATTGCTGGCTTTAAATATTGATGGCGTCGCTGTTGCACAGGCTGATGTCAACTTAACTATTTCAGCGCAAATTGCTGCAGAGCGTTTCTTTGCAGCAGCGGGGGCGATTTATTTAGTGCGTCCCGGACATCACATCAATGGTCGTTGGATCAACTACCGTGACAATGCAATTACTGAAACTTTAAATCAATTTATCATGGCGCCAGCAGGAGCAGCAGCATGAGCAATATCTCAATTCCAGAACTCGAAAAAGTCTATGACCATTTAGCAGAGAGCATTGATGCGATTGCTGAAGATAAACGTGAGTTATTTTTAGTGAAACTTGCGTTACTAAGTGCTAATCATATTCAAGATGGCAATGTATTTTTGCAATTAATTAATCAAGCCAAAGTATTTGAAGATTAACGATAAATCTGCAAAAAAAGCCCGTGTAAACGGGCTTTTTTATCGGCTAAAAGATTTAAAAACAAAAAAGCCCTCAATTGAGGGCTTTTAAACGCATTGAAGTATTAAGCTTCAATCACTTGTACATCAATTTTTTTCGCAGGATCAGCTTTACGACGTACTGCTGGCACTGGCTCACCGTAGTATTGACGGTCAGCGAAGTAACTTGAACGCACCATTGGCGCTGCCCAAATGTTTTTAAAGCCTAACTTTTGACCATGTGCAGTATAACGCTCAAACTCTTCAGGGGTTACAAAGCGGTCAATCGCAGCATGTTGCTTGGATGGTTGTAGGTACTGACCAATGGTCACGTAATCTACGCCATGCGCGTGTAAATCATCCAGTAGGGCAATCACTTCTTCTTCAGTTTCACCAATACCCACCATCAAACCACATTTGGTTGGTACATCTGGGCAATATTCTTTAAACATTTTTAATAGGTTTAAAGAGTGTTGGTAATCTGAACCCGGACGCATGGCTTTATATAAACGCGGCACAGTTTCGATGTTGTGGTTAAATACGTCTGGTGGGCATTCGGTCATAATACGTAATGCCACATCCATACGACCACGGAAATCAGGCACTAAAATTTCAAGTAAAGTTTTCGGGCTTAAAGCACGCGCTTCTTTAATACAGTCCACAAAATGTTGTGCACCGCCGTCCAATAAGTCATCACGGTCTACAGAGGTAATCACCGCGTATTTCAGACCTAAATTGGCAATGGTTTCAGCCATATGGCGTGGTTCATCAGGGTCAAGCGCATTGGGACGACCGTGTGCTACGTCGCAGAATGGGCAACGACGGGTACAAATATCACCCATAATCATAAAGGTTGCTGTACCCCCGCCAAAACACTCAGGTAAGTTCGGACAAGCGGCTTCTTCACATACTGTATGTAATTTTTGCGCACGTAAGGTGGTTTTAATGCGTTGCACTTCTTCTGGTGCCGCCATTTTGACGCGAATCCAATCCGGCTTACGTGGGGTTTCAACCGTAGGAACAACTTTTACAGGAATACGCGCGACTTTCTCTGCGCCACGAAGTTTAACACCCTGTTCAGGTTTACGGTTTTCAGACATATTCAATTTTTCCACTGTTTTTTAACGGGGGAGGTGTTTTAATCACAATAGGTCATTATAACCAAGTTGCTTGTAAATGGGGTAAAAACAATATTCATTTTAGAAATGTTGTTATTGGTTAATATATGATGACTAAATACAGCAAAGGCATTCTCTTTCAGTCATAATATCTTTAAGATAAACGACAAAATTGAATTTTGAAGGAGCGTTGAATGCCACGTAAAAAAGAGGTCGTTAGTGGGACTTTCGTAAAATATGATGCGGTTGTTCTCGGTTCGGGCCCTGCGGGCGAAGGCGCGGCAATGAAACTTGCCAAATCTGGTAAGCGTGTTGCAATTGTAGATCTGCGTGAGCAATTGGGCGGTAACTGTACCCATGTGGGTACCATCCCAAGTAAAGCTTTACGTCAAACGGTATCGAATATTATTCGTTATCGCCGTGACCCAATGTTTAAAAAAATGGGTGACTGGCGCCAATTTACCATGAAACAAGTGTTGCAAAGTGCACACAAAGTGATTCAACAGCAAGTTGAGACGCATTCACGTTTTTATGATCGTAACAAAATTGATATCTTCCATGGCCGTGCATATATCCAAGATAAAAACACTGTACTGATTTTTAGCCCTGAAGGCATTACCGAAACTATTATTTGCCAACAAATTGTGGTGGCAACTGGTAGCCGTCCGTATCGTCCTGCAATGCTTGATTTTAACCATCCACGCGTGTTTGATTCGGATAAGATTTTGGATCTAGATTATTCTATCCAAAAAATTATCATTTATGGCGCAGGTGTGATTGGCTGTGAATATGCCTCAATTTTTATTGGTTTAGACCATAAAGTTGATTTGATTAACACTCAGCCAAAACTGTTAAGCTATCTTGATGATGAAATTTCAGACGCATTGTCATATCACTTACGTGAACAAGGTGTGTTGATTCGCCATAATGAACAAATTGATCATTTAGAAACCTTTGATGATCATGTGGTTTTACATTTACAAAGTGGTAAGAAAATTAAAGCCGATGCCATTTTATGGTGTAACGGACGTTCGGGTAATACCGATGGCTTAGGTTTAGAAAACGTCGGTATTACCCCTAATAGCCGTGGTCAAATTACCGTAAACCAAGAATATCAAACTGAAGTTGAGAATATTTTTGCTGCTGGTGATGTCATTGGTTGGCCATCACTTGCCTCTGCTGCTTATGACCAAGGTCGTTCGGCGGGGGGCAATATGAGCGGTGAAGAAGGCATTAAACCAGTGACGGATATTCCAACGGGTATTTATACCATTCCGGAAATTTCATCGATTGGTAAAACTGAGCAGCAATTGACAGAAGAAAAGATTCCTTATGAAGTGGGTCAGGCGTCTTTCCGTCATTTGGCGCGTGCGCAAATTACCGGTGATACCGTGGGTGAACTTAAGTTATTGTTCCATCGTGATACTTTAGAAATTTTAGGTGTGCATTGTTTTGGTAACAATGCCTCAGAAATTATTCACATTGGTCAAGCGGTCATGAATAGCCCGAACAATACCATTAAGTATTTCGTGGAAACTACATTTAACTATCCAACGATGGCGGAAGCGTATCGTGTGGCAACTTTAAACGGTATGAATCGTTTGTTCTAAGTTTTTGAGTTAAAATAAAAAACCGTAAGTTTAGGCTTGCGGTTTTTTTATTTTTACAGCAGTGTTAAGGCAGCATAATAAGCGGCAAAACTGCCGATTAAACTGAGCCAAATTGGCAATTTACTGCGTAACAAGCCAATCACGACCAGCACAAAAATACCATCCCAAATTGAGCTAAGATATTTTTGTCCCATCTCTAACACTAAATATAACAATAATCCCACCACTGCCGCATTAATGCCGACCAGAGCACGAAACAAATGGGGTTGCTGCATGAGTTTGCTCCAATACGGCAACAGACCAAACATGAGTAAAAAAGAGGGCAAAAAAATCACCACAGTAGCAAACAGCGCATTGCCCCCCGCAGATGAGCTTAAGGGCAATAAAGCGCCTAAATAACTTGCAAAACTAAATAAAGGGCCAGGCATGAGCTGTTCCAACGCATAGCCTAAGTCAAATTGAGGCTGTGCCAACCAAGCAGTGGTGACAAACTCTTGTTGTAATAACGGCAAAATAATATGTCCGCCGCCAAATACCAAAGATGCAGTGCGGTATAGCGCCATAAAGCTGTCTAACCATAGATTTGGACCAAGAGCACTTAATACTGGAACCAAAATAAACGGCAGAACAAACAGCACTATATAAAAATGTGCTTGAGATTGCTGTTTACTAGATACCAACAGTGGCTGGATAGATGGATTTTGGCTATGGCTGGCATAATATATTCCCACGACGCCACCTAGAACAATCACTAAAAGCTGATTTAAACCATGCGGTAACACATATAATAATAAAGTGGCCAGTAACATGAGCATATATTGCCAAGTAAACTTACAAAAGCTGCGTAACATTTGCCAAAATGCCCACAGCACTATCCCCAGTACTAGAAGCTGAATGACATGGAAAAAGTCACCTGATAAATAAGGGCTCAGTTTGAGGCCTAAAATGGCGGCAATTGTCATCAGCAGCATTGAGGGGAGGGTAAAACCGAGCCAAGCACAAAGCGCTCCGCCATAGCCTTGGAGCACATAACCTAAACCAATCCCCACTTGGCTACTGGTTGGACCTGGTAAAATTTGTGCCAAAGCCAATACTTCACTGTATTGCTGTTCAGAAATATAGTGTAAGTCTTTGACCAAGCGTTGATAAAACAACACTAAATGTGCAGCTGGGCCACCAAAAGCAATACAGCCCAATTGTAAAAATAGCCAAAAAATCTGTCCATAACTGAGTTGGATCACCGTCTATACATCCTTGTGAAGGGCATCGCCCAGTAAAAAATCAGTGACTTTAAAGAAAAAGCATGTCACACAGATGACAGGCAAAAAAAAGAGTATGCTTAAAAGCATACTCATGCGCTGTAAAAAAATATCTTATTATAATTGATTGGGCTGAAATCTAGCGATCATTAAAATGGGCGAGCTCCTGCTAAGCTAATACGTTTGAGCAAACGGCGCTGCTCACTCGGAAAAGGTTTACGCGAATGTAGCGTCACTTGATTATCCCAAAACACAATATCACCTTGCTGCCAATTGTGTTCATAACGAAACTCAGGTTTGAGTAAATGGGCGCGTAATGTCGCAATTAATTGACTGCCTGCTTGATCATCATAATTGACCAATTCTACTTCAGAGCGTTCATTCAGCCACAGCGCTTTGCGTCCTGTTTCAGGATGGGTACGCACTAAAGGGTGCGCATAGCCATAGCCAACCGTGGGTTGATCTTTAAAGCGATATAAAGGCGTATTGCCATAACCATTTTGACCTGTATTACTGTTTGCGCGGACGAAAGGGTTATAGGTGATCAATTGCAAACCATCAATATGTGCTTTGGTTGCCTCATCTAGCGCATCATAGGCTTTAATGGTGTTGTACCATGAGGTTTGTCCCCCATCTTGTGGCAGTTCAATCGCATACAGTAACGAGCCAAAAGAGGGCTGTGGCGTCCATTGGTGATCAGCATGTGCTGCCAATTCGCCATGACCAGTATAATCACCTTGACCTACCGCATTGGATACTGGAATGACATCAGGAGGAATACCTGTGTCTTGTTGAGTTGCTAATACAGGGTTGTCAGCACTTGGGCGGAAAATCGCGCCAAAATAACTGGCAAACGCTAAATACTGTGCATCATCTAAAGTTTGACCTTTAAAAATTAAAATCAAATGCTCGGCCAAGGCTTGTTTTAAACGAAAAATGGTTGCGCCGCTTTGTGCTTTGCCTGTATCTAAGCCCCAAACTTCTGCGCCTAGTGCACCTTGAATGGGGCGGATTTCAATATCGTGATCATTTTGTAATTGCTCTGATTGATGCCAACGCGGTGCATCAAAAATGGCTTGAGAAAGTGGGCTGAGTGCAGTCATGTTTATTCCTAAGTTTTCTATTGCTTGGGATTAACTTAAGATGAACAGAAGCAAAGCGAAAATCATAAAAATATCTAAGTTTATGAAAAACAGCAGAAAATAACTTAAATGATTGTTTTTCTATCTTTTAGTGTTTTATACGATCTAAGTTAGATTTTCTGCTGTGCAGCATGTTTAAAAAACGACACTAGTGGGCGCAAAAGGCTAGATTAAAATATACAAATAAATCAGGTGTATTCAGCCATAAGCCGAGTGATACAGCCAATAATAGCAATACAATCAAGCCAATTCCGAATTTGACTTGCCATGCAAAATTAGTCATGTACCACCGCCTTTTCATTGACCATGAAGTGTACCAGTACTCCAAAAATACTCAGTAAAATCGATAAAATCCACACCACATTGTAATTACCAGTCATATCGTGATTTAAGCCACCGAGCCAACCGCCTAAGAACGAACCGACTTGATGGGTAAAGAACACCAAACCACTCAGCATAGTTAAGTATTTCACCCCAAACATATTGGCCACAATGCCGTTGGTGAGTGGAACAGTAGATAACCACAGGAGTCCCATCACCACGCCAAAAGCATACACGCTCCATGTGGTGAGTGGTAAAACTAAGAATAAAATCATGGCGATACCGCGTAGACCGTATAAGCCCATCAGCAAATGGGGTTTAGAGTATTTTCCGCCCAGCCAACCTGCGGTATAGGTACCGACAATGTTAAATAAACCCACTAACGCCAAGAAGATCGTCCCTGTGGTGGCATTAAAGCCATGATCAATTAAATAACCGGGCAAGTGAATACCAATAAACACCACTTGAAAACCACAGACAAAAAAGCCTAAGGATAAAAACCAAAACGGTTTATGGTTTTTGGCAATAACTAAAATTTGCTTAAAGCTTAAGACGGGTGTGGTGGAGGGTGCGGCATTTGGATCCACATACATCGGTGCTTTTAAAGTCCATGCTAGAGGTACCAAAAGCGCAACTAAAATCGAACTAATGAATAAAGCACTTTTCCAGCCAAAACTTTGTAATAACAGTAAAGTGGTAGGCAGCATAATAAACTGACCAAATGAACCTGCGGCACTGGCAATGCCCATGGCAAGGCTACGTTTAGATGGATGCGCGGCACGACCTACAGCAGAGAGCAAAACCGGGAATGAGGTTGCAGATAAAGCTAAACCTAAGATTAAACCTGCACTTAAATTCAGCAATAAGCCTGTTGAACTCATGGCCATCAGAGAGAGGCCTAAAACATAGAGTAAGCCACCTACAGCAACCACCACTTTAGAGCCATATCTATCGGCAAAAGCACCGGTAATGGGTTGTACTGCACCCCAAATTAAGTTTTGTAAGGCAATCGCAAGGCTAAAAACGTTATGTCCCCAACCAAATTCATGGCTCATCGGCACTAAATACAAACCAAACGCATGCCGAATCCCTAAAGACAAGGCCAAGATGATGGCACTGCCGATCAGCATATAAATAAGGGTGTTAGAAAAACGCGTCTCTGACATAAAACATTCCGATGTATGGCGTACGGCTTATGGTAAACCATTCAAAATAAGGCAACGATAACTTTAAGTTGGCAAGCGATATGCTTTTTAGTTATAAAAAAAGCCACCCGTAGGTGGCTTTTACTGTGTCGTCAAGGCTTAGTTAAAGCGTGACAAATCCTCTTCAGGACGTGCAGTGAGCACTTCTACACCGGTTTTTGTTACCAATAACGTATGTTCGTATTGCGCAGATAAGCTGTGATCTTTGGTCACAACTGTCCATTTGTCGCCTAATAATTTAGTTTTCCAGTCGCCCGCATTGACCATGGGTTCAATGGTGAAGGTCATGCCTTCTTCTAAAATCATGCCAGTATTCGGTTGACCGTAGTGCAATACTTGTGGTTCATCATGGAACACTTCGCCAATACCATGACCACAGTATTCACGCACAACGCTAAAACGCTCAGATTCTACATATTGTTGAATCGCGTGACCGATATCACCCATTGTGGCACCTGGTTTCACCACTTGCATACCACGGTACATGGCTTCTTGCGCCACTTTACACAAACGATTAGCTAAAATAGAGGTTTCTTCACCTACGATATACATCATGTTGGTATCGCCGTGGAAACCATCTTTAATCACAGTCACATCAATATTTAAGATATCGCCTTTTTTGAGCTTTTTCGCTTCAGATGGAATACCGTGACACACCACATGGTTCACTGAGGTACAGATTACATGTTGGAACGCAGGGCGACCTGGCGCTGCACCATAGCCTAAGCATGCAGGAATTGCGTCTTGTTTATTCACGATATAATCATGACAAATCGTATCAAGTTCTAAGGTCGTTACACCCGGAACAATATGCGGTTTGATCATATCCAAGACTTCTGCTGCCAGTCGTCCTGCTACACGCATCTTTTCGATATCTTCAGCAGATTTGATTAAACGACGTGGAGCTTCATAAGTACTGTTCATGATCTTCAAAAACTTTTGGAAATTTGTATGTGACTATGGTATAAATAGCCGCCCATTTTATCAAATGCTTTTTCGTGAATATCTTTCACGAGCTTTGTGCGATGGGGCATTAAAATCCGCACATATATCGACACATTTCTCTGGGTGCCCTTTAGGGTGGAGAATGCGGATATATGGAGGCCTAACCCAAATCTTTAAGGTAAAAGAAAATGGCAGATTACAACGTAAGCATGCGCGACCTTCTTCAAGCAGGCGCACACTTTGGTCACCAAACACGTTTTTGGAACCCAAAAATGCGCGACTACATCTTTGGCGCGCGTAACAAAATTCACATCATCAACCTTGAGCACACTGTTCCTGCGTTAAATGATGCGTTGAACTTTGCTAACAACTTGGCTAGCAAAAAGAACAAAGTTTTGTTCGTTGGTACTAAACGTGCTGCTTCTGCGATCATCCGTGAACAAGCGCAACGCGCTGGTCAACCATACGTTGATCACCGTTGGTTAGGTGGTATGTTGACGAACTGGAAAACTTTACGTCAATCTATCAACCGTTTAAAAGATCTTCAAACTCAATCTACTGACGGTACTTTTGCTAAGCTTACTAAACGTGAAGCTTTAGAGCGTACTCGTGAGATGGAAAAACTTGAACGTGCTTTAGGCGGCGTTAAGAACATGGGTGGTTTACCTGACGCATTATTCGTAATCGACGTTGATCACGAAGCGATTGCAATCAAAGAAGCTAAAAACTTAGGTATTCCTGTAATTGGTATCGTTGATACAAACTCTAACCCAGACAACGTAGACTACGTAATTCCGGGTAACGACGATGCGATCCGTGCAGTAACACTTTATGCTTCTGCTATGGCTGACGCGATTATTGCTGGTAAAGAATACGCTCAAACTCAAGCAAATGCGCAAGCAAAAGCTGAAGACGTTAAAGAAGCTCCAGAGGCTTAATGCGTTTTGACGCAAGCTTGTCATTTTTGCGACATGTGATGGTGGCATAGTAAGCGTTATGTATGCAGACGGCCCATGAGGACACCTCTGGGCCGTTTCTGTTCCAAACAAGAATACATTTTCTACCGAATTTAGGAGATTCACATGACTGCTATTACTGCAAGCATGGTAAAAGAATTGCGTGACCGTACTGGTCTTGCAATGATGGAATGCAAAAAAGCGTTAACTGAAGCTGGTGGCGACGTTGAGCTTGCAATTGACAACCTTCGTAAATCAGGTCAAGCAAAAGCTGCTAAAAAAGCAGGTAACATTGCTGCTGATGGCGCGATCACAATTGCTCAAGAAGGCAACAAAGCACTTCTTTTAGAAGTAAACTGCCAAACTGACTTTGTTGCTAAAGACGAAAACTTTGCTGGTTTCTCTGCTAAAGTTGCTGCTGCTGCGCTTGCTGCAAACGTAACTGAAGCTGCTCAAATCGCTGAACTTAAACTTGAAGATGGTTCAACTGTTGAAGAAGCGCGTATTGCACTTGTTCAAAAAATCGGTGAAAACATCCAAGTTCGTCGTGCAACAATCGTTGAAGGCGACAACCTTGCAGTTTACAAACACGGTTTGAAAATCGGTGTTGTTGTTGCTTATGCAGGTGATGCTGCAACTGGTAAAGGCATTGCAATGCACGTTGCTGCGTTCAACCCAGTTGCTGTAACTGAAGCTGACGTATCTGCTGAGCTTATCGCAAAAGAGAAAGAAATTGCTGAAGCTAAAGCAATTGAATCTGGTAAGCCTGCAAACATCGTTGAAAAAATGGTAACTGGTTCAGTTCAAAAGTACTTAAACGAAGTTGTACTTGAGAACCAAATGTACGTTATCGACAACGATAAGAAAGTTGCAGAAATTCTTAAATCAACTGGTACTACAGTTGCTCAATTCGTTCGCTTCGAAGTAGGTGAAGGTATTGAGAAGAAAGCAGAAATGAGCTTCGCTGACGAAGTTGCTGCTGCTCAAGCTGCTGCTGCTGCGCAATAATTTTTACCTTTAGGTAAAAGTTAAAAAAAGCCCCAAATTTTGGGGCTTTTTTTATGCTTATTTATAATTTACCCACCAAATGCGCAAATTGATGATGGCTATATTCGGCCCTTAAAAATAAACGCACTTGTGGAATCGAATATGCATCTTCAAGCAACAGGGTTAGATCTTCTAAAACTGCGGCAGGCGCATGGCTTAAAATAAACTGAAACTTATGGGGTTGCATAATTGCAATAACATTAAAGCCATTGCGCAAAATCGTATTCAGTAAATTTTCTACAATCACCACGGTGAGTTCTAGCACATCATCACTGGGTTCAAAATAGAATGACTCGACTTGCTCTAATTCAAAAGCATTATCTTCGGCTATCAACAGCAGTTCATCGATAGGATCTGAGCTATGTTCGGGTGAGGGTTCGACAAAATCGGCAAAAGCTTGTTCTTCTTCATGCAATCGCTCAAAAAAATCGTAAACTTCATCTAAAGTTTGATCAATTTCAATTGGTTTTTCCAGCACCGATAAAAAATTTAATTTTAGATCAAAGGCATTGGCCCAATCACGATACTCACAATCAATCACATATTGTTGCGCGATGCTGTATTCACTCAGCCATGCTTCAAACCAAGCATGACTACTTTGTTCAAGGTCAATTGCTGGAAAATCATCAGGCTGAAGTTTGGGAAAAATATAGATGAGTAAATCGCGAAGTAATTGACTTTCGTGCATGGTCAACAATGATAGCTAGGACAGTCTTTACTATAGAAGATTTTGCTGAATAAATCAGCATGCAAGCGACGACAGTCAGGCTTGACTAAAGATCCAATTGCTGCAGTGGTCGCTTTAAAGCTATATAGGCTAGCTGAGGCTTAAAAAGCTAAAATCCGCTCAAATTTTCCTATTAAATACCTAGATTTGTATGTGAAAACCGATAACCCATCTTAAATGCGCACCATTTGCGATTTTTGCCGTGTTTTCCATTTAAAGCCAGCTTTACCTAATAAACTGTCAAGGCACCAAATTGGGCCAATCAGTAAGAATTGTAGGTCTTTAAAGAAAGATGGTTTTTTACCCTCAATAGAATGTCCATAAAATTGTCCTAGCCAAGCCAAAATGAATATGCTGAGATAAAAACCGAAGCCTACAGGTAGGCTATAAATGAGGGCAAGTAACACTATATTAAGAATGGCCATGGCACAAGCCAAAAGCATATCTAAACGAGCATAAAACATAAAGCTCAATACTAAAAGCACACAGGCCAATAGCCAACTAAAGTGTGCCACAATCGCCACGATGGCAAAATAGATGCTAGGTACACAGAGCCAATGGATTTTTTTATTGAGCGGATGTTGGTGGTTTTGATTATATTCGTCCAACCAATCTTGTAAGTGGCGCATATTCACCTCCTGTGGATACTGCTCTAAATATAGCAGTCGCTTTATATAAAAAAAGCCACATTCAATGTGGCTTTTGTATGATTTGTCAAATGTAGCATCAAGCATTAAGAGTTAGGACCATCTACGCGCTCAATACTTACTTTGCCTACACCGGCATTGGTAATACCCAGTTGCTTGGCTGCACCATAAGAAAGATCAAGTACACGGTTACCATGGAATGGACCACGATCATTCACCTTAACAATCACGCTCTTACCATTGCTCTTATTGGTTACGCGAATATAGCAATTCAGTGGCAAGCTACGATGAGCCGCTGTCAAAGCATTCATATCAAATGTTTCACCGCTGGCAGTTTTACGACCATGGAACTGACGACCATACCAAGATGCCATACCTGTTTGGCTAAACTTACGTACCGTATTGGATGCCACGGTATTTAACTTTTCAATCACTGAAGGCTCTTCAGCAGGAATTTCGATTTTAGCAGCGATGGTTTGACGACGGACATTGTCACCTGAACGCTCAGTGATTGAAAGGCTATTTAAATTAGAAAAATGTTGATTGAAGTTTTGTGCTTCTTTATTTAATACACGCGCCGCTAAACGAGTGGTGTCTGGATCATGTTTCAGTGATGACGATTGTACCATATCTGCCTGTGACTGACTCAGGACAAAGATACTGCTTAGGGCTAAAATATATTTAAACGATGAATGCATAAAGACTCCTATTATCAAAAAATTGCCAGTGTAGAGGCGGGCAAATTTTCAGATAAATTGATGTTTGCAACTACATTTGACGGAAGGGATAATATTCATGCGCTCTGTATAGTGTCTAGAGCTGATACCAAAATAATGAGAAAAATTACTAAAAAAGCGGTTTTTATGATTAAAAAATAAACAATAATGTAACAATGTGTTTAAAAAGCCGCTTTTTTAGTCAAAATGTTAAAAATAAATGTTGACTTTTTTACTGTGAATTAAAGATGGACTCAGCGACTTGCTACTTCTGTACCTAACTGCCATACCGCCGTGGCATACATTCGGCTCTTGTTATAGGTGGTAATGACTTGGAAATTGGGGTAGGTAATATAGTAGCTCGGGCCATAATTTTCCTGTAATTGAATCACATTGACCAAGTCTAAATTGTCGATGCGTACCAAGGGGTTAAGGGGGGCAATGCCGTGTTTTTTTAGCACACCATAGGGCGTAGGCTGAGTTAAATCTTTAGCAATCACTTGATCTGGAGTATTACCGCTGTAACGTGCAGCAAAAGCAATCGGTTGATTGCGCTGCCAACCGTGCTGAGCTAAGTAATTGGCGATTGAGCCAATAGCATCTACCGCAGAGTCACGTAAGTCGATATGACCATTACCGTCGTAATCGACACCAAATTTGGGAATATTACTTGGCATAAATTGTGGATACCCAATCGCACCCGCATATGAGCCTTGAATAGAGTGCGTTGCCACACCTTCTTTATAACTAAAGGCAATTAAAGCGCCCAATTCATCTTGGAAATAAGCAGCACGACGTGGATAACCAAAAGCCAAGGTGGCCAGTGCATCACGGGTCATGAGATTGCCTTTATTGGCACCATAACCGGTCTCTACCCCTAAAATGCCTAAAATAATACTTTGGGGCACACCAAACTGCTGTTCTGCACGATTTAAAGTATCGGCATATTGCTGTTTAAAGCGGACTCCACGAGCAATGGTGCTTTCGGCTAGAAAATTGGTTTTATAACTATACCAAGGCTTACTTTCACCTGGGCGATTCATAATTTCAATGATATTGGGGCGATTACGACTGCCATTCATGGCCCAATCAATTTGCTGTGCAGTTAAGCCATAACTTTGCATGGTTTTTTGTTTAAAGCTGGCATATTCAGGATGCAACTGAAAGTCGTTAGCTTGGCTGGTGAAACTGGTGAGCGATAGCGCTGCACCCATCAGTGCTAAGCTTTGTAATTTTTTATTGAAACGAAGTTTTAACGTCATGTTAAAGTCCAAAAACTGACTACTGGAAAGGAAGCGCAAGATCATTCAAACACCAGTGTTGGTAAGCCTGCTCATTGCATCGGTGTAACATAGCATTACACGGTATAGACAGCCTAAAAACCGATACAAAAGCTTACAAAACCTTAGCGAGATGCTAGGCTTGCTCTATTGTACGTGATTTAAAATTAAATAAAAATCAGAATGCTATAGCGATATGCGAGCGTCAATTTAAGTGCAACCCAAGACATATTTTATAGAGCGTTTACTGGGCGAAATAGGGATTTCTTGTCAATCAGGCAATAAAAACCAGCTGTAGCTGGTTGATTAAATTAACAGTGAAATAGCGTGGCATGATCATCAGCCAAGATTTTTAATTCATGGCGATTAAAACTTGGGATCATGTTATCAAGGCTAATATAGATCGCTTTTAGGATAGGATTAATGCCAATATTTACAGCTTTGGCTTTTAACATACCTAAATTAAGGCTGTGGCTAAAGGCTGTTAAAAAATGCGCCACAATCGCTTCAGCAAGTTGCTTATAGTTTTCAGCTAAAGCCTCTTGATTGATGGATTCACCTGCTTGAATTTGTGTAAAGCTATGCTGCAAATTGGTATAAAGACGTGGATCTAAAGCGAAACCAACGTGATACTGACCATCAGCGGCTTTAAATAGACTTTTACCATAAAATTCAATTGAAGCTTTTGCGACTTTATTTGGGCTATCATCCAACAGTGGTTTAAGCAATACCACCACGCTCGCTTTGACATACTGCGCCAGTTTTAAAGCCGTCTCGCTGCGAGCAGGATTTGGAAACTGTGAGACTAAATCATTGACTAAAGCTGTTAGGATTTCCTCATTCACTTTTAGCGCGATCTCGTTACGAATTGGGGCGAGCGCCTCACCTGAATTTTTCACTCTTAAGCCATATTGCATCAGCTTAAGTAATTCAGGAGAAGGACGAAAGCCAATTTATTGACGTGCTAAACGAATGGGTTCAACCAACCAATCTTGATCAGAAACACGGCATGGATTGATGTCTAAACCACCACGACGGGTATAGGTTGCATAGACCATTAACTTATTTGGGTTTAGATTTTGCCAAATGTCAGCATAAATTTGCTCCACACATTGCTCATGGAAGCCATTATGCTGACGATAAGAAATAATATACGCCAATAAACTGGCAGAGCAGATTTTTTTGCCTTGGTAGCGAATAAACACCGTACCCCAGTCAGGCTGACCAGTTACAGGACAATTACTACGTAGTAAATGCGAATATAGCTGCATTTCAACCTCTTCGGCATCCGTGGCTAAAGCCAACAGTGATGCATCAGGGTGTTGTTCTAAACGGGTTGGTTGCTGATCATCAATACAAATCCCTTGGGGTTTGGTAATCTCTAATTCATCGACCTGAAATAGATCCATGCGGATGGGTGCACCTGCCGCATGAGATAAGTCTTTTTCTACCGTGGCTTTAAAGTCAGCTTTTGATGCAAAAGTCGTGAAGTTCATACTATTAAAGTACAGTTTTAACGATTTTGACTCAATCAGGTTAGGGGAGGTGGCAGGTAGGCTTAAACGACCAATCGCCACTTGCGGGATACCATTTGAATTTAACCAAGAAATTTCAAATACATGCCACCAATCTTGACCTTGACGAATGCCTTGTACATGGCGATAGGCTTCACGCGCAGTTTCACGCGAGATTGGAAATAAAATATCAGGTTGATATTGGGTTGGGTAATTGGTGTCTTTACCCAAGAGAGATTGTTCTACACTCATTATTCACGCATTCCTGAACCACGAGAAAGTAAATAGTAAGCTGTTGCATATAGGCCTGCGCAGCATAAGGTAATCACAGTCAGCGAAATACTCACGTTGACATCGCTATGCCCTAAAATGCCAAAACGGAAGGCATTGACCATATATACAACAGGGTTAATTAAGGATAAATTTTGCCAAAATGGACTGAGCGCACTGATGGCGTAAAACACACCGCCTAAATAGGTTAAAGGGGTGAGTACAAAGGTTGGGATAATCGAAATATCATCAAATGATTTGGCATATACTGCATTAATAAAGCCACCTAATGCAAATAATAACGATGTAATTAACACCGTATAAATGGTCACAAACCAATTGCTAATATAAAGGTCGGTAAAGAACAAGCTCATTGCAGTCACAATCACCGCCACCAATAAACCACGACATACCCCGCCTAAGACATAACCCCATAAAATGAGATGTAAAGGAATAGGACTCATGATCAACTCTTCAATGCTTTTTTGGAATTTAGCACTAAAGAAACTTGAAGAGACATTGGCGTAGCTGTTAGTAATCACTGCCATCATAATTAAGCCGGGCACAATAAACTGCATATAGCTAAAGCCGCCCATATCGCCAATACGTGAACCGACCAAGTTACCAAAGATCACAAAGTATAGACTCATGGTAATGGCTGGTGGCAGTAATGTTTGCGGCCAAATACGCATAAAACGGCGTATTTCTTTTCTTAATAAGGTGAAGAAAGCGATACTGAGTTGGTTAAAGTTCATTGTGCATCCTCAGCGAGATTTTTTTCCACCATTTTCACAAACAGTTCTTCGAGGCGATTAGATTTATTACGCATACTACGTACTTGAATCGCTTGGGCTTGTAACAACGCAAATAAGTCATTCATGCTATGGGCTTTGTCTAAAGTTACTTCTAAAGTCATAGGATCAATGAGATTAAAACGCACGCCAATAATGTCAATTTTTGGTGCGCTAATCGGCTCAGCTAAATCAAAAATAAACGATTCTTCATTGAGCTGATTTAAAAAGCTTTTCATGCTGGTGTCTTCTTTGATCACACCACGGTCAATAATCGCAATACGACGGCACAGCATTTCTGCTTCTTCTAAATAGTGGGTAGTTAAAATAATAGATGTACCTTGGCTATTGGCTTCATTTAAAAAATCCCACATCGAACGACGCAGCTCGATATCTACCCCAGCTGTTGGTTCATCTAAGATAAGCAGCTTGGGCTGATGCATCATGGCACGCGCAATCATTAAACGTCGTTTCATACCACCTGAGAGCATACGTGCTTGGGTGTGACGCTTTTCCCAAAGACCTAGTTTTTCTAAGTACATTTCGGCACGTTGTTCGGCTAGCTTTTTAGCAATGCCGTAATAACCTGCTTGGGTGACTAGAATATCAAAGGTTTTTTCAAAATGACCAAAGTTAAATTCTTGCGGTACAACGCCTAGGTTTTGCTTGGCATGTGAAGGGTGGGTGTCTAGATTATGCCCAAAAATTTCAACCACACCGCTGGTTTTTTGGGTTAAGGAACTAATAATACTGATGGTCGTTGATTTGCCTGCACCATTGGGGCCAAGGAGTGCATAAAATTCACCTTCAGGCACATCAAGATTAATCCCTTTTAACGCTTGAAAACCATTGCGATAGGTTTTTGACAAGTCTCTTAACGTCAAAGCATCAGTCATGAAATTCTCATATACGAAATAATGTGCGTATTGTGAGCGATAAGAACCATGAAACCAAGCACCCGCAACAGAATTTAGCATTGCAAATACAGAACATTGTTTAAAGCATAAGCAGAAAACCAGAAAGCATAGTGAGAAAAAGCAAGAATATTGAGAGAGTTGCTTTACCTTATGTTTTTTTTTGCTATGATGTGCACGCGCGCTTGTAGCTCAGTTGGATAGAGTGCAGGTTTCCGAAGCCTGAGGCCGTGGGTTCGATCCCCGCCAAGCGCACCACTTCTTCTTTATCTTTATTCTTCAAAACGTGTGTCTCGACTTTACAGCCTATATCTGATCACAATTCGCACTTACTCATACTTGCATTTAAAATTCAATTTAAAATTTGTATGGCAACATTTGCCTAAATGTTAAGTGCTCTTGCCACGAAGAAATTTCAATTTTATAGTGAAACTACAGTAGGTCGTTAAGACGCTACTTCTGAGTTGGACGGATCAATGACAGCTCGTTGAGTCTCAAGTGCATACTTTAGGTATGTGACTAGACAATAAATCAGCACTAGCCTTCCAATATAGAGCCCGCTCTGCGGGCTTTTTTAATATGTGTAAGTTGCAGTGAGGCACATATTTATAATAAAACTGACCTAGCTCTTTATGTTGTTGCGCGTTATCCAAATCATATATTTTGGGAGCATGACGAATGCCTATGCTACAAATTACTCTGCAAGATCAATTTGATCAACACCATTTGGCCAGCGCTTTTTTAAAGATGATACCTGTGCCTTGTTATGCAGACAGTGTTGCGTGGCATGTAGAGCATATTGTTATTGGTAACGAGTTATTGTTACCGAGTATTGAGTTATTATTTAGTAGTGATGTATCGCCACGTATTTACCGTATTGTAGATGTAGTCGATCTACCCAAAGAATAGGTGATAAAAAAGCCCAGTCAGGTGGACTTAAAGGGCTA
The DNA here is from genome assembly GCF_003711395.1 of Acinetobacter sp. B51(2017). Lineage (GTDB taxonomy): Bacteria > Pseudomonadota > Gammaproteobacteria > Pseudomonadales > Moraxellaceae > Acinetobacter. Next base: position 30,383 of record NZ_PJRJ01000027.1, read on the forward strand.
GATTTGCATCAGTTGCACATTGACATCATATTTGGCAAATTCGTGAATAATCTGTTGCAGGGCTTGCTGCGCAATCGGATCTTCACTATGAAGCGAAACTTCTTGTAAGCTGCTGCTGTCATAACATTCGATATGACTGACCAGCCATTGCTCACGATTACCATGGCTATGAATAATCACGCGACGCGGTTGTAAGCTTGCGCTAATGTGGCGTGGCAAAACATAAGTGATGGCTAGTTCAATGTGTTGGAGTTGTTCTTTTGGGCTTAAAAAGGTAATGACCCAATTGCCCACTTTACTTAAATGCATTGGATTATCAAAAGCATCAAAGATGAGATAATTGCGCATAAGATTTTGCCCAAAGAAAAGCATGACTATATGCAAAATGCTGACCTTTAGGCTATGCACTAAAGTGGTAGGCGCTAGGATTGAATTGACTATAAGTCATAAATACACGAAGTTTTTTTGAATTTTTATATTAAATATCAATTATTTGGTTTTATGTGTTTTTGATGCTTAATAGGAAAAATAAATGAATTAACATAAAAAGAATATAATAAAGGCAAGGCGATGTCCTTGCCCAAATGCATTTACAGGGTTTGAATATTTTGCTTTTCTAAAGCTTTACGTAAGTAAGGGTCTAGGTCATTTTGACGCAACAGCCATTGTACATAATCGCTTGGTAAATCTTGTAGAGCTGTACCTTTATGCTTACCAAAATTTAAGCTGCGTGGAATGCGCGCATCTTCAGACACGCTATAAAGTTCTTCTAAGCTTTGAATATTAAGCTGCTGAATGATCTGATTCAAAATGTTGGCAGTTAAAATAATATCCATATCAGCACGATGCGCTTTTTTAATCATTTCGCGTGCTTTTTCACTGCCTTTACTGATCATGTAAATCAGTGCAGAAATATTATGTGCTTCGGCATCAGGCCAAACACGACGTGCGAGGGCAAGCGTACAAATGGCTTTAATGTGTGAAGTATTTACACCACATTTTTCAATGGCACGTAGGTCATAATCAATATTATGCCCAAGCATATATACTGTATCTTCAGGCAAGCAGAAGCTTGAATAATGCGGCTGACCTGTTAAATCAGTTTCTAAAATATGATGTACCGCCATGGCTGCATAGGAAATCGGTTCATCAACGCTGTAGAGTTGGTCAAAAATTTGACTTTTATCTAGACTCAATTGACCTTGATCAAGTGTGATAGGTGCATAAGCAATCTCAATCGGTTGTCCATTTAAGGTATGGGTTTCGGTATCGAGAATAATGGCGTGCATGTGCGATCCTAAGGCAATGGGCTAAAAGGGCAATCTACCTGATACGCTTTGAACAATAAAGGCTTTTTAAGGCTGAATTTTTACTTTTAACGCTGCTGCATCTTGTTTAAGCGCTTCGCTGGATAAAATCCCTTTATATAAATGTAAGGCAATGCCATCTTCAATATCAACTAATTTAATAGGATGAATGCCATCACGGTATTCAAAAATCGCGATGGGCATGTGATCTGGATCGAGCAATAAAAAGCGCTGTTGTTTAATGGCAATTTCATATTCTGGAAAGGTCTGTTTGAGTAAACGTAAAAACACGCTTTGATTGGCTGAGAGTAAATTTAGCTCACGAATACGATCACTGTCTTTTTGATGTAAGGCTTTTAGATAGAGGCGTTGTTGCTGCGTGGTGGACATGCTGCGCCGTGGTGGTGAGGCGCTGCTTTTTGGGCGACCTCTTAAAAAATAGCCTAAGATAACACCTAGAATTAAACATAGAAAGGCAAGCATTTGGCACCTTGGATATTTGGCTTTGAGTTAAAAAATATGCGATTGTCGTAATATTGAAAATCTCTAAAGCCTTTTCAATAAGTTGATTTTACTAAAGTCATGATTTTTTTTAACCAAAAAGGCCAAATTTTATGTAAAACTCGGCCAACTAGCTGCGCTAAATTTAAAAACTTCATGCTACAATACGCGCCAATCTTAGCACGGCTTAAAAGCCCTAATTTAATAGGACCTCGCTAATGTTTGCCAATATCTCTATTGCTGAATTTGACCCAGAATTAGCTCAAGCAATCTCTAACGAAGATGCTCGCCAAGAAGCGCACATTGAGTTAATCGCTTCTGAAAACTACTGCTCTAAAGCAGTAATGGAAGCGCAAGGCTCAAAACTTACAAACAAATACGCTGAAGGCTACCCAGGCAAACGCTACTACGGCGGCTGCGAATATGTAGATGTCATTGAACAATTGGCAATTGACCGTGCTAAAGAACTCTTTGGTGCTGACTATGCTAACGTTCAGCCACACGCAGGTTCACAAGCAAACTCTGCAGTTTACTTAGCGCTTTTAAACCCAGGCGATACCGTTTTAGGTATGAGCTTAGCGCACGGTGGTCACTTGACGCACGGTGCTAAAGTAAGCTTCTCTGGTAAAACGTATAACGCTGTTCAATATGGTCTAAACCCAGAAACAGGTGAGATCGACTACGAAGAAGTTGAACGTTTAGCGCTTGAGCACAAGCCAAAAATGATCGTTGCTGGTTTCTCTGCGTACAGCCAAATTGTTGACTGGAACCGTTTTCGTGAAATCGCAGACAAAGTAGGTGCTTACCTATTTGTTGATATGGCACACGTTGCAGGTTTAGTTGCAGCTGGCGTTTACCCAAGCCCAGTACAAATTGCTGACGTCACCACCACAACAACACACAAAACACTGCGTGGCCCACGTTCAGGTTTAATCCTTGCGAAAGCCAACGAAGAGATTGAGAAAAAACTTCAATCTGCAGTATTCCCAGGTAACCAAGGTGGTCCACTTGTTCACGCTGTAGCAGCGAAAGCAATCTGCTTTAAAGAAGCGATGGCACCTGAATATAAAGAATACCAAAAACAAGTTGTGGTGAATGCTAAGGCTATGGCTGAAGTTCTTATTGAACGCGGCTATGACGTTGTGTCTGGTGGTACTGAAAATCACTTGTTCCTATTGTCTTTAATTAAACAAGACATTACAGGTAAAGAAGCAGATGCTTGGTTAGGTGCAGCTCACATCACTGTGAACAAAAACTCTGTACCAAACGATCCACGTTCTCCATTTGTAACCTCTGGTATCCGTATTGGTACACCAGCAGTAACGACTCGTGGTTTTGGCGAAGCTGAAGTACGTGAACTTGCGGGTTGGATCGCTGACATCTTAGATGCCAAAGGCGACGAAGCTGTAATTAACGCTGTTAAAGCGAAAGTTGAAACTGTTTGCGCTAAATTCCCTGTTTACGCTAAATAAGTTTAAACTTGAGAAAAGCCCCCTCAAGGGGGCTTTTTTTATGGTCACGAGAAAAGCACATCTTGTCACTTTTCTGCTATAACTGAAGCAAAGCGTAATCGAGAACAAAATATGAGTAATAAACCCCAAATTATTATTTCTGAGCAAGACCTTAACCGTCTTGAGACCATGTTGGAACATCAGCAGCAACTTAGCCCAACCATGCAGCATTTAGAAGATGAATTAGCGCGTGCGACAGTGGTTGCTCCGCAGCAAGTGCCTGCCAATGTGGTCAGTATGAATGCACGCGTTTTAATTACCATTGGTGATGCGCCAGAACCAACAGAAGTAGTTTTGGTTTATCCTCATGACTTTAAAGGTGAAAAAAATCAAGTCAACGTGATTGCACCTATTGGCGCTGCCATTTTGGGTCTAAGCGAAGGGCAAACCATTCAATGGCCGCAACCCGATGGCCATATGATGCAAGTCAAGATTGAAAAAGTGCTATTCCAACCTGAACGTGAAGGTAATTTTTTATAAGTTGCTGTTGCTAGGGCTCCTGCAATTGAGTTGTAAAGATGAGCGTTTATTCCTGCAAGCTTGGTCAAATTTTTGACAGAAGTTATAAATGGCTTCAGACAAGCAGATATTGAAGCGCATAACTTTACAACTAGATGTAGCACAGCGGCGTGAGCCAATAGCAGCAACCTGCCACGAATCAGTCTTGGTCTAGTCAGCGGACGTATTGGAGCAGAAATTTCTGATCTACCTTTAGGCACGGACTTAAGCCCCTACTGATTACAGAGTTAAATTAGGCTTGATTAACATATAAAGTGATTTTTATTCGAGGGTAGCAACATTTAACTGAGTTCGAGTAAGAACGTTTTGCAGCTTTGTTGGGCGACTCCTCTAATCATCCAAATGTGCCATTCAAGCATGCGGCAGCAGATACTTTAGCGATTGACTTGCGTGATGGACGTGCGGATTTTTGGCACAGCGATTTTAGCTTGTTAGCCAATGATCCTAAAGTCACAATTTTAGACAATATGGTTGCCCTGCACGCAGGGCGAGATACTGTGTAAGCCAATAAAGTAGCCGCCTATGCATATTTGCCTGTACCATTAAAAGTGTTGGCAAATCGCTTAGATGCTGTGCATAGCCACGACTATGATTATATGGGGCGAGTTTATACACAAAATAGTGAGTACGTCAGCTCTTTACTACAGCAGTAGAGATTGAAACAGAGCATCCTGAAACGGGCGAAAAAAGCCTAATGCTTGGGTATGTCTTAAACATTGCCATTAATGACTGTGGCGATGCATTACGAATTGCCACGCGAGTAACCTTAGCCGCTAATGTCCCAGTTGGAGAGATGGTCGTCCAAGTGTGGTATTAAAATATTTGGCCAATTAGGATATTTCTGATTTACGTGCACAAGGCAGTAAGATTTATAAAAGATTCTCTTAAAGCACAGCAGCAAAGTGGCTGAATTTAGCAAAAACAATGGTTTTGCTGCACGAACCACACAGTTATATGCATATTGGGTCTTTTTTATTGAGCTATGCGTCAATATCAGATCAAACTGCACTGCCTACAGTATCAAACTTTACACTATTTAGATTGGTCTTACTGTGGTAAACAGCTCTGACTTGGTTAGCATATGCCTGAACAATTTTTAATCTTAGCCAAGCAATCTGAATATATTGAAGTGTTCAACTATTCAATGTGTTGGCGTGTTTAGAAAACATAGCCTTACAGCATGACTATTTTAGCTTGAGTTGAGGGCAGTTTTTACACATTCCACAAGCGCTATTTTTATCACAGCTACAGCACAATCATTGATTTAAGGACGCTTTTTTCAATGCTTGAGTAAGCGTTTACAGTACAAAGGCATAGCATTACTGTATGGTAGCAACGCATTGCCTATCATTTTTTCAGTTTAATCGGGCAGTCAGCGACCAAGGAGCTGCTCATTAACATGAGCCAGCAACAATGTGTTGATTTATGACAGGTGTTACAGCAAACGCTACATAGCCATTTACGTGAATTTCTTCAGCTTGGCTTCATCGGGTGGCGTTATCTTTAAGTGAAGATTTTAGCCGTTGAGGCTTTGCAGCACTTGGCGCGTTTGTAAAAATTGCAAAATGCAACATAAAACGCAATATAAACCACGTAGTATCAAAGGGTAGTGTTTGGGAGCGAGCTTGATATGGCATATTTACAGCAATTGACTCCGTTGGCAGAAATTGAGCTAGACCAGCAAGAAATTTTAGCGATTAAGCGGCATGAATTGGTGCCGATGTTGCAAAATCATGCAGAACTTAACCGTTATGCCGAACGTTTGGTGCAAGCGCAAGCGGTTTTGTTAAATGCGATTGATCCTAAACTCAGCCAAGATTTAAGCCAGAGCATTCAACAGTTGATTCAAGCACTCAATCAATCTAAAAAATATATGCAAACAAAGCGTTTTAATCGCTTACAACGTTGGTTAGGCAGTGATTTAGATTATGCCTCGCAACAAATTGCCTATTATAAAAATTTAGAGCGTTTATTGGCACGCAGTCATCGCTTGAGTCAACAACTGGCGCTTGAAATTCAAAAATCTGAAGCGCGTTATCGCCAGTTAATCGGCTTACGTGAGCAAATGGCTAAATATATTGTCGCAGCGCGTGAATTTTTAACAGAATATCCAGACTTTATCCAACAGCAGCATCCGCTAGATCAATTTTCGCAGCGTTTATCTAAAAAAATAAATAGCTTAGAAACGCTGCAAAGCAGCAATGACATTGCCATGCAGCAAATGTATTTAAGCCAACAATTGGCGTTAAGTTTGCGAGATCGCTTTAAAGAAGCTGAGCAGGTTTTATTACCTGCGTGGCAATATCATTTACAACAAAGCCAAAATCAATATGTTACAGAAAGTAGCCAAGCCCTTGATGCCAGCCGTAACAGCCTGATTAATACCTTAAAGCATGCTTTGGAACATGCCTCCCAATCTTCCCATTCGAGGTAAATATGACGGATTCTCAACTGAAACCTAGCAGTGTAACCGCGACCGAACAGGATTTTCAGCGCTTAAATTTAACCGAGCTTGGTCTAAAAGACAGTGATTTTGAGGCTGTATTGCAGGCACGAGCGGAATTAAATCAGCTTGATCAACATAGCGTTGCAGAATATGGCAAAAATATTGCGAATCAAACCGCGACTTACACAGATGAGCTCCTCAGCCTCGTGCAAAATAAAGATTTAGATGAAACAGGGCAAAAACTCAATCAGGTGGTACAAGTTGCGCAGCAGCTAAATACCAATAGCATTGTTAATCCTAAAAAAACCACCGGCTTTTTAGGTGGATTATTCAATAAAATTAAAGGCGCTAAACAAAGCTTTGATCAGAACTTTAACCATACCAAAGCGCAGATTGATACTTTAGTACGTGAGATTGAAACTTCACAAGGTGGTTTACAGCAGCGTGTTGCCACTTTAGATCATATGTTTAATGGCGTGCAGGATGAATATAAACAACTTGGTATATATATCGCGGCAGGGCAACTCAAACAACAAGAGCTGCAACAGCAAATTGCCACGCTGACCAGTCAACCCTCTGACCCCAATACCACCCAACAGATTTATGATCTTAATCATGTAGCGAATAATTTAGAAAAACGTGTCAGTGACTTGCAGATATTACAGCAGTCTGCGATGCAAACCCTGCCCATGATTCGGATTATTCAATCTAATAATTTGATGTTGGTGGATAAGTTTTATGCGATTAAAAACATTACTTTACCAGCTTGGAAAAATCAAATTAGCTTAGCTATTTCCCTTAATGAGCAAAAAAACAGTGTGCAATTGGCCAATGCCATTGATGATGCCACCAATGAATTGTTACGCCGTAATGCCGAACTGTTACATCAAAACTCAGTGGATACGGCTCGTGCCAATCAGCGTTCGGTGATTGATGTAGAAACCTTAGAGCATGTGCAAAACACTTTGATTAAAACCGTGAATGATGTGATTGAAATTCAAAAACAAGGTATGCAAAAACGTGCTGAAGCCAGTACACGCTTACGCCAGTTACAGCAGGATTTAGATCATTTGGTGCGTGAATCGAGTCCGCAGCTTGAGCATAAAGCACAGAAGGAGTCCTAATTTGAGCAAATTTGCCCATGGGCTGATGCCAGAAAGCGAAGTACATACGGGCTTAAAGCTGTTAAAAAAGCGTCAGCGCAATTTTCTATACTTGTTTTTAGCCAGCAGTAGTGTATTGATCGTGACCTTACTTGCTGGATTTCTACAGCAAGATTTGGTGGCAGGTTATTTTGGACTAACTGCTGAAGTAGAACAGTTACACATTCCCGTAACTGCACAGCAATTGGCGCTGATGGGGCAAGAGCAAGATTATTTTATCTCTTTGCTTAGCTGGTTTGGTTGGTTAATCTTAAAAGTGTGTGTGGCATTTATAGGTGCATTTTTTATTGTGCATCTACTTAAAAAAATCCGTTTTTTTTATGTTCGATTTCAGTCCTTTATACTGAAATTTGTGGCATGGCTGATCGGGTTTATCGTGCTGTGGTCGGGTCTAACCTATGTGCAATATGATGTAAATGATCATGAAGAGCAAGCATATAGTATGCTTACGCAGTATTCACAGCACATCGGTGATAGCGTGATCTATCAACAATTACAGGCGAGCCAAACGCCAGCCAGTGTACAAGCGTATCTATTGGCACAAACCGCGTTATTACATCAGCCTGTGGATCGAGCGGCTGCCGAACCGTATGTGGCACATTTAGTTCAAGCTGAGCGAGATGATCCACAATTTAAGCACTATGGCTTTAAGGCGGAGCAATTATGGACTATGCAACAGCAGCTGTATGCAAAAAGTGTTACCCCGAGCACCCAAGCCTTAGCCAGCCAAGTCGAAAAGATGCAAGTGGCTCATCAACAGTTCGCTTATGCCTTAAAGATTTTAGGTGGTGTGTGCATGGTCTTAAGCTTATTGTTTTGGTTGTTGAGTCAATATTTTGCCAGACGTGGTCAGTACATTCAGCAACGTATTGAAAATTAAGCCCAAAGCCTATTAAAGGTGGGCTTTTATTTGTAAAAACGATTAAAATAATAAAAACTAACTGTTTTACCTTTTGTGTGTTTTTTTCTATTATGGCTTTAACAACTTATTTACTCCTTTGGAGACGTTAGCAATGTTAGATCAAAATACACAAGCGCAATTAAAAGCTTTATTAGAACGCCTAGAAGGCCCAATTGAATTGGTTGCAGCCCTAGATGATTCAGATAAATCAAC
>NZ_PJRJ01000028.1 GCF_003711395.1 Acinetobacter sp. B51(2017)
TTTTTTCGCAAGAGATGCGATGGATGTCTGGTGATTTATAGTCATAAATTTTAGTCCCCACTTGTTTTTAAGTGGGGACTAAATTAAGGCTTATAGGATGAATTCATAAGGTGTGTTCAGCGGACGCCTACACATAACTTAAGTTCTTTTGATTAAGACCCGCAATACATAAACGCCCACTTCCAACCAAGTAAATGGCATAGTCATCGCGTAATTGCTGCACTTGTGCAGGACTTAATCCCGTATAGCTAAACATACCTTGTTGCGTAGTGAGGTAAGAGAAATCGTGCTCTAATGCTTGCTCTAACTGATCACGTAAAGACTGCCGCATCTGTTGCATGCGTAAACGCATTTCTTCAACTTGCTGCTGCCACAGAGCATATAACTTTGGGGTGTTGAGCACATGACTCACCAAAAGTGCGCCTGTGCTTGGTGGGCTCGAATAAATCTTACGGACTAAGGATTTTAGCTGACCTTCTACCCGAATGCGTGCCTCTGTATCAGGACAAACAATACTTAAACTTCCGACACGTTCACCATATAAAGAAAAAATCTTAGAGCAGGAATGGCTGACCATAAAGCTTAAATTCGCCTGTAGTGCTTGGCAAATGGCATAATTGTCTTGCTGTAACCCTTGGCTAAAACCTTGATAAGCCATGTCAAACACAGCAATTAACTCACGCGTTTTTAGCACTTGGATGACTTGATCCCATTGTGCTTGGCTTAAGTCAGCACCTGTAGGATTATGGCAACACGGATGTAGCAATACGACATTTTTTGGGGCTAATGTGTTTAAACAATCCAGCATACCCTTAAAGTCTACGCCTTGCGTGCTGGCATCATAATAAGGATAAGTATGACAGTTGACACCTGAGGCAGTAAAAATACTGATGTGATTTTCCCAAGTTGGATTGCTGACCCATAGCTGACTGTTCGGAAAAAACTGATGAATAAAATCAGCAGCTAACTTTAAAGCACCAGAACCGCCTAAACTTTGTACTGTAGCAATCCGATCCAACGCTGCTGGGTCAGCAGTTGAGAAAATCAACTGCTGTGAAGCTTGATTAAAGCGCTGAAGACCTGACATAGGTAAATATAATTTAACCTGTTTCAGTTGGGTGTCTAAGTCAGCATAAGCCTGTTGAATAGCTTGCAGTTGAGGCACTTGTTGCTGTTCATCATAATATAAGCCAATGCTTAAATTAACTTTATGAGCACGCGGATCTTTTTGATAAGCGTCCATTAAGGATAAAATGGGGTCGCCAGCATAAGTGGGAATATGATTAAACATAACATTATCCTGAAATATTAAGTTTGCTGCTTAAAGCTTTATTGGCAAGTTTCTTTTGTTGTACATAATAAGCAAGGGTTAAAATTGCAATCCAACATGGCAACAGTAACACTGCAACGCGCATTGGGCTTTGACTCATAATCAGTAAAATACCCGCCATAAAAGCAATACATAAATAATTGCCAAATGGATAAAATAAACTAGGGAACAGCGTCGCTTGTGCATTTCTTAGCATATATTGCTTAAACTTGAGATGAGTATAGGAGATCACCACCCAGTTAATCACAATTGCAGCGACAACCAGCATCATCAGTAAGCTAAAGGCTGTTTCTGGGAACAGGAAGTTCAACAATACGCACAATAAGGTAAAAAATGCCGACACCATCAGGGCATTGACTGGAATACCACGCGGATTAATCTTGGCTAAAAACTGCGGTGCATTACCTTGTTGAGCCAAGCCTAGCAACATGCGACTGGTACAGTAATTAGTACTGTTATAAACAGAAACCGCAGCACTGAGCACAATGAAATTCAAAGCTGTTGCCACGCCTTGACTACCTAAAGAGTCAAAAATTAGGACAAACGGACTGCCGCCTTGTGCCATTTGATTCCACGGATATAAGGATAAAATCACCACTAAGGTCAAGATATAAAATAGCAATACGCGATAGACAATTTGATTAATTGCTTTAGGTAAGGTTTTTTGTGGATTGTCAGTTTCTGCTGCTGCAATACCGACCAATTCAATGCCACCAAAGGCAAACATAATCATCGCCATTGCCATGACTAAACCCATCACGCCATTCGGGAAAAAGCCACCCAATTCCCATAAATTATTTAAAGAAGCGCTTGAGCCACCTGAACCACTGGCCAGTAAATAACTACCAAAAGCGATCATGGCGATAATGGCTACGACTTTAATAATGGATAGCCAAAACTCCATTTCACCAAAAATTTTGACATGCAATAAGTTAATCACATTAATAAAAATGAAAAAGCCTAAGGCAGAGATCCACGTCGGCAATTCCGGCCACCAATAATGAATGTACAAGCCAATGGCACTGAGTTCTGCCATACATACTAAAACATTCAGCACCCAGTAGTTCCAGCCCGACATAAAGCCTGCAAATTTGCCCCAATATTTATAGGCAAAATGACTAAATGAACCACTGACGGGTTCATGTACAATCATTTCACCCAATTGACGCATCATTAAAAAGGCAATCAAACCAGCGATGGCGTAACCTAAAATAACAGCAGGTCCTGCCAGTTGAATGGTTTGGGAAACACCGAGAAATAAACCTGTTCCAATTGAGCCGCCTAAGGCTATTAATTGAATATGACGATTTTTAAGGCCTTTTTTCAGTTGGCCTGATTCAGAGCTATGCATGGTTCATCATCCGTGTTGCGGCGTTATTGTTATTTTTGCCGATCTACAACTAAAAAAGGGCTAAGGTATCCGCTTAATGCCGATACCTTAGACAATTAGGTCCATAACAGAAGATAAATTAACCGTGTGAGATGTCTAATACACCACGACGGATTTGGTCACGTTCAATCGACTCAAATAATGCTTTGAAATTACCTTCGCCAAAGCCGTCATCAGCCTTGCGCTGAATAAACTCAAAGAACACAGGACCAATCATGGTTTCTGAGAAAATTTGTAGCAACAAGCGTTTTTCGCCTTGGGTATTGCCGTCGAGTAAAATGCCGCGTTGTTGTAATTGTTCGGTCGGTTCGCCGTGATTGGGTAGACGCTCCGCCAACATTTCATAATAGGTTGCAGGCGGTGGGGTCATAAATTTAGCCCCTAGTGCTTTTAGCTTATCCCAAGTGCCAAGCAAATCATCGGTCGCAAAAGCAATGTGTTGAATACCTTCGCCATTAAATTCTTTTAAAAATTCAGCAATTTGACCATTACCTTGTTCTGAATCTTCATTTAATGGTATACGGATTTTACCATCTGGTGCAGTTAAGGCTTTAGAAGTTAAACCAGTATATTCACCTTTAATGTCAAAATAGCGAATTTCTTGGAAGTTAAAGATTTTTTCATAAAAATCTGCCCAATATTGCATACGACCCTTTTCAACATTATGGGTTAAATGATCAATCTCATATAAACCTGTACCGACTGGGTGTGGATCAACACCATCTAAAAACACAAAGTCTTGGCTATAAATATCACAATCCACTAAAAAGATCGGCGCGCCGCCAATGCCTTGGATCGCTGGAATATTCAATTCCATCGGCCCCACCACATTGTCTAATGCTACTGCACCTAACTTTAAAGCTTGTTGATACGCGGCTGCGGCATCTTGCGTACGAAAACCCATAGCGCATGCACCTGGACCATGTTGGTTAAAAAATGCCGAGGCATAAGATTCAGGTTGATAATTTAAAATCAGATTAATGCCACCTTGGCGCCATAAGCTCACACGTTTGGATTTATGCTGGGCCACATGAGTAAAACCAAGGGTATGAAAAATCTCATCCAATGAACCTTGTTGACCGACAAATTCAATAAATTCGAAACCACAAAGTTGCAGTGGGTTTGCCATCGTGTGCATAAAATTATCCTCTTTTTTATCTGCAATCCAATTGCATTTTTAAATCTTTAGACCTCAAGCCTTGAGGTGAATGCGCTCATCTTAACAAGCTAAAATTTGTAAGCAAGAGGTCTAAATTACGAAATACGTAATTTAATTACGTAAAAAATAATTAACATAAAATAAATTAATGATATTCATAATAAATTGTTTTTATTAATAGGGCATTGCTGTTTGTTAATTTTTGTAATCTTATGAGGATTTGTAAGTTGTAAAATAAGCTAAAGTATTGATATATCATTTTTATTTTTAATAAAAATCAATACAATAAAATGTGTTCATATTTTAATCAGTTTTGTAATAAAAATAAGTTTATGAATCCTCAACTATTTTTTTAAATAAAAACATTGTCAAACCACTAAAGAGCGCGTATGTTATTTTACAAGTTAAAATTTTATGACAAGACATTCACATGCTTTGGCAACCTGCAACCGTTCACGCTTATTTTTATTTTTGGCAATTTAAATAGTTGCCCTGACGGCGTTCGGGCACAAAAAAGGTTGCCCACCAGATATACCTGAGCGGCAACCCGCTCAGGTTTTTTTATGTCTTGCGTTTTTGGAGAAATATCATGTTTACATTTAAAAATTCATATTTTAGCAACGTGTATTGGTTTTACTTTATGCAACTTAGCCGCCATCTGAATAGACCCATAACGCTCAAATAAAAGATAAGACGCTAATGCGTCTAGAGGAAAAACAATCATGAATGCTTTAAATACTGCACTACATGCTCAGCAAGAAACCACTTTAGTCTTACCACAACAACTCAAACAGCAATTGCCTTTAATTGCACCTTTCGCTGCACAAGTCGCAGCTCAGCGCCAAACCATTGAAAATATTTTAAATGGTACAGATTCACGCTTACTGATTGTGACAGGGCCATGCTCAATTCATGATGAAGCTGCAGTGTTAGAGTACGCAGAAAAACTACAAAAATTACAACAACAAGTGCAAGATCACATTGTATTTGTGATGCGTGCTTATATTGAAAAGCCACGTACAACAGTAGGCTGGAAAGGTTTTCTTTACGATCCAAATTTAGATGGCTCAAACAACATGCAGTTGGGCCTAGAAAAATCGCGCGCTTTATACTTAAAAATTATTGCAATAGGTTTGCCTTTAGCTTCTGAAATATTAAGTCCAATGGCAACTGCTTATTTTGATGACCTTTTAGCTTGGGGCGCTATTGGGGCACGTACCAGTGAATCGCAAATTCACCGTGAAATTTCCAGCCAAATGCCATTTGCTGTAGGCTTCAAAAATGGCACAGACGGCTAAATTCAAATTGCTTTAGATGCAATTCAATCTGCGAGTCAGCCACATCAATTCTTAGGCTTAAGCCAAAGTGGTTTACCTGCAATTTTAAGCTCACGCGGTAATCCTCATGCGCATTTAATTTTACGTGGTGCTAATTCAGGTCCAAACTACAGCTTAGCTGCCATTCGGACTATTCAAGCACAAGCGAAAACTGCGCTGCCTGCTTTGGTGATTGATTGTAGCCATGGCAACAGCAGTAAAAATCCATTGTTACAACCTGAAGTATTAAAAACTATTATTGCTGAGCGTCCACAGACGCAAGTTCGTGGTGTAATGCTGGAAAGTCATTTACAAGATGGCGCACAAAAAATCTCGTGCGACATGAATTACGGTCAGTCGGTTACAGATGGTTGCTTAGGTTGGGAGAAAACCGAAGCACTATTTTTAGAAGTTGCTTCCACTTTAGCTGTACAGCAATTGGCGCAAAGCGCTTAAAATAACAACATTCAAAAAAAGATGCCCATTCGAGGCATCTTTTTTTATGCCTATGCGCAAGAAATCTTGAAAAAGTGCGTGCTATTTGGCAAAGCTAAAATTTGTCTTTTAAGCTTGAGTTTGCCATGATGCAGCATAAAATAAAAACCCCTAAGTTTTTGTTTAATAAGTAATTCTTATTAAATTACTCGGGATTTAAGCTAAGTTAGGTTCAAGAGCATGTATAACGTAGAACTTTTAGATGAAGCACAACGCTTCATGTTTCATATGTTGGGGAAAGTGTTTGAGTTTGGCGGCTCAGACTTATTTATTACTGCGGATTTCCCACCGAGTATGAAGCATCAAGGGGTCATGAAAAAACTCTCTCAGCAAGCTTTATCGGCGGAAAAAACCAAGTTATTTGCTTATAGTTTAATGAATGATAAGCAACGAAGTGAATTTGAAGCGAATTTAGAATGTAACTTTGCCATTAACGTACCGCATGTTTCACGTTTTCGTGTCAATATTTTTCAGCAGCAACATCACGTTGGGATGGTGATTCGTACCATTACCGCGGAGATTCCAAACTTTAACAAACTGCAACTGCCAGAAAAGCTTAAAGACGTGATGATGGAAAAACGTGGTTTAATTTTAGTGGTAGGCGCCACAGGCTCAGGTAAATCTACCTCTTTAGCTGCCATGATTGATCATCGTAACGAACATTCAGCAGGGCATATTATTACTGTAGAAGATCCTGTCGAATACGTGCATCAGCATAAACAATCAATGATTACCCATCGTGAAGTGGGTGTAGATAGTCATTCTTGGCACAATGCCTTAAAAAATACATTGCGCCAAGCCCCTGATGTGATCTTAATTGGTGAGATTCGGGATACAGAAACCATGGAGCATGCGATTGCATTTGCTGAAACAGGGCACTTATGTTTAGGCACACTGCATGCCAATAATGCCAACCAAGCCTTAGACCGCATTATTAACTTTTTCCCAGAAGAGCGCCGCAATCAAGTCTTAATGGATTTATCTTCCAATATGAAAGCCATTGTGTCACAGCGTTTGATTCGTACCCAAGATGGCCAAGGGCGCCGTGCGGCGGTAGAAATATTATTAAACACGCCATTAATTAGTGAAAATATCTTAAAAGGGCATTTTCATCTACTCAAAGGGATTATGCAAAAGTCGCGTGAACTGGGTATGCAAACCTTTGACCAAGCTTTATTTGAGTTATACAACCAAGGGGCGATTTCCTATGACGAAGCTATTCGTAATGCCGACTCAATGAATGAACTACGTTTGCAAATTAAGCTCAACAGTACGCGAGAAGATCAACATCGTCCGACCGAAAACAGTCTAGCAGGTTTAGACTTCATGCGTGATGAAGATCCTCAACCTGTAGCTGAGTTGAGTTAAAATAGCCTAAGTAATATGAAAATAACAAGGGAGTCAAAACTCCCTTCATTTAAAAAATAACATTAAGATCTAAGTTTAGAATTAACAACTACAGCATAAAAAATCAAACTCAAAACAGTTAAAGCAGCACAAACCAAATACGCAAAACTATAGCTATATTTAGCAATCATCAATCCTAACAATAAAGAACCTAAAGCAATGCCAATATCATAACAAGTAAAAAATGTTGAAGTCGCATGACCAATTCGCGCTTTAGGTGCACGTTGAATGGCCAAGGTCTGTAAACATGGTTGTACCGAACCAAACCCCATACCAATACACACTGCAGCTAACATAAAGCCCGTTAAGGTTTGGATTTGACTAAGTAAAGCTAAACCGAGTGCAAATAAAGCAATCGCAGGATAAATCACATAACTTGGCCCTTTACGATCGTAAATTTTGCCGGTGATCGGTCTTAAGCTCATCATCGCAACGGCAAAGACCACAAAGAATAAACCTGCATACTCGAGTAAACCTTTAGCATCCGCAAATGGTGAGATATATGACATAATACTGGCATAAGAAAAGGAGATGAGTAGAGCAAGTACAGAAACAGATAAAGCCTTTTTCTCCATAAAATCATCTAAGCTTAAACGGCGCTGAACTGGCTGGGGCGTTGGAATATACTGAGCAATGGGAATCATAAAACAAAAGATAAAACCCAAAACAATAATGCCCGCTAAAATACTGGTCACAAATAAATAAGAAAAATCTTGCATTAAAGTCAAACCAAGCAAAGGCCCAAGCACAATGCCTAAGTTAACCGACATTACAAAATAGCCCATTCCTTCACCTTTACGCTGTGCAGGAATAAAATCATTGGCAATAGGTACGGTTACAGTCGTTAAAATACTAAACCAAATACCATGTAGAAAACGAATCACCAATAATGCAGTCAGGTTATCTGCAAAAATATAAGCAACAGCAAATAGACAGAATAAACTTTCCGACAGATATAAGGTTTTTTTACGGCCTAGTTTTTCAATAATTAAGCCACTAAATGGCCTCACGGCGATAGAGGAAAGCATGAATAAAGTCATTGCTAAACCTGCTTGAGTCAGTGTGCCACCCAATTCATTTAAAATATAAATCGGTAAAATAGTGGTTTGGGCAAAATAAAAAATAAACAAAAACAAATTATTGAATAGACATAAAATGAATGATCTATTCCACAACACAGGAGCAGGAGACATAAGCAACCTAAAACATCAATCAAGAATGGCTGCTTGTTTTAAGGCATGGACATTAAAGTTTTTGAAGGAGATAACAAGCGTTAAAGCAAGACAGCAAGAAGAAACACAGCTCATATTAAGCAAAAAATAAACAAAAGTATAGCGTATTGTGAGAATTTTAGAAATTTATCAGTGCCATTTTGATTATAGTTGGTAATAAATATCTTAATGTGATTATTGAAATATTTAAAAATAATAGCTAAGCAAGAATCAGCCTTTCGGCTGATTCTTGCTCATTTATTATTTTATAAACCTGCTTCGTAGTCGGCACTTGATAACAAGCCATCTACATCAGCTAAATTATCAGGCTTAATTTTATAAATCCAACCTTTGCTATACGGGGCATCATTGACAAAATCTGGATCATCTTCAAGATCTGGGTTGACTTCAACAACTACACCTGAAACAGGTGCATGAATATCTGAGGCTGTTTTTACAGATTCAACAACACCCGCTTGCTCACCCGCAGTGACACGTTGTCCAACTTCTGGTGCTTCGACATAGACTAAATCGCCTAATGCATCTTGGGCATGATCAGAAATACCGGTAACAACAAGATCACCTTCAATTTTTACCCATTCATGCGTACGTGCATATTTTAATTCTGAAGGGTGATTCATGGATAACTCCTTACAACGTGCTTTTATGCTGTGTTATACATGCTTTTGAGCAAAAACAAAAGCTGTTCATGCATTAAACTGCTTGATATTGCAACGTAATTAACTGGTCGATGCAGCTGAACTGACTTTACTAAATACCACAATATTAGTGTCTGAAGTCATTAACAGTTCATGATGCTGATTGAGTGCCTCTGTATGATAACTGACAATGGCTTGATGCGGTTTAGATTTCGAGCGACGTATTTGGGTGATTTCCACTTCAACATGAATCTGATCACCAGCACGAGTAGGTTTAAGCCATCGCACATGTGAGTCGGTGCCAACTAAACCATTGGCGATAGGCATGCATTCTGTCCACAGCCGCATACATACGGCAGAGGTATGCCAACCACTGGCCGCCAAACCTTTAAAAATTTGATGCTGCTTGGCTGCCTCGGTATCGGTATGAAAACTTTGTGGATCATACTGTTTGGCAAATTGTAGAATTTCTTCCAAACGCATTTCATAGCGATTGCTAATAAAACGTTGTCCTACACTTAAATCATCTAAATATAGCATTGTGTTCCTTATTGTTTATTGTTGATCCATGAGAAAACCGCCCGTTTGGCGCTGCCATAACTTAGCATAAATCCCATTTAAAGCGACCAATTCGTCATGACTGCCTTGTTCAGCAATCTGACCTTGATCAAGTACAATTAAACGATCCATTTGCGCAATGGTAGATAAACGATGCGCGATAGCAATCACGGTTTTACCTTGCATTAATTCATCGAGGCTAGTTTGAATTGCGGCTTCAACTTCAGAATCTAGCGCTGAGGTGGCTTCATCTAAAATTAAAATTGGCGCATCTTTTAAAAATACCCGCGCAATAGCAATACGTTGACGTTGTCCACCAGAGAGTTTAACCCCTCGTTCACCGACATAAGCGTCATAACCTGTTTGACCACGTAAGTCAGTGAGTTCAGGAATAAAGTCCTCGGCCTTAGCTTTAGCCACAGCAGCATACATCTCTGCATCACTGGCATCAGGACGGCCATATTTAATATTTTCTGCCACAGAACGATGTAATAGGGAGGTATCTTGAGTTACAAGCGCAATATTTTTACGCAAGCTATCTTGGGTGACGCTCTGAATATCTTGTCCATCAATTAAAATTTGCCCTTGTTGCGGCTGGTAAAAATGCAATAACAGTTGAATTAAGGTGGATTTACCTGCACCTGAACGCCCAACGATACCAATTTTTTCACCTGCATGAATTTTAAGGCTTAAACCATCAATAATTTTACGTTCGTTATAAGCAAACTCAAGGTTTTTAAATTCAATTTCACCTTGAGAGAGCACTAACTGTTTAGCATCTATCGCATCTTGAATATGAATAGTACTGCCTAGAGTTTTCATGCCATCTTGAATGGTGCCCACATTTTCAAATAAGGCAGAAGTTTGCCACATCATAAACTCAGCAATACTGTTGAGTTTTAAAATCATGGCAGTGGTGGCAGCGATAATCCCCAGTTCTGCACGGCCATTGATCCATAACCAGATTGCAGTACCGAGTACACCTATATACAGCACCAAACTGAGTGCCTTAATGCTGACTTCGTAGCCTGTTCCCAAACGCATTTGCTTAAATACGGTGACCATAAAACTTTGCATGGATTCTTTGGCATATTGGCTTTCACGCCCCGCATGGGCAAATAATTTAACCGTTTGAATATTGGTATAAGCATCGGTCACACGTCCGGTCATCACGGCGCGTGCATCGGCTTGTTCATTGGAAATTTTGCTTAAGCGCGGAATAAAATAGCAAGCCGCGATCACAAACAAAGCCAACCAGAGCAACAATGGCAAGATGAGCAGTGGTGAAATAGCACCGAGTACCAAACTCACAGTGATAAAATAAATACTGACATATGCTAACATGTCGCCTAAAATTACCCAAAACTCACGCACTGCAAGCGCAGTTTGCATCACTTTGGCCGATAGACGCCCAGCAAAATCATTATGAAAGAAATCCAAACTTTGTTGCAGCAGTAAATTATGAAAACGCCAGCGCAAGCGCATCGGAAAGCTGCTATATAAAATTTGATGTTTAATGATGGACTGTAAGGTCGCAAAAACCACATTGGCCAATAAGATACAAGTTAAAATAATTAGATTATTTTGATGCTGTGTTAAAAAGTCTTGTGGCGCTGTTTGACTGAGCCAAGTCACTAAATCGCCAATTTTGGCATACAATAATGCTTCAAAACTGGCGGCACCTGCGGTACACAGTACTAAAAACAATAAATAAGGACGTACGCCTTTAGAGGCTTGCCACACAAAAGCAAAAAATGTAGTGGGCAGTGGTTTGTTTAAATCCTCCATCGGATAGGGATTTACGCGCTTTTCAAACCACTTTAACATAGGATCAAATACTCTAAAAACTGAATAATTCTTTTATCCCGCAGCTTCAGCATAAGATCAGGAGCGGAACATAACAGATGATATACTCAGTATGATAAAAATTGGCGAAAAAGACTACATCGGTTTAAAGGTTGTGAATAGTTTTGATAAAAATAAAAAAGCTCAGCATTGTAGGACTGAGCTTTGATAGAATTAGAGTTATTATTTTAAAACTTGAAAATCTTGTCCAGAAGGGGCTTGGTAAATACTCAAACCAAATTCTGGCAAAATTGCGATCAAGTGATCAAAAATGTCGGATTGAATGGCTTCATAATCCTTCCACACAGTAGTATTACTAAAAGCATAAATTTCTAAAGGTAAACCTTGTGCAGTCGGCTGTAACTGACGCACCAAAATAGATTGATTTTGAGCAATACCAGGATGCTGGCGTAGATAGAATTCTACATAAGCCCGAAAAGTCCCCAAATTGGTTAAACGACGTTGGTTATATACGGCTTGGTTAGATAACTGCTGATTGAAATTCGCAAGTTCAGAATTTTTATGATCTAGATATTGATCTAAGAGTAAAAATTCTTTTAAACGCTGTTGTTCATCTACAGTCATAAAATGTATGCTGGTTTGATCAATAAACAAAGCGCGCTTCATGCGACGCACACCCGCATTGCTCATACCTCGCCAGTTTTTAAAAGTATCTGTGACCAGTTTATTGGTTGGAATGGTCGTTAAAGTTTTATCAAAATTTTGTACGGTAATGGTATGTAAAGACATATCAATCACATCACCATCTGCATTTAATGACGGCATCTCAATCCAATCACCAATTCTGACCATGTCATACGAGGAAATTTGTACCGAAGCGACCAAGGACAAAATGGTATTTTGGAATACCAACATTAGCACGGCTGCCATTGCACCAAAGCCAGCCAATAAGGTAAAGACATCTTTTTGTAAGAAAGTCCCTAAGATCATCAAACCACAGACAATAAAAATGATCAATTTAACAAGTTGTAAATAACCTTTAATTGGCTTATTGCGTGATTTAGGATTGCGTTGATAGAGCACATTAAAGATGCTGAGAATCTCGCTAATGGCTAAAGCAATCGTGAAGAAAATAAAAGCTTGAGCTGCCATTTGCACGAGACTGATCACTTTTTCAGAAAGATGCGCTACAGTCACAACCCCATTCATAATCACAATTGCAGGCACGATATTCGCAATACGGCGGATAACGTTATGCTGAGTTAATACGTCGTAGTGTTGACTATTAATTCGCGCAATAAGCGCACGAATACCACGAACCACCACATGCTTGGCGATAAAGTTGGCTAAAATAGCAACCAATATGACTAAACTTAACGAGGTGAGCATTTCTAACCAAGGATACTGGTCTGCCCAAGTTTGTAACTGATAGGTCATTGTTTGAATGCGCTGCAAAATAAAACCTCATGTTTTAAATGGAATTAGAGCTTAAGTGAGCAGGCGGTTAAAAAAAAGTCCATTGGTGGATTAATAACCTAATCTTAAGAAATAGATACAAAAAAACCCGCATACGGCGGGTTTATGTAAAAAACTTACCACATTAAATCATCAGGAATCACATAGGCTGCGTATGGATCTTCTTCATCAGTGGTGTCTTCATTTTTCTGTGAATTATTCACCAAAATAAAGCCTTGCATTTTGGCATCAATACGTTCAGCCAAAGCTTTAGGTAAAACGGCATAGCTATCGCCATCTTTGGCAATTACTAAAGAACCGGCCACTAAAGCATTATAAATTTGCTGATTCAGGTAGATTTTTTTAATCGTGCCATCAATAAATTGATAACTGATTTCACCATCAATATTACTAATTTTATGCTGTTTGATCATTTGAATGATGGCCGCTTTGAGCTCTTTTTGTTGTAACTGGGCTTTCTTTTCAGCTGCCAAAGCTAAATCTTTTTCTAACTTAGCTTGTTGGTCTTGGGCAATTTTGGCTTTGAGTTCAGCTTCATTGCTTTGCCCAGTGCGCTGTTCATGCACTGCTTGTTTCGAAAGTTTTTTCGCTTTTTTGTTATCGACCAAACCGGCTTTTAGCAGTTGTGCCTGTAATGCATTTTTCATAACGTTTCCCAAATTAAGTGTGTCGATAATACCAATAGATGAGCCAATACACTAAGCTCATCACCAAGCTTAAAGCAGCAGGTACTAATAATGCATCGGATTGTAATAAAGGATAAATCCAACTGGCAATGATTCCACCGCCTAAGAAGCCAAATAAAATCAAAAGATGCAACATGACTCGACGGCGGCCAACATTTAAACCACGCAAAAAATACCCTAAGGCTAAACCTAAGTCAGTCAAAACCCCGGATAAATGCGTGGTACGAATGATCGCCCCTTGATAATGACTCACCATAGCATTTTGTAAACCCATGGCCACGGCGGCCCATAGGAGTGCATAACGTGGCCAATACGGTAAAAACCACCAACACAACACAATAAAAAAAGCCACTAAGCTTAAAGGAATGCCATAACGGCGTCCCAAGCGAAAGTGGCTATTGGCCAGAATTAGACCGCTATACATCGAGCCTAAAACGTAACTGATAATAATGGCTAAAGCATACAGTAATGTATCTGCATTGCCTTGGACTAAGCTTATTGCCAGTAAACTGACATTACCCGTCATGTGTGAAATAGCTTGATGTAATACTGTCATCAAGCCAAGTACATTAATCATTCCTGCATTCACTGCAAGAAAGAATGCGCCTAATTGCACCCAATTGGGTAAATTCTGAAAAGGCATAATTTCATAATCAATATACAAATCAACGGTATATTAGCGCATTCCGCGGTCAACTGCTGCAGTAAATAACACATCTGTTGATGAGTTTAAGGCTGTTTCAGTTGAATCTTGCAGCACACTAATCACCATACCAATGGCAACAACTTGCATGGCGATATCAGATGAAATACCAAACAAACCACATGCCACAGGAATTAATAGCAATGAACCACCGGCAACACCTGAGGCACCACATGCAGAGACAGTCGCAACCACAGACAAAATGAGCATGGTGGTAAAGCTCACCGGAATACCTAGAGTATTGACCGCAGCCAGCGACAATACAGTAATGGTCACAGACGCACCCGCCATATTAATCGCAGCACCCAAAGGAATGGCAACACTGGCAGTCGATTCAGGGACACCTAAACGTTTAGCTAGGTCTAAATTGACTGGAATATTCGCCGCAGAACTACGGGTAAAGAACGCGGTAATACCACTTTCACGTAAACACTGTAACACCAACGGATAAGGGTTTGCGCGTGTGACAAAGCCCACCATTATCGGGTTAATCACCAAGGCGACAAACAACATGGTACCCAATAATACCGTTAACAGTTGTGCATAGCTCATTAAAGTGTTTAATCCTGCATCGGCAAAGGTCACTGCGACCAAACCAAAGATACCAAAAGGGGCAAAGCTAATCACCAAACGAATCACGGCGTTTACGGCATTGGCAGCGTCGTTTAACACGCCTTTGGTGGTGTCAGAGGCATGACGGAAAGCGATGCCTAAGGCGACTGACCAGGCCAAAATACCAATAAAGTTTGCTTCTGCAATAGCAGTGACTGGGTTAGCAATAAAGCTTAAAAGTAAGTTTCTAAAGATTTCTGTCAGGCTACCCGGAGGAGTGAGTTCGCCTTGCGCTGGCAAGTCTAAAAATAATGTACTTGGGAAGATAATACTGGCAATTACTGCACTTAAAGCAGCTAAGAACATGCCAGCAGCGTACATCAACATAATCGGTTTAATATAAGCATTACTACTACCGACTTTAAAGTTCGCAATAGAAGACAAAACCAGAACAAATACGAGAATTGGGGCAACGGATTTGAGTGCCTTAATGAACAGATCGCCAAGAATCGTTAAATAAGGTGCATATTGCGGCGTAACCACAGCCACAAGCACACCTAAGATGATGGCAATCACAATTCGTGTGACTAAGCTCAAACGCGTAAAAGCTGAAAACATAGGAAGGCCTTGTCAGAAATTACGAGGACAAAAAAAATACAAAATGAAACGGTATTTTATACCGAAAAGTTGAATGTCTTAAAAAATATTTTGATATAAAAATTAAATCTATGTTTTTAAATAATAAAAAATAGAAGCCGCTTTTTAAAAGCGGCTCTTTGCTGTAAATTATGCCGTCTTTTTATGCAAAAAAACATGCGATATCAGCAAATTAGTCGAGAATTTCTGGCGCCAGTTCGCGCACGGCCTGATAATGACTTAAATAAATTTTGCCACTTAAGTGTGTCAGCAAATGTGAATGTTTTAGGCCATCCATCACAGGGCCTTTAATCTCAGAAAAATGTAGCTGGATATTGAGTTTACTCAGCTCAGCATCTACATCTTCCAACATTTCAAGCGCACTATAGTCAATACTACTAATACTTGAACAGTTAATCACCACATGCTTGAGCTTTGGATGCTCACTCACGGCATTCACTAAAAAGCCTTTTAAAGTTTGTGCGTTTAAAAAACTTAGATTTTCATCAATCCGAATTGATAATACGCGTTCTGAAGTATTCACTTGATGGCGTTGTACATTACGAAAATGCTGCGTACCTTGTACTAAGCCAATTTGAGCAATATGCGGGCGACTGATACGCCATAACATCAGCATAAATGTCGATACAATCCCAATCACCAAACCTGTGCTGATATCCAAACAAATCACCGCAAAAAAGGTAATCCACATCGCCAAACCATCGGCTTTTGAATAGCGCCAAGTTTGAATAAATGGTTTAAAATCGACCAGCTTCCAAATCGATACAATAATGGTGGCGGCCAAAATCGTTAAAGGTAAATCACGGAAAAATCCAGTAAAATACAAACTGACCACGACAATAAATAAAGATGAAATCACCCCCGCCATCGGTGTCTTGGCACCCGCATCGGCATTTACCACGGTACGCGATAAACTGCCCGTAACAGGAAAGGCAGAACTGAGCCCTGCACTGATATTGGCTACACCAAGTGCAATCAATTCTTGGTTACTATTGAGTTGGCTACGTTGTTGTAAGGCTGTGGCTTGAGCAATGGATAATGATTCTACAAAACTCACCATCGCAATCATGCTGGCACCAGGAAGCAGCTGAATCACTAAGTCTATATTCCAATGCGGAAAATGCAGTGGTGGAAAACCTGAGGGAATCGCACCGACTGTCTTAATGCCAATATTGTTTAAATCAAACACGACCACCAGTGCAATAGACAGTAAGACCAGAAATAAAGGGATTGCTCTTACCCAAAAGGCACTGAGGCGTAGACGTTTAAAGACAGCAGGCAGATAGATCAAAAATAAAATGGCCGCGATACCCAATAACAGACTATACCCATGAATATACGCAAAGTAGTGCCATAAACTTAAAATAAATTCAGGAATATTATTGGCTTGTAAAGGAACATCAAATAAAAATTTAATTTGCCCCACTGCAATCAACAGCGCCGAGGCAATAATAAAACTCTTAATAACAGGATGGCTAATTAATTGGATTAAAAAGCCAAAGCGCAAAACACCCAATAACAAAGAAATGATACCGACCATCAGTGCCAATAAACATGCCGCTTCGATATACACGGGCGAGCCCACTTCAAAGAGTGGATTTAAGGTAGCAAAGGTCATCATCGAAATAATCGCCACAGGCCCAATCGATAAAGTTGGACTTCCGCCAATCATGGCATAGATCATCATGGGGATAATACTGGCATATAAACCCATCATTGGCGGTAAGCCCGCTAACATGGCATAGGCCATACCTTGCGGTACCAGCATGGCCAAAACAATAAATGCTGCGAGGAGATCGGCACGAAAATCAGCTAGCTGATAATGCTTCAACCATTGCCATGCTGGCAGAGAAAGGCGCATAAGAATCATCTAAATCATATTTTTAGATATATTATGCATAAAAAATGCTAAAGAACCAAAATGAATCTTTAAGGTTTTGGGCAATATAGCTGATACAGGGTGGTGAGAATGGTGACTAATTTGGGATCTTGAATCGAATAAAAGATCTGTTTACCGTCACGGCGGGTGCTCACCACCTCGCTTTTACGTAACATCATCAATTGTTGAGATAAAGTGGGTTGATGAATTTGGGTGATGTGCTCAATTTGCGAGACATTTAATTCTTGTTGCGACAAATGACACAGAATAATTAAGCGGTCGCTATTGGCTAATGATTTTAAAATCGTGACCACGTGTTCAGAGGCATCACGCATGGCTTTAATTTCAAGCGCATCATTCATGAAAGCTGTCTCATATGTTACAAAATAAAAAGAGGCTTAGTATAAAACAGTTCAGGAATGAGAATTATTTAATACAGGGGAAAGTCAATGGTTTTTAATGAAGAAGATTATTAGTTATTTTGATATTTACCAAGCGCTCCTAATGGAGCACTTGATAAATAGAGGTTTTTTTTAAGCTTTTGCTTTAGGTTCGAACTCTTTAAGCACTTTTTCGCTAAATGTGGTGGCTTCAAATAAAGCGTGTAATTGGCGCTCTTGAGTTGGATTAAAGAAGCTTAAAACATCTACTTGCTCAAGTTGAATACTGCCACCTTGTACTTGTGCTAAGCCGGTTTTTTTTAAGCTTTGCGCAAAACTTTTTACTGTGGCTTTATCAAAATAAAAACTATTATGTAAATGTCCTTGTGCCAGTAAAGTCTTTAAGCTGATTTTGGTCATTTTTTCAAGCTTGCTAAGACCTAAGCTGTCTTGATGTGCAAACTGCGCCAAAATATGCCCCATCAAGGCAAAATTGGTCAGGCTTGAATCTGCCAGTTCTGCCAAGGCTTGAAGTTTCGCTTCAACCAATAAGTGCAGGTGAGTGTCTTGCTGCGCTAACCACTGTAACTGTACAAAGGCCTGTAGAATGTCATCAATTGCTGTATCTAACTCGGTCATATCCCATTTTAAGAACAGCTCTTCTTTAAAGAACGGATATAACTGCGCTACATATGCTTTTAATGCATCTACCTGCTGATAACCACGAATCAGTGCTGTGGCAACTAACGCTGGCAAACTAAAGCAATGTAATACGTTATTGCTAAAGTAATTTAGCAAACCTTGTTGCTTGTCACTGACTTGAATAAAGGTAGTGCCATCTACGTCGTGTTGTTCAATTTGTTTGAGTTTTAAGGCGTAATCAATAATCGCGCGACCTGATAATTCGGTCAGCATCATCCGTACATCATAAGGACTTAACGCCAGTAGCGCACGGTAATCGTCCAATTGTTGAATCAAAGTGTCTTGCTGCAAACGATGCTTCGGTGCTTTGAGTAACAATAAAGACAGCAACGCAATTGGATTCAGCACTGCTGCTTTATTAATGTTCTCTAAAATGGCATTGGCTGTTTGTGTAACGCTATTTACCACATTTTTAGGTAGATCATCGTTAATTCCGAGTTGCAAACCTAAAGCATCGTTTTGTTTTAAAATATCATCTAAATAAATTGGATCACCAAAGTTGACATGCACCAAACCAAAGACTTTTTCAATTTTACGCACTGAGCTGAGTAAACCCCACACCGACTCGGCTTCTTTAGGTTTACCATTGAGTTCATTGATATATGAGCTACCTTCAAACAGTTTTTCATAACCAAAATAAGTGGGAATAAAGGCAATCGGTTTAGTGGCACCGCGTAGATGACTGTGAATGGTCATCGACAACATACCTTTTTTGGGTGGCAATAAGAGTCCAGTACGTGAACGTCCACCTTCAATAAAGTATTCAATTGGGCTGTTACGCGACAATAAGCTATGTACATATTCTTTAAATACCGCCGTGTACAGCATATTGCCGTTAAAACTACGACGAATAAAGTAAGCGCCTGCACCACGTAAAATATTACCTACTACAGGTAAATTTAAATTAATACCTGCGGCAATATGTGGCACCATCAAACCGCGATTGAAAATCACATAGGACAACAGTAAATAGTCAATATGACTACGATGGCATGGGGTATAGACAATTTCATAGTCTTTTGCCAGTTCCCGTACCGTATCAAAGTTATGCACTTCAATACCGTCATAGAGCTGTGTCCAGAGTTTTTCTAAACTTAACGCCGCAAAACGTAAAGTTGAATAAGAAAAATCTGAAGTAATTTCATTTAAATAGCTTTTGGCACGATTTTCTGCCTCAAACATGCTGACTTTTTTATGAATGCTTTCTTGCAAAATGGCCTTTTGAATGGCTTCACTTTGCATGAGTTTTTGAATCAAATTACGACGATCCGACAGATCGGGCCCCATAATCGCTTCTTTAGACTTGGTTAAATTGTTACTTAAACGCTCAACAATAAAATGCGCTGGCGAATAATGAGGTTGTTGAACTTTGGCTTCATTCAATAACGCACGTAACGATACAGGCTTATGAAACTCAATATAATTATCTTTACCATATAAAGATACATTCAGCATTTGTTTGAGATGCGAGGGTTTTGCCCAAGCATCAGAAAACAGCGCTTTAAACCAAGAATCTTCATAATCTGGTGCGCGGCCCCACAAAATGGTCACAGGCACCAGCTGCACATCAAGCGTTGGGTCTTGCTCTAAAGCTTCAATGAGGCGAATGAGTTTGGCTGAATAATGATAAGGCACATTTTGCGGATTTTTTTCATTTAAAATTAACACCGCATCTTGTTCTTGTTGCGTACCCACTTGCAGCGTCTGTAGTGCTGCGGGTAAACCTTGTTTTTGGCTTTCTTGCTCAATTAAGACATGATTGCTGACATAATCATCCTCGACAACATAACACACAGGAATGTGAGGGGTGGTTTGAACCAATTGTGCTAATTCTGCAGTGGAGCCGAGCAACTGTGGCGAGACCATTTTCTTTAAAATGGATTGTGTGAAGTTGCGATACCAACGGCTAGAGCGAGCGTTAGACATTACATTCCCTGAGTAAACGTGTCGTATCGCGCTATTGTCGGTAATAATTTCCCTGATTACAAATCCGATTGCTGAGAATTTATGCGGTTATTTAAAATATTTAGTCTATTCACTCTAATTAAGAGGCTTAAATTTTTGCTTGTTGGTTCGTCGTTTTGGTAGAGTTTGCCAGTGTAAAAAATATTAAATTCTCATTTATTCATAAGATTCATGATTTAATCAAGTTATAACTACAAAAGTGGAATTTTTAGCATAAATTAAAATAAAAAATTTCATTTTTGCTATGTTTGGCTTTTATTTCATGACTATAAAAACAAATACTTAATGATAATTATTGCAAATTATTTCTAAAACCAATCTGATTTATTTTAAAACTATTTAAACATCAAAAGATTACTTAATTTTCTGGTATTTTTTGCCAATATGTCATTATAAAAACTCATGAGTTTTCTATTGAAACTCATGAGTAGGTTGGTTATGTTGAAATTATGAATCATTAATCATAATTTCAAAACAATAAGGATCAGCAGGATGCGTGGATTAAAAGATCAAGTAGTGATTGTCACTGGTGGAGCAGGTGGGATTGGTTCGGCAACTTGTAAGCGTTTAGCACAAGAAGGCGCTAAAGTTGCAATTTTTGATTTAGATTTAAATAAAGCTCAAGCCCTACAACAAGAGCTTGAAGCCTTGGGCACCCAAGCTTTAGCCGTGGCGTGTGATATTACCCAAAGTGATGCTGTCAGCACGGCGGTGGCTGAAGTCGAGCAAAAATTGGGACCCATTACTGGCTTAGTCAATAACGCAGGTTGGGATATTTTTAAACCCTTTGTACAAACCGAGCCAAATGAATGGCAAAAGCTGATTCAAATTAACTTGGTGGGTATGCTGAATATGCATCACGCCGTGTTAGGCGGTATGGTGGCACGTAAAGGCGGCCGGATTGTCAATATTGCCTCAGATGCGGCACGTGTCGGCTCATCAGGCGAAGCTGTTTATGCCGCATGTAAAGGCGGATTACTATCTTTTTCTAAAACTTTGGCACGCGAACATTCACGCCACAACATCACTTTAAATGTCATTTGTCCGGGACCGACAGAAACTGCGCTGTTGGCTGGTGTAACGGATGCTGCACCTAACCCAGAAAAACTGCGTGAAGCCTTTACCAAAGCCATTCCGCTCGGGCGTTTAGGTCAACCTGATGATCTTGCCTCAGCAATTAGCTTTTTCTTAAGCGATGACGCTGCCTTTATTACCGGACAAGTACTCAGTGTCTCAGGTGGTTTAACCATGAATGGTTAATTGAACAATAACAAACAAGGAAGAACAACAATGCATTACGAAGCAATTAGTCAAGGAAATAAAAGCATGAATTTTGAAGATATTTTATATGAGGTTAAAAACGGTGTGGCATGGATTACCATTAACCGTGCCGACAAAATGAATGCTTTTCGTGGTACCACCTGTGATGAGCTAATTAAAGCCTTATATAAAGCCGGCTATGACAAAAATGTCGGGGCGATTGTGTTAGCAGGGGCTGGCGATCGCGCCTTTTGTACTGGTGGTGATCAATCTGCACATGATGGCAATTATGATGGCCGTGGCACGATTGGTTTACCGATGGAAGAATTACATACTGCCATTCGTGATGTACCCAAACCCGTAATTGCGCGTGTACAAGGTTATGCCATTGGTGGCGGTAACGTTTTAGCCACTATTTGTGATCTGACTATTTGTTCAGACAAGGCTGTATTTGGACAAGTAGGCCCTAAAATGGGCTCTGTGGATCCTGGTTATGGCACGGCGTTTTTAGCCCGTGTGGTGGGTGAGAAAAAAGCCCGTGAAATTTGGTATATGTGCCGTCGTTATAGTGGTCAAGAAGCGGTTGAAATGGGGCTTGCCAATAAATGCGTACCACATGATCAACTCGATGCTGAAGTTCAGGCATGGGGTGAAGAACTGTGTCAGCGCAGTCCAACCGCAATTGCAATTGCCAAACGTAGCTTTAACATGGATACCGCACATCAAGCCGGTATTGCCGGCATGGGCATGTATGCACTGAAACTGTATTACGATACTGAGGAATCACGTGAAGGCGTCAATGCCTTAAAAGAAAAACGCGCGCCTGAATTCCGTAAGTATGCCAAATAAGGAGTCATGATATGTCAAAAAATCCTTATATCGATGCAGACTTAGAATTTTTAAGCGAAACCGTGGAAAAATTTGCACAAAAATATATTGCGCCGGGTTTTTTAGCGCGTGATCAAAGCCGTATTTTTGACCGTGATTTAATGAAAATGATGGGTGAAATGGGCTTTATTGCCCCAGAATTACCCGAACATTATGGCGGTCAAGACATGGGGCGCTTAGCTGCAGGCGTAATTCACGAAGCTGTGGCCAAATATGATTTAAGTTTCTCTTATATTAATTTACTCGCTTCACTGAATGGTCAGATTTTGGCAGAGCATGGTGATCCTGAAGTCGTCACGCCGTGGCTACATAAACTCACCCGTGGAGAAGCACTATTTGCCATTGGCTTAACCGAGCCGCGTGGTGGTTCAGATGCAGGCAGTTTACGTTTAAAAATCGAGAGAGATGGCGACGAATATGTGCTAAATGGCGAAAAAACTTCAATTTCCGCGGCTGATCAAGCCGATGCTGCGGTCATTTTTGGGCGTACTGGCTCGATTGAATCAGGTGCTCATGGGGTGACTGCTTTATTAGTACCGATGGATCTACCCGGTATTAGCACCACCCGTTTTGATTGTCATGGTCAACGTGCCATTGGTCGTGGGTCGATTTTCTTTGAAAACGTACGCGTCCCTGTCAATCATCGCTTAGGTGATGAAAACAAAGGCTTTGTACAAGTCATGCAAGGTTTTGACTTTTCACGCGCTCTGATTGGCCTACAAGTATTGGCTGTGGCACGGGTAAGTTTAGATGAAGCATGGGCATATGCTGCAGAACGAGAAGCCTTTGGTAAACCTTTAACTGCATTCCAAGGTGTTTCGCATCCATTGGCGGATTATGAAACCCAAGTAGAAGCTGCGCGTTTATTGTGTTTACAAACCTTATGGCTTAAAGACAACCATCTACCGCACACCGCTGAAGCGGGTATGTGTAAATGGTGGGGCCCAAAACTCGCTTATGATGTGGTGCATCAATGCTTACTGACCTTTGGCCATGCCGGTTATGACCGCGGTGTCATGGAGCAACGCCTACGCGATATCTTAGGTTTCCAAATTGGCGATGGCACCGCACAAATTATGAAAACTATTATTGCTCGGCATAAAGCAGGACGCAAAGCTGTGCCGGCATAATAAAAAACAACAATAAAAATCAATAAGGACATCAGGACATGGAATTTGATGCAGTGCTGATTGAAGGACGCCGTGCCTATATGCAACAACACGGTTATTGGCATAATTTTACTATTTTGGACGCGCTAAAACAGGCCGTAGCGCAGCAACCCAATAAAACTGCTTTAGTCAGTTATAAACAGCAGCAAACAACTCAGAGTTTTACTTATACACAGATTTGGCAACTCACCAATCAAATGGCACTGGGCTTAAAACGTTTGGGTATTCAAGCGCATGATGTCGTGGCCTGTCAATTGCCCAATTGGTGGGAATTTACCTTACTGTATTTGGCATGTAGTCGGATTGGTGCTGTGCTTAATCCGTTAATGCCGATTTTTCGCGAGCGTGAACTAGAATTTATGCTCAAACACGGCGAAGCCAAACTGTTTGTGGTACCAAAAATCTTTCGCGGTTTTGATCATGCTACTTTGGCTACGCAACTGCAAAGCAAAATTCCGACGCTTGAACAGGTTTTGGTGATTGATGAGCAACAAGGCAGTTTTCAGCAATTGCTGGCACATGAGCTGAGTGAAGAAGAGATTGCTGAATTAGATCAATATGTTTTAGATCCAGATCAAGTCACGCAACTGATTTTTACCTCGGGCACCACCGGTGAACCCAAAGGCGTAATGCATACCTCAAATACTTTATTTGCCAATATTGTCGAATATGCCAATACTTTACATTTAGACCAAAACGATGTGGTGCTGATGGCATCGCCGATGGCACATCAAACCGGTTTTATGTACGGCTTAATGATGCCGATTTGGTTACAAGCCAAAGCAGTGCTGCAAGATATTTGGGAGGTGAATCAAGCGATTGCAGTCATTCAAAATGAACAGGTCAGTTTTACCATGGCATCCACGCCATTTTTAAATGATCTTTCCAGCCAAGTGGCCCAATTTAATACCCAAATTCCATCTTTAAAGACTTTCCTATGTGCTGGTGCACCGATTCCCGGACCTTTAGTTGAACAAGCACGGCAAAACTTAAATATTAAAGTGATTTCTGCTTGGGGTATGACGGAATGTGGCGCCGTGACCATGACCTTAATTGAAGATCCAGATGAGCGCTCTTGTCATACCGATGGTAAGGCACTGAAGGGTGTAGAAATTAAAATCGTCGATAAACATGGCCAAGAAAAACCCGTCAATAGCGCAGGGCGTTTATGGGTACGTAGCTGTTCTAACTTTGCCGGTTATTTAAAACGTCCGCATTTAAATGACACCAATAGCGAGGATTGGTTTGATACCGGTGATATTGCCTATCAAGATGAACATGGCTATATCCGCATTTGTGGGCGCAAAAAAGATGTCATCATCCGTGGTGGTGAAAATATTCCGGTGGCAGAGATTGAATCGTTGCTGTATCAACATCCTAAAATTGCCACCGTAGCGTTGGTTGCTTATCCAGATGAACGCTTAGGTGAGCGTGCTTGTGCCATTGTAAAACTCAAAGATTCAGCACAAGCCTTGGAATTGGGCGAAATTCTGACTTTTTTACAGCAACACAATCTCGCCAAGCAATATTTACCAGAGCGCCTAGAAGTTTGGGACAATATTCCGATGACACCATCCGGTAAAATTCAAAAATTTAAGCTACGTGAAATGTTAGTCTCTTAAATCACAGTTGCAAAAAGCCAAAAAGAGAGCAGCAAAACGCTCTCTTTTTGCTGTGTATAGATATCATTATCGCTTTATTACCATAAAAACCATTATCGAAAAAACCGAATACAAACTTGCTATATTTTATGACGATACGGGATATATCTCCGTGATTTTTTGCAATTCTCCGAACAATATTTTAATTTTAATCGTTTTTGTTCATTATTAAATTGGCGATTTTACACATTTTCGCTTAAATTAACCGCAGTTTAATCGCTAAAACAGATAAATTATTTATAGAAAAATAAGCGTACCCTTGATGTATCAGACAAGATAAATTTAAAAAAATTGGCGTATGATAAACCCCATAATTGAATAAATGTGAAGGATAGACACATGACCGATGCAGCTTTTCCAACCCCAAATAACTTGGGTATTGCAGTTTACGAAAATAACGCTGAAGCCATTGGTAATACGCCATTAGTTCGTATTAACCGTGCCATTACAGGCGGTGCCACGGTACTGGCAAAAGTTGAAGCGCGTAATCCAGCATTTTCAGTAAAATGTCGTGTCGGTGCTGCCTTAATTACAGATGCAGAGCAACGCGGTGTATTAAAGCCGGGCATGCATATTGTCGAGCCAACCAGTGGTAACACCGGTATTGCATTGGCATTTGTGGCAGCAGCTAAAGGTTATCCAATTACCTTAACTATGCCTGCGAGTATGAGTATTGAACGTCGTAAGGTGCTTAAAGCACTGGGCGCCAATTTGGTGTTAACCGAACCTGCTAAAGGCATGAAAGGCGCCGTGGATGAAGCAGTGCGCTTAACTCAAGAACAACCAGAACTCTATTACCTGCCACAACAGTTTGAAAACCCAGCCAATCCAAAAATTCATGAAACCACCACTGGTCCTGAAATTTGGCAAGCGACTGGCGGTAAAGTGGATATCTTAGTGTCTGGTGTGGGTACAGGCGGTACCATTAGCGGGATTTCACGTTATTTTGAGCAAGTACAACAGCAAGCGCTTTATTCAGTTGCGGTTGAACCTGCTGAATCTGCCATTATTACGCAAGCCAAACGTGGTGAAGATTTAACTCCGGGGCCACATAAGATCCAAGGTATTGGTGCTAACTTTATTCCTAAAAACTTAGATCTAGACTTAGTGGATGAAGTGATTGCGATCCCAAGCCAAGAGGCAATTGACTGGGCACGTAAAACCGCGATGCAAGAAGGTATTTTAGTCGGCATCTCAAGTGGTGCCGCGATGGCAGCTGCAGCACAGTTAGCCGCACGCCCTGAAAACCAAGGTAAAAACATTGTGGTGATTTTACCGGATGCCGGTGAACGCTATCTATCTTCAGTTTTATTTGAAGATATCTCTGCAGACTAAACGTGTTTTAGTTTCACTAAAAGGCGCTCCACATAGAGCGCCTTTTTTAATTGTATAGATTTTATACCTGATAAATTTAGGTAAGCGCCTTAAATTTTGTTACTATGAAGCACTTTTCATAGCTTTACCTGTTTGCATATGACTTCATCTTACCAACAACAACTTGATGCTAAATTTGCCCGTATCACGGCGCAATTTGCTGAATTTAATCCGCCTGCTTTAGATGTGTTCGCATCACCAGAACACCATTATCGTATGCGTGCTGAATTTCGCGTTTGGCATACCGAAGATGATATGTTCTATGCCATGTTTGAACGTGACGAACAGGGGCAAAAAAAGGTTGTGCGTATTGACCAATTTGAAATTGCCGACCAAAACATTAACCGTTTAATGCCTGAATTATTAAACGCCATGAAAGCAGATCCAATTCTGTCACAGCGTTTATTTGAAGTACATTTCTTGGCGACCTTAAGCGGTGAGGTGTTAGTTTCGTTAATTTACCATCGTAAATTAGAAGAAAATTGGTTACCGGCAGCAAAACAATTGGCCGATCAACTGAATGTGAAATTGATTGGGCGTTGCCGTGGGCAAAAATTTGTTTTAACTGATGAGTTTGTCGTTGAAAAACTTTCCGTGTTTGAGCGCGAATATATTTATAAACAAATTGAAAGTAGTTTTACTCAGCCAAACGCACAAGTATGTCAAAAAATGCTGCAATGGGCATGTGAAGCTGCGGATCATTCAGAAAAAGACTTATTAGAGTTGTACTGTGGTAATGGTAACTTTACTTTACCGCTATCAACACGTTTTCGCCGTGTATTAGCTACAGAACTGGCTAAGTCGTCGGTCTATGCTGCGCAGTGGAATATCCAACAAAACCAAATTGATAATATTCAAGTGGCACGTTTGTCTGCAGAAGAATTTACGCAAGCCTATAACGGTGAACGTGAATTCCGACGTTTACAAGAAGCCAATATTGATATTACTAGCTATGACTTTGATACCGTATTTGTTGATCCGCCACGCGCTGGTATTGATGATGAGACTTTAAAATTGTTACAGCGCTTTAAACGTATCATTTATATTTCATGTAATCCAGATACCTTATACGACAATTTTCAGACTTTAGCTGCAACGCATCAGGTGACGAAATTCGCTTTATTTGACCAGTTCCCTTATACCCATCATGTTGAATCTGGTGTGTTGCTTGAATTGAAATAAGCTTTTTTAGCACTAAAATTAAAGATTTAAACGATAAAAGGAGCTTAACAGAGCTCCTTTTATTATGTAGTTAAAATAATAAGTTATAGAAAATCAAGTCCCAATTACTTCATAATATCGTTTAAAATCCAAAGCCTAATCGAAAAAATGCTTAATCAACTGCTGCTTTTGTCACTCATGTCCACTTGCTTTATTTTATATATTGTCTATATTTCGAACTATGTTAGATTATCAATGAAGGCTCTATGAGTTTTTGGCAAAAACTGTTCTCTGATCAGCAGGTCAACGCACATAAAAATCAAACTGCTTGTGTTGAAAACGATTGTTCATGCAAATCAAATGAACAATTGATTGCAGCATTAAAACAAGCAACGGATGAAGATGTCATTCTTGGTATCAAGAAAGTTTTAGCATCTCGCGGCTACAGTCGTAAAGAGTTGAATGATTTACAGCATCTGCCTTTACAATAAGCAGTCAGAACACAAAAAAAGCATTGCTAAAAAGCAATGCTTTTTTTTTAAGAATGCATATAAGCTATACCTACTACAACAATAAATAACATTGTTAAGAAATTATTAACAATGTAAAACTGTGTAAAAAAAACCATCTAAAACGTGTCGTTTTTAGCACATTTTATTATTTCTGTTGAGCACTCACATCTTGTTATTTAGAATTGTTTATAATTTCTAAAACCATTTAACACAGATACCGAGGATAGTATGGAATTAAAGAAATTTTTATTAAGTTTTAATAATCTAAACACTTATCTTTTTATGGCAATTATGCTTCTGATGAGTTTGATTATCTATTTTTACGTTATTAATCCATTATAACTATAAAGAACAATAGAACCTTAATCTGATTAGTTTTTCTTCAATTTAATAATAAAAACATAGACTCAGCGAGTGGTCAAAACAAATAGATTATAAAAATCCACTGGTTTTGGGTGTAACATTGTGGCTTATTTCTGTTGTTTTGCGGCCATCATGCGCATCCAAAATCGTCTCGCTGGATTTTACTTCTTTTATTACGCTATCGTTGGCACCTTTATGCCATATTGGAATTTGTATTTAGAAGATCAAGGTTTTAATTATGCCGAAATTGGATTTTTGGCATCTTTGGCCATTATTACGCGCTTTTTTGCACCTTTTATTTGGGGGTGGATTGCAGATAAATCGGGTAAAAGGATGTTCTTGGTCAGGGTGGCAACTTGGGTTGAAGCCTGCATTTGGTTACTGATCTTTATTATCCCTAACCATTTTCAATCTATAGCTTTATTAATGCTCATTTTTAGCTTTTTTCAAAATGCCATTTTGGCGCAATTTGAAGGGGTGACAGCATTTTGGTTGGGCGAAAAGCGGGCAGTACTGTATGGAAAAGTGCGCCAGTGGGGATCGATTGGGTTTATTGTCGCCGTGTTTGCAATTGGCGCCATCTTAGATCTGATACATATTCGTCATTTGCCTATTGTGCTGCTGTGTATGGGTACACTGGCTTTCTTGTGGTCATTGAGTATTAAAGAACCTGACAATGCCCCGCAAGCGCAACAAAATATGCAATCTATTTTACCTGTAATTAAACAGCCTGTGGTACGTGCTTTTTTCCTTATAGAACTGATCTTATTATTTTCACATGCACCGTTTTACAGTTTCTATAGCAACTATTTAAAAAGCCATGGATTTAGTACCAGTATAATCGGTGGATTGTGGTCGATTGGAGTGATTGCAGAAATTATTATGTTTGCCTGTGCGCAATTTTTCTTTCGACGTTGGGGATGGCGGATTTTGGTTAGTATGTGTTTAATTCTCACTGCATTGCGTTGGGGAATTGTGGGGCTATTTACTCATTCGTTATGGATACACGCTGCCGCCCAGACTATACATGCTTTTAGTTTTGGTTTATTTCATTTAATTGCCATGAGAGTAATTTTTGAGTATTTTTCACCGCAACAACAAGGACGTGCCCAAGCCTTGTATAGTACTGTATGGGGAATAGGTGTCGCACTAGGCAGTATTTTAGCTGGGTACTATTGGCAACGTTTAGGTGGAGAGATCATTTTTATATTGGCAGCACTGGTGACTTTATTGGGTTTATTTTTGGTAGGTTCACTACCTAAGCGGATATCAAGTTAATTTGATAATAAAAAGCAACATAACTTTGATTCTAAAACGCTAGAGTATTCAAGCTGTAAGCAGTATGATGAATATCAAATTCAAACACTTCATTTGATGTAACTTTCTCATACATTAGTCAGATTTTTATGAAACAAAAGGTACTCATTGCGATTTTAGCTGCAACTGCTATAAGCTCCAGTTATAGCGCACCTGTCGCGGTAGAAAATATGCAAAACCAGATTAAAATAACGACAAGACCTGCATTGGTAGGCTTGTGGGGAATGCCAATTACTGAAAATAAGAAATGTACCGAATATTATAATTTTAGAACTAATAATGATATTTTTATCCGGAGTGGTAAAGAATGGTCTTATGGGGTATATGACTATCAGCCTAGTCTTGATCCTCAGCTTGTACCCGCACGTCTTACTTTAAATATTCGTTATGATAATAATGAACAAGATTGCTCTGGGATTCAAGAAGATCAAAGTGGGGAAGTCACCCGTATTGCGATTAAGTGGCATACAGCATCTCATATTTCTTTTTGTTTAGAAGACGAACCAAATCAATGTTTTGCCACTTTAAAACGTATTCATCCCTAAAAAAAAGCCACTCCTTGGAGTGACTTTTTAGTTTAGATATTAAACAACTTTTTCAGCATGTAACTCTAATTGTTTAAGCAAGTGTTTTTCAAGATAGTGAATATCCATGGCTTGCTTACAGAAATTCGCATCTTCTAGAATCAATTCACGATGCAGTGGAATATTGGTTTTAATACCACTTAAAATCGTTTCATCTAAAGCTTGTTTCATGCGTGCAATCGCAGTTTCACGATCTTTACCATGGGCAATAATTTTAGCAATCATTGAATCATAGTAAGGCGGGATACTGTAACCTGCATAGATATGTGAATCTAAACGAATACCTGCACCACCTGGCGCGTAAAATTGTTCAATTTTACCTGGTGATGGAATAAATGTGGTTGGATCTTCTGCATTGATACGGCATTCAATCGCATGACCTTTACATACCACATCTTCTTGTTGGATATTAAGCCCCAAGCCAGCGGCAATACGTAATTGCTGTTCAATAATATCAATACCTGTGACTTGTTCAGTAACAGGATGTTCTACTTGTACACGGGTATTCATTTCAATAAAGAAGAATTCACCATCTTCAAATAAGAACTCAAAAGTACCTGCACCGCGATATTGCATTAATTGACATGCATGAACACAGGCTTCTAGAATGTGGGCACGCGCATCTTCGGGTAAGTTTGGCGCTGGTGCCTCTTCCAATACTTTTTGATGACGACGTTGTAATGAACAGTCACGATCAAATAAATGAATCGCATGACCATTACCATCGGCAAGTACTTGGACTTCAACGTGGCGTGGTTTTTGTAAGAAACGTTCCATATAGACCGTGTCATCACCAAACCACATCTCGGCATCACGCTGCGCCGCTTGTACTGATTCAAGTAGGGTATCAACACGCTCAACAATACGCATACCACGACCACCACCACCAGAAGCTGCTTTAACAATCAGTGGAAAACCGATTTTTTTGGCTTCTTCTAAGGCATTTTGTGTGGTCACTGCATGAGCAGAACCAGGTACTGTCGGTACGCCAGCTTTACGCATTGCGGTAATTGCAGAAACTTTATTACCCATTAAACGGATATGTTCTGGACGTGGACCAATAAAAATAAAACCTGAAGTTTCTACAATTTCAGCAAACTCAGCATTTTCTGATAAAAAGCCATAACCAGGATGAATGGCATCTGCACCTGTGATTTCTGCTGCGGTAATAATTGCGGGGATGTTTAAATAGCTTTCACTACTTGCACCCGGGCCAATACATACAGCTTCATCACAAAAGCGTAGGTGCATTAGGTCTTTATCGGCATCTGAATAGATCCCTACGGTTTTAATGCCTAATGTTTTGCAAGCGCGGGTGATGCGTAGGGCAATCTCACCACGGTTTGCAATTAATACTTTCTGCAACATTATCGTTCCTCGTGATGATGACTTAAGCGCGATAACGGAAAAGTGGTTGACCGAATTGAATCACTTCGCCATTTTTCACTAAAATTTCTTCAATAACACCGCTTTGTGTCGCTTCAATTGGATTCATGATTTTCATCGCTTCGATAATACCCAATGTTTCGCCTGCAGTTACCGTTTGACCCACTTTAACAAAAGGTGCTTCACCAGGGCTTGAAGCTGCGTAAAATACACCGACCATTGGAGAAGTTTCTACCGCACCACGTGGCGCAGACTTTGGTGCAGAAGGTGCTGCAGCACCTGGGGCTGGCATAGCTGCAACAGGTGCTGCAACCACAGGTACACGACGTGTTAAAGCAATCGATTGATCGCCTTCTTTTACTTCAATAGCTTGTAGATCAGATTCAATCATCAGGTCGATGAGTTTTTTAATTTTACGAATATCCATGGGTTCAAGTCCTGAGTCTTAATGAGATGGTTGAATTTTTGCAATCGCATAATCGACTGCTGCTGCATAACCTTTGGCACCAAGTCCGCAAATTACGCCAACTGCTTTATCTGATAAATACGAATGATGTCTAAATGCTTCACGTGCATGTACATTAGATAAATGCACTTCAATGAAAGGAATGTCCACACCCAAAAGTGCATCACGCAATGCCACAGAGCTATGGGTGAAAGCAGCAGGATTAATCACAATAAATTGCACCCCTTGCTGTTTCGCTTCATGAATACGATCCACAATTGCACCCTCCCAATTGCTTTGAAAGATGGCTAGTTTAAGCTGCTTATCTTCAGCTTGTTGAATAAGTTGTTGGTTAATATCTTCTAATGTTAGATAACCATAAACCTCTGGTTCACGCTGTCCAAGCAGGTTTAGATTCGGTCCGTGAATCACCAAAATGGCTAAACTCATTCAAATTACTCCAAGTTGAAATTTGCAACAATGATTTGCAAGATGGATGCAAAGTTTGCGCTATTATTGCATAATTTTCTACAATCGATCTTTTAAGTGGTTAGAAAGTACTAAAAGATAGAGCTTTTGTATGAGTGTTATATTGTAAATTTTGCAAGTATTTCACAATGTTAAAAACTTCCATTTTTTTAATATTTTTTCGCATTTTAGCGACAATATTGATAAGTCAAATACAAAATGAATCGACTGAATTGCATCATCTATAGACATAAAATTACAAACTATAAATATAGAGCAAACAATTTTTATTAAGGTTAAAAACAGGCCTATTTATAAATCTTTTTCAGATATAAACCTATGGCAACATCTTTCATTTTTATAAAATTAAAGCAAAAACAGGGGATTAATTTAATTTTATTGGTGATTTTTATATTTAAAGCAAATCAATTCATCTAATCTTACCTTCACTTGTTAGTCATGCAATGTTTAACAAATAACTAATCGATTGACCAATCTGATCATCTTTTATAAAAATACAGCTCAGGCTAAATCTGCCAAATAGAATCTTTGACTAGCCTCAATAAAAGAACGATGCAAAGCCACGGAAATTGACTGACACAAATCTATTAGCAATGACTTGGAAAGAAGCGCTTGCTTAATCATTTAAAGCAAATCAATATAACTACACCTCTGTATGTTTTTTAGAATTATGCGACTCCATTACCAATATCAAACTCACTCAACAACATCAGAAAAAACCTTAGTTTTTATTCATGGTTTATTTGGTAGCTTAAGCAATCTGGGTATGTTGGCACGCGCTTTACAGCAAGACTATGCAACCTTGCAAATCGATGTGCGCAACCATGGTTTATCACCACATGCCGATCAACATGATTATGATGTATTAGCACAAGATATACTTGAAACCTTAGATTATTTAAATATTGAAAATTTTAGTGTGATTGGTCACTCCATGGGTGGAAAAACTGCAATGCGTTTAGCAGCAGTCGCTCCTGAGCGTATAGAAAAATTAGTGGTATTGGATATCACTCCAATTGCTTCGGCTGATTATCATCACAATGAAATCTTTCAAGCGCTGATTGCTGTTGAAAATGCTCAGGTTACAACACGCCAGCAAGCCACGATAATCATGCAGCAATATATTGATGAAATGATGGTGATTCAATTTTTATTAAAATCCTTTCATCAAGGGCAGTGGTTGTTTAACGTTGCAGCATTAAAGCAACATTATTCTGATATTTTAGCTTGGAAAACACAGTGCGCTTGGAATAAGCCTTGTTTGTTTTTACGTGGTGGGAATTCAGACTATTTGGCTACACCTGAGCATTTTGCGGCGGTATATAGCCAATTTCCAGCGGCAGAGATTCAACTTATTGAAGGTGCTGGTCATTGGTTGCATGGTGAAAAACCGCAACAAGTATTGTCAGAGATTCAACGTTATTTGATGCAAAAATAAAAGCCATCAATTACCTGAAATATATTTCAGGTAATTAAAATATCCAGTTTCTAACTTCAGGAATCAAGAATAGGATTAAAATTTATTTTTTAATGATTGCTTCTTAAGTTTTAGAGCTCAGCATAATTTCTTAGAGATTAGTATCTTTGTTATATTTATCAGCTTTTTATGTTGTGGTATGCATAAGGGGAAGCTTAAGCTAACCTTTTATCTCAATCATTTCATATTGCTATAGTTCAACCAATTTGTTTAATATGTTGTAGTTGGTTTTCTGTCTTTCATACATAATGGTCAGAGTACCATCTAGATATTGTAAAAATAAAATGTATTCAAAGTTTTTTTTGGTTTACTGTGAATATCAAATGCTTGTCACTATAAAAATAGAAAATATGCTACTGCCAGATGTTTAGAAATAATAGAAAGGCTCTTTGGTTTTAATAAGTCATTATGGAGATGATGAATCAATTGGTCATGACTAATGCATTATCCTTAAGACAGTGTCTTAATTAAGCTTAAGCAATCACTGAGTCACTTGATGGGTTGAAAGCTTGAGAAATTAAGTAATATTTGATCTCAACTATATTACAAGTTAGCAAAACGTTATATAAATCCAATTTCGTATAATGAACATTATGTTAAATATGGTGTATTTGTAATACTTATTATTTAGCTCATGTTCACCCTGTTGCGTTGCCTGTTAAATTATATTTTAAATCATCCATCTGATTTAAATTTTGGTGATTGCTTATTTTTCTAATGAGTTGTTTCTTATTGTATTAGCTTTGGCTCTCTTAAGTAATAAATCCAGTTTACTTGATAATGTCGCCTGTTGATGGCTTATACACCACACCATAAAATCAACCTATATAAGCAAGATTCATTCAACTAAGGTAAATTAAGCATTTTAGTTAAATGAATCTTGAAATGAATCACAATGATGAAAACAATAAATTACTGCCAAAAACCACTTTAAATGTGATGCGTTATATACGCATCACACATATACGTAAGTAATTGTTTTTAATATAAAAATTAAATAAACCTAAAAAAATAAACCAAATATAAAACCAAAAGATTTGCAAAAAATAAGTGATTTGACGCTAATTGAC
The DNA here is from genome assembly GCF_003711395.1 of Acinetobacter sp. B51(2017). Classification (GTDB taxonomy): domain Bacteria; phylum Pseudomonadota; class Gammaproteobacteria; order Pseudomonadales; family Moraxellaceae; genus Acinetobacter. Next base: position 35,488 of record NZ_PJRJ01000028.1, read on the forward strand.
TTAACTTAAATTTAAGTTCAAAAGAATCCTACACAACACTTGTCAAAAAATAGTATTTTTCGCATAAAAGCTAATGAATACAGATTATTTTTAGCAGACAATAAGCTATGTATTTTCAATGGAATGATCAGGATTATGCGCTATTTCGCTTGTAGTGAATGTCAGCAGCAAATATTTTTTGCTAAAACTCACTGTGACACTTGTGGCTGCAGGATCGGTTATTCAGCCAAAGATCAGGATTTGATTTGTTTTGATGAGGTTGAAATTGAGCAATGGCAACCTAAGAAAAACAATAATTTAGCAAATCAATATTTTAAACCTTGCTACAACTATACACATCATCAAATTTGCAACTGGGTATTAGCTTATGATGATAATGAAATTTATTGTGAATCCTGTCAACTGACTTATATTATTCCACCCTTAGATCAACCTGAAAATATAGAATATTGGCGTCATTTAGAAAAAGCAAAGCAGCGTTTTCTATATTTAACTCAACGCTTAAATATCATGCCTCATCCCAAAAAAAATGATAATGATGCGCTTGGACTGCGTTTTAACTTTTTAGTCCCCATGAATGGTCAAACAGTGATGACTGGGCATGGTAAAGGAATCATTACTTTAAATGCGCAAGAAGCCAATGTAATTTATCGTGAAACCACTCGAGTAAATATGGGAGAAAATTACCGAACATTACTAGGACATTTTAGACATGAAAGTGGTCATTATTATTTTTATCTGATTGAAAAATTAAGACCAGATTTACTATCTGAATTTAGATATTATTTTGGTGATGAGCGTCAAGATTATGCAGAAGCCCTACAAAGGCATTATGAATATGGGCCACAGGAAAATTGGCAAACCAATTACATTAGCTCATATGCTACAGCTCATCCTTGGGAAGATTGGGCTGAGACTTGGGCACATTACTTACATATGATGGAAACATTAGAAACAGCATTTTATGCTGGTTTAGCTGTGAATGCCCAACAAGGAAGTTTAGCCAATTTAACGATGGATGAATGCCCTATTGGTGCTCAGAATTTTGAAAAAATTTTGAATAGCTGGGTTACATTAACATTTAATTTAAATGCTTTAAATCGAAGTATGGGTTTAGAAGATGCTTATCCTTTTAAGTTGTCTGAGGTAATTAAAGGTAAATTACGTTTTATACATAGACATTTATTAGATTTAGCTTTTTAATAGATTAGACTTCTTTCATAAGTTATTTTTTACTCAGCTCCAAATTGTAGATGCCCGTGATCAAATTAAATCTTAATCCGAGTCTTTTTCCTCGGTTTCGATAAAGCTCGGCAAGGATTTTGAAGGTTTTCAAACGGCCAAATACATGCTTAACCCCAATTCTTCTTTTATTAATTTCTTGATTGTAAAATTTTAGCTCCAAATCTAGTTTGCAGCGCTTTTTTTGCTTTTAATGGCAATAAGCTATTTGGATTACTGTATAGATCCCTTGATAACCTTTATCTGCAAGGATAAAGGCACCTGCAGGAATCTGATTCAAGTTGCGTTTGAAGAGTTCGAAATCATGTACAGCACCACGATTCGTACATAAACTCAGAACTTGCTGAGTTCTATAATGGATAATGGCCTGAACTTTGAAAGTATGTGCTTTCTTCTTGCCACTATAGCTTTTCTTCTGTTTTTTTAGGTCTTTGTATTGGGATTTCTGTGGCATCTACGATCACCACATTCCAGTCGATCCCTTTGCCTTCAGGCAAATTCTTCGGTAAATTAAATAGATTGGACTTGATGAGGCAGTCCTCTGCCTGGCGGACGATTCTTGAAGCAGTAGGCTCTGACACACCATAACTTGTTGCGACATGGAACAAAGTTCGATATTCACGCCAATAACTTAAGCACAGAAGAATTTGATCCTCTATACGCAATTTCGGAGGTCTACCTTTCTCTGGAACATGTTTCTGCAATTGCTCAACCATTAAATAAAAGGTTGACCATGAGATGCCTGTATATTGCTTAAACTGTGTTTCAGAAAGCTTCTTTGAGTCGATGTATTTTATTCGTAAATTATGTATGAATATTCTAAATTCTTCGGTATAAATAAGAAGCAAAAAGTAGATCATTTTTGATTTATGAAAGAGATCTATTAAATATACTTAGGCTATTTTAATAATAGAATCCCGGTTAGAAAAATACGGTAGATAAAACTAGAAATAAGTAGGTAAGTAGGTCAGAGCGTGATCCTGGTGAATAGAAGCGTAGGAAGAGTCGTTCGTTAAAAACAATTTCATGCAAATCCTAAGGGGATCTATTGCTTTTTAAAGTCGAAAAAAATCCCCCTGATGAATGATCAGGGGGATTTTTAGAATAATGAGCTGGCGATGACTTACTCTCACATGGGTAACCCCACACTACCATCAGCGCTAAGAGGTTTCACTTCTGAGTTCGGGAAGGGATCAGGTGGTTCACTCTTGCTATTGTCGCCAGCACAACTGTGATGCTTACTCATCAGGTCTTATTAAATGCCTAACTTTCGTCAAATGAGTTATTAACAGG
>NZ_PJRJ01000029.1 GCF_003711395.1 Acinetobacter sp. B51(2017)
ATATTGAGATTTATTACAATCGGGTCAGAAGGCATTCCGCAAACGGCTGGTTAAGCCCAGAAGCCTTTGAACAGAAATATTTTAAGAATTTAGAGGGATTTGTTGTCCACGATACTGTCTAGGATCATAGCTTTAGGTCGGGGAGGATGTCAAAGAAACTTTTTTCAATGATTTAAAGTAGTATAGTGTGCTACTACACTGCTACCATCAATACCAAAAGAATATCCCTCGTCTAGATAGCCAAACAGACCATCTTTAAGCATGTAAATTGGATGATTAGGGAAAATTGAACGAAAGTATTCAAATTGGTTGATCGAGCGTTTACCTGTGGAGCAATAAAGTACGATTGGGTGTATGTCCGTATGTATAAAAGCTTCAGAATCAATATCATGGATAAATGTAGCTGCTGTAAATGCAAGTTCATCATATTCATCTCGTTCACGAATATCGACCAAATAAAATTTTCGTGCTTCTATAAGCCATGTTTTAAGCGTACACGCTGTCATTTGGTTTGCAATATTTATATTTTGACAAGCACCGGGTTGTTGAAGTGTTGGGTGTTGGCTTTGAATTTCTGAGTGAATATCTATATTTATTGATCTTAGTTTATTTCCTAGCACATCAAATAAATACAGTTTATTTTCAGGCTCATTTATATTTAAGATTAATTTTAGCGCCTCGGCTGCTTGATATGTACCCAGTATCCCTGGTAGTACGCCTAACACACCTGCTGTATTGCATGACATAACCAAATGATCAGGGGGTTGAGTAGGAAAGATATGTCTTAAGTTTGCACTCTTATGGAATTCTTTATTTTTAAACACTGCAAGTTGGCCAGCAAACTGATCAATTGATGCGTAAATTAACGGCTTATAAAGTTGCTGACATAGATCATTGAGCAAATATTTAGAACTAAAGTTGTCAGTTGCATCAACAATAACGTCATATTGTTTGAGGATATGAGCACAATCAGCATTAAAATAAATCGGGTATTTCTCTATTTGGATAAAGGGGTTCGATGATTGTAGTTTTTCAGCTGCGCAATCCACTTTTAGTCTGCCTAGATCAGCATATTGGAATAAACTTTGTCGATGTAAATTACTTAGACTAACAATATCATTATCCAATAAGCCAATATGGCCGACGCCAGCTGATGCTAAGTACATAAGCGCTGGACAACCTAAGCCACCTACGCCTATCACTAAAACACTCGCTTGTTTTAATTTAAGTTGTCCAGATATGCCTATCTGCTTTAAACGAATCTGGCGAGAGTAATATCTGAGTTCTTCTATACTTAATTGATGATTCATAAAGGTTTAAACAGTCCTAAATCTAAACTCGATAGATACAGTTTTTGGCAATATTGGCTAATTCAGAATCAATGACATGCAGGTGATCCCATCTCTTCATTTTCTGTATGATCCATTCAAAGTCGGTAGTTTGTGGTTTTTGAGGGTTGCTAAAATCTTGTATGATTTTCATGATTCTATGGAATGCCTGAACATGAATATCTGCAGAGCATTGGAAACGGATGATTTCATAAACTTTTAATAACGCCCAAATTTCATCAAAAAAAGCAGGATTTTTTAAATCTTGCTGTGCCTTTTCAATCGCTTTGGTTAAAGCTTGCAATGTATGTGGATGCTGTAATGCCCAATCTGCTGTAAATGCAACAACCTTATCTGGGATGGTTGGAATAATGTCTTCACTACTTAAAATAATTCGACTAAAGCCTTCAATTTCTGCTTGGGTATTCCAAGGTTCACCTACACAAAAACCATCAATCAAATGTGATGAAATCGCTTCAACCATATAGGGTGGCGGCAAGCTTGAAAAGCGATACTGGGCTGCAATATTTCCATCGGACAAAGCGAGCCACTCTCTTAAAATATAATGATGGATCGATTGTTTAAATACATGAGCAAGATGAATATCTTGACCCTGTTGAATGGCGTGCATTAATTTCTGTGAGGATTGTAACGGAGTATCATGAATACTCAGGTTTAAGTGATGACACAGCTTTTGACTTAAACTGATGAAAGCACGATTGTGACTTAAAGCCAGTGATGTCTGTAAAGGAATACCCAGATGGTCTTCACCAGTTGCAGCCGCCGGGAGCATGGCAGATAAGCAGTGAGCAGCATCCAATAGGCCAAATGCTAGGCGATCTCTTAAACTTGCCCAAGAGGGTTCTTTAACCAAAGTGACATGTAGACCTTGCTCTGCAAAATACCCCTGATGTGATGCCCAGAGTAATGCGATGCAATCTAAAAGAGGAATATAACCCAATTGGATATCTGTTTTCTCAAGCATGCTCATGTTTTATTCCTTTGCTGATGATTGTAAAAGTTCTTGAGCATCAAGTAGGCGTCTTGACATCTCACCCATACTCATACGGTGGCTCATCGCATTTTTTCTGAGTAGTTGAAAGGCATCATTTTCACAAAGATGGTGAATATTCATTAACAATACTTTGGCTCGTTCTATATCTTTGCGGTCTGCAAGCTTGTTTTTAGTTTCTTCTAAATCACACAATAGTTTTTTATGTTTTTTAAATTGTTGAATGGAAATATCCAAAATACTATTTAATTTTGAAGGGTCAATACCATCTACAATATAAGCGGTCACACCAGCATCAATGGCATTCTTAATGGTGTCTCTATGGCTATTTTTGGTAAATAACACCGTTGGTAAATCAAACTGACTCACACAACTTTCAATAATATCTCGCTGTGGATGATCCATATCTAACAAAATCACATCAGCATTTAATTTTTCCAAACGAAGTAAATTAATGGTTTTAACACTGATACATGCGACGACTTCAAAGCCATGTTCGGTCAAAGACTTTTGAATATATTGAGCACGTTCGAGGTGGTCATCTATCAGTGCTATTTTAATGTTAGACATATTAAAGTTCGTCAAAGCAAGATTCGAAAATTAAAAATTAAAGAAATGACTAGCAAGTTTAATGCCACGAACTGATGAAAAAGAAAGTCGTTTAAACCACCTTTTTGCACTACAAAAATGCAAAATCGTTGTGAGGCGCACAGTAATCATTCACGGCGTCCATATTCAATGAGCATCTTTAAGAAAAATAAAAATGACGGCCTATAAAAAAGAAGAGGATATGCAATGATTTTGATATTTTGTAAATGTGGCATATAGTTTGCATTCATTATTCTAGTCAAAGAAGACGACCAATATTTTTAAGACGGCCAACGACGTCCGTTCTGATCGATTCTGTCTATAGCCATGCTGTATGCAGAAGACTATAACCGTTCAGCTCTAGGAGTGTGGCTATGTCTACAAATTTGAATGTGAATAAAGCAACAAAAATAAGCCTTTTTAATTTTAAAACTGCTGCAATGCGTGCATTCCACATGAGTTGGTTAGCATTCTTTGTGTGTTTCTTTGCATGGTTTGCCTGTGCACCACTCATGCCTGTTATTGCAGGTGAGTTTAATCTGACCAAAGATCAAATTGCCAATATTAATATTGCTGCTGTAGCCATTACAATTTTGGTGCGCTTAATTGTCGGGCCATTGTGTGATAAATACGGCCCTCGTAAAACTTATACCGCACTTCTTCTTTTAGGCAGTATTCCTGTATTTGGTGTTGCTGCATCAAATAGCTACGAAAGCTTTCTCTTTTTCCGCCTACTCATTGGTGCCATTGGTGCCAGTTTCGTGATTACTCAATATCATACCAGTATTATGTTTGCCTCGAATGTTGTGGGGACCGCAAATGCCACAACAGCAGGCTGGGGTAATGCAGGTGGGGGTGCAACCCAAGCATTAATGCCTTTGTTACTCGGTGCCCTAGTCATGTTTGGCGTTGAGCAAGCCATGGGATGGCGTTTGGCATTATTGGTTCCTGGCCTGATGATGGTGATTGTAGGAATCATGTATTGGAAACTTACCCAAGACTGCCCACAAGGTAACTTTAAAGCGCTCCGTGAAAATGGTGTCAGTGTTGGCAGTGATAAAAAAGGTGGCACCGCAATTTTAATGGCGGCGGCACGTAATTACCGTGTATGGATTTTATTTGGTGCTTACGCAGCTTGCTTTGGCATTGAAATTTTCATGCATAACATCATTGCGATGTATTACGTTGAACATTTTCAATTTGGTTTAAAAGAAGCTGGATTGGCAGCGGGTATTTTTGGCTTACTTGCATTATTTGCGCGTGCACTTGGCGGTATTGTTTCAGACAAAGTTGCGATTTCAAAAGGGCTAGATGGTCGAACTAAAGTATTATTTGGCCTGATTTTGCTAGAAGGCATTTTCTTAATTGCTTTTGCAAAAGTAGATAGTGTGATACTGGCTATTTTAGTCATGACAATTTTTGCCTTATTCACCCATATGGCATGTGGCGCAACCTATGCTTTAGTGCCTTTCATCGATCGTGATTCTCTAGGTGGTGTGGCCGGAATTATTGGGGCAGGCGGTAATGTTGGCGCAGTCGCAGCAGGTTTTCTGCTCAAAGGTATGCTGGATATTCAAACCACATTCATGATTTTAGGTGTGCTGGTTGTCATTGCAGCGGCATTTGTTTTACTCATTCGTTTTTCCTTAGAACATAAAGAAAAAGAGCAACGTTTATACGAACAAGCGATGCAACAACGTTTGCTCTCTGATGCTGCACATGCCCGTACAGACATTGAAGCTAAAGCTTAATCATCATATTGAAGAGAATAAGACAATGAAATTAATCATCATTGGCCATGGTATGGTTGGCCATAAATTTATCGAATCTGTACTTGAATCTGCGAACGATAATATTGAAATCACAGTTTTAGCAGAAGAGCCACGTCTCGCGTATGACCGTGTGCATTTGACTGAATACTTCAGTGGAAAATCGGTCAAAGATTTAACCTTATGTCGCGCAGATTTTGCAGATGCCTATGGCATTGATCTACGTTTAAATACCAAAGCAACCCATGTTGATCGTATCAACAAAACTGTAACGACAAGCCAAGGGGATATCATCAGCTACGACAAGTTGGTGCTTGCGACGGGTTCTTATGCTTTTGTTCCGCCGATTGCGGGCAATGATCGTGAAAACTGTTTTGTCTATCGCACCATTGACGATCTAGATGCTCTTAAAAAAGCCAGCTTAAACGCAAAAACCGGTGTAGTTATCGGTGGTGGCTTACTGGGTTTAGAGGCAGCCAAAGCCCTATGTGATTTAAATTTAAACACCCATGTGGTGGAGTTTGCCCCACGTTTGATGGCTGTACAAATTGATGATCTAGGTGGAAAAGTTCTAAAAACCAAAATTGAAGATTTAGGTGTAAAAGTACATACCCAAAAGGCAACGTCTTCCATTGAACCAGGCACATCCGCCCAGCATGTGATGAAGTTCGCGGATGGCTCTGAGTTAGAAACAGATATTATTTTATTTAGTGCAGGTATTCGACCACGGGATGAACTCGCACGCCAAAGTGGTCTTGCCCTAGGCGAGCGTGGCGGGATCGTCATTAATGATTACTGCCAAACCTCTGATGTAGATGTCTACGCTATTGGTGAGTGTGCGCTTTGGAATAACAAAATCTTTGGTTTAGTTGCACCCGGTTATGACATGGCACGTATTGCTGCCAAGCATGTGATGGATCAAGTGTGTACTGAATTTAAAGGTGCAGACATGAGCACTAAACTTAAATTGATGGGGGTAGATGTGGCATCAGTGGGTGATGCACATGCCATGACACCAAATGCGTTAAGTTACTTCTATGCTGATGAAGTGGCACAAGTCTATAAAAAGATTGTGGTCAATTCGGATAAGACCAAATTATTGGGTGCGGTGTTGGTGGGTTGTGCCAAAGAATATAATGATTTACTCCAAATGATGCTCAATGGCTTAGCATTGCCTGAGCAACCTGAAAGTTTAATTATGCCGGGCTTTGAACAAGCCACAGGTAAATCAGGCGGTACAGGAGTAGATTTATTGCCTGACAGTGCCACCATTTGTTCATGTAATAACGTCTCTAAATCCGATATCTGTTCTGCGATTGCAGAGGGTTCAACCTCACTCGGTGCAATCAAGAAGTGTACTCAAGCTGCCACTGCATGTGGAGGTTGTACGCCACTCGTTACACAAGTTTTAAAATCTGAATTACAACGCCAAGGGGTAACGGTCAATAATCACCTCTGTGAGCATTTTGCTTATTCTCGCCAAGAGTTATATCACTTGGTACGTGTAGGAGAGATTAAGACTTTTGATGATTTAATTGCCCAACATGGTCATGGTCTAGGCTGTGATATTTGTAAGCCAACAGTGGCGAATATCTTGGCATCATGCTGGAACGATTTTGTTCTCAAACCTAGTCATGCTGGTCTGCAAGATAGTAATGATTATTACCTTGGTAACATCCAAAAAGATGGGACTTATTCTGTCGTTCCACGTATGGCAGGCGGTGAAGTCACACCTGATGGCTTAATTGCGATTGGTCAAATTGCCAAAGAATATGGGCTATATACTAAGCTCACTGGTGGGCAACGTGTCGATATGTTTGGTGCACAAGTGTATCAACTGCCTGAGATTTGGACCAAATTGATTGAAGCAGGCTTTGAGTCAGGCCATGCCTACGGTAAATCACTGCGCACAGTAAAATCATGCGTGGGCAGTACTTGGTGCCGTTATGGTGTTGATGATTCAGTGGGCTTAGCCATCTTCTTAGAAAATCGTTATAAGGGTTTACGTTCCCCGCATAAAACCAAAATGGCAGTCTCTGGGTGTACCCGTGAATGTGCCGAAGCTCAAAGTAAAGATGTGGGTGTGATTGCCACCGAAAAAGGTTGGAATCTATATGTCTGCGGTAATGGTGGTATGAAACCACGTCATGCTGAATTATTGGCTGCTGATCTTGATACCCAAACCTTGATTAAATATATCGATCGTTTCTTTATGTTCTACATTCAAACAGCAGATCGTCTACAACGTACATCGGTATGGCGTGACAACTTAGAAGGTGGTCTAGATTATCTTAAAGATGTGATTGTGCATGATTCTTTAGGCATCGCAGAAGAGTTAGAGCGTCGTATGAGCCATGTGATTGGTACCTATCAAGATGAATGGCGTACCGCAGTCGAAGATCCTGAAGTTCGTAAACGTTTTGTCACTTTCGTTAATGCTAAAGCTGAAGCACAGCATGATCCACATGTTCAATTTGCTGAAGTGCGTGGACAGATTCGTCCCAAAACCAAAGCAGAACGTGACATGAGTCGTATCCCTGTGGTTGAAGCCTAAAACAACAACAAAAGGAGAAATAATATGACGATTTTACAAGATATGAATGAACTGAACTGGGTCGATGTTTGCGCACTAGATGACATTACGCCAAATACTGGTGTCTGCGCACTGATTGAAAATCAACAGATTGCCATCTTCCGTGTAGGCAATGAAAAGCGGGTCTATGCCTTAAGTAATCAAGACCCATTTAGCCAAGCCTTTGTCATGTCACGTGGCATCGTTGGTGATTTGCAAGGCGAACGTGTGGTGGCCTCACCAATTTATAAACAACACTTTAGTTTGGCCACAGGACGTTGCTTAGAAGATAAAGACCAAAAGCTTTTGGTTTTCCCAAGCAAAATTGTGGAGGGGCGTATTTTAATCAGTCCAACCCCACAAAAAACTTATATTACCAATACAACCACTTCACAGGAAAAAATGAAGTTAGTCTTGGTCGGGAATGGCTTAGCAGGCATGCGCTGTTTGGAAGATTTACTGGATATGGCACCCGATCGTTATGAAATTACCGTCATTGGTGAAGAACCTTGGGGTAATTACAATCGCATCATGTTATCGCCGGTGTTATCAGGGGAAAAAACCATTGCAGATATTATGCTTCATCCACATGCATGGTATCAGGAGAAAGGCATTCGCTTTATTGCAGGTGATGCCGCAGTCAGAATTGATCGTCCACGCAAGCAAATCTATACCGAAAAAGGCATAGTGGTAGATTATGACCGCCTGATTCTAGCGACAGGATCGAAGCCATTTATTCCTCCTGTGAAAGGTGCAGATTTACAAGGTGTGGTCAGCTTCCGCGATATTTATGATGTCAATAACATGCTGGATTACTGTAAAACTAAAAAAAATGCTGTGGTGATTGGCGGTGGTTTACTGGGTTTAGAAGCCGCTTATGGTTTAAAACAACAAGGAATGACGGTCACGGTTTTACATTTAACTGATCGAATTATGGATCGTCAGTTGGATGCCAAAGCCAGCCAGATGCTCAAAACGGCCATAGAGCAAAAAGGTATACACATTATCACGCAAGCCAATACTGAAGCCTTAATGGGTTTAGATGGGCATGTTACGCATGTTCGCTTAACGGATGGCACAGTATTGGATGCGGATCTTGTGGTCTTTGCCGTCGGGATTCGCCCCAATATGGCACTCGCCCAAAGTGCAGGGTTGCGTTGCAACCGTGGTGTATTGGTGAATGACACCATGCAGACCTATGACCCGAGTATTTATGCTGTAGGTGAATGTATCGAACATCGTGGGCAAACCTTTGGGTTGGTCGAGCCACTCTGGGGACAAGCCTTTATCTGCGCTTCACATTTAGCCGAGCACGGTAGCCTGACCTTTAAGGCACCGACTGTACCGACGCAGCTTAAAGTCAGTGGTTGTGATGTCTTCTCAGCCGGTAACTTTGAACCTGAAGATGATTATGAAGACATCATTTTGAATGATGAAAAACGTCAAATCTATAAGCGGATCATTATTCAGAACGATAAAGTGATTGGTACGGTATTGTTTGGTGATACTGAAGATGGCGCATGGTATGCTGAACTGATTACAGATAAAACCCCAATCTCAGCGATTCGTAGCAAATTGCTCTTTGGTAAAGATTTTGCCTTAAAGCAAGCCAGTTAATAGATCTCTCCTGCGAAGCCAAAAAGGCGTCGTGCTTTGCTCGGAGACGACATTTTAAGCTTCGCAATCATTCATATAGATTAAACAAGGGGCACAGTCGCAATGAATAGTATTCCTGTAATGCAACTGCATTGCTCTGAAGAACATAGCGTAAAGATAACGGATACCACATGTCCATACTGTGGCGTGGGTTGTGGCGTGACAGCCACCGTCCAACATACAAATTTAGGACAACAGGTGAGTGTCATTGGTGATGCTAAACACCCGGCCAACCAAGGTAAATTATGTGTCAAAGGCAGTAATTTAGCCGATACTCTAGGCTTAGAAACTCGGCTGTTACAGCCGCAAATTGGACGCGATGATGCACGCCAAATTGTGTCTTGGGATCAAGCAACCACCACTATCGCAGAAAAGTTCGCACAATGTATTCAGGATTATGGTGCGGACAGCGTGGCATTTTATGTATCAGGTCAGTTATTAACCGAAGACTATTATGTGGTCAATAAATTGGTTAAAGGCTATCTTGGGACTGCCAATATTGATACCAACTCTCGTCTTTGTATGTCCTCTGCGGTGGCGGCCCATAAGCGTGCGTTTGGTGAAGATTTAGTCCCCGCCAGTTATGAAGATTTTGAACACACTGACCTGGTGGTATTGGTCGGTTCAAATACCGCATGGTGCCATCCCGTACTCTATCAGCGCATTATGCAAGCCAAAGAACAACGGGATGTGTTTGTGGTGGTGATTGATCCTCGCTTTACTGCAACCTGTGAAGCAGCCGATCTCCATCTACCAATTTTACCTGGTCAAGACGTCAGCCTCTTTAATGGACTTTTACAATATCTTCACCAACATGGAAAAGTTGATCAAGCCTTTATCTCTGCACATACCCAAGGCTTAAACAGCGCTTTAGAGGCAAGTTTGGCAGAAAAATCGCTTGAAGCTGTTGCTGTTAAAACAGGAATTTCTGTAGATAAATTAGAGCTATTTTTTGAAAAATTTGCCAAGACTGAGAAAGTCATGACTTTATTCTCGATGGGGGTGAATCAATCATCACGTGGGGTAGATAAAGCCAACAGTATTATTAATTGTCATTTACTCACTGGGAAAATTGGTAAACCTGGTTCAGCCCCTTTTTCTATGACCGGACAACCCAATGCCATGGGTGGACGTGAAGTGGGTGGTCTGGCCAATATGTTAGCATCGCATATGGATTTAGATAATCCTGTGCATCAGCATGTGGTACAAGAATTTTGGCAGAGTCCTACGATTGCCAATAAAGCAGGTTTAAAAGCGGTGGATTTATTTGAGGCGATTGAAGCAGGCAAGATTAAAGCGGTGTGGATTATGGCCACCAATCCTGTGGTCAGTTTGCCCAATGCCGATCAAGTCAAACGTGCCTTAGAAAAATGTGAGTTGGTGGTGGTATCTGATATTTGCCAACACACTGATACCACTGCGTATGCTGATATCTTATTACCTGCACTTGGTTGGGGAGAAAAAGACGGCACAGTGACAAATTCTGAACGGCGGATTTCACGCCAACGTGCATTTTTGCATCCACCTGAACAGGCGAAAACGGATTGGTGGGCGATTGCACAAGTCGCTAAAAAAATGGGCTTTAGCGGTTTTGACTTTCAAAATAGCCATGAAATCTTTTTAGAACATGCGCGGCTTTCTGCTTATCACAATCAAAGTGTAGAGGCTCGACAAAATACAGCTACTTTTCGCTATTTTAATTTAGAAGGATTGGCGAATTTATCTGAACAGGCTTATCAAGATCTAGCACCCATTCAATGGCCTGTACTCAAAAGTAATTCAAAACAACATGTAGAGCGATTATTCACGCAAGGTCAATTTAGTCATGTAGATGGTAAAGCCAAATTTATTGCTACACAGGCCATTGACCCTGTCCATCAAGTCAGCATGGATTATCCTTTAATTTTAAACACCGGCCGTATTCGTGACCAATGGCATACCATGAGCCGTACAGGTCTATCTGCCAATTTAAATCACCATAAAGCTGAACCATATTGCGAAATCCATCCTCAAGATGCGCTTAAGTATGGTGTAAAAGACCTTGAATTAATACAAGTTTCATCAAAATGGGGCAGATGTGTATTACGGGTGAATGTGAGTGATAAGGTGCGGCGTGGGCAAATCTTTGCGCCGATTCATTGGACAGCGCAAACGGCATCGGACGCTCGTATTGGTAAAGTGGTCAACCCTGTGGTAGATGCCATTTCAGGTGAACCAGAATTTAAACATACCCCTGTGATGGTACAACCGTTTTACACCCGTTGGCAGGGGGTATGCTATGTCCGAGATGAGTTTTTAAATAGCATTAACGGCGCTATTGAAGCCTTAACATGGTGGACAAAAATTAAAATGGCCAAAGCCGTGCGCTATGAAATCGCAGGATGTGAAAGCTTGGCAGAAACCACTGAGCATTTAAAACAATTATTACCTTTTCAAGAAGAAAGCTTTGAATGGCTTAATTTATCTGACCTCAGTGCACAGATGAGCCATACAGTGGTGTTGAAAGATGGTCAGCTGATTGCAAGCTTATATATCGCACCTCAAGCTTTATTACCTGATCGAAACTGGGTAGCTAGTCTATTTAAACGAGAGCGTCTAAGTGCCATGCACCGTAAAGCATTGTTGGCAGGTCAAGCGATGTCGATCAGCAATAACGATGGGCCATTGGTATGCAGCTGTTTTAAAGTGGGTAAACAAAAAATCATGCTAACAATTCGGGAACACAATATTGATCACGAAAAACAAGTGACAGCATGCTTAAAAGCGGGCGGAAATTGTGGGTCATGTTTACCTGAAATTCGTGGCTTGATCAAAGCATGTCAAATGGAGACAGAATATGAATCCTCATAAGACCCTCAACTTCCCTACAACGGATCTGGTCATTTTGGCAGGCGGACAAGCGCGCAGAATGAACGGTTTAAATAAGTTATTACAAACATTTGATGAGGAGATTCAACTCATTAAAATTTATAACACCTTACAATCACAGGTGAATCAGGTGTGGATCAATAGTCACCGTGATCATGCGCTTTATACGCAATTGATGCCGACGGTTCAATGTTTCCAAGATGATCATACGGGCTTTCAAGGCCCAATGATGGGAATGAAAACTGCGTGGTCAAAGCTACAGAGTGACTTCGTTTTATTTGTACCTTGTGATGTCACTTTTATTCCTGAAGATGTATTAGAAAAATTACATCAGACATTAACGCAAAATCTTTTAAGTAGTGTGGCGGTTGTCAACATCAATGGACAAGCCCTCTATCCATTTTGTCTCATGCGCCGCACTGCTGTCCCTATTTTAGAGCAACATCTTGCATTAAATCAGCGCAGTCTAAAAACTTGCTTTCAAGATTTAGCCCATAGTGAGCTTGTATTTGAAAACAATACGCTCATTTTTCATAGCATCAACAGTTTGGATGAACTGCAACAGCATCGACAAATTAAAAAATTACTAGATTCTCAACTGATCTTAAAAAATGCGTAAAAGTGGAACAATTATTGCAGTTTGATCTGAAGTTAAATAGGGCATTTTTTTTGAATTGCATTCAAAAGATGCAAGGGGTTAAGTCACATGACAAGCTTAAATGTATTACAACAGTTGAATATATTTAAAGATCAATTTGGTCGAGAAAAGCGAAAACTGCGCATATCAGTGACTGATCGCTGTAATTTTAAATGTGTCTACTGTATGCCTGAACATCCCAAATGGATGGCGAAGCATCAGCTATTAAGTTTTGAAGAGCTTTACCAGTTTTGTGACTTTATGGTGCAGCGTGGCATTGAACATATCCGCATTACTGGGGGCGAACCCCTGATGCGCCAAGGTGTTGTCCATTTTATTGCACAATTACAAAGTTTAAAGAAAAAAGGCCTGAAAAAAGTTTCTATGACGACCAATGGCCATTATTTAAAACAATATGTCAAAGGGCTAAAACAAGCGGGTTTAGACGATATCAATATCAGTTTAGATAGCTTAGATCAGGATCAATTTTTTCAGTTGACACAGCGCCAGATTGAGCCGGTATTACAAGGTATTCACGCGGCTAAAGAGGCTGGTCTTAAAATTAAAATTAATACGGTTTTAATCAAAAACCTCAATGAAAACCAAATCATTCCCTTGGTGCGGTGGTCTATCCAACATAATGTACAGCTACGATTTATAGAATATATGCCGCTCGATGGGGATGGACAATGGTCGCATGCGGATGTGGTTTCAGAACAAGAAATTTTAGCCATATTGTCTCAATTTTTCGTAGTCAATGAGGATATACAACAAGGTTCAAATCCTGCAAGGCAGTATTTTATTCAACAACATCCAATAGGTATTATTTCTACCATTAGTCATTCATTTTGTAAGCAATGTAATCGGCTGAGACTCAATGCACAAGGCGAATTCTTTAACTGTCTTTTCGCAAAAAATGGCCTAAATATAAAAAGCGATATTCAACAATTAGTAACGCATCCAAAAAAGGCACAACACAGATTAGATGCACAACTAGGACACTATATTTGGCATAAAGAACGGGGCTATCACGCCATACAAACAAAGCCTATCACTTCAAATCGAAAGATTAGTATGTACCAAATTGGAGGTTAAAAATGACATTGACAATAAATATTGAGTCCTTTGGTGCAATCAGTCGATATTTACCAGATGAATTTTCACTAGAGCAGACAGAAAACTGCTTGGTTTCAGAGGTCTTAATCGACGTTCTAAAACGATATCCTGCAGCTGAGCAGTTACTACCGTACTGTGCCTGTGCAGTAGGTGAAGACATCATCCCTAGAAGTACGCGATTACAGCAAGATACGACGCTTGTACTTTTATCCCCTGTTGCGGGAGGTTAAAGATGTTAAAAGATTTCTCTCGCATTCAAGAGCAAAATTTAGATCAACAGATCTTTGATCATATTGAACATTTTCCTGAATGTGGTGGTATAGGCATTTTTGTAGGAACAGTACGTAATCATCATGAAGGTAGAGCGGTTAAAGCTTTGAAATACACAGCTTATCAACCCGTTGCTGAGAAAATGATTCGCCAAATCGAACAAGAGATCCAACAGCAATATGGTGTTGCGTATGTCCGTGTGGTCCACCGTATTGGTGCACTAGATATTGGAGGGGTTGCCATTATTGCCATGGCATACGCTGCCCATCGGCGAGAAGCTTTTCAAGCTTGTGAGGCGGCTGTCGAGAGAGTCAAGCATGAGGTTCCTGTATGGAAAGAGGAATTTTATGCAGATGGAAGTAGCCAATTTGTTGAGGGCTGTTGTATTCGTAAAGACCAAGATTCTATGCCAAATCGGGCAAAAGCAATAGACGTGCATCAGCATGCTCATGCATGTCAGCATTAAATAATAACCCAAAGCATTAAAAAGAATTTTTAGCGTATTTAGGACCAATACAATGAAAAATGTGGGCATGAAAGCAGAAAGTTATCGTACTGCCATTGCAACAGGAATTTTACATGCACCAGCACATTGTATCGAATTGCTGAGAACAGGAAATACAGAGAAAGGTGATGCGTTAAAGACAGCACGTATTGCCGGTATTTTAGCAGCGAAACGTACAGATGAATTAATTCCGCTGTGCCATCCATTACCCATTTATCGAGCAGATGTTGAATATGAACTGCATGAGCGACATGTAGAGATCATTGCAACGGTAGAAACCATTGGGCCGACAGGCGTAGAAATGGAAGCACTAACGGCAGTCAGCCTAGCGGGCTTAACCTTATACGATATGTTAAAGCCACACTGTGAGCCTGAAGATCTGTGCTTAGATCAATGCAAACTACAGAAGAAGAAAGGTGGAAAATCTCATTTTACACGTAGCTTAAAAGACAGTTTGCCTGCTGTTGTGTTGGTATTATCTGATACGGTTGCAGCCGGCAAGAAGCCTGATACCGCAGGGCAAAATGTTTTAGAGATCTTAGAGGAAGCGAATTTTAGCAATAATCACTATCAAGTCATTGCAGATGATCCTGAACAGTTATTGGCTTTAATCCATCAGTTTAAAAATCAATATCCTTTGATCTTGACTGTCGGTGGCACGGGCTTAGGCCCCAAAGATTTAACTGTAGAAACACTGCAGCCGCTCTTAGAGCGTGAAATTCCCGGCCTGATGGAGGCCTCTCGTAGTTTTGGACAACGCCGCACGCCTTACGCGGCCTTAAGTCGTGGTGTTGCAGGTTATATTGAAACCAGTTTGGTCATTACACTACCTGGTAGTCGACAAGGGGCAAAAGAATCATTGACGGCTATTTTACCTGCACTGGTACATTTGTTTGATGTACAGAAGAATATTCCGCATGCAGGAGGCTATCAATGAACCAAGGGGTCAAGCATGCGATGTGTGGGGCTGAACCCGGCTTAATCTCAGTGGATCAGGCTTTATCCTACATTCAACAACACAGCCCGCGATTAAAAACAGAATGTATTCCTTTAAAAGCTGCTTTAAATCGTTATTTAGCACAGGACCTATATTCACACATTCATCTGCCACTATTTGCACAGAGTGCTGTAGATGGTTATGCAATCTGTGCTGAAGCAGATCAATTGATAGCAGAAAATACAGATTTTGAAGTGGTTGGTGAGTGCCGTGCAGGTGAAGTGTCATCCATCTCACTCTTGCCCGGCCAGGCCATTCGCATTTTTACCGGCGCAGCAATTCCTGAAAATACGACCACTGTGGCACGCCAAGAAATTGTGCAGTTGCAGCATACGCCTCACCGGATTCAATTGACTCAAACGCTAAAGCTGCATGCTGATATTCGAGACATGGGGGAAGAGTTGGCAAAGGGTGAGCGTTTGGCACACACCGGGCAACATTTGAATGTGGGTGCTATTGCTGCACTGAGTATGGCAGGGGTAGACACGGTGTCTGTTTATACCCAGCCCAAGATTGTTGTGGTCATTACAGGTGATGAAGTTGCTCAAACCGTTGAGGACTTTGAGTCAGGCAAGATATTTGATGCCAATGGCCCTTTAATTCAGACCTGGTTTCAGCAACAGCATCTCCACGCAGACATCATGTATGTCTCTGATGGGGAGCAGGCAGTTTTTGAATTGTTTGATCGTTTAAAAGATCAATATGATTTAGTGATCACCACAGGTGGCGTCTCAGTGGGTGATTATGATTTTGTCCGCCCAGTTGCGTTAGCGCTTGGCTTTGAACAGATATTTTGGAAGGTGAAACAAAAACCTGGAAAGCCGATGCTGTTTGCAAAGTACACACGTCAAGACCATAGTCAATGTCTGCTGCTTGGCTTACCTGGTAATCCTGCTGCAGTGTACGTGGGTATGTATATCTATATATCTACACTCTTATACAGTTTGCAAGGACGACCGCAACCTTTGCCTTGGTTTAGTGCTGTATCGACTACAGCCCTGAAAAAGGATGCTCGTGATCGCTTTTTAAGAATGTCCGCATATTTTGAACATGGAGTATTAAAGCTGTCGAATTTATCTAAGCAGCAATCTCATATGCTTTCAAACTTAATGCAAGCAAATTGTTTGGTGCGTATTCCAGCAGATCAAACGATAGAAGCGGGGCAGATTTTACACGGCATATTGATACAACCTTAAGATGGATGCTGATATGTGGATCAAAAAGATAAGTTTCATCTTGTTGATGGGTGGGAGTGCAAATACGGTGTCTGCTGACACCATTAAAATCTATGCCGCAGCAAGTTTAACCAATGCTTTAGATGAGATTGTGCGACTCTATCAGGTCCAAAAACCCGAACATCGCATTGTACCTGTGATTGCTGCCTCCTCTGCTTTAGCGAGACAAATTGAAGCAGGTGCTTCGAGTGATCTTTTTTTCTCAGCAGATCTAGACTGGATGAACTATCTGGTGCATAAACAGAAAATTCATGCCAATCAAGTCCTTTCGGTTCTAAATAATCAACTGGTTGTCATCGCTCCTCAGCACCTTCAGGCAGATTTCAAAGCACACAAAGATTTTAAATTTTCTCAATCTTTTAAAGGTTATTTGTGCACAGGACACATGACATCCGTTCCTGTTGGTAAATATGCAAAGCAAAGTTTAACGCATTTCAATTGGTTCAATAGTTTACAGGGGCGAATTGTAGGCACAGATCATGTTCGCTCCGCATTGGCATTTGTAGAAAGAGGCGAATGCGAGCGAGGTATTGTCTATAAAACGGATGCTTTACTGAGTAAAAAAGTGAACATTATTGGCAGCTTTCCTACTCACTCACATCGCCCGATTGATTATCCTTTAGCATTGACCTTACAAGGGCAAAAAAATAAGGCAGCACTGAATTTTAAAAATTTTATTGTGCATGATGTCCAAGCCAAAAAAATTTTCAAAAAATATGGATTTCAAATAAAGGGGGAGACCTCTCGATATGTTAAGCCCTGAAGAGCTGAGTGCGATTTACCTCTCTGCAAAGGTGGCAAGTATTTCGACCTTATTATGTTTACCTTTTGCCGTTGCCTTGGCTTGGTTGCTGGCGCGTTATGAGTTTAAAGCTAAATTTATTGTTGAAGCCTTATTACAGATGCCCATGGTGTTACCCCCTGTGGTTTTAGGTTACGTATTACTGGTCACGTTTGGGCAACAAGGACTCGTGGGGCAATATTTAAGTCAATGGGGCATTTCATTGGTCTTTAATTGGAAAGGTGCTGTACTTGCAGCCATGCTGGTCTCTTTTCCGCTGATCGTTCAACCTATTCGCTTGTCTTTTCAAATGTTAAATCAGCAGCTTGAACAGATTGCAGCATCTTTAGGCTCAAGTCCAAGAAAAGTTTTTTTAAGCATCAGTTTACCTTTAGCACTACCCGGTATTTTGATGGGGAGTATTTTAGGGTTTAGTCGTAGTCTGGGCGAGTTTGGTGCAACGATTACCTTTGTTGGAAATATTCCGAGCGAGACGCAAACCATTCCGATTGCGATTTATGCATTATTACAACAGCCCAATGGTGATGCTTTGGCTATGCGCTTGGTGGCTTTATCGTTGCTATTGGCTTTTAGTGCATTAATTGCCAACTACTTCATTTTGCAAAAATACCAAAAGCGATTGGGAGGACAAAATGCTTAATTGTCACTTTCAATATCAACAGCAGGATTTTCTATTAAGTGTACAGCTTGAAATGCAGCATCAAGTGCTGGGCATTGTGGGGCCGTCGGGCTGTGGAAAAAGTACATTTTTGAAAAATATTGTTGGCTTATGCAATCCATCACACGGCTCTATCCAACTTAATCAACAAATAATTTTTGATTCTAAACAATCTTTTTCCTTGCCTACGTATCAGAGAAATATTGCGCTGATTTTTCAGCAAGCATTACTGTTTCCACATCTTAATGTCATGCAAAATCTTAAATATGCGCAAAGGTGGTCTGGGAAAAAACACAACAGCATAGAATGGGATCAAGTTGTACAACTTTTAGAATTACCAGCATTACTTAAGCGAAAAGCACATCAGCTCTCAGGTGGTGAAGCACAGCGTGTATCTATTGGGCGTGCCTTATTATCGTCTCCTCAATTGTTGCTCCTAGATGAACCCCTTACCGGTTTAGACCAGCGTTTAAGGCAGCAAATTCTAGTTTTCTTAAAAAATGTCAAAGATGAAACAGGTTTGCCCATGATTTATGTAACACACCATATTGAAGAGCTACAGTACCTTCAAGCGGACATTATAAAAATTGACCAAGGCAAAATTCATAATATTTAACACGAGAGAACAATGGACTTTTTCCCGATTTCTTTAAAACTACAGCAACAAACATGTCTCATTATTGGTGGTGGGAAAGTTGCGTATCGCAAAGCACAGTTACTGATTCAAGCCGGTGCCTGCGTGACAGTGATCGCACCTGATATTGATGCTGAATTGAATAAACTCTTACAAGTCAACCACGGACGCTATATTGCGACCACATTTAATGAAGCCATTGAGCAAGGATTAAATTTAACCACGTATAGATGGGTGATTACAGCGACCAATGATACTCATATCAATCAACATGTTTATCACTGCTGTGAAGCATTAAATATTTTGGTGAATACAGTAGATGAGACCCAACATTGCCGTTTCATGGTACCTGCAATTGTTGATCGTTCTCCACTCATGATTTCTATTGCAACAAATGGTACTTCTCCTGTACTTGCTAGACAACTACGTACTCAGCTAGAAAGCACCATTCCACAATCGCTTGGGAAACTTGCCGATTTTTCAGGAAAATGGCGTAAAACAGTTAAAGAAAAAATCACTCAACCTGAGCAGCGTCGTATTTTTTGGGAAAATTTATATGAGAGTTCTTTTAAGGACAATGTACTAAATGACCATCTAGATCTTGCAGAACAACATCTGAGAAATGCCCTAAATGAATGGCAGATACCCAAAGGTGAGGTCTATTTGGTGGGTGCTGGACCTGGGGATCCTGAGTTATTGACCTTAAAAGCATTACGTTTAATGCAACAAGCTGATGTCATTGTTTATGATCGTTTAGTCTCAGACCCTATCCTCAATTTATGTCGCCGTGATGCCCAAAAGGTTTATGTCGGTAAGGCACGTTCACATCATGTTGTCCCTCAAGAAAGTATTAATACCCTGTTGGTTAAATATGCTCAACAAGGCAAGAGAGTATGTCGTTTAAAAGGCGGCGATCCATTTATTTTTGGTCGTGGCGGGGAAGAAATACAAGAATTATGTGAAGCAGGAATTAAATTTCAAGTTGTTCCTGGAATTACAGCTGCTTCTGGTTGCTCAGCTTATGCTGGAATTCCATTAACACATCGTGATTATGCACAAAGTGTTCGCTTCTTAACAGGTCATCTGAAGGAGGGGTCTCCTGAGTTGCCATGGCAAGAACTTGTATATGAAAACCAAACATTGGTGCTGTATATGGGTTTAGTGGGCTTAGAAATGATTTGTAAAAAACTTATTGCACATGGTCAACGACCAGATATGCCAGTCGCACTTATTTCTAAAGGAACGACACCAGAACAGAAAGTAGTTGTAGGTACATTATCAGGAATTAGCCAGCAAGTTTCACTACATGAGATTCAAGCACCAACTTTAACCATCATTGGCGAAGTGGTTAAGTTAAGAGAACAATTGAATTGGCAACAATTGGGTGGTTCATCATGAAGTATGAGATTGCTCACATGCTATTTAAGCTTTAAATGGCTTAAAAGATAAGTGAGCAGATGATACACCTAAGTAGATCCATGAGGCCTCTAAAGTGTGTGACTTATAGTAAGTAAATTTACCTCAAGATTGAACATGGTTTAAATCAAGGGGCTTGATCAAATGATATTAATCCTATATAAACTACCGATCGGTAGTTAGTTGAATTTAAGTTATGAAAAATTCTGTAGGGTTAAAGCTCACGATTTCCCTCGCTATTATTGTTGCATTAGGTCCGGCAGCAATTGATATGTATTTAGCGTCTATGCCGAATATGGCTCAGGATCTCAACACCTCTTATGCTTCTACACAAATTACGTTAACCGTATTTTTGATTTTTATGGGGGTCGGGCAACTGTTTTTTGGCCCCTTCTCTGATGCAATTGGACGTAAAATTCCGCTATTACTCGGTCTTGTGACTTATATTGTTGCATCTATTTGGGCTGCTTGTGCTTTAAACCTAGAAAGCCTTATTTTTGCACGAGCCCTTCAAGGTATTGGTGCATCAATGGCCATTGTAGTTGTTATGAGCATGGTTCGAGATATCACCGAAGGGGCTGTAGCTGCACAATTGTACGCCTTATTAAATACTATTGTTGCATTGGGCCCTATTGTAGCACCTGCTATAGGTGGCGTAATTGGAGCACACTACGGGTGGCGTGGCGTGATGGTTGCTTAGGTCTTCTGGGGATAATGGTTTTTGTTAATACCTTAGTTACATTGAAAGAAAGCTTAGCAGTCAAAGATCGTATTACCCTCGACTTTAGATCCATTATCCAAAATTATTGGAGTATTGTTAAAAATAAGACGTTTAGTTTTAATTTGCTTGCTTTGTCAGCGGTTTATTTTTTCTTATTTTCTTATATTGGTGGATCGTCTTTTGTTTATCAAACCGAATATGGTCTAAGTAGTGAACAATTTGGTTTAGTGTTTGGTTTAACCAGTATTAGTCTCATATTAGGTGCGTCATCCTCTGCTTATTTTGTAAAAAAAATGGATATTACACGTTTAGCAATGATCGGGGCCCTAGTCATGATGATAGGCAGCATTACATGTATCACGATGTATATGTTGAATATGGGTTTAATTGGTATTGTATCTGGAATTGCATTAGGGTTATTTGGACTTGGGGTATTAGAAGCGACGCTCATGGCCATTGCAATGGATTCACAGCAAACAGCTCTAGGCTCCTGTGCAGCTTTATTAGGCGCCATCCCGATGCTTCTTTCTTCAGTCGCAACGCCTATTGCAGGTCAACTTGTTGAAGTTGATACCCTATATTGGTTAGTCTTACTGAGTGCAATTGGTCCACTCATTTTATTTTTAGTTTTTATGAGTGCTCGTGGTGCGTCTGTAAAAGCATTTACTCATTAAACTTTTCCTTAGGATTTTCCCCTCGTGAATAAAGTACGCTCTCAATCTAAACAACGTATTATTGATGTCGCTTTTGAGCATTTTGTATTAAGTGGCTACGAGGGGGCCTCTTTAAGTACAATTGCCGAGACTGTCGGAATTCGAAAAGCATCAATTTATACACATTTTAAAAGTAAAGATGCTCTATTCTCTGAACTTTTACAGGACTCACTTGAGATTGAGTGTGAACATATCAGCAAATGTTTTCATATATTTTCAGATGGAAAATTACCTGGTGAAACTTATTTTTATGAAGTTAAGCCACGTTATGAAAGCGCTATTACTTATCAATTTTTGACCCGTATGGCATATGTTCCACCTAGCCATTTAATTGAACAAGTCACCTCTGTGTATGAGCTTTACATTGCAAAAATCATTCAGTTATATCAGGAAGATTTCTGCAAAATTATGCCTAACTCTGAAGACCTAGAGATGTATACAGATGCTTATTTAGGCATATTAGATAGTTTAAGTGTAGAACTTTTATATGATGGTCGTATGTATGAGAGACGTCTGCAGGCCATGCTGCATTTATACAGACAAAGTATTCAAAAAATTATGGAATGTGATTAAGGAATATTTTATTCGAACAAAAATGGGGTATAGGAAGTGCCTCTATTAGAATGCGTTCAACGTATTTATGTATTTTTTTAATCTTATTTAACTCCTTTGCCTTTGAGAAAAAAGCACGGCGTATCTAAGTTGAAAAAACAAGTAAATTAGTTGAAGTATGGTTAAAGCGATGGTGATATGGATGCCAAGCTATTCGTGCCTAGAGCAGTAAATTTAGCACAAAATGCAGACATATCTTGGATGATTGGGATTTTATTTGAGCAGCAGACAGGCCAGATCAAACTACTTATAGTGCCAGATGTGGGATGATGTTCGTGCCCATTATCTGCAAACCTTTGGGGGGTTCGTAAATAATATCTATCTTACCTTACTATGCAGATAGCTTAAAATATTCTGTATATATCTGGGTGTTTAGCTATCTATTATATATATAACTGCTTTCTTAATTGACAGCTGACTTTATCAGGCACATTTCACTAACTTAGGGGGAGGGAACAATCTGCCAATGGAGTAGGCAATGTTAAAACAATATATGAACAGTATTACTTCCGTTGTAATACGCGGAACCTTTAATGAAGTCTACATTACTTGGTAATACGTCGAAGATTGCAACATTGGTAGCTGCACTATTACCTGTATTTTTAAAGGTTAAAGTATATTCAATTTCTTTGCCCACTTGTGTCACACTGACATTGGCTGCTTTAGTCAGTTGTACTACAGCACCTGAAGTAATTTGGGTAGTATCAATATTTGATTTTGAAACCTCAGTATATAGTGTGGTAGATGCTGCTGTTACACTGAGCTTTAATTTGTCTAACTGACCTTCTAGTGCTGTACTTGGTGTTACAGCGACAACTACTAAGCCTACTGATTCGCCGGCACTAAGTTCAATAAGACTAGAGGGAGTCAAGGCAATTTGATTATCAGCAAGACCATCTTTATTACGATCTAAATAGACTGAGAACTTACCACCTGCACTGAAATCGAACGTTGATCCTGCTTCATCGAAGTCCTCAATATTTACTGCGAACTTATCAGTACCATTACCTGTGTTCGTTAGCACGTGTGAGAATGTGACTTGGCCATTTGGTGTTGCGATCTGCTTCAAGTGTGAAACTACCGATTTGTGCAACTAGAGTTTTTACTTCGTTGGACGTTACGACACGCTCATTCCCTGTGTTATCTGTGTAAGTAGCAGTTGCAACGTTACTGATGTTGGTCCCTGCAAGTGGCACTATAGCTATAGCTTGAGGTGCTATAACGGATAAGCCACCCAATAAAGTTAAAGACGTCGCAATTTTGCCAAGAGTAAAATGTTTATTCATGTAGTGCTCGATATGAAGGTCAAAATTGACCAATTTAAAAAATTATTCAGAAGTGTTAACGCGAACTTGAGCTGAAACCGAAATTTTTTGTTTAGGTTTTAACTCAGTGATATGCCATTGAAGGGCACGATATTCATTTAGAGGAATGTTTACTTGCTTGCCATTTTGTAAGCGCGTAAGTGGGGTAGGTGCAAAATTTTTCCCATCTAATGATGCATGGGCACCCGTAGGCAAACTTTGACCTAAATAACTTACGGACTGGGGAAGTGGTAAATTAAGTTTCAAGTTCTTTAAACTTTTTTGTGAAATGTTTTCATAGCTCACTTGATATTCCAGAACTTGTTTTGGCTTAACTTGCTCATCAGCTTTAAGCAACTTTTTTTTGTTGCTTTTGATCAACATGGAAAACTTGCATTTTGGCAGTTAATGGACCTTCATTGGCGTATGTAACTGAAAGACCAGAAGTAAGACAGATGAAGGCAACTAGACTACGCATTTGTTTGTAGTTTTGTGACATAGTTTTAATCTTTTGTAAGAGAGGAGCGCATTTCTACACGAAAAAATTACTAAATAAAATAAAAAATTATAAAAAAGAGGTTTTTTTGTAAACTTAGTGTTGATTTATCAGCTTATTTATTTGTTTTTAAAATTAGATGAACATACTATTATAATTTTTTTAAAATCATGTTTTTATTGGTATTTTATTTACAATTATATATTTATATCTAGATTTTCTTAATTTTTTATTATTAATCCTGCCTAAATAATCGAAGAAAAGAATAAGTCATTTAAATTAAGAGATCTTTATTTTTAAACAGAAAGTAAACAAAAAATTACATTATATATTTTTTGGTTTCTTAACGAAAATTGAGTATTTAACATGTCTGAATCCATATTGTTTAACAAAAATTTCGTTGATGACTAACATTAATTAAGCCTTCCTATTTAAGGTGAGCCACCGTTCAAAATACCGAATGTGGCGTCGTATTTTCCTTACATTTCCCCAAAATCAATCACAGAAGCTAAGCATATGTTGATCGTGTGCAACTTCAACATGATCAGGTAGTCGATTGTGCATCAGCCACCTATCCATGTCATGACTTAAGTGGGTTAGCCATGTCTGTCTAGGCTGTAAATATGAAGCTAAATCTAAGACTTGAGCTAAGTTATTATGATTTCTACCTTTGACTTCGGGCGGATGAGAGCAATCAATCACTAAAGCATCTAATGGAGATTGGCTTAAAAAGTTTAAGGTGTTTTTAGGTAAACCCACTGTATCGGTTAAATAGGCAATCTTGTGCCCGACTTGATTTTCAATCAAATAACCAAAAGTTAATTTTGAATGGATTAATGGCACAGGGGTGAATTGAAGATCACCCAAGATGAGCGATTTAAATGGCTCAAGATAAATAAATTCAAGTAAACCCGAATTTTTATACAGATCCGCACAGCCATCAGGATCAGGTGGGCAGTAGACCTGAATTTTTGAACCTTTGCCCCAACGTAGGTGAAATAAACCTTGGACATGATCAGGATGAAAATGCGTTAACACAATGCCGGATAAAGAGTTCGGTGCAAAACGCTGACATAAATCTGTGAGTCCAGCATCAAGTAAAATGCGACTTTGTTGGCTTTCAAGCAAAGCTGAGCAATTTCTACGTTGATAAAATGGGTCGTGTGTACCACGTTGACACGCAGCACAGTCGCAGCCATAAACAGGCACACCTGCTGCATCGCCTGTGCCTAAAAAGCTAAACTTCATTGAGGCTCTCTATACATATGCTGATGTAGAAAATCCACCAAACCATGGCCGGCGTCACTTAAACTGGTATTATTATGCAAAACAAAAACGTGAGAATCCAAAGATTTAAGCTGTTGATTACGGGCCAAGCGTTGCTCAATCTGTGTGATTGATTCACGGCCACGGGCCTGTAAACGTTGCGCTAAAATGTCATGATCAACATCAATTAAAATCGGCATTAAGTTACTATAACGTGCTTGAGCTTGCTCTAGATGTGCCCGAGAACCATTGATGAGCACATGATGACCTTGCGAAAGCCAAGTATCAATTTCAATACCGATCCCATAATGTAATTGGTGACTTTGCCACGTTAGCGCAAATAAACCTGAACGTTGTCGAGTGAGAAACTCTGTTTCTGTTAAAGCAATATGATTTTCATTCAGGTCAATTGGTCGCGTGATATAACGATGTGCAAAAACTAAATTTTCATCTGCAGCAAAATGTTGTTTGGCCCACTGGATCAGGGCATCTTTGCCTGATCCAGAAGGTCCCATGAGGTAAAAGACATGGGGCTTATGCATAGTTAAATCCAGCTTGATAGACTAATTGACCCTCAGAGAATACGTATTGGGTTTGTAGAACATCTTGTATTTGGGCCACACACACTAAATCAGCTCGTTTGCCGACCGCAATTTCACCACGATCAAACAGTCCTGCTGCTTGTGCTGGGTTATAGCTGACGAGATTGACTGCTTGCGATAGGCTGATATCAGTCAGCTGGGGTAAACGAAACGCTGCACTTAACATGGTCGCTGGGTGATAATCTGAGCATAAGCAATCTGCAACGTTGGCTTTAACGGCATCGAGTGCACGCATAGAGCCTGATTGGCTTTGACCACGCAAGATGTTAGGGGCACCAAAAATCGTGCGCATGCCTTTGGCTTTGGCTGCTTGTGCTGCGCTTAAATTAATTGGAAACTCAGAAACTTTCACCCCAAAGCCATGCAGTAAGTCAATTTTTTCAGGACAGTCATCGTCGTGTGAGGCAATTTGAATATTGTGTGCTTTAGCCTTGGCAATTAAGGTTTCAATACGGCTTAAAGTGAGCTCAGATTGCGCGATTTTATTGGCAATTAAGGCATCAAGTTCAGCTTCAGTTTTTTTATAAGTTCTTGATAAATATTCTTTAAAAGCATTAACATCTTTAAACTGACCTTGGCCAGGTGAATGATCCATAATCGACACTAAATCAATAGCATCTTTGTCGATGAGTGCAAGCAATACATCAAGTGCTGTGGGATCTGTTACTTCATAACGACAGTGAATTCGGTTATCCACTAAGGCATTTTCATTCCACTCGCGCATGGTCTGTACAATATTTCTTGCCACTTCATTATTACGTACGCCAAATTCATCATTGGCAAATGAAATGGCATGAAAAACCGTGGTGATCCCGTTGCTGGCATTGCGTTTATCTGCTTGGGCGCATGCAAATCTGAGTGGAAAATGCACTTTTGGTCTGGGTTCCACTTCTTTTTCTAATGCATCACAGTGTAAATCAATAAGACCTGGAATTAAGGTTTGACCTTTGAGATTAATGTGTTGTACGTGATCTGCAACAATGCTTGGATTAATGGCTTGAATCACACCATCTTCAACTAAAATTGCGCCGTGTTCAAGGACGTGGTCTTTTAATACTAAGCGTGCATTATGTAAGTAGTAAGCGGTATTCATGCGATTTGTTTTTCCTTGGAAAGGGTGGTGTGAGCAGGCGGTGGACTCAGTTCTACAATATGATCAGCAAGTTGTTGGGTGATGTTTGGGTCATGGAAAATGGCCAACATGGCTGTGCCGTATTGTTTTAGGTTTTGGATGAGTCCCATTACTTTTTCTGCTGTTTTGGGATCTAGACTTGCCGTAGGCTCATCAAGCAGTAGTAAGCGTGGTTGTGAAATCAAGCCACGAGCCAAATTGACGCGTTGGCGCTCGCCCCCAGAAAAGGTAGCAGGAGAGATATGCCACAAGCGTTCAGGCAGATTCATCGCATGGAGTAGTTCTTTAGCTTTCTCTTGAGCCAATTCAGCACGTATGCCTTGTTGCAACAAGGGTGTCGCAACCACATCGAGGGTCGCTTGTCGTGGTAAGCAATGCAAGAATTGTGTGACAAAACCAATTTCGTGACGGCGCAGCGCTAGAATTTGATGTTCATCACTACATGCTAAATCAAGACACCCATCTTGTGCACTGTGGTACAAAATATGCCCTGCAGTCGGCAAGTAGGTTCGGTAAATCCCTTTCAAAATTGAAGATTTACCCGCACCTGTTGGACCAATCAATGCAGTTAGTTGTCCTGCATAGACTTGAAAGCTGACTTCATGTGATGAAGGAATAACTTTATTTTGTTCGTGTAAATGAAATGATTTACTGTAATTTTTCACATCAAGAATAAGAGAGGTCATGTAAATCTTCCTTATAGCGCAGAAGCGACAAGACGTTGGGTATAGGCATGCTGCGGATCTTCTAAAATTTGATCCGTTAAACCTGTTTCAATGATGCGTCCATATTTCATGACCAAAGTGCGTCCTGCCAATAAGCGAATCACGCCCAAATCATGAGTCACCACAATCATCGCGGTATTTAATTCCTGTTGAATTTCCATAATTAAATCTAAGATGCGTGCTTGTACTGACAAATCGAGCCCGGTAGTGACTTCATCTAAAAATAACAATGGTGGTTGGGTGGCTAGCGCTTTAGCAATCTGTACACGTTGTTGCATACCGCCCGAAAAATTACGCGGTAATTCATCTACACGTGAGAGTAAGACTTCAGTACGGGCTAAAAGTGTTTTGACACGTTTGCGAATTTCGCCATAGTGCATCAGATCACTCATCAATAAGCGTTCTGCAATATTGCCACCGGCACTGATATTAAAATTCAAACCCAAATGTGGATTTTGATAGACCATGCCAAAACGATGGTTTTTTAGCCAGCGTTGTTGTGCAGAGTTCAGCTCAAATAAAGGATGGGCTTGATTGGCATCATAAAAGGTGGCTTGGCCGGATTCAGGGATTTGATCGAAATACAAATTTTTGACAATAGTCGATTTGCCACTGCCTGATTCGCCCATAATGCCTAAAATTTCACCCTCATACAGGTCAAAAGAGACATCATGGATCGCAACCACACTGCCACAATGTGGACAGACGTTGGTTTCAGCCTCAGGACCGGTGGAAGCAATACATAAGGGACAACCTGTACCATAGGTTTTACTCAGATTACGGACAGAGAGTACTTTTTTCATTATGAATTTCCTGCTTCAGAACGACGTGCGAGTTGTTGCTCACACCAATCACTGTCTGAACATTGATAAATTTTTTGACCTGTCTCTTGGGTAAATTCGTCTAAGAATGAATTCTGACAACCGCAGCGGACGCAGGCACGGCGCTGGCCTGAGGCATCATCAAAGTTCTCAACACGAAAGGGTTGATCTTCAAAAGCTAAGGGTTCGGCTTGTGTAAAAGGCGGTACTGCATAGATTTTCTTTTCACGACCCGCACCAAATAAAATTAATGCTTTTGATTGGTGCAGTTTAGGTACATCCCAACGTGGAATCGGGGAGGGATCAATCACATAATGTTGATTAATCTTGGTCGGATAACGATGTGAAATGGTAATTTCATTAAATTGCACGATATCTTCATACAATTTCACCAACAAACGAGAATAATTCGCTTCACCATGCATCATTTTACGTTTATCTTCTGAGGGTTCCACAATCACTAAAGGATCAGGATACGGCACTTGTAGAACTAAGATTTGTTCTTCTGTTAAAGGCTGTTCAGGAATACGATGGCGTGATTGAATTAATGTTGCATCTTGGGTACGTGTGGTGGTATCAATCCCTGGACAGGTCATTTCAATAAATTGACGCAAGTTCACAGCATTCACAGAATCATCAGACCCTTGGTCAATCACTTTAACCTGTTCTTGTTGACCAATTAATGCAAGGCTGAGTTGTAAGCCACCGGTACCAAAGCCACGACCCATCGGCATTTCACGTGATGCATAGGGTACTTGATAGCCGGGAATACAAATGGCTTTTAAGGTGACACGGCGAATTTCTTTTTTGGCATATTCATCTAAAAAACCAAAGTTATAAGCGGTTTTTACACAAGGATTGAGCTGAGCATTCATGTGCATGCCTCTTGTTGTTGTGCGGTACGTAAACGATCAAGATCAGATTGGAAAGTGACGTAGTGTGGCATCTTGTAGTGTGAGGCAAAGCCCATTGAATCTACGCCATCAATGTGCAATAACACAAACTCAGCATCTTCTGATGGGTTACTTGGCCCATCTTTTTGGCCTTTTTGCAAAGCACGATCTAAAATCGCCATGGATATTGCTTTGACTTCGTTATGACCTAAACATGCACCATAGCCTAAGGTAAACACAGGTTTGGCATCGTCTTGGGCTTCATACATGGCAATCACTTCACACTCTGTGACCAATACTTCACCCGCTTCAATTAATTCACCAGTCACTGCATGTGGCAACATAATCGGTACATATCCGACACGCAGCTCAGCCACAGTGGGGTGGACGTCGCCATAACCACGCATATTGGAATAAGCAAGCGCTAACAATGAACCTGTTTCAGCACGTGCCATGGTGGCTAAAGTTGCCGAACGTGACACCGGGAAAATTAAAGGTTCCCGGGTAATATCAAAAGCTTGTGCTGTACGATCAGTTTCTAGTGCTGGTAATAAACCTTCTGCACGCAAGGCGCTAATCACTTTAGGAAAGCTGATGGGAGTAGCCGCAGCAGGATTGGATTGTCTCAGCCATTCTTTGGCATAGTGTTGAAACGTTGCATCGGATTCATTGATGAGTTCCATACGCAATAAGCGCAGAGCATAATCAGGGGTTGGCCCAAGCATTTGTCCACCTGGGATATCTTTAAATGCCGCTGAAATACGACGAATCACGCGCATCTTGCTGGTATTAAGTGCAGGAGTTGAACATAAACGTGGACGGGTTGAGCGCCATGCACGTAAGCTAAATGCAGCTTCTAAGGTGTCACCTAAACTTTGTTTAATCGACAATGCTGCAAGTTCAGGGTGGTAAACCCCACCTTCTGAAATTACACGATCAACTAAGTGACGCAGCTGAAATTGAATAGTTTGAAGATCTAAAGCTTGCGTATTTGGCTGGTGTAAGGCTTGCTCAGTTCTTAGAAATTCAGTCACAGCTGCAGCGCCTGCAATGGCTTGACCACCGCCTTTAATCGGAACATAACTCATCTTAGTTCTCCTTGGTCTGCACTTGAATATGCGTGGTACGTGGAAGTGCCACAATTGCATTTGGGCTGACTAAAATCATGTCTACACCCAATGGGAAATGTTGGTTCCATTGGGCACGTTGCTCAAGCCATTGTTGGCTTAAACCCTTGACTTCAAGCATCGTTGTCGTCGCAATTCCAGGACCTTTGAGATGTAGGCTTACAGCATCACTTTGGGAATAAAAGCCATCTACTATTAGGATTAGCGTTGCACCGTGTTCAGGTGACGCTAAACTGCCCAAATTCGGATGAAGCCCAGTCCATTGCTTGCCGTCAGCCACAATAAATTGTGCCTCCTCGACCTCAACGTTTTGTGCTTGTAATAGTGACCAATGTGTAGGTTTTAATTGACCTGTGATATCTGCTAAACGTGATTCACCATCAAGTAAAGTGGCTAATACCGCATTTAAAGCATGATGATCAGTAATCAAAGCATTCAGTTTTTTCACTTGACCTGGATAAGAAAATGCATCGAGCAGTTCACGATACACCTGCTGCTGAACGGGGGCTTGCCAAATGGGTTCGAGGTGCATGATTAAGGCTCCACTGCATCAAGTGTGGCAAAATCCACACGGGTCTTAGCCAATATCTGATTACGTTGTTGATCAATCTGGCTACGCTTGACTTGACCTTGCTCTAAAAATTGAGCAGCCTGTTGCCAGTTGGGCAGTTGATGCGCCAAAATGCCATCTAATATTGCTAAGGCTTTGGCAAGCTCCGCATCGTCAGCCATGACTTGTGCATGACCTATGCCACAGACATCAGCTCCATAATGCAGCTCAACCTGACATGACGATAACGGGAATTCACCTAGATAGAATTGATCATGAAAAGCACTTTCTTGTAGGGTGACTAAACCTAAGCCTGCTTGAGGCAACTGTAGTAAAGAGACAGTTGCATCACGTGTCAGTGTTTCAGAAAGTTGTATTAAGTCTTGTGTTGGATGTGCTGTTAGTGCACGAATCCAATCTTTTTGAGGAATATTTATCATGTTAATTTTTTTCTGAGCCAAGCTGAAAGATAATCAATGATTAAAATGGTAAGTAAGATAATTAAAATCAGTGCTGCGGCTTGGTCATAGTTAAACAGACGTAAGGTGTCGTGCAGTGCAAGTCCAATACCGCCTGCACCGACCAAGCCTAAAACTGCGGCCATACGTACATTACGGTCGAAGATGTACAACACATAACCAAGCGCTTCACGTAAAATGCTTGGCCAGCCGGCATACATCACCATTTGTGGAAAGTTTGCACCGGTTGCAGCAACGCCTTCACATACGCCTTTGTCAATTTGTTCTAAGCTTTCAGCAAAGAATTTACCCAAGAAACCAGCGGTATGAATGCCTAATGCAAGTGCACCTGCTAAAGGCCCTAGGCCAATGGCTGCCACGAAGATTAATGCCAACAATAAGTCAGGTAAGGCACGGGTAAAGTTTAAGAATTCACGGCTGATGTAATATAAAGTTGGGTGAGGGGTAAAATTACGCGCAGCAAACGGTGCAATCATAAACCCAATCACAAACGCAATCGCTGTGCCCCATAAGGCGGTAGCCAGTGTGACCCCAAGTAGTTCTAGATATCTAGACAACTCAGAAAAATCAGGTTGCCCATAACGGCTGAAATATTCAGCCATATCTGAGACACCGTAGGCGAGGGTTTCAAAGGAGATTTCTAAATCCCAAATAACCCACCATAAGGTGATGAAAGCCAATGCCACCCATACAGGGAATGGATTTCTAGGTTTAGCTGGTAATTTGATTTGAATTTGACTGTAACTCATTGCTTAGCCCCATGAATAATACGGTTGCGTAAGTAGTCAGATAGACGATCGAGTAAGGTCACAATCAGATAAATCGACAAGGCAATTAAAATCAAACGATCGTATTGGAATAAGCGCATTGACATTACCATGTCATAACCAATACCACCTGCGCCAACAATACCTAAGATGGTGGCTGCACGAACGTTATGATCAAGTACATACATCATGGTGCCGGCCAAGTTTGGAAAAGCTTGGGGAAACATGGCAAATAAACGTACTTGCATCCAACTTGCGCCGTGGGCTTCAACACCTTCAACTGCTTTAGCATCAATCGTTTCAATTGCTTCAGCAAAAAACTTACCCATAAAACCCACAGTCACAAAGGCCAAAGCCATGACGCCAGGCAAAGGGCCTAAGCCAACTGCAGAAACAAAGACTAAGGCCCAGACCAACTCAGGCAATGAACGCATCAGGCTTAACGCATCACGCGTGATGCGATACACCACTGGATGGCAAGTGGCATTTCGTGCTGCCAAAAAACCTAAGGGCAAGCTAATCACGATTGCAATTGCGGTGGCCAAGAACGACATTTGTAAAGTTTCTAATAACTTCACGCCTAAGGTCGGTAAATAATCAAAACTTGGCCAAACCATGAAATTGACGATAAATTCAGAAAAATTACCTACAGATTGACGAAGACGCTCAAGCTCAATTTCAACCAATGGGGCGGTTAAAATCAGGCTCAAAAGTGCAATCACCAAAAGGGCAACTAAGCCAAAAGGCGGTAGACCGCTACGCGTTGGCCAACGCAGCATGAAAACTTTCATACTCGGCCCCCTCTTTGTGGTAAATCTTTTGTAGGGCAATGTTATCTAACTGCTCAGGTGAACCATCAAATACAATTTGGCCTGAGTTCATCCCAATAATACGGTCAGCAAAACGTCGTGCTAAATCCACTTGATGCAAATTGACGACGACAGTAATTTGATCGCGCGAGCAGATCTCACGCAATAACTGCATAATTTCTTCACTGGAAATCGGGTCTAAGCTGGCTACAGGTTCATCAGCCAAAATAATTTGAGGCTGCTGTGCAAGTGCGCGTGCAATCCCAACACGTTGTTGCTGACCGCCTGAGAGCTTATCGGCCCGATTCCATGCTTTATCGACTAAACCCACACGTGATAGGGCATTTTTTGCAATGTCCATATCGCTGGGTTTAAATAAATAAAACATGCTACTGATCCAAGAGCGGTGCGCCAAACGTCCAGTCAATACGTTGGTCACTATCGATAAACGTTCAACCAAATTAAATTGTTGAAACACCATCGCCACATGGTGACGGATTTGACGAACATTTTTTTGATCAATGATTTGCTCGCCAACAGCGACGGTGCCTGAACTTGGCGTTTCCAAACCATTCATCAGGCGCAAGAGTGTGGATTTACCCGCACCACTTGGGCCTAAAATCACGGTAAAGCTACCGGCTTGAATCTCAGTATTAATCCCTTTTAAAGCTTCAAAGCCATTGGGATAACGCTTAACTGCTTGTTGAATGGAAATTGAAGACATCTTATTTTCTCTATTCCTAGACACGCATCAGCGGCCCATTTATTTCATCATTTGTTGTTTTTGTAAGCCTAAATCTTTCACCATGTTACGAATCATTTGATAGTCTTTTGGTGCGACAGGAGCGTAATGACTTAAATCACCATAGCCAGCTACTTTGATTTCTTTATGTGCATTTAAAATTGCGCTGCGAATTTTAGCTTTTGTCGCTGCATCTAGATCTTTACGGTATGCTAGTGGTGAACCTGGTAATGGTGCTGATTCGGCAATAACACAGTTGGTTTTTTTGCTAATCATGCCTGATGCCAACATTTTGTTATAAGTAATGTCACTGTCTGCGGCAACATCAACAATTTTGTTTTTAACTGCAAGTTGCGCAGCATCATGTGAGCCTGCATAGGTAAACTTACTAAAGTATTGCGTTGGCATTTGGCCAGTGGCTTTTTTAATCATATACGTTGGCATCAAACCGCCTGAGGTTGAAGCGGGATCAACAAAAGCAACACGCTTACCTTTCATATCTTTAATTGATTTGATGCCTGAATTACATTGCGTAACAAAGACAGTTTTATAGGTATGTGATTTACTGCCTTTGCGTACACCTACAGCAAAGGCTTCAGCACCTGCTTCTTGTTCAGCTAAGTAGTAAGATAATGGGCCAAACCAAGCAATATCCACGCGTTTACGTTTCATTGCTTCAATCACACCCGCATAATCAGTTGCTGTAAAGACTTTTACACGTTTGCCCAATTTTTTCTCAAGTTGAGCACGCATCGGTTCAAATTGTTGGATCATGTCCTCATTGTTTTCAGCAGGAATTAAACCCATCACAATATCGCGTGCCATCGTTTGGGTGCTGGTTGCCAGCATTGATAATGCGAGTGCACTTGCAGCAAGGGCAGATTTCAAATACATTTAGATCACTCTCGTAAGGTAAATTGATCGGTGGAACGTTCAAAGATTGATGCGCAATTGAATTCGGTCTGCACAAAACCGTGTTAAAGCGTATTCAAGTGGGGTACCATCCCGCTCGTTTACGTTAATGCTTTTGACCCGTAAAATCGGTTGGGACTTAGGCATGCTCAATAGTGCAGCATCGTCACCTTGCGGGAGTACTGCACTGACTAAGCTTTCTATGCGTTTTAATGGCCATCCATAATGTTGTTGAATAAAGCCGTGTAACGATCCAGTTTGATACAGCTCAAGAAAATCAGGAAAATGACACTGTGGAAAATAATGTGAGCTCACACAAATGGGTTGTTGATCTGCCAAACGTAAGGTTTCAATACAAATCACAGGATCACGGGGCTTTAAGGCTAAATGTTGCGCAACCCCAGTTTCGGCAGGCATCACCACTTTGCGTCGAACCTGCATAGAAGTTGTTTTACCTAAATTTTTCAATGTTTGTGTAAAACGGGTTTTGGCTGCGACGGTATAGTCAATAGGCTGAGTTAATACAAATGTTCCTTTACCATGGCGACGTTCAACGACACCCTCTTGAATCAATGCTTCGATAGCATGGCGAATGGTATGGCGATTCACCTGAAAGCGTTCAGCTAATTCAAATTCGGATGCTAAACAATCCCCCGGTTGATAGTGCTGGCTAATATCTTGACGCAGCACGTTAGCAATTTGGCTATAAATTTTTTCTGTACTGTTGCGTTTTAATAAAGTCATTGTCATCTAGACATCTATACATGTGCGTTGTTTAAATTAAGCGCTTTATGTGACATTTAAATTAAGTTTATATTTAATTTTGATGAATTATTATGCTTCTTCTGGTGCACTAACTTGACATACTCCCACCACTTTCACGATGTTCAAGTAGAGTATTCTAAAAGCAAAAGCTCTTAGGCGACTTCCTCACAGATTTCGCTTGCTTTCTGCTTCGCAGGCCGACCTTTACTGCATCTTCCCTCCACAGACAAAACGTTACGTCCTACCGCTAAAATATTAGGAGAAGCATTCATATCTGCATTCTCGCTAAAGCCACACTCAACATAGCTAAAGTTTGCCTGAGTAAGCCTGTTTTCTTTTGCAATATGACCACATGAACTACAAGTCTGACTTGTATTCAGACTTTGAACAAAGCCTGTCACCATGCGTAAAGAAAGGTGAAAAAGAGAGTTGATCATTAAGCAGCATTGAATGGCTGCATCAGAATAGGTGTGATTTCGTCCTTGTTTAACGATAGACGGAGCATACCATTGGGTGGCTGAATCAAACCAAATACATATATTTCCTCGATTGATCAAGGCTTTATTGTAGGTAGACCAATACGTTGTACGATAGATTTTAGGAGTAGGTTTATTCACGTGATAATTATATTGCTTGATCCTAGCCAAAATAATGGACAGCACGTCCCTCTAAAGATAACGTAACTTTAATCTTTGGAGATTCAAGAAATGGCTAAACGTTTTAGTCCTGAATTTAAACAGCAAGCGATTGATTATGCACTTTCAAACTCCCACGAACCTATAGCTGCAATCGCCCAGAAATTAGGTGTGGGTTATTCAACTTTAGACAAATGGATTCGTGAAGCCAATC
>NZ_PJRJ01000002.1 GCF_003711395.1 Acinetobacter sp. B51(2017)
GATCCGTTGATAGGATGGTAATGCTTTAAAAAGCTTGGAATAAAAGCGCTTTATCATTCCATAAAAGGCTTTGAAATGATGAAGTTGAGAGTTCTTGTACCAAACAGCAATAAAGATGATTTCAGATAAGCATAGAACACCTGATCGCTGTCTGATCTTCGGATTTTCTTGTTTTAGATACTGCCAATAGACCGCTTCATTTTTTTGAAAAAAATCATCAATCGTGCAGAATAAAGTTGTAAACTCGAACATAGGATGGCTGGTTAATAAAAGTGTGTGGTAACTCTCTTATTAACTCAGTCATCTTTTTTTTCAACTGAATTTCTTATCCATGATTCGGGTTAATTATATAATCTTTATAAAACTTGAATATATGTTTTCCTATATATAAGATATATCTTAATTAAATTTAAGGTATATCTTAGGATGTCCGAAGCAGCACCTCGCAAACGCTTATTTGAAGCAGGACAGATGAAAATTCTAGTGTTGCACTTGATTGCTCAAGCACCTAAATTTAGCTATGACATTATTAAAGACGTAGCAAATTTAGTAGGTGGCAACTATAAACCCAGTACAGGCACAATTTGCCCAACCCTAAATTACTTAGAACAACAACAATATACACGCGTGGAAATAAGCCCAGATGAGCGTAAGCAATATCACATTACACCGCAAGGTTTAATACATTTACAAGATCATCAAAGCGAATTAGATAAAATTTTCGAGCGTTTTAATACCCGTAGCCAAATTCAAAACAATAGCGAATTTCTAGATATAAAACGTGCTATGGAAAACTTGAAAGTTGCCTTACGCCTTAAAATTCAACATGAAAATTTAACCCAAGCACAAGTGCGCACAATTGCAGAAAAAATTGATCAAGCCGCAGTAGAAATTACCCATTTAGCCAACCAAGAGGTCAGCCAATGAGCATAAAAATTCATCCCAAACATCTCACATGGCTGATGCCACTTATTCTTTCAGGCATTATGAGTGGAGCTATTTCATGCTTTAACATTTATTTAAAAATTGGTGCAGCAGAAGGTTTTATAAGTATATGGTTACATGCATGGAGCCTATCATGGCTGATGGCATTTCCATTAATTATGATTGTGCTGCCGTTGGTGCGTAAATTTCTCATGCAATTTGTAGAACAGCCTAAATAATAGAAGGAAAGTCCTAAAACTTTCCTTCTAAATAAGCTAAAACTTACTGTACGCTTACAGTGATAGGTTCAGCATACAGAGTGTAACTGTAATTTGGTGCAATTTGATACTGATAACTTGGCATCACATAGGCTGTGCCTTTTTCACTAAAGGTAACAGCTTGTCCACTTTGGTTATATTTGGCTGAGTTTGGTAGTACTAGCATACGTTTAAAGACATAGTCTTGTTTTTGCCCAATTTGGGTGTGTAATTGACCAGCAACACCAAATGGCTCGCCAACTTTGGCTGTGGCTTGTTTGGGTACATCAAGTTTAACCACAAATTGTGAGGCATCATGCGCGTAATCGGTGGTTAAACCATGAGTGCCTTGCACATACATGCGGTTAAAGTCGTCTTTATTGAGACGGAATGTCCAAGGCCAGAAAGTGACGCCACGCTGTGTGGCATTTTGCATAAGGTTTTTGCTTAAGCCACTAAAAGAGGGATTAAAGGTCGATGAATACTTTTGTGTGGCATCTAAAATACGACGCGTATTGACCAGATCACTTTGCGCAGCTGGCGTGCTGGTTAAAAAGCCTGTAGACACCCCCGGCAAAATATTCTTCATATGTAGAATTTGTTCGCCATTAAAACTAATTACAATTGATTGATCATAGGCATCATGTTTGTCTAAAAGTTCTTTAATTTTAGGCACAATCTCAGGATTAGAACTCTTAATTTCAATAAAATTGGTGACATGCGGATATTTTTTAACTGCAGCTAACACTTCATCCATAGTTGGCACTGCACGGTTATAGCCTAGGGTGCGTAGCTCACGAATTTCGGCTAAAGTGAGATCTTCAGTGTTACGGTCAATCCCTGTCGTACGTTTAGTCGTCGCATCGTGCATTAAAAATACATGTCCGTCTTTACTTAAATACACATCATATTCAACTGCATCAGCACCCACTTCAATCGCTTTAAGGGTGCCTTCAAGGGTGTTTTCATCATCTAGTGCTGGAATACCACGGTGACCGGTTAACAGTGGCTTACGTAATAAGGTGTTTGGCGCCATACTTTGCATAATCGTGTGATACAGCGCTGGATTTTGGCTCCAGATGCCATTGACACCTGTGCTTAAAACTTGTGCAGCTTGTAATGGTGTCGTTGTGTCGGTTTTGGCCCATGGCGTAATCAATAAACGCTGCAAATGACTGACGGTGTCACGCGTGGTCAGTTGCGCTGGTAAAATCACAATTTTAGATAAAGACGCATTGGTGTTATGCACCAAAGTCATGAGATCTTGTTTACTATCAGTTAGACTGGTTTTGTTTGAATAGTCTAAAGCGGTGCGTAGCATCGGTAGGGCAATGCGGGCTTGACGTAACAGATCTACATCATCAGACAATAAAGTCATATCAGCTAAATCGTAATTGCTACTGATGGCTTTTAAAGCTTCAAGAGTGGCCGCATTTTGGATATGCAATAACGGCAAGCTTTGACGACGATGATCTTGCAAATA
Organism: Acinetobacter sp. B51(2017); assembly: GCF_003711395.1. Taxonomy (GTDB): domain Bacteria; phylum Pseudomonadota; class Gammaproteobacteria; order Pseudomonadales; family Moraxellaceae; genus Acinetobacter. Next base: position 2,665 of record NZ_PJRJ01000002.1, read on the forward strand.
TTGTGTCAGATGCATGAGCTTTTGTTGCTGTTGATCCAGTAAATTCAAGCCAGCATCTAAATGATAGGCCACATGGCTGACGCTATTGGCAACCGCGTTGGTACCTGCCGATTGAATTAAAGTCGGTGCCATTGACACAGGTAAGGCTTGATCAACCAATTCGGTGACTTTATTGGCTTCAGGTAAGGGCTCTAACTGTTCAGTTACTTTAAAATGGCTGACTTTCATCAGTAAGCCTGCAGTAGAGATGCCAATCCCGCCTTGATCAAGTGGATAAGGGAGCGTGGTGTCAAACACCAATTGATCATCTAAATAATGACGCACGCGTTTACCATGCACGACTACACTGGCTTTATGGGTGGTATTTACGCCAATATCTTCACTATAGGCGGCTTTTTGTAATACATTCCATGTGTTGGTTGGCATACGTAATGAAAACTCTAAGCCATTGGCACTGGTGGTCTGACTACGCATCGCAAATTGGTAATAAGGACTAAAGGCAGGATCGGCAAATTCGTCTGCAGCACGGTACATAATACTGGCCCAGCGCCCCGCATTGTTGCTTTCTAGATAGCTAAACTCCATATCAATACGATAGTTACGTAGGTTTTGATACTCTTTTGGCAGCATAACAGAGGTCATTTGTGTGTCGTGGGCACGGCCATCGAGGTATAAGTCGCCATTTTCAATATAAACACTGCCAGCATTGTTTTTAGGCAGCATCCAAGTGGTAGGCAGCGCGCTCATTTGGTCGAAATTTTCATCCAAATGTACTTCAGGTACAGGTACAGGTTCACTAGGTAAGCTCGGCTCTGGCTTGCTATCTGGCACAGTGATTGGAGGCGCTGTGCTGACGCTATTGTCATCGTCGTCTGAACAAGCAGCTAAATTTAGGCAAAGTAAAATGGTGCTGTATAAATAAGCGCGTTTCATGCGTCTCTATTCTCAAGTGGTTGATATATAAAGCTTGAAACATAGGTTGGCTGTATTACAAGGTGATGGATTTGTCATAAAGGAAAAGAAATCTTACATATTAAATTTTGATGAAATACATCATATTGTCATGTTGCTGTGCCGGTTTTGGTATGGGCTGTATCGTACAAAACATGCAAGAGAGACTTGGTTTTTTGAGCTATTTATCTTATGTTGCTCAATCAAGTCGCATTACAAATCAAATGAAAAGGATGACTTATGTCAAATAGCATGCAACAAGTAATGATTATTGAACCGGGTGGTGTGGATAAGTTGGCCTATGAAAGCGTTTCGATTCCAACACCTAAACAAGATGAAGTGTTGGTCAAGGTCTATGCTTTTGGAATCAACCGCCCAGATATTTTACAGCGTCAAGGTCTATATCCTATGCCAAAAGGGGTCACACCTGTGCCGGGGCTTGAAGTATCAGGTGTAGTTGCGGCTGTAGGCAGTGCAGTCAGCCAATTTAAAGTCGGTGATCAAGTCTGTGGTTTAACCAATGGCGGGGGGTATGCTGAATATTGCGTGGTGCCAGAAAGCCAAACTTTAACCATTCCTGAAGGTGTAAGCTTTGTACAAGCTGCTGCAATTCCTGAAACTTTCTTTACCGTATGGGCAAATGTGTTCCAAATGGGCAAAGCCAAAGCAGGCGAAACTTTATTGGTACATGGCGGCACCAGTGGTATTGGTACCACTGCATTAATGTTGGCAAAAGCATTAGGTCTAAAAACCTTTGCCACCGTGGGTTCGGATGAAAAAGTGCAAGCAATTGCCGATTTAACTACAGCAATTAACTATAAAACTCAAAACTTTGAAGAAGTCATTCAAGCGGCAACCGAAAATGCCGGTGTAGATGTAATTTTAGATATTGTGGGTGCACCTTATTTAGAGCAAAACCTGAATCTATTACGCCGTGATGGCCGTTTAGTCTATATTGCATTTTTAGGTGGAGCTAAAGCGAAAGACGTGAAGCTTGGTCAAATCATGATGAAGCGCTTAACCATTACAGGTTCAACTATGCGGGCGCGAAATAGTGCAGAAAAAGCAGAAATTGCGCGTGGTTTGCAAGAAACTGTTTGGCCATTACTTGCCAAAGGTGAATGTTTACCGATGATTTATCAAACCTTTAACTTTGATCAGATCCAAGATGCGCATGCGGCACTCGATACTGGTGAGCATGTCGGCAAAGTCGTGGTTGAGGTCATCGCTGCTTAAAAAGCCAAAATCCTCCATAGTGGAGGATTTTTTATTTTGGGCTTATCTGTGCACAAGATATATTTCATGCGTAAATTATGCGAAAATAGCGCTTTAGTTTTCTTATTCTTCAAAGGCAGTTTATGACTGAACAATCTCCTGCAGATTTAAGCGATATCGAAATTTTAGACATTTTACAGTCTATGAAAAGCGATGAGCTAGATACCACGGCACAACAAGTCATTCGTGCTGGTGGTAAAGCGGGTCGTCAAGAAGCGCATAAACAAGCGTTGGTGGCACTAAACCAAACTTTTGAAGAAAAATTTGTTGAAGCGGTAGTCTTGGCTTTAGGCTTAAATGCGGGTCAGGCCAAGAAAATTCGTTATAAAAAAGACCGTGTGCGTATTTTAAAAGCGCGTGGCATCGACTATTTAGCCATTGATGGTGCAGAAACTGCGTTTGTCTTGGCACAAATTGCTCAAGCTATTACCCGTGAAGATGCAACCGTTACAGCAGATTTACACAATATCTTCCCATTTTGGAAAGAAGGTTGGCCAATGGTGCAATTTGATAGTGCCTATAAGATCTTATCGGAAGATATTAATATCCATTATCAAGCGACATTAGTAAAACTGTTAGAGTTATACGGTCGCTAAGCTAAGTTCGCGTCATCAAAAGCCCCATATGGGGCTTTTTTTAATCAAAGAAATAACGTAGTAAGACTTTGGCAGGCAAAATAAATAAACGCCACCACGTAAACAGTGGCCAAAACCAAGTATCACCCCACATTAAGGTGTCATTAAAGCGTTTTGATTTTCGCTCATACGCATAGGGACTGATTTTGGCAGCCACAATTAGTAAGGCAATTGCAGCAACCAACAATAAACCATGATTGGCATGTGCAAAGAAAAAATAGCCACAATACAGCGCTGAATAAACACATAGACAGGCCATGATTGCCGAAAATGACATATTGTTAGCCATCACCTTGGAGGATATCAGCCGCAACTTTAGCTGCTAAACGTGTCACTAACAGTTGGTCGATTTTAAAATGATCGACATCCACCACTTCAAATTTAAAGCCTAAATACTCTACGGAATCCGCAGGGCGTGGAATCTTACGTAGACGATACATCATAAAGCCAGCTAAGGTTTCATAGTTTTCTTCGTCGGGCATTTCATCAATTTCGAGCGCGTGTTTAATGTCTTCAATTGGTGTGCTGCCTTCAATCAACCATGAGTTTTCATCACGTTTAATGATTTGTTGGTCCGCATCAATTGGGGTCACCCAATCGCCCATTACGGTAATCATAATATCCGACAGAGTAATGACACCCACTACTAAGGCATATTCGTTAATCACCACGGCAAATTTTTCTTTGGTAGAGCGAAAACGGTCTAATACTTCAGATAAAGTGAGGGTATCAGGAATGGTGAGAACAGTACGAATGGTGGATTCATTGAGTTGTAAAAGCGACTGATTGTTTAAAATACGCACCAAAATATCTTTGGCATCTACATAGCCAATCACGCTATCAATATCTTCATTACAGACTAAAAACTTAGAATAAGGATATTCAGCCAGTTTTTGCCGAATGCTGTCTTCTGCTTCATTTAAGGTAAAGTACACCACATTTTCACGCGTGGTCATACTAGACGGTACGTTACGTTCTTCAAGCTCAAATACGTTTTCAATAAAGTGATGTTCTTGTTTAAGTAACACACCCGCTTGTGCGCCCGCATCCATCACCGCAGAAATATCATCAAAGGTGATGTTGTCGTCACGTTTGGTATTGACCTTAAATAAGCGAAACAATAAGTTGGCAATGGCGTTAATGATCCACGCTAAAGGGCGACAGACTTTAATAAAAATCTGAATCGGATCAATGACGCTGAACGCAATTTTTTCAGGGGCAATCATCGCCAAGCGTTTAGGCATTAAATCGGCAAATAAAATAAACAGTGAAGTGACTAAGGTAAAAGACAAGGCAAAGCCAATGCTTTCTGCCCACGGCCCGTTATAAAATTGTGCTACAAAGGCCATAAAATAAGGACGAAAAGCACCTTCACCTAAGATACCGCCTAAAATTGCCACCGCATTTAGACCGATTTGCGACGCAGCAAAAAAGTCGGCTGAGTTTTCTTGGAGGTCCATAACACGCTGTGCACGTGTGTCGCCTGATTCCGCCAAAATTTTGAGTTTTACCTTGCGAGCACCTGCTAAGGCAATCTCGGTTAACGACAAAAATCCTGCCCCAACAATTAAGAGCATGATGATGACGATGTTTTGAAAGAGGCTCACGGGTCCACCTGTGATAAGAATATTATTATCTATACTGCTAGTTTTAACACAAAAATAGCCGCGCAGAACATTTTCTTTACGCGGCTAAAAAAATGCAAGCATTAAAAAATGCTGTTTGAAAACAGTTTAATACTGTGAAAATTGTGAATTGTTGATTAAATACTCACGGTTTTCTTCTTCAATCATCTGACGCGCCACATACAGAATCAATTGGCGTAACCAACGATGCGCAGGATGATGGTGCAATAAAGGACACCACGCCATTTTTAACTCAAATTCTGGAATATAAAACGGTGGGTCTTTAATCAGTAAGTTTTGGCTTTTGGCTTGTAAGCGTGCAATACGGCTAGGTAGGGTCGCCACCAGATCAACATTGGATGCTAATAGCCCTGGCATTTGATAATGACGGGTAAACACCGAAATCTTGCGTTTTTGTCCAATACGCTCTAATGCTTGATCAATCCAACCTAAACCTGCTTGTTTTTCAGGATTCACGCCAAAGCCGACACCCATACCCGTTTTAGAAACCCAAATATGCTGGGCATCTAAATAGCTCTTTAGGTTTAAGTTATTCGCAGCAGGATGTTTTTGATTCAGTAAACACGAGAAACTATCGCGCCATACCAAAACTTGATGGAAACTTTGTGGGATTTCATTAAAGCGGTTAATGGCGAGATCAACTTTGCCTTGTTCCATGTCACGATAAGACACATCACTTGGGGTTAAAAAGTCCAAAACCACATTGGGTGCTTCAGAACGTAATGCCTTGACTAAACGGGGTACTAAAGTCGCCTCAGCATAATCTGAAGTCATAATTCTAAATACACGATTAGAGGTATAAGGACGGAATTCGGTACGTGGCTCTAAGATCATGGACAGATCAGCCAAAGCATCACGAATACGCGGTTGCAATTCTAAAGCACGTTCAGTTGGTGTCATTCCTTCAGATGAACGAATGAGTAAGGGATCATTAAATAAGTTACGCAAACGGCGTAAAATATTACTCATGGCGGGTTGGGTAACGCCAAGTTGCTCTGCAGCACGGGTGACATTTTTTTCACGAAGAAGTACATCAAGATAAATCAGTAGGTTGAGGTCGACCCGCTCCAGATTCATAAAAAAAATACCGAGAATAAAATTATGAAATTAACTAAGATTATGCCATAAGCAGCTTAATTTGTGTAAAAAAATGCTGAAAAAAAAGCCATGTTTTTTGCATGAATTTACATGCTGTAACCTAAGCCTAAAAGAGCTGTGTCGCATGACAGCAACTGAGCAATAAATCAATTTGGTCTATTTATTTTGCTGAAAAAATACCCCGAGCGAAGCGGGCTCAGAAAGCAAAATTATGTTTAAAAAATTGAATAAAAAGCCAAAACAAGAGCTAAAAAAGCCCTTTAAGACTTAGGTCTAATGATTAAAAAAAAGCCAATAAAATAAAATATCTTAAAAATAAAAATTATATAAAACAATTACTTATTTTGTATTATCACGCAAAATATACGACTTTTAGCTACATATTTTTTAAATAAATAATGATAATTCTTGCAGACTATTGGATTAAATTTTTTAAGCAATCTAATCTGTATTCAATGCAACGAAGCGCTCATAATCTAAACAAGTACATGAGGGTAAGATTTTAGCAAATCGTTGAGAAAAGTCCTAAAATTAATACAGGGAAATATCATGACTACATATCAAACAGCGATTGATGCAATCCGCGAATTAAAAGCAAAATTCGGCAACACATGGGCAGACATCTCTCCTGAAGATGCGGCTCGTATGCAACTTCAAAACCGTTTTAAAACTGGTTTAGACATCGCGAAATACACAGCTGCGATTATGCGTCGTGATATGGCTGCTTATGATGCTGACTCTAGCAAATACACACAATCACTAGGCTGCTGGCACGGTTTTATCGCTCAGCAAAAAATGATTGCCAACAAAAAATACTTCGGTACAACTGAACGTCGCTACATTTACCTTTCTGGTTGGATGGTTGCAGCACTTCGCTCTGAATTCGGTCCTTTACCAGACCAATCTATGCACGAAAAAACCTCTGTTCCTGCATTGATCGAAGAAATCTACACTTTCTTACGTCAAGCTGACGCAAAAGAATTAAACGACTTATTCCGCGCACTTAAAAAAGCGCAAGAAGCGGGCGACACAGCAAAAGCTGCTGAAATCACCTCTCAAATCGACAACTTCCAAACTCACGTTGTACCAATTATTGCCGACATCGACGCTGGTTTCGGTAACGAAGAAGCGACTTACCTTTTAGCTAAGAAAATGATCGAAGCGGGTGCTTGTGCGCTACAAATCGAAAACCAAGTTTCTGATGCGAAACAATGTGGTCACCAAGCGGGTAAAGTAACAGTTCCACACGAAGACTTCATCGCAAAAATCCACGCACTTCGCTATGCATTCTTAGAAATGGGTCTAGACGACGGTATCATCGTTGCGCGTACTGACTCTGAAGGCGCTGACTTGACTCAAAAAATCCCAGTGGTTAAAGAGCCAGGCGACATCGCTTCTCAATACATCAGCTACTTAGACACTCAAGAAATTGACATCTCTGAAGCAACTGAAGACGAAATCCTGATCAAGCGTGATGGTAAACTTCACCGTCCTAAACGTCTTGCTTCTGGCTTGTACCAATTCCGTGAAGGTACGCAAATTGACCGCGTTGTACTTGACTGTGTAACAAGCCTTCAAAACGGTGCTGACCTTCTTTGGATCGAAACTGCGACGCCTAACGTAGCTGAAATCGCTCACATGGTAAACCGTGTACGTGAAGTTGTGCCAAATGCGAAACTTGTTTACAACAACTCTCCATCGTTCAACTGGACTCTAAACTTCCGTCAACAAGCGTACGACCGTTGGGTTGCTGAAGGTAAAGACGTATCTGCATACGACCGTGCTAAGTTAATGAGCGCTGAATACGACAACTCTGAATTAGCTGCTGAAGCTGACGAAAAAGTTCGTACATTCCAAGCAGATGCTTCTCGTGAAGCAGGTGTATTCCACCACTTGATCACACTTCCGACTTACCACACTGCAGCACTTTCTACTCACGAACTTGCGCAAGGTTACTTCGGTTCTGAAGGTATGTTGGCTTATGTTGCTGGCGTACAACGTAAAGAAATCCGTGGCGGTATCGCTTGTGTGAAACACCAAGCAATGGCGGGTTCTGACATCGGTGACGACCACAAAGAAATCTTCGCTGGTGACAACGCGCTTAAAGCGGGTGACGATGCGAAAAACACAATGAACCAATTCTCTGCTTAATTTTAAGCTTTGATGGACCCAAAAAACCCAGCCTAGGCTGGGTTTTTTAATGGGTGTTGTAAAATTACATCTCTTTCATCAGTTTATAATTGAGCTTGGTATCTAATGCTTGACCAGTTTGCATCTCCCGTAGCTCAATGTAATTGTCACCAATAAAGAATTTACGTTTTTGGCCTTGCTCGTCTAAAGTAATGATATTGCTTTGATCAGCATCAAAGCTAAATGTGCCTTTGGCCTTAAACTCATTGCCTTGCTTGCCTAAATATTCCTCAGTCAGTTCATAAGTATTATTGGCTTTCAGCTCAAGTTCAGTCTCAATGCCTTCACAATCGGCACACGGTAAAAGCCCTTTATAGTCACCGACCCAATTTAAGTCATTGGCACTAGTAGGCATACTTGCGGGTTGATTTTGAGTGGTTGTAGCTGTCGTGGTCGTAGCATCCGCAGCTGGATCGACCTTATCAGCCGGTTTTGAACAAGCAGTAAGTGCAAATGCAGAGAGCGCCAATGCACACAGAGTTATTTTAGTTTTCATAATATATTCCTAATTTAAAGTGTCTGTAGCCCATTTAGCTTGCCTTGAAGGTTGGCAATATAAAACAGCGCTTTTGTGCAAACTTTGTTATAGCGTGATTAAATAAGCCGTATATTGGTAAAAGATGCTAAAAAATAAAAGCTGTATCTCCTATTGAAGCTTGCTAGAATCGGCGCGATTAAAATTGAGGTAGGATCATGTTTGAAAAGTTAGCAGAACGTAGTTTAAATGCGCTAGGCTGGGAAATAGACAATCATTGGCCACTCGATTTAGAACAATGTGTGATGATTGCAGCACCGCATACCAGTAATTGGGATGCACTCTATGCACGCCTAGCCTTAAAAGCGCTAGGCGTCAATGTACGCATTACCATTAAAGACAGTTATATGAAACTACCATTTGGACCTTTTGTGCGGGCAATGGGTGGGATTGGCATTAACCGTGCGCCAAAGCGGGCAGGTGAGCAACGCCCCAGCATGGTTCAAGTTATGTCTGATTTATTTAAAACCCATCCCAAATTGGTGATGTTGGTGACTCCAGAAGGCACACGTTCACGCCAAGAGCATTGGAAAACTGGTTTTTATCATATTGCAGTGAATGCAGGTGTGCCGATTGCGCTGGCCTATATGGATTACGCCAAGCAAAAAACTGGGGTAGGCAAGATTATTTACCCAAGTGGTGATATGCAGCAAGATATGCGCGAAATTATGCAATTTTATGCACAAATCTCTCCAAAATTCCCACAAGATTTTAGTGTTGATCAGCGCTATTTATAAAAAAGCAGGGCTGATAAGCCCTGTTTTTTTAATCTGTTTGTAGAGGAATACCACCTAAGGCCTGACAGGCGCTGTGATACTTCTTGTATTGTTCCTCAACCACGTTAGACAAAGACAGATGCAAATCATAGTCACCATTTTTATAAGCAGCAATATACTGCTCAGCCTTTTTACGGCTAAGTGCTAAACTTTGCTCGTGGTAAGTGGTAATCGCACTATGCGCAATTTGATGATTTTCCACATTCTGGCATTGAAACTGCGCCAATAACGCTTCTGCACGTTGAATTTCTTGTGATGTGCCAAATATGCAGCCACTCAGCAGCAGGGCAATGCTGAATATAAAGCTAAGTTTCATGAGCAATATTTAAACAAAATGATGGCTGCAATTGTATAAACAAATACAGCTGAAAAAGTGGCTTTAGTTTATCAATTGGTCAAAAAATAAGATGTTATTCACATAAAACTGACATTTGTCTTTAATATTTAACTCAATCACCATCTGCAAGCAAATTTTGATCCATCACCGCTTGTGCAGAGGGAGCTAAAAATATCACTATGGCTACAGCAAAATCCTGAGGTATGGGGAGCTTTTGTCGTGGGGTGGGTGCTGCACACTGCATCAGTATTCAAACTAAAATTGATGTAAAGTATTGTCGATCACTGAAGTGATCACCTGACCAAAATGCTGTTTGGCTGTGGCAAATAAAAGCCTTAACTTGTACTTGATCTGTGACATCTGCGTAATAAATGAATAGCTGTTCTGGGAACTCTCTCTTTTTATGGATTCTTTTAGAGGGAGAAAAATATAAATAACTCTTATTTTTTTTAAATGGTTGATTTTGCATATTTTTTGCAAAATCCATCCTCGTTTAAAAGTGCCAAAATTTTAAGATAAAATACATCAAGTCAGTGAGCAATCTCACGGCGTATTTATGTTAAAGCATGTTTCTTAAACTGGTCATCGTTAAGAATAACCCCGAAGAAAACAATAAACCCAATACGACTTGTTTAAAGCGTTGTTCCGAGATTTGATAAAATAAACGTGCGCCTAAAATGGCTGGTAAACTCACTGTCAATAATAACACTGCTATATAAGGCAGATGGGTGCTGCTTAATGTACCTTGGATAAGATAAACTGTTAGGGTAAACACCTGAATAGCAAAATTAAAATGTCTTAAAATATAACGCTGCTCAAGTTTAGGCAGTTGTTTGAGCATCACCCAAACCGATGGTAAAGCACCGCAAAATCCGCCTAAACCACCCAAAATGCCTGCTAAAAAGCCAATTATGCTATCAGCAATCCGTCCGCTTTTTTGTAAAGCTTGTATTTTTGGATTAATCAGCATCATGGGTGTCCAGAGTAATAAAAAGATCCCTAAGGTTAAGCGAAAGGCCTGTGCATTCACGAGATCTAGTAAATAAGTCCCCAAAGGCACGGCAACTAAACCAGCTAGCATATAGGGTAAAACGATTTTTCTACTCAGTTGTAAGCTGGTTTTTTCTTGCAGCATAGAAATGATATGGCACCATACTGAAGCAAACACCACCAAAGGTGCTGCTAATTGCGGTGGTAGCGCCCAAATCCAAAACGACATGGCAATTAAGGCAAAGGCAAAGCCAGTTAAGCCCTGAATAAAGCCAGCTATCAAGGCGCCCACAATAAATAAGCTGTATAGCATTGTGTCTGCTCATGAAAAGCGCTGAGTGTAATAGAGTTTACTTGTCGTGTTTAAGCAAATTGTGAACATGCTCAGCACGAAAACATATAAAGCAGCAATTTTTGCACTAGATCACAACACAAGCTGCTTAGAATCTAGCATTTTTTCTTGAATAATAAGGAGCTAACATCAGCAAAAGGAAGTTGTCATGTTAAAACAATTCTTTATTGTGGTAGTCATGGGCACTATGCTTAGTGGTTGTATCATTGGGCCTTATGATGATCATCCGCGTGGTCAATATCATCAAAAATATGATGCTAAAAGGCATGGCGAAGGACGTTATAAAAATGCGCATAAACGTGAGTGGAATCGTTCAGAGCGACGTTATGAGCAGCGTCAAGGCGATTATCGACGTTAAAAAAAGGCTGCATGACGCAGCCTTTTTTTATAGTTGTTTTTTATATAAACCAGCACGTACGGTGCCCGCTTTAGTATTTTTGATGAGTTGCCAAGAAGTTGGTAGCTGTAACTGCGTTAAATCACGGTCTGCTTCAACATAAATCAAAGCTTGATCACTGATGAGCGGATCGGCGAGCGTGGCCAATTCTGTCCATAAATCTAAGCTATAAGGTGGATCTAAAAATACCAAGTCAAACTGTTCTTTTAAGCTGGTTAAAGTCTGCTGCGCCGTGCTGATTTTAAGTTTGGCACGTTGATTGGTGACTTTAAGCAGCTCTAAATTATCTTTTAAAAATTTAGCTTGGCTTGCATTTGGCTCAATCATCAGCACCGAAGCAGCACCGCGTGATAAGGCTTCAAAGCTTAAAGCGCCAGAGCCCGCACATAGGTCTAGCACATGCGCATTTTGTACATCCCACATTAACCAGTTAAATAAGGTTTCGCGCACACGATCTGGGGTGGGGCGTAGTCCTTCAATACTCGCAAAAGGCAATTGGCGACGTTTCCAATCACCGCCAATAATACGCAGTTGATTTTTCATAAAACTTAATCTCGTTGTGTCGCAGTTGGCAGCGCACTTTGATCTGCTTGTAAGATGTTGTTGCCACTTGGTAATTCACTTGGTTTAAGACCCGCGGTCATTAAACCACCACTAATTTGAGCGGCACTTGGACGAATCGGATCTTTTTCGCGCTTGAGTAACCAATAGTCAAACACAGGACGGGCCAGGGCAGTGGCGGCGCTACCGCCACGACCATTTTCTAAAATGACAGCAATGGCAATTTCAGGTTTTTCAGCAGGGGCAAAGCCGACAAATAAACCATGATCAAGCTGTCGGTCGGTGAGTAGTGCTTCGTTATAGCGTTTACCTTGGGCAATACTTTTTACCTGTGCAGTCCCTGTTTTAGCTGCAATTTGGTATTGTAAGCCTGATTTAATGCCTTTACCTGTACCCGACTGAATCACATCCACCATTGCGGCACGCATTTTAATCCAATCTTCGGGTTTGCCATTAAAGTCAATTTTGCCATGCGTCCCATTATGGACTTTAAAGTTTTTGGCACCGCGACTTTCACGTAAGACATGCGGGGTAACTTTAGAGCCTTGGTTGGCGGTAATAGCGGTGGCCATAGCAAGCTGTAATGGGGTCGAAGTAAAGGCACCTTGCCCAATACTCACCGAAATGGTTTCACCTTTGAGCCATTTAGCCTCGCGGGTACGCATTTTCCATTCTGGGTTTGGATATAAGCCGCTACTCTCACTCGGTAAATCAATACCAGTTTTCTCACCAAAGCCAAATTGGCGCATCCATGTATTCATTTTCTCAATGCCCATGCGATACGACAACACATAAAAATAGGTGTCACAAGAAACTACCTGTGCTTTATGCATATTGACACTGCCATGACCAGATTTTTTATGGTCACGGAAACGGTGGCTATCGCCCGGTAAAGTAAAGTAACCTGGATCTGAAATGGCAGTTTGCCAATCGACATAACCATAATGAATCCCGCCTAAACCAAACATGGGTTTAATGGTTGAACCAGGTGGATATACCCCCTGTACAGCACGGTTATACAAAGGCTGATCGAGGTTGTCGCGTAACGCGGCATAATTGGTGGTGCTAATCCCAGTTACAAATAAATTGGGGTTAAAACTTGGACTAGACACTAAAGCTAACACTTCACCTGTATTGGGATCCATGGCCACAATTGCCCCACGACGACCTGCCAATTGTTCCGATGCCACCATTTGTAAGCCATAATCTAAAGATAAAAATAGATCATTACCACGAATCGGATCTTTACGGCCTAAATGACGTAATACATTACCAAAGGCATCGGCTTCGACGGATTCATTTCCCGGTACGCCGTGTAATAAATCTTCATAGGATTTCTCGACGCCAATTTTACCAATCAGGTTGGTGCCCGCGTAGGCATCTTTATCAATCTTTTTTAATTCTTTATCGTTGATACGCCCGACATAACCAATCACATGTGCAAACAATTCGCCATGCGGATAATAGCGCGTCATTTGTGTTTCAATATTCACCCCCGGAAATTGATATTTAATTTCACTAAATTGGGCAATATCTTGTTCGGTTAAATTCAGTTTAATTGCTACACGTTCAGTTTTACGTGAGGTCTTAATGCGGCTTTGAAAGCCTTTAATATCGTCTTCGGTTAAATTTAACACTGGGGTTAAACGCGCTAAGGTTGCGTCTATATCATCTACATCGGCACGACTTAAGGTGGCTGAAAATACAGGATAGTTATCGGCCAATAAAATCCCATTACGGTCGTAAATATAGCCACGCGCGGGAGCTAAAGGCTGTAAACGAATGCGGTTTTTGTCAGACGCAGTACTAAATTCTTCATAGCTGATAATCTGCAAGTAGGCATAACGTGAAACCAACAGGATTAAAAAGAACAGCACAATCCCCATAGAAATAAAAACGCGATTGCGAAAAATGCGCTTTTCTAGTTGAACATCTTTAAGGGGCAAGTGCTGTTTCATACGCAATCGGCTTTGAAATGGAGATCGAAAAAACGAAGAGGCATATTCTAACGCATATCCATGCCGTTTGCGCCGACCAACCTCAAAAAAGCACCAGATTGTTGACTTTTTCTGAAGTCACTTGGCGCTGATGAGAGTGTCGTGTTATACATTTTCGCAACATAGCTAGGTGACGACTGCTTAAAAAAATGGTTATGATAGAGCAGCTTAATGCAATCACCCAGAATATTGGCGCAATTTTTGGCTTAAACCACCCCAAACCATCGTTGGAATCCTTACATGCTTGAGTACATCCATGAATTGTGGCTTGCGTTTTTAAATCGACCCGATTTTTGGGCAGTACTGAGTATTGTGCCAGTCACCGCCTTTGTGACCTGGGCGCATGTCTGGATGGCATTAAAGATGGTATTTTTCCCCGTTAATTTTTGGGGCTTCCATCTTGGGCCAATTCCAGTCGGTTGGCAGGGCATTGTGCCGCGTAAGGCAGGTCATATTTCTGGGGTCATTACCGATAATGCCTTATCTAAACTAGGTTCATTGCAAGAATTTTTACAAGCCATGGACCCCGAAGAAATGGCAGAAATTATTGGTGTGCAGGTTGATGCTGACCTAGAAAACCTTATTGAAGAAGTGATGATGGAGCGTAATCCTATTTTATGGGAAAACGTACCTTATGCAATTAAGCGGCGTATCTTTGCCCAAGCACATAAACAGCTGCCTGCCATTTTAAAACAATTAGTCACTGAACTGACCATGAATGTGGAAAGTTTAGTCGATATGCGGGAAATGATTGTGCGTCGTATGGAAAGTGACCGACGTTTAATGGTGCGCATGTTTTTAACTGTGGGTCAAAAAGAAATTAATTTTATTTGGCATATTAGCGCCTTGATTGGCATGGTATTTGGTCTTGTACAAATGATTGTTTGGTTTGTGGTGCCATGGCATTGGACAGTACCATTTTGGGCGGCCATTTGGGGCTTGCTGACCAACTGGATTGCGATTTGGATGGTCTTTAATCCGATGCTGCCGCATCCTGTGCGTTACCCACAATTTTTTCAACGCACGCAAGATCACGCATTTCCTTGGATCAAGCCTATTGTACCCCGTATCGGTACTTATAATATTCAAGGCGCGTTTATGAAACGCCAAGACGAAGTCTCGACGGTGTTTGCCAAAATTGTGACCGAAGAGCTCATTACTTTAAAAACCATCATGACCGAAATGATGTATGGTAGTCGCAAGGATCGCACGCGCCGTATTGTAAAGCGTCATATTAATCAAATTATGGACACTCCGCTGGTACGCACCACCTTACAGCTGTCGTTGGGGCCAAAAGAGTACGCAAAACTCAAGACAGACTTGATTGATCGCTCAATTGAAATTACGATGGTGCCTGTATGCGACCCAGCCTTTAATGCGAGCCGTGCACAGAAAATCTATCAAATGTTCCGTGATCGTATTCGAGACCTAACGCCACAAGAGTTTCAGAATTTGTTACGTCCTGCTTTTCAGGAAGACGAATGGATTTTGATTGTATTGGGGGGAGTGACCGGATTCTTGGCCGGTTTAATACATTTGTTTGTGGCTTTCTTATAAAATCGATGCTGACAGGCCAATCGCTTGAAGTGTCATATACATGTTAAACATGAGGATGTTTTTATTATGCGCATTATCTTACTCGGACCACCTGGAGCAGGTAAAGGTACACAAGCTCAGTTGATCTGTAAGCGCTACAATGTCCCACAAATTTCAACCGGTGATATGCTCCGTGCTGCAATTCGTGAAGGATCAGAACTTGGCCTACAAGCTAAAAGCGTGATGGAAAGTGGTGGTTTAGTTTCAGATGAACTCATCATTGGCCTAGTAAAAGAACGTATTGCGCAACCTGATTGCGTGAATGGCTGTATTTTTGATGGTTTCCCACGCACGATTCCACAAGCTGAAGCGTTAGAAAAAGAAGGCATCAACATCGACCATGTGATCGAAATTGATGTACCAGATGAAGAAATCGTACAACGTTTATCGGGTCGTCGTCAGCACCCTGCATCGGGTCGTGTTTATCATATCGTTTACAACCCACCAAAAGTGGAAGGTAAAGACGATGAAACAGGTGAAGATCTTGTACAACGTGCCGATGACCAAGAAGAGACAATTCGTAAGCGTTTAGGTTCATACCATGCTGAAACTGAACAACTGGTTGGTTTCTACCAAGGTCGTGCAGCGTCTGGCGAAAATGCACCAACCTATGACAAATTAAATGGTCTACGCCCAATCGACGAAGTTCAAGCTGATCTTTTTGCGATTTTAGGCGAAGCAAAATAAGTTTTTGACTTGTTTTGACATTAAAAGAGTCCTAAGTCATATTAGGGCTCTTTTTTTGTGTTGAGAATTGGATGTGCTAAAAGTTGGCGCGATTTTATTGGTGATTGTCGGTGCGATTTTAGTGTTGGGCCTAATCTACATCAGTTTTAAAATGTTACGTCAAACGCAACAACAACAGCGTGAGCAAGGCGTCAAAAAAGACTATCAACTCCATCCCAAGTTACAAGAAGACTTAGATAAAAATAACAAAAAATAAGCTTCAAAAAAATATCGATGCTTATGCATCGATATTTTTCACTAAAATGGGTTTATTGGCACCAAAATCAAAACGATCTGGCCAGTTGCATACATCACTGACCACACATTCATGGCATTTAGGCTTGCGTGCTATACAACAATAACGTCCGTGCAAAATCAGCCAGTGATGGGCATCTAACATAAATTCTTTGGGAATAACCTTGAGTAAACGCTGCTCGACTTCAAGTACATCTTTACCTATGGCTAAACCAGTACGATTACCCAAACGGAAAATATGCGTATCGACTGCCATAGTCGGTTGACCAAAAGCGGTATTCAGCACCACATTGGCGGTTTTACGCCCCACGCCGGGCAACGCTTCTAAATCTTTACGGTTATTGGGGACTTGACTGCCATGTAACTCAATCAGCATCTTACAGGCTTTAATCACGTTTTCGGCTTTGGAGTTATATAAGCCGATGGTTTTAATATATTCCTTTAAACCATCCACGCCTAAGGCGTAAATCGCTTCGGGTGTATTGGCGACAGGAAATAATTTGTCGGTGGCTTTATTAACACTCACGTCAGTCGCTTGAGCAGATAAAGTGACTGCCACCAAAAGTTCAAACGGACTGGAAAAATTAAGCTCAGTAGTCGGATTTGGGCGTTGTTCGCGTAAACGTTCAAAGAAAGTTTGCACTTGCTTTTTGCTCATCTTTTTTACAGCTTTACCGCTGGTACTGAGCATATTATTCTCCCTGTAATACAATAAGCTGTTGACTTAAATCAGCTAATAAAGCACGTTTATGGGCATCTTCGCGTACACTGAGTTGTTTTTCTAATTTTTTAATTTGGGTGCGTAATTTGGCCAGTTCGATGGTGGTTTTTGCATCTAGGTCTGCTATTAAATCACTTTTCTTTTCAATCACTTCAATCGTAGGTACTTGGTCGCTGGCTTGCGAGAATTGGGCAAAAAGTTGCGTATCAATTTCGGCACGTACCACAGGGCCTTTACGGTCTAAACGACGACGTTCTTCACGTTGAATATGCGCATAATAGCGTGAACGTAGGTCGTTTTGTTGTTGCTCACGCTCGCGCTTGCTCGGCACAGGTTTAGGGTCAGGGATTAGATCAATACAGTCGACGGGGCACGGTGCAATGCACAGTTCACAACCTGTACACAAATCACTTAAAACGCTGTGCATGAGTTTGCCTGCACCTAAAATTGCATCCACAGGACAAGCGCTAATGCATTTGGTGCAGCCGATACACTCATCTTCACGAATCACGGCTTTCATTTGCTGTGGACGACCATCGTTTTGAATCGGCCAAACACTTGGTTCGGCAAGTAGGGCAGGACGTTGCAAAATTTGCGCCAAAGCATCTGCCACAGGCTGACCACCAGGCACACATTTGTTGGTAGCTTCGCCTTCAGCCATGGCTTTGGCATAAGGCAAGCAGCCATCACGGTGACCGCAGAGTCCACATTGAGTTTGCGGTAATTGAGCATCAAGCTGTTGAATCAGAGAAATTTGAGCGTTCATAAAGTGATCTTGCCCATCGGCGCAACAAGAATTAATTGGGAGGATAAAGTTAAGCATATTAGCATGTTTTTAAATGAAATGTTTTGCGCAAAAATGGTTCAAGTCTTGCCTTATAACTGCGCGATTTGAGCTGAAAAAATCATAAGAAAAAGTTATTTAACTTATGATAAAAAGTAGGGAAAATTAATTTAAATGGTTGTTATTAAATCTAAAAAAAAGTTTTTTTCAAAAAACTATTGCTGATTGTTAACAAAAGATATTAAATTGTCTGCGCCAAAATACATCATTGATTGAAATTTTGACCAATTTTGATCCATTTATCTGCTGAGGATTAAGCGTTGAAATACAACAGCCTTAACGACTTCCTAGATTACGTTAAAACACGTGACGCACATCAACCAGAGTTTCTTCAAGCCGTTGAAGAAGTAATGACCAGTCTTTGGCCATTTATTGAAAAGAACCCTCAATACGCAGACCATGGTTTGCTTGAGCGTTTAGTAGAGCCAGAACGTGCGATTCAGTTCCGCGTTTCTTGGGTAGATGACCAAGGTCAAACTCATGTAAACCGTGCATTCCGTGTACAGTACAACTCAGCAATTGGTCCGTTTAAAGGTGGTATGCGTTTCCATCCATCGGTAAACCTTTCAATTTTAAAATTCTTAGGTTTCGAACAAACCTTTAAGAATGCCTTAACAACATTGCCGATGGGCGGTGGTAAAGGCGGTTCAGACTTTGACCCTAAAGGTAAGTCTGAAGGCGAAATCATGCGTTTCTGCCAAGCGTTAATGATCGAATTATACCGTCACTTAGGTTCAAACACAGATATCCCAGCGGGAGATATTGGTGTAGGTGGCCGTGAAGTGGGTTACATGGCGGGTATGATGAAGAAGCTCAGCAATGACACTTCATGCGTATTCACAGGTAAAGGTTTAACTTTCGGTGGTTCATTGGCACGTCCTGAAGCAACAGGTTACGGTACAGTTTACTTTGCTGAAGAAATGCTTAAAACCCGTGGCGAAAGCTTTAAAGACAAAGTTGTAACGATTTCAGGTTCTGGTAACGTTGCGCAATTTGCTGCTGATAAAGCACTGTATTTAGGTGCTAAAGTTGTGTCATTGTCTGACTCAGCGGGTACTGTTTATGTGAAAGACGGTTTCACAGAAGAGCTTCTGAAAGAAGTGATGGAACTTAAAAACGTAAAACGTGGTCGTATCTCAGAATTCGCGTCTAAACATGGTTTTGAATACCTAGAAGGTCAACGTCCTTGGGGTATCAAATGTGATATCGCATTGCCATGTGCAACTCAAAATGAGTTAGATGCTGATGATGCAGCAAAATTACTTGCTAACGGTGTTATCTGTGTTGCTGAAGGCGCTAACATGCCATCAACTTTAGGCGCAGTAGAAAAATTCGTAGAAGCGAAGATTCTTTATGCACCAGGTAAAGCATCAAATGCCGGTGGTGTTGCGACTTCTGGTCTTGAAATGTCACAAAATGCATTGCGTTTAGGTTGGACATTTGAAGAAGTAGATGAGCGTTTACACGCAATCATGAAAGAAATTCACCGTAACTGCGTGAAGTTTGGTACTAAAGAAGACGGTACTGTAAACTATGTAGACGGTGCCAACATTGCAGGCTTCGTAAAAGTGGCTGACGCAATGCTAGCGCAAGGTGTTTACTAATTTTAAGTTAGTTCTCACTCAAAAAAACCGCTCCTATTGAGCGGTTTTTTTATGTCTGATTATTTCAGCATGCCACGCTCAATGGTCATATCATAGATATAGGCGTATTTAGATTGATCTGCAGCAGGATTTTTGATGTCATAACGTTTGACCCGAATCACTTGGCGTTCTTTGGGATTATGCTCAAAGCCTTGGATTTGACCGTAAAATAAGCTCCAGTTAGCATCCTGATGGATTTTCAGCCCTTGTTGATTATAGCGGATCTCTTTGACCTGTAAGCATTGCTGACGCATCATGCCCGTACAGGTTTTGGTTTGTGGATGAATTTCATAGAACATCACCTGACCTTCGCCTTGGTATTGGGTTTCTGCGGTCATGCTGCCCGTAAACACATAACGTTTCCCTGTATTATCCATTAAGGTAAGGGTGGGTTTTTGAGAGTCGCTAGCATCAATCACAAAAGGGATCTTGGCCTGATCAAACAGCTGCGCCGCAAATGCTTCTTGGCGCATGGCAGCAGTTGGACAAGCCATTTGTGTCATCATACTATTACCTGTGACTAAGTCTTGACCATCCACTTGCCATGAGGTGGCAATGGTATTACAACTGGTGCTGATAGCAAGACGCCCATCTTGAGCAAAGTTTAAGATGAGTGGCTTAGGCGCACCTGTATCGGTTTGCCAAGTATATGCCGCAAGGGTTTTGGTTGGATTTTTTTGTTGTAGCAGTTGCACGGCCTGATCTCGTACATTTTGAATATCATGAGTTTGACAAGCTGCCAATGATAGAGGCAATAAAACAAGAGCAATATAAGATAAGCGCATGAGATACGTCTTCTATTTTATTGAAAATACAGCCTTTAATATAATTAAAAAAAACGGATAATTTCGCTAGATTTAGTAGCAAAATGTATCCGCTGAGATTGTTTAATTTTTTTAATCGAAGCGATAAATATCCATTCCTAAAGCACCCATTGTAAAGCTACTGTGTACAATGCTAAAACGCGGACCTGTGCCCATGGCAAAAAACAGCGGGGCAAAATGTTCAAGGGTTGGGTGATTGTTTTGCAAATAAGGAATTGTGGCGTAATCTAAAATCGCCTCGATATCGCTATGCTGTAATTTATGCACCACATAATTACGGAAGGTCGAAGCCCATGTGGGTACGCTCGCAGGGCGTCCATCCCAAGCCAATTCACGTAAATTATGCGTGATACTGCCAGAACCAATCAATAAAATTTGCTCTTGGCGAAATGCTGCCAGCACTTGTCCAATTTGATAAATTTCATGACTGCTTATTTGCATGGGTAAAGAGATTTCCACCACTGGAATATTGGCATCTGGGTACATATGTAACAGCGGCATCCATACGCCATGATCACGCGGACGACTACTATTGGCATGTGCATGCAGACCTGCTTGATTCAGACGATCTAAGATTCGTTCAGCTAATTCAGGCGCACCTGCAGCTGGATAGCGAATCTCGTAGAGTTCGGCAGGGAAGCCACGAAAGTCGTGCCATGTATCAGGACGTGTGGCTGTACTGACTTCTAAGGCCTGACTTTCCCAATGCGCAGACATCACGATAATGGCTTGTGGCTTGGGTAAATTAAGGCTTAAACGCTGTAAGGCTGGCCCGACTTGTTCAGGGTTGATTGCAAGCATCGGAGAGCCATGCGAGATAAATAAGCCGGGAAGAGTCTGTAGCTTCATACCTTAATACCAAATTCAATCAAGAACATGATTGTGTCAAATGTCAGTGTTGCGATAAAGTCTGAGTTGTTCAACGTATTGTTGCAAATATAAAACGTTATCCAGCGCGATGATAGGGATGATTGTGGTTAATGCTCATGGCGCGATAGAGCTGCTCAATCAGCATGACACGTACCATCGGGTGCGGTAGAGTGAGTTTAGAGAGAGACCAGTGCCATGCTGCGGCTTTACGCACCGCCTCAGAATGACCATCAGGCCCACCAATCGCCAGTACAATATCATTGCCTTCGAGCATCCAAGCTTTCATGGTTTCAGCCAGTTTTTCGGTGCTAAATTCACGGCCACCCACCTCTAAAGCAATCAGCACTTCATTGTGTTTCATGGCATTTAAAATGCTGTCACCTTCAAGATTACGGTATTTTAAAATATCGGCTTCGGAGTCATTTTTACCGCGTTTAGCCATCGGCAACTCAATAATTTGGGTTTGTACAAAGGGTTGAATACGTTTGAAATAGTCTTCAAAACCAGTTAATACCCATGCTGGCATTTTTTGCCCAATGGTCAAAATACGAATTTTCATAACGAATGCTTGCCTGTCAATCAAGCGCTCAGTATATACTGCGCGTGCGACTTTAGGAAAAAGCCTCTTGAAAAGCAGGCTGGATTTATGGTTTATAGAAGAAAAAAGCAACAATCATTGATGATGGAATAAAAATAAATGCGTTTGATTATTGGCGGTTTTATTGGGGTTGTGCTCACATTAGCAAGCACCGTCAACGCTGCACCCGCTCAAGCAGAGGCGGACAATATTAAGTTATTTTTGGCACAAGTACTGGGGCCAATGCAATATGCACGCAATTATAAAAATCCACAGGAGTTAAATCGCACCGCTGCATGGCTCATGGAACAAATGCGTTTATTTTCAATTCCTTGCCAATATCAGAATTTTAATTTGAATCAAAAGCAGTATCGTAATGTAGTGTGTCATTTGAATGCAGGTCATTCGGACAAAGTCGTGCTTGGCGCACATTATGATGTAGAAGGGGAGAGTCGCGGCATCAACCATAATGCCTCGGGTGTGGCGGGTGTGGTTGAAGCAGCGCATGTGCTGAGTCAACATAAAAACAGCTTAAAACATAATGTAGAATTTGTGTTTTATACCTTAGGCAGCGCTCCTTATTTAAATAGCGAACACATGGGCAGTATTCGACATGCCAAAAGCTTAGTTAATGCAGCAGAACCTGTTAAAGCAGTCTATATATTTGATCAAATTGGCTTTTATGATCATGCTGCCGTACAACAGTATCCGATTGGGTTAAAATGGTTATATCCAGAACATGCCAATTTTGTGGCGGTGGTCAGCAATATGGCCTCGCGCGAGATTGCAGCGCAGTACTGTCAAAACATGCAAGCATTAGATCAATTGGACTGTGAGCGCTTTAGTTTGCCTGTATTAAACGTTTTTGCAGATTCTGATCATTTAAGTTATTGGAAATACAATCTACCTGCTGTGTTAATTACCGATACAGGCGCTTATCGTAATACCAATCAATACCGCCCTGAGGTAGAAATACAACGTTTAGACTATAAAAAAATGGCAGCAGTGATCAATGGTGTAGTCAATAGTATCAGTCAATAGATATAAAAAACGCAGTCCTTAAAAGCCAAAGGACTGCGATTAAAAAGATCATCCGTCTGGAGACACAGATGACCAAAACAATAGCTAAATGTATTGTCAGTATCTTGTATAAAGTGCGGTTAAATGACTGAGATTGCAAGTTTAACCAATAAAAAGTTACATAAAAAAGAGCGCCGTGGCGCTCTTTTTGCTTTAAGTTTTGCCTCAATTAATGACGCGCAACTTTTTCTTCACTGCTGGTTTTAACTAAAGGTGTTTTGCTCAAAGGTTTAGGTTGTTCCACTAAAGCCAATGGTAAAATTTCATCAATCGATTTCACCGCTTTAATTTCTAGACCTGCTTTGACATTTTCTGGAATTTCAGCCAAATCACGCACGTTGTCTTGCGGGATAAACACCAGTTTTACGCCACCACGATGTGCAGCCAGTAGTTTTTCTTTTAAACCACCAATACGCATCGCACGGCCACCAAGGCTAGTTTCACCCGTCATCGCGATATCTGGACGAATCGCAATTTTGGTAAATGCTGAAACAAGGGCAGTGGTTAATGCTAAACCGGCTGATGGACCATCTTTAGGTGTCGCACCCTCTGGTAAATGCACATGTACATCAGTTTCTTCAAAACGTGATGCTTCAATGCCAAGTTCGTCAGCACGTGTACGTACCACGGTCATGGCAGCAGTGATGGATTCTTTCATCACATCGCCCAAAGAACCCGTGGTAATAAATTTACCTTTACCCGGTACTGCAGCCACTTCAATAGTGAGTAATTCACCGCCAACTGAGGTCCATGCTAAACCATTAACACGGCCCACTTCTGGCGTTTCTTCCGCCATACCAAAGTCAAATTTATGTGGTCCTAAGTAATCAGGCAGATTAGCCGAGGTCACTTCAAGTTGTAGGTTTTTGGCTTTTTTGCTGACCGCTTCTTTAACTACTTTACGCGCAATTTTAGATACTTCACGCTCTAAGCTACGTACACCCGCTTCACGCGTATAGCGTTGTACGATGTCACGGATCGCTTCTTCATGCACAGTCAATTCTTTAGCACGTAGGCCATTGTTCTTAATAGCTTTTGGTACTAAGTAACGTTCAGCAATATTGACTTTTTCATCTTCGGTATAACCTGGTAGACGAATCACTTCCATACGGTCAAGCAGCGCTTCAGGAATATTCATGCTGTTGGCAGTACAGATAAACATCACTTCAGATAAGTCTAAATCTAGATCAAGATAGTGATCGTTAAACTTACTGTTTTGTGATGGATCAAGTACTTCAAGTAATGCAGAAGCAGGATCACCACGGTAGTCTTGCGCCATCTTATCGATTTCATCGAGCAAGAATAGTGGGTTTTTTACCCCAACTTTGCTGAGTGACTGCACAATTTTACCTGGCATCGCACCAATATAAGTACGACGATGACCACGAATTTCCGCTTCATCACGCACGCCGCCAAGCGCCATACGCACAAATTCACGACCTGTTGCTTTAGCAACCGATTCACCCAATGAGGTTTTACCCACACCAGGAGGACCAACTAAGCATAGAATTGGACCACGTAATTTTTTCACGCGTGATTGCACTGCGAGATATTCGACAATACGGTCTTTGACATCGTCTAAACCATAGTGATCTGAATCTAAAATATCTTGGGCTTTGTTTAAGTTAATACTGACCTTGCTGGCTTTGTTCCAAGGCGTATCCAAAATCACTTCTAAGTAATTGCGCACGACAGCTGCTTCACTTGAAGCGGGTTGCATCGCTTTTAACTTACGGAATTCGTTTTCAGCTTTTTTGCGTACATGCTCAGGTAAATCAGCTTCGCTTAAACGACGCTCAATTTCAGCAACATCATCTTCGGCACCACCATTCATGTCAGAAAGTTCGCGCTGAATCACCTTCATTTTTTCATTTAAGAAGTATTCGCGCTGATTCTTTTCCATTTGGCGTTTGACTGAATCATGCAAAGTTTGCTCAATCTGTTGTTCTTCAGATTGTTGCAGCAAATAGGTCATGAGTTCAGTTAAATGTGCTTCAAACTCGTCATGTTCTAAGAACTTTTGTTTTACATCAATATTCAGTGGAACACGAGTCGCAACAAAGAACAATAACTGCAATAAGTCATCAATTTTATTCGCAGCTGCAATCAATTCACGCGCATTACGTAATTTAGCTTCAGCGTATTGGGCAAATAAAGCACGTAATTCAAGCAGGCGGTTTTCTTGAGTTTCTTGCTCAAGCGTCACGCTCATTGGGCTTAAACTATGCTCAGCAGTTAAATAGCTGTCTTGGTCGATAATGCGTTCTAGTTTGGCGCGGTGTAGGCCTTCTATGAGGACCTTAATACAGTTTTCATCATTTTCGTGATTTACAACTTGCACAATCTTCGCGACAGTACCGTATTGATATAAATTATCGTGATCAATTTCTTCTGTAAGCGAATCTTTTTGTGCAACTACAAATACAAGATTGTCACTGTTACGCGCCACATCAACTGCATTGATCGATTTTTCACGACCAACAAACAGCGCAATTTGCATGTGTGGATACACCACAACATCACGTAGCGCTAAAAGAGGTAATATGCTTGGCACCTCTAGTGCTAAGGTTTCTTCATTCATCATAATTTCAGACATGGGCACTCCTAGGTGACAACGGTGTTGCCATGATTTAATAGTGATGGGTAATTTTAAAAATACAAGTGTAAAAACCAATAATTTCTATGAAAACTAGAAAAATTGTACATTTATCTTCGTATTAGGCTGAAGTGTGGCGCTTAAACTTTAAAAAATGCTGTGGTGTTAGTAACGCATCTAGCGGTTGATCCCAAACCTCACGCACCAAGGGTTGATCCAATAACTGAAAATCGTGCGCTAGACCCAAACGATAGGGTTTTTTATGGGCCCGTGATAAAGTTTTATCATAAAAACCACCGCCCATGCCTAAGCGTGTACCCGTATGGTCACAGGCCAATAGCGGCATAATCAGCAAATCAAGGTGGCGCACAGAATAGGCACGGCTTTGCATGGCCTGTTGCATGCCCAAACGATGCTGAGCAAAACGACGAGTTAAATATTGTTGTTGGTTGATCTTTACCCAGTGCAAATGCTGGTTCATATTGCAAATCATCGGTAAATACACCTGTTTCCCTAAACGAAAGCATTCAAGGATCAATAGACGGGTATGGATTTCACCAAAGGCATGTAAATACAACCCAATACGTTGCTGCTGTTTAAAAATAGGGTGGTGACGTAGCCGTGCAAAGATGAGCTGCTGAGATTGGCGCTGTTTAAAGCTAGAAACACGACGACGTTGTTGACGCAGTTGGCGCCGTAATTGTGCTAAGGATGAAGACATAAAGAAGCGCATAAAAATACGGATATAAGGCAATATAAACTTATATCCGTAAAATCAAAATCCTGAGCTTAACTTTAAACTCAGGATTTTTGTATTATTTCACTTTTTTCACACCGCTAATTGCAACAGTTACACGGCGATCTGGTTGCAAGCATTCAATTAACTTCGCACGAGGTGTAACGCCTTGACAGCCATTGGTTACAGGTTGAGTTTCACCTGCACTTGAGTGGCTTAAGATGTTGGCAGGCACACCGCGAGTAACTAAGTATTCACGTACAGTCTTGGCACGGTTCATACCTAATGTATAGTTATATTGATCTGAACCTAGACGGTCAGTGTGACCAATCAATTCAATAGAATTCACAGACACATAACCATTACGAATTACATCAGCAACTTCGTCAAGTTTAGCACGTCCGGCTGGAAGTAAATCTTCAGTTTTAAACTTATCAAACTTAAACAGCGTATCGGCTGCAAGGTTAATGAACTCTGGTGGTGGCGGTGGCGGTGGTACTGGTTTTTCACAGTTAATATTTTTACGACCACTGCTATGGTTGATAATCGGACGGTTATTTTCGTCCAAAGACAACACTAATTTATTGTCACGTAGGCCATCATTGACACAGATTTTAACTTCATCAACCAAGCATTTGCCGGTATTACAATTACGTACCTTTAAGGTGTAAGTTTCTGGTTTTACGTAGAAAGAACCGGTGTTGTTAGCATAGAAGTCAGCAACTTTGTGATCATTGATATAAAAATAAGTTGGACATTTTTGCTTATCTAAAGTATCTGGCGGGCAAAGTTTACTATCACGCTGTACATAAAGTGGCTTAGCACCAGCATGTTGTACTTGAAAGGGTGGATAGATATTGGCCGGCTTACTATAATCAGCCGGTTTAGGGGGCTGGCTATAGTCATAAGGCTTGCTCGTACAGGCAGACAGTCCCACGACGAGCGCTGAAGCAATGATGATTTTATTTAACATAGTTCAACCTATAGTTGTTATTTTCACTTGAATACACTGCAATGCTGCGCGCATTCGCTTATAGTTGTTTAGTACATTTTATAGCCAAGTATGGTTAAATTATTTAAATGATTTTTTCTCGCTCTTGGCTGAACAAAATGCTCTCGTAAGATTAGAGTCTGATGACCTTGGGATTATTCTAGAACAATGTATAAATTATGAACACTCCTGAAAGATTAACAAAGTGCAGATGGCTAAATAAGTAGCTGTAAAATAAAAAAATATTTTAAGAAAAAAATTGTATTTTGATTAATAAAATTTCAAAAAATGCAAAAAGAAGGTTGTTTTTGTGATGGGCTAAGCAGTTTTGTTTGTTTGCTGTGAAATACTTTACTTGAAAATTGAAATAAAAACTCAGCCAAAATAGCTGAGTTTTTATATGAAAATTAACGTTTATTCCCTTGTATTCCAATACTTACCCGACGATCAGGTTGTAAACATTGGATCAGACTGGCACGTGGGCTGACATTTGGACAGCCATCAGTTACGGGTTGATTTTCACCAGCGCTCTTATACGACATGATGTTGGCAGGAATACCACGACTGCGTAAATAATCATACACAGTTTTGGCGCGTTTCATCCCTAGAGTATAGTTATATTCAGCTTGACCTAAGCGGTCGGTATGACCCACTAACTCAATACTTTGAATAGAAACATAGCGTGCTTTTAGACCTTGGGCAATTTCATCTAACTTCGCACGTCCAGCAGGCAATAAGTCACTGCTGCTTGAACCATTAAATCTAAATAAGGTGTCTGAAGTTAAGTTAATGTATTCCACGGGTTGTGGCATTGGTTGCATCGGTTTTGTTGGTTTAGTAGGTTGTACTTCAATATACGAAGGCACTTTGGCTTGTTTATGACAGCCGACTAAAGCCAGCATAATTGCTGTGACAAAGGCTGCTTTATAATTCAACATAGATCCACCTGTACAGTTGGTATCAAGAGCGCTCAAAGCATAGCAAGGGTTATAAAGTTGATTGAGTAAAGAGTAAGAAATTGAGCGTTTGATTGTTGTTGTGTGTTGTGGCTAAGGTTAGGCAATCCTCGCCCTTCCATACTCTGCTGTGTTTACAGAGATCTATTATCTTAAGCTATGCGAGGCTGCAATGACGTCAAAAAAATGTAGCAAAAAATTTATCTGATTTTTAGATTGTAAGTATTAAATTTATCAGTTTTACCTATTTTAAATCGCTCGCTATAGTAAGCGCATTGAAGAAACTTCTCCCCAATTAAGTAAAAAGTTCGAGCTATGTTAAAAGTAATTTGCGTTGCATTATTAGCGGCATTGGTTAGCGCATGTAGTTTCAATCCAGTGTATTACGATGAGCTACGCCAAGCAGAAGCGCAGCAGCACCGTATGATGGGTCGTTAAGGTAGCATAAACGTCAAAGGCAAGTTGAACTTGCCTTTGAGACAAAAAAATCCCAGTATCTCGTACTGGGATTTTTATAGAATTTTTTATCCGACGGTGCCGCTGCATGTCATTACCCTTGAACCCGAAGAGTTCAAGGTGGACGCGACGCATACTTGCTGGGTTTCCCACTCGAGGTGGGCATACGCTCTAAATATGCAGAACGCAATCCGTAAGTTTAAGTATCGGCTCAGGGGAATAGACCCGCTGGCGTACACCTCAGACGTAGGGCAAGTATAACTGAACTTAGGCGCTTGGCAACTTTTTGTCGCGCTAACAATGTAAACTTAGATTGCAACTGTTTAGACTTTGTACAAAATTAATCTGTCTGCGGCAGCGGATTTTTTTCTGCAACATATTGATCTAGTTCTGCTAACACATTGCTAAGTAAAATTTCGCAATGCTCATACTCTTGTACACTTTTGTTGAGTGATAAAACCTCTTGCATTAGCTCTAAAGCCACCATAATGATCAGCTTGCTAGGTTCCATACGAGGTGCTTTACGACGAAACTCTTCATATTTTTCATTTAGGAGTTCAACGGCATGTTCAAGCTCAGGCTGTTTTTCTGCGGTTGTCGCTAAACGAAAGCTATGTCCAAGTACTCGTAGTTCTACTGGAATTTGTTCACTCATTTATACACCCTCATTCTGATCGCTAAGTTCAGCAAGCTTGCCAATTTCTTCAGCATTTTTATCTTGAGGGGTGCCCAAAATATTTAAGCGTTGAATAATGGCTTCAACTTTGGCTTGTGCCAGTTCATTTTTTTGTAATAAACGTCCACGTTCTTGTTGTAACGCGTTAATTTCTAACTGGCTTTGGCGTTGTTCATTTTGTAACTTTTCTTGTAGCGTACGTAACTCATTACGCTCAGATAAAATTTCTTGAAAGCGGTTTTTTAGATCAGTACAGCTTTTTTCTAAACGATTATATCGATCAGCAAGCGCTGCAGCATCGTGTGTCATCTGCTTCAGTTGCTTATTGCTTTGGCTGGCTTTTTCAGTGAGCTGATCAATTTCTTGCTGCTTTTGCGTGATAATGCCAATTTTTTGCGCAATTTCGGCATGATGTTGCTCGGCCTCAGTTGCTTTGGCGCTATGCAGCAGTTGATTTTCTTGCTCATAGTGATCAAGGCGCGTCTTTAACGCACTAATATGCGCCTGAAGACGCTGTAATTCTTCTAACATAACGGAGTCGCACAGTATTGCAAACAAAGGTAATATATACGAAGTATAGAGATTGGATAAGCGAATGCAAGACGATATTTCAGGTTGGAACGAGTGGGACGGTAATTTTGCTGAGATTGAAGAAATTTCAAGCCCAAGCGAATTACATGGTTTAGTAACTGGCGTGATCTGTGTGACTGAAGCGCCAACAGCGGATGAGTGGCAGCAAATCTTAGCCACATTGAATGTACCGCCACTGGATGAGGAAGGTTTAGAGTTATTGGCTCAAGAAGGTGAAGATATCGCGCATGCTTTATCGGAAGAAGAGCTAGATTACTTGCCTTTATTACCAGATGACGAGCATCCACTCGCAGAACGCGTACAGGCTTTGGCAGATTGGGCAGCAGGTGTAGTACTTGGCTTTGGTTTGGCTTCAGGTCATATCCGTCCTGACGAATTAGAACTGATTGAACATTTACAAGATGTTGCGGCAGTTGAATTTGATGAATCAGATAATGACGAAGAAGGTGAGCAAAGCTATCAAGAGTTATACGAATTTGTACGTTTAATTCCAATTAGCTTGTCGATGGGTCGTAAAAAGGTTGCAGTGGCTGAAAGTTCTTTGTTACAAAATTACCAAGCAAAATCGCGTATTGCTGCAGCCATGAACGGTGAAACGCAACAAGACGTGGTGGAAATGTTTACCCCACATCGTCCAAGCTAAGGCAATTCCTACTTTTTAAGAAGAACTTTTCAATGACAAAACTGACTCAAGCTGATTTTCAAGCCCGTCGTGATCGTTTAGCCGAACAGATGGGGCCACGTAGTATTGCGATTATTGCCACCAATCAGGTGTATATGCGTAACCGTGATGCGGATTACAAATTCCGTGCTGATAGTAGCTTTTTCTATCTCACCGGATTTGCTGAACCTGAAGCTGTGGCAGTGATTGAAACCTTTGACGATGCAGAAGAAGGCTATAGCTATAGCTTATTTTGCCGTGAACGCGATCGTGAAATGGAAATTTGGCATGGTTACCGTGCAGGTGTAGATGGCGCGATCGATGACTTTGAGGCGGATGAAGCCTATGCCATTGATCTGCTTGATGAGGAAATCATTGAGAAGTTACTCGATAAAGACCAATTGTTTTATCGTATTGGGCAAAATGCAGATTTTGATGCGCGTGTTGCCAAATGGATTGCCAATGCCAACGGTGAATCGCGCCGTGGCACCAGTGCCCCAGAGCAAATTATGCAATTGGATGCAATTTTGGATGAAATGCGTTTACATAAAGACGCGCAAGAAATTGTACTGATGCAAATAGCCTCAGATATTTCTGCCCAAGCACATACCCGTGCCATGCAAGCGGTGAAACCGGGCATGATGGAATATCAGCTTGAAGCAGAATTGAATTATATTTTTGGTCAGCATGGCTGTGTGCCGTCATATAATAGTATTGTCGGTGGTGGTCAAAACGGCTGTATTTTGCATTATGTGGAAAATAACCAAGAACTCAAAGACGGCGACTTAGTTTTAATTGATGCAGCGTGTGAGTATGAGCTATATGCCTCAGATATCACACGTACCTTCCCAGTGAATGGTAAATTTAGCCCAGAACAAAAAGCCCTGTATAACCTTGTCTTAGATGCGCAAATTGCCGCAATTAATGCAGTGCAAATTGGCAATTCTTATAAAGAGCCACATCATGTTGCAGTCGATATTTTGGTGCAAGGCTTACTTGATCTAGGCATTATGCAAGGCGACAAAGAAAAAATTATTGCCCAAGAAACCTATCGTCAATTTTATATGCATGGTACGGGGCATTGGCTGGGCATGGATGTGCATGATGTCGGTCGTTATAAAGTCGATGGTGAATGGCGTAACTACGAAGAAGGTATGGTGGTCACAGTAGAGCCGGGACTGTATATCGCGCCAGACGATGAGACAGTCGATGAAAAATGGCGTGGTATTGGTATTCGCATTGAAGATGATGTGGTGGCAACAGGTAACGGGCCTGTGGTACTCACGCAAGCTGTGGTAAAAACAGTAGAAGATATCGAAGCGCTGATGGCGCAAGCATAACAAGACTTTTTTATTTTAGGGAATGCATATGTTGCAACAACAGGTTGTCATCGTTGGTGGTGGAATGGTGGGCTTAAGTTTGGCACTCATGCTGGCCAAAGCCGGTATTCAAGTGAAGCTGTTAGAAGCGATCTCATATCCAAATTATGACGATGCCAATTTAGCCCCATACCATTCAAGTTTTGATGCCCGAAATACGGCATTGTCACGTCGTAGCGTACAAATTTATCAAGAATTGGGTTTATGGGATGTGTTGCAACAATATGCCACCCCAATTTTACAAGTGGATATTACTGAGCAAGGCAGTTTTGGTAAGGCGCGTTTAATTGCTGAAAAAGAAAAAGTCGAAAGCTTTGGTCAAGTGATTGAAAACGCATGGCTTGGTCGTATTCTACTCAGCCAAGCACGTCAGCATACAAATATTGAACTGATTGATGGGGTACAAGTGACCTCATTAACGCAAGATCAACAGATGGCTTATCTTACAGCTCAACGCGGTGATGAACTGTTAAACATCGAAGCCCCTTTGGTGATTGCTGCAGATGGCCGTGATTCCTTTTGTCGTAAAGCCTTAGGTATTGGTTTTTCAACCCATGAGTATGATCAAGTCGCGATTGTGACTACCGTGCAAACGTCAAAACCGCATCAACATATTGGTTTTGAACGCTTTAGTGCATTAGGGCCTTTGGCATTGTTGCCTTTACCGGGCGAATATCGTCGTTCTGTGGTTTGGCCTGTGAAAAAAGGCACCGAACATGAATGGCTCGGTGAAGAAAATGATCAGCATTTTTTAAGCGCATTACAAAATACCTATGGCGATCGTGCTGGTAAATTTGAAAAAACGGGTAAACGCTTTACTTATCCATTGTCACAAGTGTTAGCGGAAAAACAAGCGGTGGGGCGTGTGGTACTCATGGGTAATGCAGCGCATACCATTCATCCTGTTGCCGGACAAGGTTTTAACTTGTGCTTACGTGATGCGCATGTGTTACGCCGCTTCTTGATGGAGCAGTTGGCCGAGCAGCAAGATATTGGTGAGCCAGAGATGCTCAAAGCTTATGAGCAAGCGCGTATTAAAGATCAACAGCGCGTGATTCGTTTTTGTGATCTAGTAGTGCGCGGTTTTAGCAATCAAAACATCATTTTAAAACTGATTCGCAATACTGGTCTGGTTGCATTTGAAACTATTCCGGGCTTTAAACCTTTGGTCGCTAATTATGCGATGGGGCTTAAAGCATGACAGATCAGGTCTTAGACGTTGTCATTATTGGCGGTGGTCTGGTCGGCGGTTTAACTGCGCTATTATTGGCGCAGGGCGGGGTACAGGTCACAGTTTTAGATGCAGCACCTGTCTTAGATGCCAAGCAAGTGTTGGCACAAGCCAATTCACGGGTATTGGCTTTAAGCCAAGCCAGCATTCATCTACTCAAAACCGCTGGGGTATGGCAGCATATCGCTCGTCAAATGCCATATAGCGGTATGCAGGTGTGGAACAAAAATGGCTATGGCGAGATTATGTTTGGTCAGGCCAGTACACGTACGCCATGGCAAGAACACATCTTAGGTTCCATGGTCGAACCGAGCATTTTAAACCTTGCGATTCAAAGCCAAATGCAAAGCGCGGTGCAGGATTATCGTACGCAAGTCAAGGTGCTACGAATTGAGCAGGCCAATGAGGTATGGTTTATTCATTTAGCAGATGGCACAAAGCTTACCACCAAGTTAGTGATTGGTGCCGATGGCGCCAACTCTTTTGTGCGTGAACAGGCCTTTATTGACTTAGATGTTTTAGATTACAAGCAAGCTGGTTTAAGCTGCGCGATTCGTACCCAAAAGCCGCATCAATATGTCGCACGGCAGATTTTTTTAGAAACAGGCCCTTTGGCGTATTTACCTATGGCAAGTTTAACGCCTGAACAGAATGGTCACTGGCAATCCATTGTTTGGACTTTGCCTGAGGATTATGCCGAAGAATATGCCCAATTAGACGATGCTGCATTTTGCAAATTACTTAGCTTAGAAAGTCAGCATATGTTGGGTGAGGTATTGGAAGCAACCCCACGCGCGACTTTTCCACTTAAAGCCCGTGCTGCTCAAACGTATGTGCGTGATGGTTTAGCCTTAATTGGCGATGCTGCGCATGTGATTCATCCATTGGCAGGCCAAGGGGTCAATATTGGTTGCCTTGATGCTGCCGTGCTGTGTGATGCCTTATTGCGCGATGCTGAGCGTGGCGTATGGGCGCATGTGCAAACTTTAAGACGTTATGAACATAGCCGTAAAGGCCAAAATGAAGCCATGATGCATAGCATGTCTGCGCTAGGTTGGTTGGAAACCACCCAGTTGACGCCTGTGGTTTGGGCACGTAATTTTGGGCTTAAACAGGTAGAACAATCTGCTTGGGCTAAAGATTTATTTATGCAACAAGCGGCAGGTTTAAACAGTTTGAAAAATACCCGTTATGCCATATAGCCTAAGTCACTCGTTTTTTGTGCAGTCATCAAGAAATGGTTACGATTTTGATTAAAAAAAGCACAATTTTGTTACTCATAGTACTAGGCGAAACGCCAATTGCTTGCTAAATTTCTTCATAATTTACAGACGATGTCATTCTGGGGAGATTATAATGACTGATGCCAATGATTATGATGAAGTAGACGAAACCGCAGTAGATGAAGACGAAGCGCAAGCAGCAGAAAAAGGCGCGAGCGTAAGCGAAGATACACCAAGCGATACCGATGTTGCAGAAGCTGAAACATTAACGGTAACGGCAAAGCAAAAGCAACGCCAAGCTTTAGAGGACGAAGTTGCAGCATTCTTAGCACGCGGTGGTCGTATTACCGAAGTGCCTGCCGATGAAAATGTACGTGACTAAAAAGAAGCCTCGCAATTGCGAGGCCTTTTTTTAAGCTTTATCGGTCAGTTCTAAAGCGCGTTGATAAGCGACTTTCTTTTTAATACCCGTTAAGTCTGCTGCCAATTGCGAAGCTGCTTTTACAGATAAATCTTGTAATAAACGCGTTAATAACTGATCAAGTTTTTCTTGTTCTAAATCTTTTTCAACGGTCGCACCGCCAATCACTAAAACAATTTCACCTTTTTGCTGATGGTGATCATTTTTAATAAATTCAACCAATGCACCTAAAGTCATTTTTTTAATGGTTTCAAAGGTTTTGGTAATCTCACGCGCAAAACCCACAGGGCGATCAGCACCAAACACATCCGCCATATCTTGCACACAATCTAAAATACGATGCGGTGCTTCATAAATAATTAAAGTTTGCGTTTCATCTTTTAAACGATTGAGATGTAATAAACGCTGTGATTGTTTTGAAGGTAAAAAGCCTTCAAAACTAAAACGGTCACTTGGTAAACCTACTGCGCTTAAGGCTGCAATAGCTGCACATGCCCCAGGGACAGGAATCACACGAATACCGTTTTCTTGTGCGGCACGTACCAATTTAAAACCAGGATCACTAATGAGAGGCGTTCCTGCATCACTAATGAGCGCCATATTTTCACCGTTCACTAAGCGCTGAATCAACAAATCAATCTTGTTGCTTTCATTGTGCTCATGACAGGCGGTCAAAGGCGTATTAATATTAAAATGTTTAAGCAGTTGCGCTGAGGTGCGGGTATCTTCGGCGGCAATAATACTCACCGATTTGAGGACCTCAATCGCACGATAGGTGATGTCATCTAAATGCCCAATTGGCGTAGCGACCACAAATAACTGAGCACTCATCGAACTCTCCTCAACAATAAAAATACAGGCAATCGGCTATTTTACCCGAAAAGCCAGCCAAAAAGGGTGCAGATTACAGGCAATTGCCAAGGAGCAATATATGAGCTTCAACCAAATGCTGGGTCAATGGGCCGAACAACAAGCCCAAACTTACTTAGAACAGCACAGTTTTAAGATGTTGCAGCGCAATTATCATAGCCGCTTTGGTGAAATTGACTTAATTATGACGCGACAAGATGAGCTGATTTTTGTCGAGGTGAAAGCGCGTCAACCGAACGCATGGGGGCGTGCCACTGAAGTAATCACTTTGGCTAAACAACGTAAAATTATGCACACGGCTTTGGTTTTTTTACAGCAATATCCACAATTTAACCTATATGCACTGCGTTTTGATGTGGTTTGTATCGACTTTTTACAACCGCTTGCAAAAATACCACAGCAGTCATTTTTAGGCAGCGCTTATGATTTGGCCTGGATTGAAAATGCTTTTACTTTTGATACAAACTTGATTAGGCTTTAAAAATGTTAACAATAACAAGTGAACGAGGAGACGGATCGCGTGTTTAGCCGTATTGCTGTAACTTTA
Source organism: Acinetobacter sp. B51(2017) (assembly GCF_003711395.1). GTDB lineage: Bacteria > Pseudomonadota > Gammaproteobacteria > Pseudomonadales > Moraxellaceae > Acinetobacter. The sequence continues at coordinate 38,875 of NZ_PJRJ01000002.1, forward strand.
GTATGTGTGGCCAGTTTATCGGGCTGTGCGAGTTTTATTTCTCAAGGCACAGGAACTGCGCCTGTGGGGATAGATAGCGGTTCACGTTCATTGGGTCAAGTATTTATTGACTCTTCAATTGAGCGTACAGCAAAGATCAATTTATATAAACTCGATGCGCGTTTTCATCAATCCCGCGTTAATGTCGAAAGTTTTCATGGCAATGTACTTTTAACTGGTCAAGTGCCAGATCAACATTTAAAGCAACTGGCAGAAGACAATGTCCGTGCCATGACTGATGTTAAAACCGTGCATAACTTTATCAGCGTGGGAAGCCAAATTGGTTATAGCACCATTATGCAAGACACTACCGTGACCGCCAATACCCGTGGCTTACTGATGAAAGCCCCTGTGGTGGCAGATTCTAAAGTGCGTGTGCATACCGAAAATGGTGTGTTGTATGTCATGGGACGTTTAAATAGCGCTGAAATTACAGATTTAAACCGTGTCTTACAGCAAGTGGGCAATGTCAGTAAAATTGTGACTTTGGTGGATAATATTGAGGAAAATACCAAGAATAATGCCAATTTAACGACACCACTGATTCAGCCAAGCGTAGCGACGCCAGTGGCCATTGATCCTGAACAGCAAGAGCCAAGTTATGGGCTCTAAGTTAAATTTACAACAAGTCAAACACAAGCTTGCTGTGGCACGCGAACGCTACAAGGAATTTCGGGTCTATGATTTGGGTACTTATGCAGTTAATCGGTTTATTGCCAAAACAGGCTATCGTATTCAACACGATGTGAGCTATGGTGAAGCTGCTCGGCATAGTCTCGATTTATATTTAACTGAACAGCCACGTCAAGGACAGCCTTTAATTGTATTTGTGCATGGTGGGGCATGGTCACATGGCGACAAAAAAGATTATCGCTTTGTGGGAGAGGCCTTTGCCACTGAAGGCTTTGATGTGGCGGTGATCAATTATCATCTCGCACCATCTCATATTTTTCCAAGTTCAATTGATGACTTAAGCTTGGCCTTAAACTATTTGCATGCCCAGCAACAGCAGCATCAGATTTCGACGCAAAATATCGTGTTGCTGGGGCATTCGGCAGGGGCATTTAATGTCATGTCGGCACTGTATCACCCGACACCTTATGCGCTAGATTGTAAAGCCAATATTCGTGCTGCTATTGGTTTGGCTGGGCCATATCATTTTGATTATAAAGGTGATCCTTTATGTGCCGATGCCTTTGATCAATGTCTGCATTACAGCCATGTGATGCCGTATTACTTTGTCGAAGCCAATAGCATTAAACATTATTTGTTTGTGGCTGCCAATGACACGATTGTGCATCCTAAAAATGCGCTCGATTTTGACCAAGCGCTGAAAGCCAAAGGCAATCATAGTGTGATTGTGAATATTGCCCGCACCGGGCATATTAGTTTAATGGGTTCTGTGGCACATCTGTTTAGCCGCTACTTTGCCACTAAAAAGCAAATTCTCGCGGCTATTGATGAGGCGTTGGCTTAAAGCCAAGCTTTGCTATCGTCTGCGACAGGCTGACCTTGAGTCACATGCATAATCATGGCATGTGCGATACTGCCTGCAAATGGAATTTCAGGCAGTTGCTCAAATTTAAAGAAGGCTGCGTCGCTAATTTCGTCCTCTTGTAATTGCAGCTCACCGCCAGCATATTCTGCACGAAAGGCCAACATTAAATTGCTCGGGAAGGGCCAAGGTTGGCTGGCTAAATATTGCAAGTTTTTGACCTGAATACCGACTTCTTCTCGGGTTTCGCGACGTACCGCTTCTTCTAAAGTTTCACCCACCTCAACAAAGCCTGCAATCAAACCATAAACAGGACGTGGATTACGTGCATTACGCGCCAGTAAAACTTCATCCTCACCGCGGGTAATAATAGTAATCACACAAGGCTGAACCCGTGGATACTGATGATAATTGCAGCTTGGGCAAATCATGGCAAATTCATTGTGGTGGGCTACGGTTTTGTCACCACAATGACTACAGAATCGATGATTGCGACGCCATTCTAGCAATTGCACTGCACGACTGGCATCTTCAAATTGTTTGCTATTCCAAACAGTGAGTAATTGGCGAATGGGCACCAGTTGCAAACCTGCAGGAATGGCTTCATCGGGCAGTAAATCACGGGCAATCACATCCTTGCCCGTGTTTAAATCTAAGTCACTGCTGAGTCTTTCAACCTCAGGCAATTGAAAGTTTTGATCGACTAACAGTTGTTGTTGATGAAAGATATAAGCGATTGACATTAGGCAACATTCTTCAATTTATGGCTACTTTGTAATGCTACATCAAACATCGCATGCATAACAGGCTGCTTATTTTTCAAATTGTCAATCAACATATCTGCGCTTGCTAAAGGCTCAAGTAGTAGGTCCATCTCAGTTGCAGTAATCGCTTGCTGTTTGCTTAAACGCGCGTGTAGGAAATCCGCTGCCAATGCTAATGAATGTTGCCCCGCTTGTGCATTTAAGAACAACAAAGCGCCGCCAATTTCGCGTAATTGTGATGCAATGGGTTCCAGCAGCGTCACATCTGGATCACTGAGATACTGCACTAAAGTCTGACTAGTAAGATCAATTAAGGCTTTGGTTTCATTGAGCAACACGCTATGCGCTTCATCTAAACGATCTAAAGAGATGTTCATATTGTTGACGCCCAGTTGTAAGCGGCTAGAGGTATGTTGGCGCTCTAAAATACCAATTGAGTTCATGGTTGATTGAATACAATTCATGACTTGCTGTGCAAAGTTTGGATCTTTTAAGTTGCTTGGATTAAGCGCTTGTGCTTGACGACGTAATTCTTGGGCTGCGTCTTTTAAGTTTAATACCATAAAGACATTGGCCAGCTCATGGAATTTAGCCAGTAATTCTTGCGCTTTATCAGGCGACATATTTTGATAGTTGTATTCAATATCATGACGCAATTGGCTAATTTCTTGGCTGAGCAATTCACTAATCGTATGGATGGTGTCAAAGTCTGGGCCATATAAATGGCGACTAAATACTTGAAGTTGTGTATCGGTTAAAAGCTCTTCGCTGCTGCCAATTTGTTCGCGAATATGCTGCGCAATTTGGGTTTCTTGGCTGATGCATAAACTTAACATCGTCGCCAAATCAGTTAGAGCTGCTTTAAAGTGCTGAGGGGCAGCTAAGAAGGCAGCAATATTACGTTCAATTTGAATCAAGCTACGTAAACGTGGTTCTGTGAGCGCTAATTGTTCGATCTGGTTGACTGCGACCACAAACAACTGCCAATATTGTTGACTTGGACTTTGACTGCTCATAGAGGCCATATAGGCCGCGACAATTTTAATCGCTTGCAGATCCAAATCAGTGTGTTGCTGCATCAGCAATTTAGCCAAAGACAATTTGTATAAATGCTGTACATAGCCCGATTTTTCTAAGTCAGGTGCAGCAGGCAGTTTAAAGTTAGGCTGCACGCAGGCTAATAAGGGTTCAATTTGATGACCTTCTTGCGTCAAAGGATGACCTAAGGCAATTTCTAAACGATTGAGCGTTACCAATAAAAACTGTGGAATTTGTACTTCACGCAGGCAAATAAACTCAATATAGCGTTTAAGTAAGCTGGTGCCATCACTTAATGCCACAACATCAGGTAAATGAATATCTTGTGGGCTTTGCATAATTTTGCGCATCAGTTCGGCACAGTATTGTGCCATTTTTGCCACGCTTTGCATGTCAATAAGTGCTAATACTTGGGCACATTGTTCAAACTGATTCAGGGCATCTTCAATGCCAAAAGGTAAGCTTTGATCTTCAACTAAGCTACTAACAGCGGATTCAACGAGCTCAATTGAGCTATCTACTTCATTTTTTATTATTAGTAGGGCTGTTGGGTCGAAGTGAATAGAGGTTTGGTAAGACATGGATCTGCACCTATCCTAAAAGTTTTATCCGTAAAGGTATGCGTATACATACTGATTGTTTATTGCTTTCACTATAACGTAACTCTTTTGTATTTAAATACAAAAGAGTTACAAATATTGCAGTTTTATTTTGCAAAAAGGCAGTTTTCGCCATGTTTTTCTAGGTATTTATTGACCCAGTTCTCATGTTGTTGTAATTCTTCTGCAGAAGGTAAAATCACGGCTAAGCCATCACCTTCTACCACGCGACCACCACCGGCATTATATTCTTCGCTATGAGACAAGGCTTCAATATCAAAAGAGACTTGACCACCGGTCATGGCCAAATAGACATCTGCTAAAATTTCGGCATCCAGTAAAGCGCCGTGGAAAGTACGGTCACGTTCTGGAATTTCATAACGGCGTACCAAGGCATCGAGGGAGTTTTTTTGCCCCGGATGTTTGGCTTTGGCCATGGCTAAAGTATCAGTAACGCTACATACCTTGGATAACTTACCTAAACCTGCGCGTTCAAACTCCATATCTAGGAAGTTCATATCGAAGGTGGCGTTATGGGCGATGATTTCTGCGCCTTTTAAATAGTCATACAGAACATCGGCAATTTCGGCATATTTAGGTTTGTCTTGTAAAAACTCATCCGAGATACCGTGAATATTTTCAGATTCACCTACAGGTTTTTCAGGATTAATATAGATATGAATCGAGCGACCAGTCAGTTTGCGGTTGATCATTTCAATCGCACCGACTTCGACAATGCGGTCGCCATCTTGGAAATAAAAACCAGTAGTTTCGGTATCTAGAATGAGCTGACGCGGGCCATGTAGGTCTAACTTTGCTTCAGTCATTACAATCATTGGATGAATGGCTAAAGTTGTTTTAGGCTCGGTTTCGGTTTCGGTTTCGTTTTCGGTTTCGGTTTTGGTTTCGGTTTCGGTTTCGGTTTCGGTTTCGGTTTCGGTTTCGGTTTCGGTTTCGGTTTCTGGCTCAAATTCGTCTTCGGCATCAAACGCATCTTCTGCTAAATCAAAGCCAAAAGGGTCATCGAGTAGCCAATCCTGTTCAGCTGCAGGTGTTGTTTGCGTTGTGGACGTTATAGTGCTGTTAGCTTGTGTAGTTTGGTCAGCACCTAAATTGGCCAGTTGATCGGCCATTTCGTTACCAGCATGTCCAGCATGACCTTTGACCCAATGCCATTCAATATCACGACCTTGGCACAATTGATCTAACGTTTGCCAAAGATCTGGGTTTTTAACGCCTTTCCAGTTTTTCTTTTTCCAGCCCACAATCCATTCAGTTATGCCTTTTTGCACATAGGTCGAGTCCGTCCACATGATCAGCTTGGCATCTTTGGGACAGGCACGAATGCCTTCAATGGCAGCGGTGAGTTCCATGCGGTTATTGGTGGTATCGTGTTCGCCACCACACAGTTTTTGCTCTGATTGATCAGCATAAATGAGATAGGCACCCCAGCCACCAAGGCCTGGATTGCCGCGACATGCGCCATCTACATATAAGGTGATTGTTTCAGTCATAACTTGATCCGTAGGCAAAAACAGCAGAATTTCGAGAGCAGCATTGTAAACCGAAAAGTCACTGCATGTTGTGCCTGTGTACAGTTCAGCGGAGTTTTTTTAAATTCTTGTAACATTAATCCTAAAATCGCGCTAAATTATCCGCTTGAGTCTGGGACATGCTCCTCTACAATGACCACTCTCAACAATAATTTTAGTCGTAGTTTTGGATTCTTGTTTATGTATAAAGCAACCACGCACCTGTGGCAGTCAAAAGGACCTTTTTTTAAACTGACCGTATTAGGTTCAGCGTTGGTTGCATTGGGAATCAGCGGCTGTTCATCGTCACCTGTAGCATCAGCAAGTAAAAACCAACAATCTCAGCTGCTTGGTGCCACAGGCATGGATGGCCTAGAAGATTTACTCTCTGCGACGGACATGCGTGCAGTAGAGGGCGACCGTTTATTGGTGCTCAAGCATGGTGATGTGTGGAAGCGCATGTTAGTGGGCTTTAAAATGGATTTAAGCCGTAGCGATGCACGTATTAATGCCCAGCGTGGCTGGTTTATTTCGCGTCAACCCTACATTGATCGTTTAAGTGCGCGTGCATCACGTTATTTGTACCACACGGTGAAGGAAGCAGAACGTCGTGGTTTACCTACAGAACTCGCTTTACTACCGATTATTGAAAGTTCCTACGACCCAGCAGCCACCAGCTCGGCAGCAGCAGCAGGGCTGTGGCAATTTATTCCGAGTACCGGTAAAATTTATGGTTTAAAACAAACCAGCCAATATGATGGGCGTCGTGATGTGGTCGAGTCGACCCGTGCAGCTTATGAATTTTTAGGTAGCTTATATAACCAGTTTGGTTCTTGGGAGTTGGCATTAGCTTCTTATAACGCAGGCCCAGGCCGTATTCAGCAAGCCATTAACCGTAACAAAGCAGCAGGTTTGCCGACCGATTATTGGTCGTTAAAGCTCCCACAGGAGACCATGTATTATGTACCGCGTTTTATCGCGGTGGCACAAATTATTAAAAATCCAAGTGCCTATAACGTGAGTTTACCGCCGATTGCCAACCGTCCACACTTTAGAGAAATTCAAGTGGGGCCTGTGGCTTTAAATGACATTGCCCGTATTACCGGTTTAAGCCGTGCTGAACTGTATCAATTAAACCCAGGGCATCGTGGGGAATATATTGATGCCAGTAGCCCAATGCGGATTTTAATTCCAGCTGATTTAAGCCCGGCCGTTGATGCACGTTTAAAAACTTTACATACTGGCAGTTTATTAGCCAGCACGTCATCAACGACACCAAGTGGTTCATTTAAAGTGGTTACGCCAAGCAAAACCACACCGCCTGTTATTGCTGCAACCACACCAAGCAAACCTGTTGTCACGGCATCCGCTACACCTAAACCAAGTACCACAGCGTCAGTCACCACCAATACGCGTACTGTAACGCCACAAGGCGCAGCTGCATTGGCTGCTTTTGCGAGCAATACGGATATTCCAAGCGCACCACGTATTCCGGTTGCGGTGACGCCTGCGGCCAATGTGCAGCCAGTGCGTATCGAACCTGCGATTAGTGCAGCAGAGCGTGAACAAATCTTAGCGGCAGTACGCGCTGAAGGTGACAATAAAACTGTGGATGAGGTGTTAAAACCTGTCGCTTCACAAGCTGAACAAGCCCAAGTGGTTGCCGAGCTGAAACAACTGGCACCACAAGGCACGGAAATCGTCGATCCTGTAGATGGTAAAATTAAGTTAACTGCATTACAAACCAGTCAATCAATTGCCGAACAAAGTGGGCAAGAGGTGACCAAAGGTTTCTCTTATCCAAAAGGGGTGGCCGAAAATACCAGTCCAAGTTCTGTAGAAGCACAGTTAAACCAAGGCAAGAATATCATTAAGACCGAGTCTGATGTGGTTGTTGTAGCACCAAAAGGTCAGCGTTCCACTTATGTGGTGATGCCGGGTGATAACCTGCAAATGATTGCCATGAAGCATGGTGTGAATTGGCGTGATGTAGCGAAATGGAACCAAATTGCTGACAACGCTGTATTGTATGTGGGCACAACCATCTATTTATATGATGCTAAACCTGTTGCGCCAGTGGTAGAAGCGCCTAAGCCAAAAACGATTCCAAATACTTATACCGTCCGTGCCAATGACACCTTAAGTGGTATTGCCAATGAATATGGTTTGAGCCTTAAAGATCTAGCTGATTACAATAACTTGACTGTGACCAGCGGTGTATATACCGGTCAAAAGTTACAACTTAAACCAAGTGCGCAAACCAAAAAAGTAGAAGTAGAAAAAGCACTTGCCACTAAAAGCAATAACATCAAAACCAAAGTCTATACCGTGCAGCGTGGTGAATACTTAGGTGCATTGGCGGATCGTTATGGGTTAACCAATCAAGAACTTGCCAACTTAACCTCAGGCTTAACTGCGAGCAGTAGTTTAATGGCAGGTCAGAAAATTAATGTACCGCTGAATGAAGTGGTCACAGCAGGCAAAGAAGATAAATCTACGCTTAAAGAGGCTGCAAAAGAAGCCAAGTTTGAGCCGAGCTATAAAGTCGAAAGCTATAGCGTACAGCGTGGTGACAGCTTATATAGCATTGCTAATCAAGCCAAAATTTCAGTGACTGAATTGGCAGCCTTAAATCAAATCGCTACCAATACTAGTTTACGTGTTGGGCAAAGCTTGAAAGTACCGGCAGGTTATAGCGTACCTGAAAGCTATACTGTGCAATCAGGTGATACTTTAAGTGCGATTGCTAGCCGTTATAATCTGACGATTGATTATATTGCCAATGTGAATGGACTTAACCGTAACAGTGGTTTACGTGCCGGGCAGCGTTTGGCTTTAACGGGCGATGTGCCTGTAAAAGTAGATACTGCAAGCAAAACTACAGTGGCGACGAAAACCTCAAGTCAGGTAAAAATGCCGGATGTATATGTGGTGCAAGCAGGTGATAACCTCTCTAGTATTGCTGCCAAATATCATCTACAAGTGAGCTACTTAATGCAGCTCAATAATCTAACGACTAGCAGCGTTCGTGTTGGACAACGCTTAAAGTTAGATGGCGAGATTGAAGCGAAAGCAGAAAACAAGACTGAAAGCAAAGCCGAAAAAGCTGCAACGCCAACTTTAAGCAAAACTGTAGTGAAAAGCGCCAACACTGAAACCCATACCGTGAAAGCGGGTGAATCGTTATATGGCATTGCTAGTCGTTTAGGCATGTCGGCATCTGAATTGGCGAGCTTAAATAATTTAAGCAGCAATGCCAGTTTACGTGTCGGTCAATCCATTCACATTCCGAAAAAATTCAGTGATTACCGTGTCAAAAGCGGTGACACCTTAATTGGTGTGGCTGGGCGATATGGTTTAGATCAATCGGCGTTGGCTGAGTTGAATAATTTGACTCCAAATGCGCAGTTGCGTATTGGTCAAGTGATTCAAGTTCCAAACCTGTAAGGGCTAAACATGCGTCTGTTTGCCTTTTGGGCAGTGTTTATGGCAGCACCGTTGCAGGCTGCCATGCAAACGACACCTTATATCGCGCTGCATGGTCAGCCGCAATATAGCGGGCGTAATGCCATGCCTTATGCCAATCCTCATGCGCCCAAAGGTGGCTACTTAAGCACCGCTGCCAATGGCACTTTTGATAATCTCAATAGCATGAATGGTAAGGGCAGTGCTGCAGATGGCGTCAACTATCTGTTTGATAGCCTGATGAGTTCATCCTTAGATGAGCCGGGGATGATGTATCCACTGCTTGCTGAACGGGTCAGTTTTGATCCGAAAAATTTAACCACAGTCACTTTTGATTTAAATCCTAAAGCCAAATTTAGTGACGGTTCAGCTTTAACAGCGCAGGACGTTAAATTTACCTTTGATGCCTATTTAACCAAGTCTAATCCCGGTTTACAGATGTATTTGTCGGATCTGGCACGGGTTGAAGTGCTAGGTCGGCATCAGGTACGCATGCACCTTAAATCTAAAAATAACAGTGAAATGCCACTGATTTTGGCGCAATTACCGATTTATGCTGCTAAAGATTGGCAAAAACGCGATTTTAGCCGCATTACCATGCAGCCGATTTTAGGCTCAGGGCCCTATTTAATTGAAAAAATTGATGCTGGACGGAGTATTAGCTATAAACGCAATCCGCACTATTGGGGCAAAGATTTAGCCGTCAATAAAGGCCGTTACAACTTTGACCGAATTAAGTATGTCTATTACCGCAATTTAGATGTGGCATTTGAAGGTTTTAAATCCGGTCAATATACCTTGCACGAAGAATATACCGCGCGTAAATGGGTGACAGAGTATAACTTTCCTGCCATCAAACAAGGCATGGTGGTGAAATATCGTTTTCAGCATCAAAACCCCATTGCAACGCAAAGTTTTGTGTTTAATACCCGCCGTAAAGCCATGCAAAATATTCGTTTCCGTCAAGCGATTACCTATGCCTATGACTTTGAATGGCAAAATAAAGCCTTGTTTTATGGGCAATATAAACGACTACAAAGCTATTTTAGCAATAGTGAGTTAGAGGCCAAAGGCACGCCAAGTCCGGCAGAACTTGCGATTTTAAAGCCCTATTTAAGCAAATTGCATCCTATTCAACGCCAAGGTGTGCTTGCCAATTGGCGCTATTCGGTTTCGGATGCGAGTGGCTTTAACCGCAATAATTTACTTACCGCGCGCAGCTTATTATTAAAAGCCGGTTATCGTTTCCAAAACGGTCAACTGCTTGATCCGAAAGGTCAGCCGATTGTCTTAGAATTTTTAATTCATCAAGATGGTTTGCAGCGCACTTTAATGCCATTTGTACGCAATTTGAAGCGTTTAGGTATTCAAGTCAATATTCGCCATGTTGATGTACCGCAGTATATCGAACGCATGCGCCGTAGCGATTTTGATATGACCACCAATGTGTTGCCGCAGTCTTTAAATCCGGGTAATGAGCAAGCGCAATTTTGGAGTTCCAAAGCAGCCGATGAGCCGGGTAATTACAATTATGCAGGGATTAAAAATCCGGTGATTGATGATGCGGTGCAACAGCTGATTCGTGCACCCAATCGTGAACAGTTGGTGTTACGTACTAAGGTACTGGATCGTTTATTACGGGCAGGTTTTTACCAAATTCCAACCTATGGCAAAGGCGAAAACTGGTTGGCGTATTGGAATATGTATCAACAACCTAAACAAAAACCAAAATTATCAACCGGCATTGATTATTGGTGGAGCGATGCCCAACAAGCCGGCAAAGTACGCCAATATTTAGGTCAGAAATAACAAACAGCTAGGAGTGACATGGGCACTTATATTTTAAAGCGACTGCTGTTGATCATTCCCACCTTATTTTTTATTTTGCTACTTAATTTTGTGGTGATTCAAATTGCACCGGGTGGGCCGGTTGAGCAAGCGATTCAACAGGCGCAAAGTTTTGCAGGGATGGGGCAAACCGGCGGCGAAACCGCAGTAACCAATACCGCTTATCAAGGCGCTAAAGGTTTAAGCGATGAAATGGTGGCCAAAATTGAAGCGCAATATGGCTTCGATCGACCGATGCATGAGCGCTTTTTGCTGATGATCAAAAGCTATCTCAGTTTTGATTTTGGCACCAGCTTTTTTAAAGACAAGCCGGTGACCACATTACTGTGGGAAAAAATGCCAGTGTCGTTGTCCTTAGGTCTGTGGAGCACCTTGCTGATTTACTGCATTTCTATTCCTTTAGGCATTAAAAAAGCCCGTCAACATGGCAGCGTGTTTGATCAATCCACTTCTATGCTGCTTGCCATTGGTTATGCGATTCCGGCCTTTGTCTTTGCAATTTTATTAATTGTATTTTTTGCCGGCGGCAGCTATTTACAGTGGTTTCCGTTACAAGGCTTAGTATCGGAAAACTTTAGCGAGCTGAGTCTATTGGGTAAAATCAAAGACTATTTTTGGCATATGAGCTTGCCGTTATTGGCGATGGTGATTGGTGGCTTTGCTGGTTTAACTTATCTGACCAAATATTCTTTTATGGAAGAACTGTCTAAACAATACGTATTGGCGGCACGTGCTAAAGGCTTAAGCGAATCGCGAGTGTTGTATGGGCATGTGTTTCGTAATGCCATGCTCATCGTCATTGCCGGTTTACCCGAGGCTTTGGTGGGGATTTTCTTTGTGGGGAATCTATTTATTGAAATTATCTTTAACTTAGATGGTTTGGGCTTGCTCGGGTTTGAGGCAATTGTACAACGCGATTATCCCGTGATTTTTGGTACGCTGTTTTTATTTACTTTATTGGGCTTATTGCTGCGCTTATTGAGTGATGTGCTGTATCAAGTGATTGATCCACGGATTAACTTTGATGCACGAGGGGATCAATAATGTCACCCATCATGCAGGCGCGATTACAACGTTTTAAAGCCAATAAATTGGGCTTTGGCTGCTTTATTGTTTTTAGCTTGATCTTTGTATTGTCCTTAGCAGCAGAGTTAATTGCCAACGACAAACCCTTATTGGTGAAATATCAGCAGGAATTCTATGTACCGGTGTTAAAAACTTATCCCGAAACCACCTTTGGTGGGGTATTTGAAACCGAAGCTGATTATAAAGACCCTGCGGTACAGGCTTTAATTCAAAACAATGGTTGGGCGATTTGGCCGATGATTGCCTATTCCTATCAAACTCCAAATTTAGATTTAACCGTGCCGGTGCCATCCAAACCCACAGCCGATAATTGGTTAGGTACAGATGACCAAGGCCGTGATGTTCTGGCACGAATCTTATATGGCTTACGTGTGTCACTGTTATTTGGTTTTGCTTTAACTTTGGCTTCGGCAGCTCTTGGTATTTTGGTGGGTGCGATCCAAGGCTATTATGGCGGTTGGGTCGATCTCATTGGGCAACGCATTTTAGAAGTGTGGGGCGGTTTACCGATGCTGTTTATGGTGATGATTTTGGTCAGTATGTTTACCCCCAATGTGTATTGGTTGTTTTTAATTATGCTGCTGTTTGGTTGGCCAACGTTGGTGGGTTTGGTACGAGCCGAGTTTTTACGGGCACGACATTTAGATTATGTGCGTGCAGCACGCAGTTTAGGCGTATCCGATCACACCATTATGATGCGGCATATTTTACCCAATGCCATGAGCTCAAGTTTATCGCAGTTGCCGTTTATGCTCACTGCCAATATTACGGCACTCACGGCACTGGATTTTTTGGGTTATGGCTTACCCCCAGATGCAGCCTCATTAGGCGAGCTATTATTACAAGGTAAAAACAATCTGAATGCGCCTTGGCTCGCGCTGTCTGGCTTTTTCACTTTAGCGATTGTGCTATCTCTACTGATTTATATTGGCGAGGCAACCCGCGATGCATTCGACCCAAGACGTCAATAATTTACTTGATGTACGTGGCCTACACATTAAAACGGCCACGCAGACGTTAGTACAAGACTTAAACTTTCAGCTCGCACGCGGACAAACGCTGGCGATTGTAGGTGAAAGTGGTTCGGGTAAATCCATCAGTAGTTTGGCACTGCTCGGTTTGTTACCCAGTACCTTAAGCATTTCTGGTCAGGCGCTGTTTCAAGGGCAAGATTTACTTAGATTAAACGCCACACAATTACGTGCAATTCGTGGCAAAAAAATTGCCATGATCTTCCAAGAGCCGATGACCGCGCTTAATCCGCTGCATCGGGTGGAAAAAATTATTGGTGAGAGTTTAAGACTACAAGGTTTAAGCGCCATACAGACGCGTCAGCGCGTGATTGCGCTCTTAGAGGATGTTGGTATCCCGCAGCCTGAAGATAAGCTCAGACGCTATCCCTACGAGCTTTCAGGGGGACAACGACAACGTGTCATGATTGCCATGGCATTGGCGCAAGATCCTGAGCTACTGATTGCCGATGAACCGACCACCGCGCTCGATGTGACCTTACAAGCACAAATTCTAGATTTACTGCAGCATTTACAACAAAAGCGCCAAATGGCGATGATTTTAATTAGCCATGATTTAAATTTGGTGCGCCGTTATGCCCAACAAGTGGTGGTGATGCAGCAGGGTCAGGTAGTTGAACAGGGCAGCGTGCAGGATATTTTCCAGCAGCCTAAACATGCCTATACCCAAAACTTACTCAATCACGATTTTGGTCAGGCTTTACAGGTAAACCAGCAAGACACTTTACTTGAACTACAACAAGTCGCGGTGAAATTTCCAATTAAGCAAGGTTTACTCAATCGCGTCAAAGACTATGTGGTTGCGGTTGAGCCTTTAGATTTAACCCTAGCACAAGGTGTGTCCTTGGGAATTGTGGGCGAAAGTGGTTCCGGCAAAAGTTCGTTGGCTTTAGCGATTGCACGCCTGATTGCCAGTGACGGTAAAATTGTATTATTGGGGCAAGACTTAAATGGTTATAGTCAAAAGCAATTACGTCCCTTACGTAGTCAATTACAAATTGTGTTTCAAGATCCGTTTAGTAGCTTAAATCCGCGTATGACCATTGGGCAAATTGTTGGTGAGGGTTTAAGTCTGCAGCGTTTATCTAATGATGAAATTCAGCAGCGTATTCAGCATGCCTTAACTGAGGTTGAGTTACCCGTTGAATTTGCACAGCGTTATCCGCATGAACTCTCTGGTGGACAACGCCAGCGCGTGTCATTGGCACGTGCCTTGGTCCTTAAGCCAAAACTGATCATTTTAGACGAGCCAACATCTGCCCTAGACCGTAGCACCCAACGCGCTATTGTGGCGCTGCTTAGGCGCTTACAGGCTGAATATGGCATGAGTTATCTGTTTATCAGTCATGACTTGCATGTGGTACGGGCGCTGTGTCAGCAAGTCTTGGTTTTGCAACATGCCAAAGTCATGGAACTGCAAAACACGGAGGACTTATTTACTCAGCCCAAAACGACTTATAGCCAAGCGTTGATTCAAGCCAGTCAATATGCTCATACGCTCAATTAAAACTTAGATTCATCATTTAAACATTTAAACCTAAGTGATGAATCTAAATTGTATAGAGATAAAAAAGCCCAAGTCGTAATGCTTGGGCTTTTTTTAGAGCTTGACGCTCGAATATGGCGTCCCTACGGGGATTCGAACCCCGGTTACCGCCGTGAAAGGGCGATGTCCTAGGCCTCTAGACGATAGGGACAGATAAAGCATTTCAATTTCAGCATCTTAAAATTAAGATGGCGTCCCTACGGGGATTCGAACCCCGGTTACCGCCGTGAAAGGGCGATGTCCTAGGCCTCTAGACGATAGGGACGTCGTGTGAAGTAATCTATTTTAAACCATTTGATTCTTAAAGAATTTTATGGCGTCCCTACGGGGATTCGAACCCCGGTTACCGCCGTGAAAGGGCGATGTCCTAGGCCTCTAGACGATAGGGACTTAATAAAATAGTTACTTCTGAAATTGGCGTCCCTACGGGGATTCGAACCCCGGTTACCGCCGTGAAAGGGCGATGTCCTAGGCCTCTAGACGATAGGGACGTTTCAGAGGTGGGCGTATAATAGGGTGAGAAAGGAGGTGTGTCAAACGCTTTTTAGCACTTATTTAAGTATTTTATTGCTGTTCGTATAAAAATAAAACGAAATCCTTATTTTTGCTGAAAAATAATACGAAAATAGCTATTTTTTATCCAAATTAAATTTTCAAATTAAAACTGCTGCAATATTTGATTGTGGTTTTTTTAAGCAATGTGTTAAAGATGGTGCATATTTTTTCAGCATATAAAAAAGAGCAACCTAGGTTGCTCTTTTGGTATCTGAATTAAAATTAAGCTTTGTTGTGATAGAAGGCATAGTAACTTGCATAACATGCCGCAATAAAAAGCAGACACAAAACAAAGCTGACTTGTAATGTTGGATCAAACACCATACTCATACAAGTGATGAAACAGAACATAAAGCCTAAAATGGGTACGACTGGGAACAATGGTGCGGCAAAGCCAAGCTCTTCTTTCTTACGACCTTGTTTATACCACTGACGACGGAAGTTAAATTGGCTTAAGCAAATACTCATCCACACCACCACCATGGTAAATGCGGCAATACCCAGTAAGTTAGTAAAAATGGTTTCAGGTGCAAACTGTTCAGATAATAGACCCGGCATACCACCAATCATCGTTACACAAACAGCAACATAGGGAATACCGCGTTTATTTACTTTAGAGAACACCGCAGGCAGTTGCTTGTTATAAGACAATGACCACATCATGCGTGATGCTGCAAATAGACCTGAGTTTGCTGCAGAAAGAAGTGCGGTAATAATGACAAAACGAATCACATCTTCAGCATATGGAATACCAATATGCTGGAACACGGCAACGAATGGTGAACTACTGATGCCACCACCGCCAAGACCTGCATCTTGATGTGGCAAAAGACACGTCACAACAATAATTGTACCAACAAAGAAGATCAATAAACGGAAGATCGCTGTATTGATGGCTTTGGGTACATTTTTCGCAGGATCTTTGGTTTCACCAGCAGCAACACCAATTAATTCAGTCCCTGAAAAGGCAAAGTTCACAATCAGCATGGTTGCAAAGATAGGGAATAAACCTTCAGGGAACCAACCTTGTGCAGTCAAGTTGGTGAATAATGGCGCAGTTTCTTGACCTTGATAGCCAATGAATCCAAAAATTGCCAATAAACCCAGCAAAATGAAAGCAACCACGGTAACAACTTTAATTAAAGCTAACCAAAATTCTGATTCTGCGAACCATTTGGTGGAAATCATATTTAAGCTAAATACGAATGCCCCAAAGAATAAGGTCCACATCCACATAGAACTGTCAGGGAACCACTCCTGCATTAAGAGTGCAGCTGCGGTAAATTCGGTTCCAAGGGTTACGGACCATGTCAGCCAGTACAGCCAAGTGATGGTATAGCCTGTGCCGGGGCCAATATATTGTTTGGCATAAGCCCCAAATGAGCCTGACACTGGCATGTGTACAGCGAGTTCACCCAGACATAGCATCACCATGTAGGCGATAATACCACCAAGAAAATAGGAGAGAATGGCACCAATCGGTCCAGTTTGTGCAATGACTTCACCCGAGCCTAAAAATAGGCCGGTCCCGATCGCACCACCGAGTGAGATCATGACCAAATGACGGGTACTCATAGCGCGTTTTAAAGGCGCAGAATTGCCCTGCTGCATAGATGGCTGCATAACAGAAAAATAAAAAAGAATAGGAACGGGCTATTGTAGTGTAAAACTGCAAATCTGCAATAAAATAATGAATAAGAAAACTTTTATTTATAAATCACAAGCGTGATAGATGGCGTCCCTACGGGGATTCGAACCCCGGTTACCGCCGTGAAAGGGCGATGTCCTAGGCCTCTAGACGATAGGGACGTTTTGAGGTGATGGCTATAGTATGGATTTTTTTAAAGGCTGTCAAATTTAAATCTACGATAAAGTTTAATTTTAAGTTTGACTGCCTAAAAAATAGCATATTTTTTAAAAAGTGATGTATTTTCAATCAACTAATTCAAACATAATCGAAATAAAAAGCACCGTAGTGCCTTTTATTTCAACATATTTAGTGGTCTTTTTTATGGTAAAAAGCATAATAAGCCGCATAACAGCCTGCCATAAACAACAAGCAGCCAATAAAGCCAGACCACATTTCAGGGTCAGCCGCCATACTTAAACCTGTTGCGCTACAGCAAACAAAACCTAAAATAGGAACTAGAGGATAGAGCGGTGTACGGAATTTTAGTTCGGCTAAAGTATGTCCTTGTTTAAGCCATTGGCGACGAAAATTAAACTGACTCCAGCAAATACTCATCCACACAATCACCATGGTAAACGCGGCAACGCCCATTAAATTTTTAAAAATGACATCGGCGCCAAATTGTTCAGACAATAAACCTGGTAAGCCACCAATCATGGTGACTAAAACAGCTACATAAGGCACACCCGATTGACTCAATTTGCTAAAGACGCGTGGCAATTGTTTTTTGGCAGATAAAGCCCACATCATACGTGAGGCTGCATAAAGACCTGAATTAGCGGTAGATAAAAGTGCGGTAATAATCACAAAACGAATCATATCCTCAGCATAAGGAATGCCCATTAAATTAAATACCGATACAAATGGACTACTACTTAAACCGCCATGACCACCCACATTTAAGCCAGCATCGCTATAGCTGAGTAAAGAACTGATGACAATAATGGTACCAACAAAGAAAATAATCAGTCGCCATACTGCAGCATGAATAGCTTTAGGAATATTTTTTTCAGGATGTTCTGTTTCACCTGCCGCAATACCAATCATTTCCGTACCGTTAAAGGCAAAGTTAACAATTAAGAGCGTAGTAAACAATGGAATTAAGCCGTTGGGTAGCCAACCATATTCGGTTAAATGATGAAACATGGGTGCAGATGCATAACCTTGGAAAGGTACAATGCCAAAAATGCAGCTAAAGCCCAGTAAAATAAACAGCAAAACTGTGGCAACTTTAATAAAAGACAGCCAAAACTCAGATTCGGCAAAGGCACGGGTCGAGCTTAAGTTTGAAATTAAGACCCCACTGGCAAAAATTAAAGTCCATAACCAAATGGAAGTTTGGGGAAACCATTCTTGGACTAAGATGGCCGCAGCAGTAAATTCCGTGCCTAAGGTGGCTGACCAGCCTAGCCAATACATCCATGCCACCATATAGCCAGTACCAGGGCCAATATATTGTGCAGCAAAAGCACCAAATGACCCTGAAACTGGTAAATGAACTGCTAATTCACCCAAACACAACATCACCATATAGGCAATTAAGCCCCCAATAATATAGGCAAGGACTGCACCTAAAGGGCCAGCTTGAGAGATGACTTGCCCTGAGCCCATGAATAGGCCCGTACCAATAGCACCGCCTAAAGACAGCATAATTAAATGACGTGAAGTCATGGCCCGCTTGAGTTGCGGATTGGAATGTGTGGGAGTTTGCATGAAAGAATATAGAAGCTAAAAATAGAGATTTTAGCTTGATAAAATTCTTAAATTCGCGTTAATTGATTTTTTCTGCCAAAATATGTGCATGAATAGTATTTTTTCATCAAAAGTGACACGCTAAAATGAAGCTCATAGTAGGCATAGTAGTCCATCAGTTTGACTTGTTTAAATATTGATAAATTTCAGGACGTTTTTGCTGATATTCGACATCATTAATAATTTTAAGACTCATTTGATCGGCGCTATAGCCGAGCTGTTGTAACTTTTTAATCATATTGAGATTGGGATGATGACCACGTAAATGGTCGTTGAGTAGATTATATGCTGGCAGTGGTGCATCAATACTGAGTAAATAATCAAAGACCTGATCTAAATCAAAACCCACCACGCTGCTATACAGCGAATCTTGTTCTTTATATTCTAAGCCTGCAATGGTATGGGTCACATCAGTTTGCAATTGCTGATGCTCGCGCAAATAGGCGAGTTTTTCAATAATCGCGGCTTGATCAATTTTTCCATCTGGCGTTTTTAAGCCGGAGTTAACTGACATAAAGCTAATTTTGCCATTTTGCACTTGGCACTCGGTATGTTCTAAGCGTTTCAGTTCAGCCACGTGTACCCTACTTAAGGTGAGTTCACAGATTTTTTGTTTTTCTTTTTGGCTCATATCGCTATTGGCAATTGCACCACTTTCAAAAGCCGCTACTAGGCTTGCATAGCCATGTTCATAAGCCTGTTGATAATAAGCGCTAGCTGTCGCAGATAATTTTGAACTTTTGTTGTGTGAAGTTTGAGTTGTAGGACTAGGACGACTTGCTGCTGTCTCTGGCTGTTGTGCGCTTTGCTCAGTGCTTACAGCAGTATTTTGCTGCAGCTGCCGTGGTACTTGTTCTTGCTGAAAGCTAAAGACAATGAGCGCTAATACAGCGGCTACAGCCGCAACTAGCGTCAGGATATGTGGCATTTTTTTTGTCCTTAAAATAAAAGAGCACTCATAGAGTGCTCTTTTATTAAAATTTAAAGCTGACATCGGCCATAAATTGGCGCCCAATCTCTGCCATGATCCGTGGCGTTGTGGTTGAACTTGAGCCCGTTGAATAGCGGTTACGATGGTTGGTGAGGTTATTGATACTTAGTCCAAAAATAGCATGATAATTTTTACCTAAATCCCAGTCATAACTGGTACGGATGTCCCAAGTAAAACGTGGCTTAATTTCTTGCGCTGAATATGACTCAATTTTTTCGCCGTTATAATCGACCTTAACGGCATCTTTTAACATATCGTCATATGCTGCTTTATACATCCACAAATTACTAATGGTAATGGGTAATTGGGTGAGTTGAATATCCCAACTCGCACGCGCTGTCCACGGTTGGTTAAAATTAGTCGCAGGGCGTTCTGACCAACGTATGACTTTACCACCGTACATCACAAAACGTTCTTGTTCAGCTTCTTTAAATTCAGCATTGTAGTCTGCATAGCTACGGAATACATCGCTATAGTCTACACCTAAGCTAAAGCGGTTGCGGGTTGCTCCCCACAGAATCGGCTGCGTATTGTGAATACTCAGACTATAAATATCAGATGCACCATGACCATCGTTGGCATATTGGTAAGAGAAGTTAAAGCCGTTGTTGGGTACATCTGTACGGGTACGTGAAATTTCATCTTTAAAATCACGATGTACCCATTTTAAACCTACATCCCAAATACCCATTTCGCTATTGATGGCAAATACACGCTCATCGGTATATGGAGTATCTAAATCTGAACGGCGTGTATTGCTAGAGTTGGCAGCAGGGG
Source organism: Acinetobacter sp. B51(2017) (assembly GCF_003711395.1). GTDB lineage: Bacteria > Pseudomonadota > Gammaproteobacteria > Pseudomonadales > Moraxellaceae > Acinetobacter. Next base: position 59,083 of record NZ_PJRJ01000002.1, read on the forward strand.
TAATGACCCAATCAGCAGTTGTGGAGCTACGGCTCATTTTTTCTTGTAAGGTACCAACCAAATCTTGTAATTCGGTACCTAAGGTTTGTGCGCCATAATAACGGTTCCAACCGCTGGTGAAACGCAAGCGTTGATCATTGAAAGGACGATATTGCAGAGTGCTACGTGGTGCAATGTTCAAGTTACCACTTAAAGAATCGTAATCGCCACGAACTCCTAAACGTGTGGTGAAATTACCCCATTTTATTTGGTCTTCAACAAATAAATGGAAGCGATCTTGTTGCGCTTGAAACTCACCAGCTTTATAGATCGTACCAGCAGCAATATATTGACCATTCCAACCTTGAATGGTAGGTGTGGCATCACATAAAGCATCATTGGCTAAACAACTTTGCTGACCTAAGTCTTTGATATTAATAGCACTGGTGTTTGACATATATACATCTTCATGGCGCTTCCAACTCACATCAAAATGTTCATAGCCGCTACCGATGATCCATTGATGCTGGGTTTTTCCCCAAGTGATTGGATCTAAAGCAGCTTTAAGTTGGTAACTATATGACGCTTGTTCAAGGTTTAAATCACCTAAAATACTGCCTTCGCTGACGGTTTTGCTGTCATTCCAGTCTTTGCTGCCCGCGCTGTAATGCCACATATAGCCATAGTTATTGTCACTATCGCGCATGCTGTCTAGGTTTTGATAGTTAAGTTTATGGGTGAGTTTAACACCGTCTAATTGCTGCTCAATTTCGGCAAAGGTGGTCAGGCTTTGGCTTTCTAAGGTAGAACCTGAATTACGACGCGAAGCGGTATAGGTCATGCTATCTAACAGACCATAATCTATTCCAAATTTCGCTTTAAGATTTTCATTGCCTTCATAAAAAAGTGTTGTACCAAAATTGTCATTATGGCGTTTTTGGTCAACTTTGTATGGTGTATCAAAACCACTTAAGACTGGAATAATCGATTCACGTTTTGAAGCATAGCTATTCATGCTCCATGCATCTGATAATTTACCGTAGAGGTTGGCACTGATGCCTTGTTTGCTAAATTCTTTTTGATGGCTTGCAGATGGTTCTTCAAATAATTCGCTTTCACGTTCAGTTAAAAAATTAAAACGTGACCAATCACTTGAGGTGTAGTCATAGCTAATTGTACCGTGTAACTCACCGACCTCAGTTTTTGGAGCACAAGTATCTGCACTGATGACACCACCAGTAAAGTTACCGTACTCGGCAGAAACATTGCTGTCACGCAGTTCAATCTGACAGAGTAAGTCGGTATTGATCGCCATGCCTTGTGAGCCAGTACTAAAATTATTATAGGCGTTGCCACCGCTTTCGGCAGGGTTAATTAGATGATTATTGGATACACCATTAATAATAAAGTTATTTTGAAAGCTTTGTGCACCATTAATTGAAATTTCAGCAGGCTTTAATTCTCCTTGGCTACTTGCGGCAGATTGATCAGTTGAGAACTGAACATTCGGATTAACTCGTAAAAAGTCGGTGATATTTTTATTTACATTGGTAATTTTTTTAATATCTTCTTGGGTATAGACCTGTTTTCCTACCTCATTGCCTTGTTGTGCTTCTACCACAATCGGCAGGAGTGCAACTTGCTTTTCTGTTTTGGTATTTTCAGCATATGCATGACTTGTGGTTAAAATTGTGAGTATAGCGGCGGTAAGGGTAGAGTAATGAAAGCGCATAAGGAAACACACATGCAAGTGAAAACGAGAAGGATTATCATTAATAATTAACTAAAGTGCAACAATTGAAATGGAAATCTGTTCTTATTTAGATTGTTTGATTAAAAATACAACATAAAGGAAGGCTGAAATATATTTTTTAGGTATAGCATGTAGCTTTAGGGGATCAATATTGCTTGTAAACCTAAGTATAAGAGGATTCAATCCGAGTTACGCAACAGAATAGCGAAATCAAGATTAATAAATGCTTAATGATCAGTTATATAAGATGGAAGAGTGACACACCAATTATGCAGGGTATGTAAATAAGAAAAGTGCTAAAAGGCAAGATATGGCGTCCCTACGGGGATTCGAACCCCGGTTACCGCCGTGAAAGGGCGATGTCCTAGGCCTCTAGACGATAGGGACGTTTAGAAGATGGCGGTATCTTATTGATCCGCCACCAAAGTGTCAAGCAAATGTGGGCCGAGTTTGTTCAAAATATAGCAAAACAGTTCAGCGGTCTTTTGCGTGTCATACAAAGCCGAATGCGCTTCCTTGCCATCAAACTCAATACCCGCTTGAATACAAGACTTAGCCAACACTGTTTGACCAAACATCACCGCACTTAAAGTGACTGTGTCAAACACAGAAAAACTATGAAATGGGTTTTGATTTTTAGTTCCACTACGTGCAATGGCGGCTTGTAAAAAGCCTAAATCAAAATGAGCATTGTGCCCAACCAGTACAGCATGGGTGCAATTTTGCTGACGACGCACTTCATTAATTGATTTAAAAATGCGTTTTAAGGCTGTTTTTTCATCTTCAGCCATCGCCATACGCATCGGGTTAAACGGATCAACGCCAATAAAATCCAATGAGCGACGGTCAAGGTTCGCGCCTTCAAATGGATTAATATGGGCATGATGCGCTTCTCCTGGCACAAATTGACCATTCTCATCATAAATAATGGGAATCGCAGCAATTTCAAGCAGGGCATCGGTTTGTGAGTTAAAACCTGCTGTCTCGACATCGACAACAACAGGTAAAAAACCACGGAAACGTTGACCAATGACCGGCCTTGTTTCTTCTGTCACACTTTTCTCCACTGGATGGTTTTACCCGCATAAAGTGGGATAATTTTTTCACCATCCAAATAGTCAAAACTTTCAGGAATTACTTGCTCTTCTTTGACTAACGTAATGGTTGAGGTATTACGTGGTAGACCATAGAAATCAGCACCAAAATGGCTGGCAAAGCCTTCTAAACGCTCAATTTTACCCACTTGGTCAAAAGCTTGTGCATACAACTCAATCGCTGTTGGCGCACTATAGCAACCCGCACAGCCACAAGCATTTTCTTTGGCATCTTTCGAGTGCGGCGCACTGTCGGTACCTAAGAAGAATTTGGCATTGCCTGATGTTGCCACTTCAAGCAGTTTCTCTTGATGGGTTTGGCGTTTTAAAATCGGTAGGCAATAGAAATGCGGTTTGATGCCACCAACCAACATATCATTACGGTTAAATAATAAATGTTGTGGGGTAATCGTCGCAGCGACATTGTCACCTTGCGCTAAAACAAATTCAGCCGCATCTGCTGTTGTAATATGCTCTAAAACTAATTTCAGTTTTGGAAATTTTTGTAACAGCGGTGCTAAAACTTCGTCTAAGAAGCGTTTTTCACGGTCAAAAATGTCCACATGATTATGCGTTACTTCGCCGTGTAATAACAATGGCACTTGATGGGCTTCCATCTGTTCAATGACATTATATACTTTTTGAATATCACTCACGCCATTATCTGAGTTGGTTGTTGCACCAGCCGGATAAAGTTTAATCGCATTAACGTGTGCAGAGTTTTTAATTTTTACCACTTCGTCTGGCGACGTTTGATTGGTGAAGTACAGCACCATGCGTGGATCAAAATTTAAACCCTCAGGCACATGCGCCATGATACGTTCACGGTAGGCATTGGCTTCTTCAACGGTTTTAACCGGTGGTACTAAATTAGGCATACAAATCGCGCGTGAGAATTGGCGCGCCAAATCTGGCACAGTACGTTGTAATGCTAAACCATCACGTAAATGAGCGTGCCAATCATCTGGCTGAAGAAGAGTAATCGTATTCACGGCTATACTGCTAAAAAATAACTCAGATGATAAGCCATAAATCTAAAAATGGTAATCGTTAACTACAAGGAAAATTAGATTTTTAAGAAAAATTGATATATTTAAGTATTTGTTTGCCCTTTAAATATAAAAAAACCGCTCAACTGAGCGGTTTTTTTAAACGACAAAATTATTTATTTTTGTCTTTTAATTGCGGAACAGCAGAACCTGTACCTACAGCCAATAAACCAGAGTTGGTATAAATACCTAGTTTTTGACGTGTATCAGTGATGTCAAGGTTACGCATGGTTAATTGACCGATACGATCCATTGGCGAGAACATTGAATCGCCTTTTTCCATGGTTAAACGTTCAGCTTCATAGGTTAAGTTTGGAGATTCAGTGTTTAGAATAGTGTAGTCATTACCACGACGTAATTCTAAAGTTACAGTACCCGTAACCGCTTTAGCCACCCAACGCTGCGCAGTTTCACGAAGCATGAGTGATTGAGAATCGAACCAACGACCTTGGTAAAGTAAACGACCTAAACGTAAACCGTTGATACGGTATTGTTCAATGGTATCTTCGTTGTGAATGCCTGTCACAAGACGCTCGTAAGCGATGTGAAGCAGCGCCATACCCGGAGCTTCGTAAATACCACGAGATTTCGCTTCGATGATACGGTTTTCGATTTGGTCCGACATACCAAGACCATGACGACCACCGATACGGTTGGCTTCTAATATGAATTCTACTGGATCTTCGATACGTTGACCGTTGATTGCAACAGGGAAGCCTTCTTCAAAAGTAATCGATACTTCTTCAGCTTTTACTTCTACGTCATCTTTCCAGAACGCAACGCCCATGATTGGCTCAACGATTTTGATGCCAGCATCAAGATATTCAAGATCTTTAGCTTCGTGAGTTGCACCTAACATGTTTGAATCTGTTGAGTATGCTTTCTCTTTTGACATTTTGTAGTCAAAACCGTTGTCGATCAGGAACTGTGACATTTCTGCACGGCCGCCTAATTCGTCAATAAAGGTTTGGTCTAACCAAGGCTTGTAAATTTTAAGCGCAGGGTTGGTTAATAGACCGTAACGGTAGAAACGTTCGATGTCGTTACCTTTGTAAGTCGAACCGTCGCCCCAAATGTTGACGTCATCTTCTTTCATTGCAGTCACAAGCATTGTACCTGTTACCGCACGACCTAGTGGTGTCGTGTTGAAGTATGGCATACCACCGGTAGAGATGTGGAACGCGCCACATTGAATCGCTGCAATACCTTCTAATGCAAGCTGTAAACGGCAGTCGACTAAGCGAGCTTTAACTGCGCCATACGCCTCAGCTTTCTTTGGAATCGCATCGTAATCATCTTCGTCTGGCTGACCTAAGTTTGCAGTGTATGCATAAGGTTCTGCGCCTTTTTGTTTCATCCACAAAAGGGCTGCTGAAGTATCTAGACCACCAGAGAAAGCGATACCTACTTTTTTGCCTACTGGTACATTCTGCAAGATCGTTGCATTATCAGTCATTGCTCGTCCTAACTATATAAATAGGCAACCATGATGGCAGCCAAGGAGAAAATCTAAACTCAGCATTGTATCACTATAAATTGCTGTTGTTTGGCTTTAAAAAGACAATCGATTAAAATTATCAAGTTCATTTGCAAAATAAATCTCAATCGGCTGAGCTGCATCACTTATTGGCAAACAATTTTACAAGATGGATTAGATTTAACTTTATACTGATTGAAAATCATAAAAGATAAACAAGAATAAGGAGCGAGCATGCAGCCAGCTTACCCACATTTATTGATGCCACTTGATTTAGGCTTTACCACACTGAAAAACCGCGTGGTGATGGGTTCGATGCATACCGGACTCGAAGATCGTTTTTACAACTATCCAAAACTTGCAGCTTATTTTGCTGAACGCGCAAAAGGCGGGGTAGGTTTAATGATTACTGGCGGCATTTCGCCGAATCGGCAAGGGTGGTTGTTACCGATGGGCGGGACTTTAAATACTTTGGCGGATGTCATTCCACACCAAATAGTCACCCGTGCTGTACATCAACATGGGAGTAAAATTTTACTGCAAATTTTACATGCCGGACGTTATGGTTATCAGCCTTTTGTGGTGTCGGCAAGCCCGATTAAATCGCCGATTTCACCGTTTAAACCGCGTGAAATGAGCCATGCGCATATTTTGGCCACCATTGAAGATTATGCACATACTGCACGCTTAGCGCAAAAAGCCGGTTACGATGGCATTGAAATTATGGGCTCAGAAGGCTATTTGATTAACCAATTTTTAAGTCGGCTTGTGAATCGACGTAAAGACCGTTGGGGTGGGCCACTGCTGAATCGGATGCGTTTGGCTGTAGAAATTGTTAAAGCAGTTCGTGAAGCGGTAGGCTTAAAGTTTATTGTGTGTTTCCGCCTGTCTTTATTGGACTTGGTGCAAGATGGCAATAGCATGTCAGAGGTGATTGAAATTGCACAAGCTTTAGAAAAAGCGGGTATCAATATCTTAAACACGGGCATTGGTTGGCATGAGGCGCGTATCCCAACCATTGTCACCTCTGTGCCACGGGCAGCATTTGTCGATTACACTGCGGAGTTAAAAAAACATCTGAGTATCCCGGTAATGGCATCCAATCGCATTAATATGCCAGACACAGCCGAGCAGATTTTAGCAACCGATCAAGCCGACTTAATTCAAATGGCACGACCATTTTTAGCCGATCCCCAATGGGTAGCTAAAGCGCAAAGCAATCGCATCGATGAAATTAATACCTGCATTGCCTGCAACCAAGCTTGTTTAGATCATACCTTTAAAAACCAACGCGCTACCTGCTTAGTTAATCCACAAGCGGCTTATGAAACTGAACTGCTGTATTTACCTGCCAAGAAAATTAAAAAAATTGCAGTGGTTGGGGCGGGGGTAGCAGGTTTATCCGCAGCCACGGTTGCAGCACGCCGTGGCCATCAAGTCACGTTGTTTGAAGCAAAAACTGAAATTGGTGGACAGTTTAATTTAGCCAAAGTGATTCCCGGCAAAGAAGAGTTTTATGAAACTATCCGTTATTTTCAGGTGCAATTAGCCAAGCATCAAGTTGAATTAAAGCTTAATACCCAAGTGACACCACAGCTTTTGGTGGAAGCTGAGTTTGATGAAGTGATTATTGCCACGGGTGTAGTGCCCCGCAATTTAAATATATGTGGTTCAGATGCCGCGCACGTTTTGTCTTATGCACAAGTTTTACAAGGTGCCTTCGTGGGGAAACGTGTTGCTGTGATTGGGGCGGGTGGCATTGGCTTTGATGTGGCAGAGTTTCTACTCAAAGACAGCCATCAAAGCATTGATGAATGGAAACAAGAATGGGGGGTAGACTCAAATCCGAATTACACCACAGCGGGCGGTTTGGTTGACCCTAAAGCGCCACAGCCCAAACGTGAAATTTATTTATTACAACGTAAAAACACCCCATTAGGTGCAGGATTGGGCAAAACCACAGGTTGGGTACACCGCGCAGAGCTTAAAAAATATGGCGTACGTATGCTACATGGGGTGCAATATCAGGCTGTGACTGACGAAGGCTTATGGATTAATTTGGCAGGGCAAAGCCAATTGTTACGTGTAGATCATATTGTGGTGTGTGCAGGGCAAGAATCGGTTACAGATTTAATGCCAAAAAATAGCCCTAAAGGCCAAGTCAATTATCATTTAATTGGTGGCGCGAAGTTGGCTGCCGAGCTAGATGCTAAGCGTGCCATACGCGATGGTGCTGAATTAGCCGCAAAACTTTAACATTTGATGAAAAGTTGTGCATTTAATTCAATTTATTGCATTTTTCACTTGCAAGGCAAAAGGCTTCTCCGTAATATACACCGCATGGAAGCGTGGCAGAGCGGTTTAATGCACCGGTCTTGAAAACCGACGAGGGCTTATACCCCTCCGTGAGTTCGAATCTCACCGCTTCCGCCAAATTCAAAAAACCCCTGATCAATGATCAGGGGTTTTTTATTTTTATATTTCTTTCTCACGAAGTTTTCTATACTTTTCCCAATCAAAACTTACAATAATTTTTTTTTGCCTCTTCTGCTCCGAGTAACACTAGTGAGATTTTATCCTCTATGTGCATATTAAAATTCAAAGAGGGAAAGCGCTTAGTATTAATATTGATATGTGCAATAAGTGGTGATAGTCCGTTCTAAACAGAATAGTTGTTCCATGACTGAAGCAGTACAGGTTTTTGTCTTTCTAATTTTTTATAAGCATGGATTACGCTTTTTGAATATCCAATTCAGTTTAAGCATAGAGAGATATTCAGGATGGAGGTATCATAATTACAATTGCTGCATTGGATTGCCATATGAAAATTATTGCCGATGAGAATTTGGCCTTTACTGATTATTTCTTTGCTGAATTTGGCGAGATTAGCCATAAAGCTGGACGTACTTTAACAGCACATGATGTACAAGATGCAGATGCACTCTTGGTGCGTTCAGTGACTCAAGTCAATGCTGAGTTATTACAAGACAGCCAAGTTAAATTTGTGGGCAGTGCCACGATTGGTACAGACCACTTAGATATTCAAACTTTAGATGCTCATCATATTGCATGGTCAAATGCCGCAGGCTGTAATGCCCAAGCCGTTGCTGAATATGTCATTACTGCATTGCTACATGTAAAACCTGATTTGTTACATGCCAAGCACAACTTTACTTTAGGGGTAATTGGTTTAGGTAATGTTGGCTCACGTTTGGTAAAAATGGCCAAATTATTAGGTTGGCAAGTGCTTGGCTATGACCCATTTGTACAATTAGATGATGTTGAGCAAGTTGATTTTGATAGCCTGTTAAAACGTGCTAATGCCATTTCGATTCATGTGCCTTTAACCAAAACAGGCACGCATCCAACTTATCATTTAATTGATGCTAAAGCCTTCGCTAAGATGGCAGCAGATACCATTTTAATCAACTCAGCGCGTGGGCCTGTGGTTGCGGAAGCGGATTTAATTGCAGATATTCAAACAACAGGGCGTAAAGTCGTACTAGATGTATTTGAACATGAACCTGAAATTCGTGCCGAAGTCTTAGATTTAATCACACTCGTTACGCCACATATTGCAGGGTATAGCCTAGAAGGCAAAGCCCGTGGTACACAAATGATTTATGATACCTTTTGTCAAACCTTTGGCTTTAACGCAGACAAATGCTTTGAAAGCCAACTGCCAGTTTGTGAGCAATATTTTAAAGATCAAGATTTAACAGCTGTTTTAGCACAGGATTTGCGCCAAATTTATGATATTGCGCGTGATGATGCTAATTTACGCGCTTGTATTCAACAGGGCAAAGTTGAACAGAAAGCCTTTGACCATTTACGTAAAACTTATCCGCTGCGCCGTGAATGGGCAGCCCACGCAGGACCAAAAGCATGAGTATTGATTATCAACCGACCTGCGATTTAAATGCTTTACGTGCCCGTGCCAACATGTATACCCAGTTACGCCTGTTTTTTGCTGAGCGGGATGTGTTAGAAGTGGAAACGCCAGTTTTATCGCAAGCGGGTGTGACGGATGTGTATTTGGCTTCTGTACAAACCAAGCGTCATCTGCAAGGTAAAGCACGCACGCATTATTTACAAACCTCGCCTGAATTTTCCATGAAGCGTTTATTGGCCAGTGGCAGCGGGCCAATTTACCAAATCTGTAAAGTCTTCCGTGATGATGAGCATGGCCGTAAACACAATAGCGAATTTACCATGCTTGAGTGGTATCGTCCCGGTTTTAGCTTAAAAGATTTAATGCTAGAAGTGACTGATCTACTCAATGTGGTGTTAAAGCAGCGCTTTGGTGAAGTACGTCCGACCGTTTTAAGCTATAAACATGCCTTTATGGATCGTTTAGATCTCAATCCATTGCAAGCAAGCTTACAAGAGCTTAAAGATGCTGCGCGCCGTGTCGGTTTAAATCTTGATTTAGGCGATGATCGTTTAGGTTATATCGACCTATTATTCTCGCATATGGTCGAGCCAAGTTTAGGCTTTGATACACCGGTATTTTTAACTGATTTCCCACCAGAATTGGCATCACTCGCTAAAACGCGTATCGATGAAGACGGTGAGTTAGTGGCAGCACGTTTTGAACTGTATATTGAAGGTTTAGAACTCGCCAATGCTTATGATGAGCTGATTGATGCCGAAGTTTTACGTAGCCGTTTCGAGGCCGATAATCGTGAGCGTGAAAAATTAGGTTTACATGTCATGCCAATCGATGAACATTTGTTGGCTGCCTTACCGCATATGCCAGAATGTTCAGGCATTGCCTTAGGTATAGATCGTTTATTGATGATTGCTACAGAAAAAATGCGTTTAGAGCAGGTGATTAGCTTCCCTGCGGATCGCGCTTAAAACAAAAAAAGCACCCTTGGGTGCTTTTTTTTATTCGCTTATAATTTGCTGTTGAGCTTTAAGCCCAGCAAGCGCTTCAATCCGACGCTGAATCAGCATTTCACCAATATCAGGGCCTTTAATCTCTGGCGGTAAATCTTGCGCTTTAATGTTGCGCACCACTTGCATCGCATCACGTAAATACTGCGCTTGTGGATAAGCACGATCTTCTAAACCTAAGCGACCACGCGAATCACATTCACAGGCTTGTACAAAGGCTTCTACACGTTCAGGACGACGTAATACATCTAAACGCTGTAATAAACGCCATAAAGTGCCGGGCTTTAAGTTGAGTGCTTGATGGCATTTAAGATGTTCTTTACAGACTGCCAAAGCCAATTGCTTGGTATTGGTCGGGACTTTTAAACGCTCACAGACTTCGGTCACTGGTTGAATGCCACGTTCTTCATGCATGATATGCCGTGGTAACTCATCTTTAGGGGTGAGTGCTTTACCTAAATCATGTACCAATACTGCAAAGCGCACATCTAAATCGTAACCTGCTTTACACGCTTGCTGTAATGACATCATGGTATGAATGCCACAATCAATTTCAGGATGATATTCAGGACGCTGTGGAATGCCAAACAGGGCATCAATTTCAGGGAATAAAACTTTTAAAGCGCCGCATTCACGCAGGACTTCAAAATACACATCGGCATGCGGTTCCATCAACGCGCGAGAAGTCTCTTTCCAAACCCGTTCAGGTGTCAATGCTTTAAGCTCACCCGACTCCGCAAGGGTTTGCATCAATTGCAACGTTTCAGGCGCAACGCGAAAGCCTAAAGCATGATAACGCGCTGCAAAACGGGCAATACGTAGCACTCGTAATGGATCTTCAACAAATGCATCCGAAACATGGCGTAATAGCCTAAGCTCTAAATCTTGTTGACCTTGATAAGGATCATAGACAGTACCCTCATCATCCATTGCCATGGCATTAATGGTGAGATCGCGTCGAATTAAATCCTCTTCTAAGCTTACGCTTGGGTCAGTATAAAATTCAAAACCATGATAGCCGTGACCAGCTTTACGCTCAGTGCGGGCAAGAGCATATTCTTCTTTTGTCTCTGGATGTAAAAAAACCGGAAAATCTTTACCTACGGGCTGAAAACCATCCGCAAGCATTTGTTGTGGTGTCGCACCAACAACCACATAATCTTTTTCGTGATAGGGGTGTCCGAGTAAGTGATCTCGTACTGCGCCGCCTACTAAATAAACTTGCATGAAAAAACCTCTATTCTTGAGGCAATCATGCAACAGAATAGAGGTTTTCTCAAGTCAAGAAAGACGCTTTTACAAGATTTTGCTTAGAGCGCGTCTTGCTCCGCTTGCTGAATTTCAGCCACAGTTAACGCAGTCATATTCACCACACGACGTGTTGTGGTCGTTGGAGTAAGAATATGTACAGGTTTAGCTGCACCTAGCAGAATAGGACCAATGGTCACGTTGTTACCTGAGGTTGATTTCAATAAGTTAAACGAGATATTGGCTGCATCTAAGTTTGGCATGATGAGTAAGTTTGCAGAGCCTTTGAAACGAGAGTTCGGGAAGGCAAAGCTGCGAATATTTTCATCTAGTGCTGCATCGGCATGCATTTCACCTTCAACTTCAAGCTCAGGTGTAATTTCACTTAAGATATCAAACACTTTACGCATTTTTTGCGCGCTGGCATCATTTTGGTCTGAACCAAAGCTTGAATGCGACAATAACGCAACACGCGGTGTCATACCAAAACGACGCACTTCTTCAGCCGCTAAAATGGTCATTTCAGCCAACTGTTCAGCCGTTGGATTACGGTTGATATAGGTGTCTGCAATAAACAGGTTGCGGTCTTCAAGCATTAAAGCATTTAAGGTAAAGAAGTTATTACGACCTTCTTGTAAACCAATCACGCTTTTTACGAAATCTAAATGAATATCGTAGCTTGAATAAGTACCACATAGCATACCATCAGCATGACCATGTTTGACCAACATACCCGCAATCAGCGTTGAACGACGACGTGTTTCACGCTGTGCATACTCAGGTGTTACACCTTTACGTTGCATAATCGTGTAATAGTCATCCGCAAATTCTTGGTAATGCGGGTTATTTTCTTGATCTACGATGGTGATGTTGACACCGTTTTCTAAGCGTAAGCCTAACTTTTTAATGTTAGCTTCAATCACAGAGGTACGACCGATCAAGATTGGTTTGGCTAAATCTTCATCGACTGCAATTTGCACAGCACGCAATACGCGTAAATCTTCACCTTCAGCATATGCAATACGCTTAGGATCAGTTTTTGCTTGGGCGAAGATCGGCTTCATCATAAGCGCTGAGTTATACACAAACTCAGAGAGGCGTTGATGGTAAACCGCAAAGTCTTGAATTGGACGTGTTGCTACGCCTGAATCCATCGCTGCCTTAGCAACTGCAGGTGCAATTTCTAAAATTAAGCGTTGATCAAGTGGACGTGGAATCAAATAATCACGACCAAATGACGCAGATTTTTCACCATAAGAAGCAGCATCTGCTTCAATATGTGCCATACGTGCAATCGCATGCACACAGGCAATCTTCATCTCTTCATTAATCGTAGTTGCACCAACGTCTAGCGCACCACGGAAGATATATGGGAAGCACAGTGCGTTATTCACTTGGTTTGGATAATCCGAACGCCCTGTTGCCATAATCACGTCATCACGAACGGCATGTGCGTGTTCTGGCAAAATTTCAGGGTCTGGATTTGCAAGTGCAAAGATAATTGGGTCAGCCGCCATTTGCTTCACCATATCTTGGCTTAAAATACCTGCAGCAGATAAACCTAAGAACATATCTGCACCAGCCATCACATCTGCAAGCTGCTCTGCATCAATATCTTGCACATAGCGTTTTTTCGAGTCATCTAAGCCTTGACGTTTTGTCGTCAATAAACCACGCGAGTCGGCAACAACGATGTTCTCTTTTTTGGCACCTAAAGCACAGAGTAAATCTAAGCAAGATAATGCTGCTGCGCCTGCACCTGATGCCACGATTTTAATTTCATCAATTTTCTTGCCATTTAACTGCAATGCATTCAGTAATGCCGAACCCACAATAATTGACGTACCATGTTGGTCATCATGGAACACCGGAATGTTCATGCGCTCGCGTAGTTTTTGCTCAATATAGAAGCATTCTGGCGCTTTAATATCTTCTAAGTTAATCCCACCAAAGGTTGGCTCTAATGCCGCCACAATGTCGACAATTTTGTCTGGATCATTTTCGGCAATTTCGATGTCAAAAACGTCAACACCAGCAAATTTCTTAAATAAAACGCCTTTACCTTCCATCACTGGCTTAGATGCCAATGGGCCAATATTGCCTAGACCTAGTACCGCAGTACCATTACTGACCACTGCCACTAAGTTACCGCGTGCAGTATATAAAGCAGCCGTTGATGGATCACGTTCAATCTCTAAACATGGTGCAGCCACACCTGGAGAATAAGCTAAAGCTAAATCGTGTTGGTTGACCAGTTGTTTACTTGGTGTAACGCTGATTTTCCCTGGTGTTGGGAATTCATGATAGTACAAAGCTTGCTGTTTTAATGATTGATCGTCCATTTGAATCTCGTTTTACCTTAAAGTTGCCGACCAGATGAACTGGTGGTGTTTGACCAAATTTGATCGAATATAACATTAGTCACCGCCTTCTAATAGACACGACTGCTGATTTTATAGGCAAACTTAGATCAGAGATCTATAGATTAATAGTTAAATGGTATTAAAAGGGTTATATAAAACTAAGTTATTATTTTTATAAAATTTTTTTCTATAAGTTGTAATTAGCTTATGCAGAATTGCACACAGTCTAAACAACTCTAAGTCAGCATACTAGCCATATTAGACTAAAGTGCCTTAGTAATTTAAGATTTATTTGCTGCGTTAAATCTATGCCTTTGCATTGCTTCATCCAATAGTCGAATGGATTGTTTAGTCTTAATAGCGTAGGGTTTTAACTGAATCTTTATTCAATTGTTGCTAAAACTGCTGAAACGATCAAGTTTAAGCAAGCAGTTTAAGTCAAAATAAGTCTTAAGCAAATCTCAGTATATGCAATACGGCCGCTAAAATTGAGTAATAAAAAAGCAGCCCGTAGGCTACTTCTTGCTGTGCACTTAAATTTAAGCAACAAAATGATAATTTAAAATAGATAATGCCACTACAGGCGCAGTTTCGGTACGCAGTACACGACGGCCAATACACCAATTAACAAAGCCTATATGGTTAGCGGCGGCAATTTCTGCTTCGCTTAAACCGCCTTCAGGACCAATCAATAAAGCCAAATCAGGCGTGGCTTTGTTCAGCACATTTGATTCATCTTTATTGGGTGCAAGCACAAGTCTGGTTGCGGGTAATTCAGTGGCTAACCATTTTTCTAAAGGCATAGGTGCTAAAATTTGGGGTACACGATTTAAGCCACATTGTTCACATGCTGCAATCGCGACACCTTGCCAGTGGTCTAGTTTTTTCTGATCACGGTCATACTTTAAACGCATTTCACAGCGCTCTGAGGTCAGTAACTGAATACTTGATACGCCAAGTTCCACCGCTTTTTGAATCGCATAATCCATACGATCACCTTTACTCATCACTTGACCCAAAAGGGCTGTAAAAGCAGGCGTACGGTTATCAGGATTAAAGCTCAGTACTTGAACAACAGCAGTTTTTTTATTGACTTCAATCAGCTCGACATCGTATTCACCGCCTTGTCCATTAAACAAAGTGGCTTTTTCACCGACTTGAGCACGGAGCACTTTACACCAATGATGAAAAACGGTCTCGGTTAAATCGGCAGACGTATCAACCGTTAACGTCGCTTCCATATAAAAACGTGGCATAAAATACTCACTTTAAAAACAATAAAATTAAGCTAGACCTAAGTCTTTGACCAGCTGACGAGTTGGGTCAGTGGTGTTCATGGTATAGAAATGCAAACTTGGAGCACCACCAGCAATCAGGCGTTCGCACAGTTTAACAATCACTTCATGACCAAAGGCCTTGATTGATGCAGTATCATCGCCATAGGTTGCCAATTGCTTACGAATCCAACGTGGGATTTCAGCACCTGTACCATCTGCAAAGCGAATTAAGTTACTGGCATTGGTAATTGGCATAATGCCTGGCGCAACAGGAATATTCACCCCTTCTTTTTGAATACGTTCTACAAAGTAGAAATACGCATCTGGATTAAAGAAGAACTGTGTTAATGCTGCATTGGCACCTGCATTGGCTTTCTCACAAAAATGTTTGATGTCTAGATCAAAACTATCTGCTTGAGGGTGCATTTCAGGATAAGCTGCCACTTCAATTTGAAAGTGGTCACCTGAATGTTCACGAATAAAACGTACAAGGTCAGTTGCATAAGGTAGCTCACCTAAGCCCACTTGACCTGATGGTAAGTCACCACGCAGTGCCACAATACGGTCAATGCCTTGAGATTTATACAAATCCAAAAGTTCAGCAATACGTGCTTTGCTGTCACCAATACAAGACAGGTGAGGCGCAACAGGTGTACCTTTGCCATTGAAATCAGCTAAGGTTGAAAGAGTGCGTTCACGGGTAGAACCACCTGCACCATAAGTCACAGAGAAAAACTCTGGCTTGAGCTGTTGCAGTTCTTGGTGAACAACTTTTAATTTTTCCGCACCTGCATCAGTTTTAGTTGGGAAAAATTCAAAAGAAATAGGAATTTTTTTAGACATGTTCAAATCCTTTAAACTTATAAATTGCAATAAAAAACCAAAGAAAAGCAGGCAAGATGCCTGCTTTTTCTAAAGATTAGTATTTATAAGCTTCAGCTTTGAATGGACCTTCAACAGCAACACCTAAGTAGTCTGCTTGTTCTTGGGTTAATTGTGTTAATACACCGCCAAAACCAGCAACCATTGCCGCAGCAACTTCTTCGTCTAATTTCTTAGGAATCAATTCAACACGGATTTTTGCAGCTTTTTCTTCTTCTGGAAGATCAGCAAACTTCTCAGCAAATAAGTGCATTTGACCGAGTACTTGGTTGGCAAAAGAACCATCCATAATACGTGACGGGTGACCTGTTGCATTACCAAGGTTTACCAAACGACCTTCAGATAAAAGGATTAAATAATCGTTTTCGTTTTCTGAACGATATACTTGGTGAACTTGAGGTTTCACTTCAACCCACTTGTAACCACGTAAGTAGTTCGTATCGATTTCAGTATCGAAGTGACCAATGTTACACACAACTGCACCCGCTTTTAATGAATCCAGCATTGCAGCATCACAAACGTGGTAGTTACCTGTTGTGGTTACGATTAAGTCAGTGTTTTGCAGAAGATCAAGATTTACGTCTTCTTTTTTACCAGTTTGAACGCCATTTTTGTATGGAGAAACAACTTCATAACCATCCATACATGCTTGCATTGCACAGATTGGATCAACTTCTGTTACACGTACAATCATGCCTTCTTGACGAAGTGATTGCGCAGAACCTTTACCTACATCACCGTAACCAATCACAAGCGCACGACGGCCAGACAACAACATATCTGTACCACGTTTGATGGCATCATTTAACGAGTGGCGGCAACCGTATTTGTTGTCGTTTTTAGATTTAGTTACAGAATCGTTGACGTTGATTGCAGGCACTTTTAAAGTACCGTCACGTAACATTTCGTACAGACGTTGCACACCTGTCGTGGTTTCTTCAGTTACACCGTGGATTTTTGCAATCACTTCTGGGTATTTTTCATGCACAAGTAGGGTTAAATCACCACCGTCATCTAAAATCATGTTGGCATCCCAAGGCGTGCCATTGACATTGATTTGTTGCTCTAAACACCACATGTATTCTTCTTCTGTTTCGCCTTTCCAAGCAAAAACAGGAATACCCGCAGCAGCGATTGCAGCAGCAGCGTGATCTTGCGTAGAGAAGATGTTACAAGATGTCCAACGAACTTCAGCGCCAAGCTCTACTAGAGTTTCAATTAAAACCGCAGTTTGGATTGTCATGTGGATACAACCCAAGATTTTAGCACCTGCAAGTGGCTTCGCTGCAGCATAACGCTTACGCAGACCCATAAGGGCTGGCATTTCAGCTTCTGCAAGTTTAATTTCTTTACGGCCGTAGTCCGCTAAAGTGATATCTGCTACTTTATAATCTGTAAATGAAGCATTAACCGCGTTCATCACGATCTCCTTAATTAATAATAAAAATTGATCATTCAGTTCGCGGATGCCGTTGTTGGTCTGTCTAGAAAAAACAAACCGATCGTCGAGCCTGGCCAGTCTTACATTTGGTGCCTGTAAGATCAGTCGCAGCATCCCTCGACTAGGGCAGTATTGTACTTGGAAAACTGCCAAGGGGAAAGCCATGTGCTTCGGTTTTGGTTGAATATTTAAGCACTAAATGGGTTTTGTTTTATATCTTTAAGGTATTAAATCCATACTTAAATAGTGGCGCAGGCCGATCTTCACTTCGCTTATGCTAAGTGATCGAAAACAACAGGAACAAGATCATAATGCGAAAAATTGTCCAGTATGCTGTGATGGGACTTACATTTGCCAGTAGCCCATTGGCTTTGGCGGATTGGGTGAAAGATGCCGCACAATCGGTAGAAGGCAAAACTATTCAGCTACGTCAGCATATTCATCAACACCCTGAACTGGGCAATATGGAATTTGAAACCTCAAAATTAGTACAAAAAGAACTTAAATCTTATGGTATTGAGGTCAAGACTGGTTTTGCTAAAACAGGGGTGATTGGTATCTTAAAAGGCGCTAAACCCGGCCCTGTGATGGCCTTACGTGCCGATATGGACGCATTGCCTATGCAAGAAAAAACCAATTTAAGTTTTGCAAGTCAAGTTAAAGCGATATATCAAGGCAAAGAAAGCCATGTCATGCATGCCTGTGGGCATGATGCACATACTGCAATGTTGTTAGGTGCAGCCAAAGTATTGGCGGAAAATAAAGCCAATATCGCAGGCACAGTGGTGTTTGTGTTCCAACCTGCAGAAGAAGGCGGGGCTGATATTGATAACTTTAGTCAAGGTGATCAAATTGGTTCACGTAAAATGATTGCTGATGGTGCATTTAAGCAAGTGAAGCCAGAGGTGATTTTTGGCTTGCATGTGATTGCGGGTATTCCAAGCGGACATTTACATTATAAGTCGGGGGCGATTTTAAATAGTGCTGATAATTTAAGAATTAGCGTCAATGGACAACAAGTACATGGTTCGATGCCATGGGCAGGGCGTGACCCAATTGTTGCATCTGCGCAGATGATTAACAATTTGCAGAGTATTATTAGTCGTCGCACAGATTTAACCCAAGGCATGGGTGTGGTAAGTATTGGACATATTCAAGCGGGTACCGCAGGCAATATTATTCCTGAGCAAGTGTCGATGCTGGGTACGATTCGCTCCAATAATGAAAGTATTCGCGAGAATATTTTAAAAACGATCCCACAAGTGGTGGAACATACTGCGGCTGCACATGAGGTAAAGGCTCAGGTTGAGATTGCCGCCTATGCACCTGTGACCATGAATGATGCAACTTTAACAGAAGCCATGACAGCCACTTTAAAACAAGCAGCCAATGGCAATGTGAAAATTTTAGCCAATAATGCCAGTGCCAGTGAGGACTTTGCTTATTATGGCAAGCTGATGCCATCTTTATTTGTGTTTTTAGGGGCAACGCCTGCCCATCAAGATATGAAAAAAGCCGCGCCAAACCATAGCCCTTACTTTTTGGTGGATGATGCTACTTTAAAAACGGGTGTAGAAAGCCATGTGCGGTTTATTTTAGATTATCCAAAAGTAGCAAGCCAAGTGCAAAGTGCTTGGAGAAATAAGATCTAGTTTTTAATTACTTAGGTTTAAGTTATTCTATGCGTAGGGTAACTTAACTATTTTATATAATGAAAAAACTAATTATTAGCTTGGCTGGTGCTGAGAATACAGGAAAGACACAAACTTTAACTTTATTGATTGAGATGTTGGTCAAGGATGCTTTTGCACAGCCTGATACTTTGGTCAAATGTTTAAAGATGGAAAATGCAGATATGCGTTTGATTGTAGCAATAGGTGATATCAAAGTTGCTGTGGATACCAAGGGTGATCCCGATACCAAATTATTCGAGCGCATAAGTGAATTAGATAGCTGTGATTACATTATTTGTGCGTGTCGTACACGGGGTGAAACATATGATGCAATTCAAGACTTTGCTCAAAAAACAAAACGCAAGCGTATTAAGCTACATACTTATGAAGTTGAACCTTCATTGAATCGAACTAATACAGCTGCGAGTCAAATTTTGAATGAACTGAAAGCGCAACATATCTATCAATATTTGATGAATAAAGTGCATGAGCAACAAAAAGCCCTCAATTGAGGGCTTTATTTTTATGCATCTTTGGCTTCTAAAGCATCGGCTTTTTGCGTCCAAAAGTCGGCTTTTTCTTCATCGGCATCTACACCTAAAGCATTGGCATAAATAAAGGCTAAATCACGCATGGCTTGTAATTCACCTAAGTTGGCAGCTTGTTCAACCAATTCCACAGATTTAACTACATCTTTTTCAACCACATCGCCACGGCGGTAAAAGCCTGCCAACTCTAAAATCGCGGCAGCGTGCTTGCGTTCTGCAGCTTGTTTTAACCAATTATGGGCATGTTCAAAATAAGTTTTCGCTTCTTCAGGATCTTCTTCCGCGACTTCTTTGGCATACACGGTATAACCTTCGCCTAGCCAATACATCGATTCAACATGACCTAAAGAGGCAGCTTTTAGCGCCCATTCTTCAGCACGTTCGATATCTTCATCGTGTTCGCTGCTCATATACAGTTGAGCTAAATCAAATTGCGCTTCTAAATTACCAGCAGTCGCACGGTTTAATAGCGCTTTAGGCACAGAAATTGGAGTAGTCATGGGAAGATCTCAATAAAAAACCTACTAAGCCTAAGCTGCTTTATAAAAAAAGCAATCATCGTGAGATAAATTTTTACCAATGCGCTGCAAATGAGAATCTAGACCATAAAAAAGCCCGCACGAGGCGAGCTTTGTTATAGGCAAAGCCATTAAAGCAAATGGATGACCAGTGCTAAGCCACTTAAGATCATCGAAACCATAGCCAATAATTTTACTTTATGGGCAAAATAGCTCAGGGTTAAGCCGACCATGAGCGCTGAGAAACTGAGTACCCCAATCCAATAGCTGATCATGTTGCTGATACTATCGCCGTGGATGATACAAGCCACTAAGCCGGCAATCAGTAGTAACCAACCCACGATACTCGCAAGTTTGGTTTGCTTGGCATTCAGTTCTTTGCCAAAGATCTGTTTTTGATGCTTGGACATCGAAGTGGCTAAGCCAATAAAACCTAAGTTACATAGCGCCCAAATGAAAATAAACCAACTCATTCGTTATTCTCCTGTGGTGCTTTGCCTGCTTTGGCTTTTTTTGCTGCTGGATTTTGGTGATTTTTAACTTTAATTAAGCTAAATCCAAACACGACTGCCAACACCCACATGGCTAAATCAAAAGATGCAATCACCCATTGACCATGGGCAATACTGCTCCAAAGTGGCGCACCCCCAGTGATAAAGTTGAGTACGGGTAATAATGCAAATAGAGCAGTGGCAAGGGTCAGCATTTCTAACCATGCTTGGCGGTGTTTACGAATTAAGGCATAGACAAATACCAAGCCCCAAGCAATAAAGAAGGCACGAATCTCCAAGGCACTGCGTTTTTCTAAACCGGCATCAATCAAACGGTTGGCATAAAAATACACTGCACAGGCAATTGGTAAACCAATAATCGCTGTTACGTTTAATACTTCTACTGTACGGTAGCCAAAAGATTTATAACCTTGTTTTTCTTGTTGCGGGGCACGTTTAACACACCACAATAACAAGCCAGTTGCCACCATGAGTGTGCCTAAAATACCGGATAAGAATAAAATCCAACGTAAAGATAAATCTACACCGCGTGCTTCATGCAAAGTGGTGGTGACATTATAAATTGCTGCAGGAATGGTTGGATTTTTTAGTTTTGAACCATCATCTGGATTTTCAAGGCCTGTGACCCCGTTATAACTTAAAGTTTGGTAAATATTGCGATGGGCAACACTTTCACCATGTAAAGCACGTAGTTCAATTTCGGCTTTGGTCGTGTTAGGTGCCACGATGGTAATGGTACCGACACGATTGTTTGGCCATTGTTGCTGTGCATCAGCAATAATTGGGGCAAGATCAGTCAGTGGTGCAGGTTTTGGTTCGGCCTTAGGACGACGTTCGCCGCGACCTTCACCACGTACTTGCTGACCTTCAGCACGTTCAGCTTCAGGACGCACTTGTTCAGGTGTTTCAATTAATGCTTTACGTTGTTCTTGTAAAAATGCACCGCGGTTGTCATAAATTCGCTCGATCCCCCATGGCATCAGGGTAAATAACAGCAGCAATAGACCACTAAATGTAATCATGAGATGGAATGGGAGGGCAAATACCGCAGTGGCATTATGCGCATCTAACCATGAGCGCTGACCTTTACCTGGACGGAAGGTAAAGAAATCTGTAAAGATTTTTTTATGGGTGATAATACCGCTGATGATAGCAACAAACATCAACATAGTGGCGATGCCCACAATCCAACGTGCCCAACTGCGTTCTAAACCATACAGTTCAAAGTGAAAACGATAGAGGAAACTTCCGCCACGGGTTTCACGCGCTTCTAACACTTCACCCGTTGCACTATCTAAAGTAATCCGTTGACCACCACGACGCGCGCGCGGGTCTTCATTCGCACCACGAATACTTAAAACCGTAGTATTTTGCCGTGATGTTGGTAGTTGAATCGACCAACTACCCGCATCTGGATGGTTTTTTTGTAAATAATTTAAGGCAACTTGAGTTTGTTGAATTTGTGATTGACTCGGAACTGACTGATGCAGCTCAGGTTTCATCCAAACGCTAATTTCATTTTGGAAGAAACTTAATGTACCTGTCACAAAAATCGCATACAGCAGCCAACCTAAAATAAGGCTGGCCCATGTATGCAACCAAGACATTGACTGACGTGGGCCTTCTGCTTTTCCATCTACACGCATTTTAGTTCCCTAAAAATTGAACAATAAGCCATAGCACAAGGCTAGGAATAACAATGCCAAGACTGGCTTTTACGGTTTTTTGCACCATAAACACCCAAATAAAGGCAGCACAGTACACACAAAAGGCAATTAGGGTCGCACTCATGGCTGCGCTTGCAGGATTGGCCACAAATAATTCCGCGATACAAATGGCACTTAAAGCAGAGAGTATATAGCCGCCCACTAAAGCCAATACAAAGCGATAGAAAATCATGAAACGGTAACTAAAAGGAGTAGCAGGCTTTACTTTTTTGGGGCGCTTGACGCGTGGATCATGGATTGGCTCGAAGCGATCCACATGAAGAGGGGTGTTCATGTTGTATTAAAGTGAATAGTGAAAATTTACGAAATGATAACAATTATTATTTATATTTAAAATCTCTTTTGTCTGCTAAAGTGAAAAAATTATGCGATTTCGTTGTATCTTGGCAGGCTTGATCTAACACGGCATGTATTTTGCAAAGTGTTGCTTGAATTTTGGCAACGAGAATGTATATGCAGACACAACTTTATCCTTGTCATCGTACACAGGCAGATTACATGCTATTGTCTTCTGGACTCGGTGGGCATGGCACATTTTGGCAACCGCAAATTGCGGTTTTACAGCAATATTTTCATGTTTTGGTCTATGATCAAGTCGGTTGTCATCAAAACAGTGGCATGCTTAAAGATGGTTATAGCATGACTGATATGGCGCAAGAGCTACTTGATTTAATCCAACAAGAAAAGATTCAGCGGCTACATTTTATGGGGCATGCCTTAGGGGCGTTAATTGGGATTGAACTGGCGCGTTTAGTGCAAAGTTTAAAGATTGAAATCTTAACGTTAACCGCGATTAATGCTTGGAATCAGCCTGACCCACATACGCTGAAGTGTTTCCAAGCCAGAACGCGATTGCTGCAATATGCAGGTAGTGCGGCTTATGTAGAAGCACAAGCTTTGTTTTTATATCCACCGGCATGGATTTCTGCGCATCATCAAACGATTGCCAAACAAGAACAAAAGCAGTTACAAGATTTCCCACCGCCTGCCAATGTTTTGGCACGAATTCGGGCTTTAAGTGTGTTTCAAGTCAATGCCGAGCATCGTGCTGCATTGGCTAAAACTCGCTTGCATTTTATTGCCAATCGCGATGATTTTTTAGTGCCGTATCAGAAAAGTGAAGATTTAAAAAAAATTTTGGGTCATGGTAAATTAAGTATTTTTAATCATGGTGCACATGCCTGCACGGTCACTGAAACGGAACAAATCAATCAAGCTATTTTAAACTTTTTACAACCCAGCTTTGCTTGATGGAATTTTTGATTAACCGCCCTTGATGGGCGGTTTTTTATGGCGCATTTTTTACCAAAAGTTTAAAAAACGCACTATTTTAAACATTCACTTCATAAAAAATTTTTAAGTTAAAAAAGCGTTTTTTACTTAATAGTCAAAAAAATACATTCTAATTGATTGATTTAAATGTACTAAATATATGTTGGCACAGCCTTTGCTAAATCTATGATGAACAATAAAACTGCATCTGCAGACAAAAAAGTAAAAGCAAAATAAACAGTGAGGTGTGTGATGAAAGTCGGCGTTTTTTGTCCTATTGGAAATAATGGTTGGTTACTCTCGGAAAATGCACCGCAATATCAGCCCAGTTTTGAGCTGAATAAACAGATCGTGCAACGTGCAGAACATTACGGTTTTGACTTTGCTTTATCGATGATTAAGCTGCGTGGCTTTGGCGGTAAAACTGAATTTTGGGAGCATAACTTAGAAAGTTTTACTTTAATGGCCGGCCTTGCTGCTGTGACCTCAAAAATTCAAATTTATGCCACTGCAGCAACTTTAGTTATGCCACCTGCGATTGTAGCGCGTATGGCATCCACCATTGATTCAATTTCCAATGGTCGCTTTGGTTTAAATGTAGTGACTGGTTGGCAAGCACCAGAATACAGCCAAATGGGGATGTGGCCGGGCGATGAATATTTTGGCAAACGCTATGAATATTTGTCTGAATACGTGCAAATTTTACGTGAACTGTGGACCGATGGACGTTCAGATTTTAAAGGTGAACATTTCACCATGAACGATTGCCGCGTCAGTCCAAAACCGCAAGCCGATATGAAAATTATTTGCGCAGGACAATCGGATGCAGGTTTGGCGTTTTCCGCGCAATATGCCGACTATAACTTTGTATTTGGCAAAGGTTTAAATACCCCAACGGCTTATGCTGAAATTAACGATCGTTTAAAAACCCATACCGATCAAACCGATCGTGATGTACAAACTTATGTGCTGTTTATGGTGATTGCAGCCGAAACCGATGCTGAAGCCTTTGCCAAATGGCAACACTATAACGAGGGTGCCGATGTCGAAGCGATTAATTGGTTGATGAATCAAGGCGGTAAAGACACCAAATCTGGCAGTGACACCAATATTCGCCAAATGGCATCGAGTGTCTCGCCGGTGAATATCAATATGGGCACCTTAGTCGGCTCTTATGCCAATGTCGCGAAAATGCTCGATGAGATTGGGCAAATTCAGGGTACTGAGGGTATTTTACTCACCTTTGATGACTTTATTCAGGGGGTAGAAGATTTTGGTCAACGCATTCAACCTTTAATGCAATGCCGTCAGCATGTGGTGGTAGATGGGCAAACTTTGGAGAAAACAGCATGAGTATTGTATGTAGTGAATTTACCCAAGCGATTGGCACCGGCAAAGTCTTAAACGCACGTCCTGAAGCCATTCAAATTGCACCTGAGCAAACTGCGCTGATTGTGATTGATATGCAAAATGCCTATACCTCAAAAGGTGGCTATTTAGACTTAGCCGGTTTTGATGTGTCACAAACGGCGCCTGTAGTGGCGAATATTCAAAAAGCAGTAGATGCAGCACACAGTGCCGGCATACAAGTGATTTATTTTAAAAATGGTTGGGACAACCAGTACCGTGAAGCCGGTGGTTTAAATTCACCTAACTTTCATAAATCCAATGCCTTAAAAACCATGCGCCAAAATCCAAATCTATATGGCAAGTTACTGGCCAAAGGTGAATGGGATTTTGAGTTGATTGATCAGCTTAAACCTCAACTACAGGATTTAGTCATTGAAAAACCCCGTTACAGTGGCTTCTTTAATACCGCTTTAGACAGCATGTTACGTTGCCGTGGTATTCGTAATTTGGTTTTTGTCGGCATTGCCACCAATGTCTGTGTGGAATCGACTTTACGTGATGGTTTCTTTTTAGAATATTTTGGCGTGGTGTTAGAAGATGCTTGTCATCAAGCTGGGCCAAGCGAAGCCCATGCTGCCAGTATTTATAATGTTGAAACCTTCTTTGGTTGGGTGAGTCATACCGAAAAATTCTGCAGCACTTTTCAAAACAATAACTTAAAACAATCTGCATAATGAGAAGCATATGCCAAAACAAGTGATTATCCCCCCAGGAACGGCCAAGCCACTCGCGCCTTATGTGCCTGCCACCAAAGCTGACAACATTATTTATGTGTCAGGAACTTTGGCCTTTGATGAAAATAACAACGTGGTACATGTAGGTGATGCAGCCGCGCAAACGCGACATATTTTAGAAACCATTAAAGGCGTCTTAGCAGCAGCAGGCGGCAGCATGGAGGACATTACCTTTAATCATATCTTTGTTAAAGACTGGGCTGATTATGCCGCGATTAATGCAGTCTATGCCGAATATTTCCCTGGAGATAAGCCGGCACGTTATTGCCTTCAAACCGGTTTAGTCAAACCTGAAGCTTTGGTTGAAATTGCCTCAACTGCACATTTATAAAATAAAAAACAGAGGTCAGTCATGAACAGTAAACTGCAATTCACTGAAAGCCTAGATCCCTTAAGTTTTCGACAGGGCATGGCACATTTAGCTGCCGCCGTGAACATTATTACCACGTGTACAGCACAGGGGCAGGCGGGTTTTACCGCTTCGGCAGTCTGTAGTGTGACTGACCAACCGGCCACTTTATTGGTGTGTATTAACCAAAAATCCTCGGTGTTTGAATATTTTCAAAACAGCGACGTGTTATGCGTCAATACCTTAAGCCATGAGCAGCAAGCACTCGCTAATTTATTTGCCAGTAAAACCCCACAAAATCAGCGTTTTCATGCAAATACATGGGCAACCCTAAAAACCGGCGCGCCTGTGCTGACAGATGCTTTGGTGGCATTTGATTGTTTAATTCGAGAGCGGCAGGTGGTGGGCAGTCATATGTTACTCATCTGTGAAGTGCAGGCGATGCAAAGCCCGAAAGCCGCGCAGGCCTTAGTGTATTTTAATCGTCAATATTGTGCGCCCATTGCAATGCCACATTAGGAGGGCAGCCGATGTCAAAAGAAGCTTGGTTTGCAAAATTTAAGCCCTATCAAGGCAATTTAGATAGCACACCTGTACAAATAGATGAATATCTACCCGCAGGTAAAAGCATCGTACTGGGTTTACAGCATGCTTTTGCCATGTTTGGAGCAACTGTACTGGCACCCTTACTGATGGGTTTTGACCCGAATCTGACTATTTTTATTACCGGCATTGGTACGATCTTATTTTTCCTGATCACCGGTGGACGCATGCCAAGTTACCTTGGCTCGAGTTTTGCCTTTATTGGCGCAGTGGCTGCAGCAACGGGTTATGCCGGTGCAGGCTCTAATCCCAATATTGCCTTAGCCTTAGGCGGTACTATTGTCTGTGGTTTGATTTATGCGTTGATTGGTTTGGTAGTGATGAAAATTGGCACAGCATGGATTGAAAAACTCATGCCACCTTTGGTCACGGGTGCCATTGTGATGATCATTGGTTTAAATTTGGCGCCTGTGACCATTCAAAGCGTATCGGGTGATAGCTTTGATAGCTGGATGGCGGTCGTGACCATCTTATGTATTAGCCTTGTTGCGGTGTTTACCCGTGGCATGTTACGGCGTTTATTGCTGTTGGTCGGTTTAGTGGCTGCTTACCTAGTGTATTTTGTCCTGACCAATGTTTTAGGCTTAGGCAAGCCTATTGATTTTGCACCGATTGCCAATGCCGCGTGGTTTGGTCTACCGACTTTTTACAGTCCTGTGTTTGAAGCGAATGCGATTTTACTGATTGCCCCTGTGGCGTTAATTTTAGTGGCAGAAAACTTAGGTCACTTTAAAGCAGTCTCGGCGATGACCGGTAAAAACCTTGATCCTTATATGGGACGCGCTTTTTTTGCTGATGGCGTATGTACTTCATTGTCAGGTTCGGTGGGTGGTACAGGTATGACCACTTATGCTGAAAACATTGGGGTGATGGCTGTCACCAAGGTGTATAGCACCACCATTTTTGTGATTGCAGGTTGTTTTGCCATATTGCTCGGCTTGTCGCCTAAATTTGGCGCAGTGATTAGCACGATTCCGGTGGCATTATTGGGCGGTGCTTCGATTGTCGTGTTTGGATTGATCACTATTGCTGGGGCAAAAATTTGGATTGATCATAAAGTCGATTTTACCCAAAACAGCACTTTAATTATTGCCGCAGTGAGCTTAATTATGGGTGCAGGTAATTTAAGTCTTAAAATTGGCAGTTTTGATTTGGGTGGGATTGGAACCGCAACTTTGGCGGCAATTTTACTCAATTTATTATTCAATCGTGGGGCAAAAACGACACTGGTAGACGCCAAACAAGCTGTATCACATTGAAAAAAAGAGCAGCGTTCAGCTGCTCTTTTTAAGTGTTAATCTTCAGGATAAGCCACGCGTTTTAAGGCGCGAATATCCGCATCTGGTGAGCAGAGTGAAATAAACTCATAGCCATAACCGCGCAGTAAGTGACCTTTACGTACCGCAAGCCAAGTGGTGTTGATGCCAAACACATCGGTTGGAATCTGTTTTAAACGATAATCACGTTCTTGGTCATAAGCGACATCGTTGACAATCCCAATGCCCATACCCAGTTCAACATAGGTTTTGATCACGTCGGCATCCAATGCTGACATCACAATATCAAAATCTAAACCTGACTCTTCAAATGCTTTGTCAATTTTAGAACGTCCAGTAAAACCACCATGGTAAGTAATAATGGGGTATTGCGCTAAATCGCGGATGTCAATATTGCTTTTTTGCGCCAAGGGATGATTTTGTGGGGTAATAATGCTGTGCTGCCAATTATAAAATGGCACACTGGCTAGGTTATCTTCTGTGGTGAGTGACTCGGTGGCAATCCCGATATCCGCTTCACCTTGTAATAACATATCGGTAATTTCGATTGGACTGGCTTGTTGCAAAATCAAGTGAACCTTTGGAAATTCCTTTTTAAACTTATTCACGATTGGGGGTAACACATAACGCGCTTGGGTATGTGTGGTGGCAATCGTTAAAGTGCCTTCGTCGACCTTATTAAAATCGTCGGCTAAGCGTTTGATATTATCTGCATCCACCAACATTCGCTCTACGATTCCCAGCAGCGCCTGACCGGGTTCAGTTAAACCCAGTAAGCGTTTACCTTTACGAATAAAAAGTTGTACGCCAAGTTCATCTTCTAAATCTTTAATATGCTTACTAACGCCTGATTGCGAGGTATACAACGCAGCCGAAGCTTCAGTCAGATTAAAGTTTTGTCTGACGGTTTCGCGAATAATCCGTAGTTGCTGGAAATTCATAATGTTGTTTACCCTTTGATGCATGGGGCTAAATTGCCCCATCTTTTTTTAGTCTTATGCGACTTGATTTGCAAATAAGTGTAAGGCCGATGCAGTCAGCCATACAGTTTGATTTGGGCGGAACTGGTGTAGTTTCGCCTCATCTGGTGTTAAAGAAATTTCAATGAGATTTCCTTCACGACCTTCGAGTTCTGCGATGACTTTGCCCGCAATCCACAATTCACGAATGAATGTGGCTTGAATCGCATTGTCTTGCGGTTGAGCATGGATTTTGAGCTCATCTGGACGCGCAAAGGCAATGACATCGCCTTGTGGGCCAGTTTTCGCGCTCGCCAATTGAATACGGTCTGCGCCAAATTGGATATTACCTGCTTGGTTAACACCTTCAAAACGGTTGGCTTGACCTAAGAAGTCAAACACAAACGGCGTGGCAGGGCGTTCATATACTTCACGCGGTGAACCAATTTGCTCGACGTTACCTTTGTTCATGACAATGATTTGATCGGCAACTTCGAGTGCTTCTTCTTGGTCATGGGTGACAAAAATAGAGGTGATGTGCAGTTCGTCATGTAAGGTACGTAACCAACGACGTAATTCTTTACGTACTTTGGCATCTAAAGCACCAAAGGGCTCATCAAGTAACAATACACGCGGTTCAACGGCTAAAGCACGCGCTAAAGCAATACGTTGACGCTGACCCCCTGATAACTGTGCAGGATAACGATCTGCCAAAAAGCCCAGTTGCACTAAATCAAGTAAACGCGTAACACGCTTTTTAATTTCCGCTTCAGATGGGCGAGTTTTACGTGGACGGACACGTAAACCAAAGGCGATGTTGTCAAATACCGTCATGTGACGGAACAGCGCATAGTGCTGGAACACAAAGCCGACTTCACGTTCACGTACATGCACGTTAGTCGCATCTTCGCCTTCTAAAATCACTTGACCAGAATCGGCAGATTCAAGACCAGCAATAATACGCAGTAACGTGGTTTTACCGCAGCCCGATGGGCCAAGCAGCGCCACCAATTGACCATCTGGAAAATCTAAAGAGATGTTATTCAGTGCATGGAATGCACCAAAGTGTTTTTCAATATTTTTAACTTGAATACTCATGAGGTCATTCCTTAAGAAGCTGAATCGTCATTTTTTTGGCTTTGTTTTTCTTGGCGCATTTCCACCCATGTTTTTAAAATCAGGGTAATAATCGCCAATAAAGCCAACAGCGAAGATACGGCAAACGCGGCACTAAAGGTATATTCGTTGTAGAGAATCTCTACATGTAAAGGCAGCGTATTGGTTTCGCCGCGGATATGCCCCGACACCACCGATACGGCACCAAACTCACCCATCGCACGCGCATTACATAAAATCACGCCGTAGATCAGACCCCATTTAATATTGGGTAAAGTGACTTTCCAAAAGGTTTGCCAACCTGAAGCACCCAAAACAATCGCGGCTTCTTCTTCTTCGGTGCCTTGTGCTTCCATTAAAGGAATAAGTTCACGCGCCACAAAAGGAACGGTAATAAAAATAGTCGCTAAAACAATCGCAGGCACGGCATACAACACTTTAATGTCATTGTCCATCAGCCAGCCGCCAAACCAACCTTGGGTACCAAACATAAGCACCAACATTAAACCTGCAATTACAGGCGACACCGAAAACGGCATATCAATAATGGTGGTGAGGATAGATTTACCACGGAAATTAAACTTTGCCACCGACCAAGCTGCGGCCACACCAAACACTACGTTTAAAGGCACAGCAATCGCTGCAGTGAGCAAGGTTAACTTGACTGCAGATAAGGTATCTGGATGCACCAAAGCTTGTGTATATACGCCTAAACCTTGTTTAAAGGCTTCTACAAACACCAAAATCAGCGGTAATAATAAGCAGCTTAAAAAGAAAATTAAGGCAATCGTGATTAAGGTATAACGTACCCAAAGCGGTTCACGGGTCGCATCACGCGATTGCAATTTGTCGGCCAAAGCATTTGCATTGATATTCATCGTGCAGTTCTCCCAGTACGACGGCTTGCCCATGCTTGTACTAAGTTAATTAAGAATAAAATCGCAAATGAAATCACTAACATCACCACAGCAATGGTGGTTGCACCCGCATAATCATATTCTTCTAAACGCGAAATAATCATTAACGGTGCAATTTCAGTTTCAAAAGGTTGGTTACCGGCAATAAAGATCACCGAACCATATTCACCGACACCACGGGCAAAGGCCAAAGCAAAACCAGTGAGGAGTGCTGGAAATAGAATGGGTAAAATGACTTTGGTAATGGTTTGAAAACGCGTTGCACCCAGTGCAGAAGCAGCTTCTTCGAGTTCGGTTTCTAAATCAGCAAGTACAGGTTGTACGGTACGTACCACAAACGGAATACCAATAAAGATCAGCGCTAAGGTAATCCCAATAGGGGTATATGCCACTTGAATACCAAGAGGCTCTAAATATTGACCAATCCAACCTGTTGGTGCATATAACGAGGTTAAGGCAATACCTGCTACGGCAGTAGGCAGCGCAAAGGGTAAATCCACCAAAGCGTCAACAATACGTTTACCCGGAAAACGGTAACGCACCAAACACCATGCCAGTAATAAACCAAATACCACGTTAATAAACGCTGCCAAAAGGGCAGTAGTAAAGCTCAGTTGCAGCGACTTTAAAATTCGCTCCGAACTGATAATGTCAAGAAAACCGTCCCAACCAAAGCCTAGCGATTTAATAAACACCGCAGACAGAGGAATCAAAACGATTAAGGATAAATACGCTAGGGTAAAGCCTAGAGACAGACCAAATCCTGGCAGCACTCGGGATCGCTGCGACATGATTACTCCTCAAAGAGAGAATGTTGACTCAAAGCAGTCAACGCAAAATAAAAACTGAACGTTGTCACAAGCATAGAGAGCCATGCTTAAATTGCAAATTTAAAAAAATACTTGCCATCATCAGTAATGCTGATATGAGACATCGTGTTTTCTGAGATCAAATAATCAAAAATCTGCGGAAATGGTCCAAATCCTGATGCCACATTAATATGTCCGACTGCGCCTAAGTTGATTGGCTCAATCTGCCAAGCATGTGCCAATTGTTTTGCATCTGTAAAAGCTAACCATGGATCATTTTCGCTAATCAGCATGCTGGTTGGAACTAGTGGTCGTATTTGCTGGAAAAACTCAGCATAATTATTTTGACTATCGCGAGCAAAACCATTGTCACCAAAACGTATTGGATTGGCAGGTGCGACCAACACGACATTTTTAATGTTGCGATTTAGCTCAGGATGCAAATGCAAGGCAGCCATGGTGGTTAAGCAACCAAAACTATGCGCCACAATTTGTACAGCCCCTTCAATTGGCGCTACAGTGTGTACAAATTGTTCGATCCACTCATGCAATACAGGATGATTCCAATCATTTTGTTGAACGCGGCAGCATGACATAAGTTGAGTTTCTAACCAAGATTGCCAATGATGAGCTTCGCTACCTGCAACACCTGGGACGATCACCGTATCAATCATGAGCATGCTCCTTGTTTAAGCTATGGTGTTTATTTGGCGCTATTGGCTTTGACGATTTGATCGAAAATGCCACCGTTTTCAAAATGTTTTTGTTGAACGTTATTCCAACCGCCAAATTCTTGGTCAATCGTGACCAATTTTAATGGCTTAAAGATGTGTTGGTTTTTCTCTAAAGTGGCAACATCACGCGGACGATAGTAGTGTTTGGCTGCTAAGTATTGACCATAAGGCGAATATAAGAAGTTTAAATAGCCTTTGGCTAAATGTTGGGTGCCATGTTTCACAGCATTTTTCTCAACAATCGCCACCGGTGGTTCAGCCAAGATGGATAAACTTGGGGTAATCAGTTCAAACTTACCTGGCTGTTCGCGTAAGGCTAAATAGGCTTCATTTTCCCAAGCCAACAACACATCACCAATGCCACGCTCGGCAAAAGTGGTGGTCGCGCCACGCGCACCAGAATCCAAAACTTTGGTGTTTTTATAAATTTTACGTACAAATTCTTGCGCAGTTTGCTCATTAGCCCCCGCTTGGTGTTGGGCCCATGCCCAAGCCGCTAAATAATTCCAGCGTGCACCACCTGATGTTTTTGGATTTGGGGTAATAATCGCCACATCTTTTTTTACCAAATCACCCCAATCTTGAATGTTTTTAGGGTTGCCTTTACGTACTAAAAAGACGATGGTTGACGTATAAGGTGTAGAATTATGCGGTAATTTTTGTTGCCAATCTTTGGGTAATAGTTGCGCTTTTTGTGCCAATACATCAATATCTGCCGCCAAAGCCAAAGTTACAACATCAGCAGATAAACCATCAATCACCGAACGCGCTTGTTTACCTGAACCGCCGTGTGATTGTTTAAAATTAATTTTTTGTCCCGTGCGCTGTTGCCAATATTTGCCAAATTGTTGATTGACATCTTCATATAGTTCACGGGTAGGATCATAAGAGACATTGAGGAAGTCTTTGGCGGCAGCAAGGCTAGAAACCGATACAAGCGCGGCGATAATCCCTAATTTTAATGTAGCTAAGCGCATAGTCTTCCTCAAAAAAAATTTGATGTTGTTGAAGTGGATGCAGCATAGCGCGAGTCTTTTTGCATAAAAAATAATAAAAAATGAATTTTATATAAGTAAAAAAGAAATAGATTTGGCTCAGGATTAAATCTAAGCCGATTTACAATAAAACCTACAGAAGAGGGAGCTTCCAGATGCAATGTTTTAAAAATGGCAAAGCCGTGGCGCAAATTGATTTACATGATCGTGCCTTTCATTATGGCGATGGCTGCTTTAGCACCGCGCGGATGATTGACGGTCAAATTGAATTACAAGCACGGCATATTGCACGGCTAGAGCAAGCCTGCCAAGCCTTACAGCTACGCGCCAATTTAGTCTCTTTACCGATGAGTTTGGCACATTTGCCAAGAGCAACTGGTACGTTAAAAATTATTATTAGCCGTGGCGTGGGACAGCGCGGATACAGTTTGCCTGAGCAAGAAGCAGACGTATGGCTGTTCTTTTACCCTAAAGAGCAGGTATTGCCGTTTGAGCCAGAAAGTATTCACAGTGATGTATTAAAGCTCAGGCTAGGGCAGACTATGCCTGCTTTAGTAGGCATAAAAAGTCTGAATCGTTTAGAACAAGTCATGCTTAAAGCCGAAGCCGACAGCCGCCAGTTGCCCGAAGCCATCGTACTCGATCAGCAAAGCGAGATTGTTGAAGGGGTGAGCAGTAACTGCTTTTTAAAGTTAAACAATACTTGGGTGACGCCAGAACTTCGCTATAATGGCGTACAAGGTGTCATGCGGGCTGAGATTTTGGCGCGTATGCAGCAACAAGGCATTGCCTGTGAAGTGCGCAGCGTACATCAAGACGAGCTACAACAGTTACAAAGTCTATTTTTCTGTAATGCCTTAAGCGCGATGAAAATGGTGACGCAATTTGCCGATCATGCTTTAGATGTGACCAGTTGCCAGACCTTATTCGCACAACTTCAACTGAATAGAATTGCTTAAATTATGGCGTCAAAAGCGAAAAAAAAATCATCTCATACTGGCCTAAAAGTATTGCTGCTGCTTATTTTGGGCATGTGTGTACTGGCTGTCGCGATTATCTGGTCGAGCTTGTTTAAAGCCTATCCGATTGAAGGCAAAAAACAAATGCTCGCCATTAATCAGGGCGATACCTATTCAGGTTTTATCGATCAGCTGGCCAAAGACGATAAAGTCAGCTTTCCGATCGTGCTTAAGCTCTATCAAAAACTGGTGATTAAAGATTCCTTAAAAGCAGGGGTCTATGAAGTCAGCGACAACATGAGTATTCGTGCAGTATTAAGCATGATTTCAGATGCAAAAAATGCGCAAATGAACCGTATTTTAGTGATTGAGGGCACTACTTTTAAGCAATTGATTGAACGTTTGAAAAAAGATGATTTGGTTAAAAAAGAAGTAGCGCATTTGCCTTATGAGCAACTGTTACAAGCACTGAATATTCCTTATACGCATCCTGAGGGTTTATTTGCACCCGATACTTACTTTTTTGCCAAAGGCGAAACAGATAAAAAAATCTTAACGGATTTATATCAACGTCAAATGAAGGCTTTAGATGCAGCATGGCAAAATCGTGCTGAAGGCTTGCCCTATAAAACCCCATATGAAGCCCTCATCATGGCGTCAATTATTGAAAAAGAAACCAGTATTGATAGTGAATTAGAACAAGTCTCAGGGGTGTTTGCGCGTCGTATGAAAATTGGTATGCGTCTGCAAACTGATCCAACGGTCATTTATGGGATGGGTGACACCTATAATGGCAATATTACCCGTAAAGATTTACGCACGCCAACACCTTATAATACCTATACTATTAACGGTTTACCGCCAACGCCAATTGCTTTACCAAGTAAAAAAGCCATTGAGGCGACCATGCATCCAGATGATGCAGATACGCTATATTTTGTGGCAACAGGCAATGGTGGACATAAATTTAGCGCTACATTGGCCGAGCATAATCGTGCCGTGCAAGAATATTTGCAAGTCTTACGCGCCAAAAAGGAATAAGCATGTTTATTAGTTTTGAAGGCACCGAAGGTGTCGGGAAAAGCACACTCATTCGTCGCATCTTTGAGACCTTACAAGCACAAGGTCAACAGGTCGTATTAACCCGTGAACCAGGGGGTACACCTATGGCAGAGCAAATTCGTGCTTTGCTACTGAGTGTCAATCATGATGAAGCGATGAGCAATGACACTGAATTATTATTGATGTATGCCGCGCGTGCGCAACATTTAGCCCAAGTGATTGTTCCTGCTTTAGCTGCGGGTAAAACCGTATTATGCGACCGCTTTACTGATGCCAGCTTTGCCTATCAATGTGCAGGGCGAGGTTTAAGTGCAGAAAAACTGGCATTATTAAATCAAAACTTTGTCAGCCAGATGCCAAACCTTACTTTTTGGTTAGATGCACCGATTGAAATAGGGATGTCGCGGGCGCGTGCCCGTGGGCAACTCGATCGTTTTGAACAAGAAAAAGCTCTATTCTTTGAGAAAGTGCGTTCAGGTTATGCCTTGCTGTGCCAAAATGAGCCAAATAGGATTAAACGTCTAGATGCTACGCAAAGTGCCGATGAGGTCTTTGCCGCGGCAATGCAGCATATTGCCATACTATAATTGGCAGAATATGCGATTTAGTTGAAAGTTACACTATGTTAAGGTAAGCGCTTGCTGCTGGAATAATGCTCAGGCACATCGTCTAGCGCGATGCTTTACTGTGGGAAATTGGGGACAAGCATGTCAAATGTAGATCATGAGTTGGTAAGTTGCTATCGTGAACAAGGCTACTCATTATCAGAAACGCTGGTTGAAATGTTAAATGAACATTATAGCCATCAAACCGAACGTCGCGGCTGTGGTTATACCCAAGCCACACGGGTGATTGCCGAAGCAGTCAATCTGCCACGTTATCCTGATGAATATAAAGATTTACGTATCTTCCAAGATGTCGACAGCAAAGCCTTAAAACAGTTGCTTGCACAGGCAGCAAGTCATGGTCTGAGCTTAAATTCATGGCGTAATTTAGACCAAAATCCAGACGTATTGGCTTATTTGGCTAGCCATCAAGATGATTATGCGCAAGCCTTGAGTTTCCAAGTTGAATGGCAAAAAAAATTACGCCAAATACGCCATTTACTTGAGCGAGAAGAAAGCCAAGTATTGGCAGATTTAATTGAAGATTTGATTTTACCAAAGAACGCTCAAGATACGGGTTATATCGAATTAAACACTTTAACTGATAAGCCCAAAGTCGGGTCTTGCCCGATGGCAGAAAAATTCTTTTTAAAAATTGCCCATGATCAAGTGTTGCGTCGTGGTGAAATTAATATTTTTGTAGATGCAGAGCAGCGCCCTGTGCTGATGGAAAAGCTGAATATGGGCGATAACCATTCCTGTATTAGCTTACAGCCCGTGTTAATTAATGGGGTGCGTTTGCCGCAAGGTTCACTGTTTTCAGTTAGTTATGACCCCGAACAGATTGCCAATAAGCGTGCCAATAAAGGTTATAACGGTTTTGTCGCACCTGTAGCTGACATGCCGGGTTTTCATTTCTTACGTTTAACTACTTTGGCGATTTCGTCAGCAAATCGTCGCCGTGCTTTTAGTAGCCATTTTGAACAGCAAGTTCAAAACGGTTTATACAGTCCTGAAACCACGCAACTGTCACAAATTTTGCAGGTCGCGCAAGCGCAATAGGGAAATCGCCGTGCTTCATGTATGTTATTCACCGCAGTATTTTGCCCATACGCCAAGTAATAGTATGGAAAAATTGGCTTTAGTGGCCCAAGCCCTAAGCGACTATGATTATGTCCGCTTTTATGAGCCTAAAGACTTAGATGTAGCGCTGCTGAAAACCTTACATGAAGCGCATTATGTTGAGGCCTTTTTAACTGGTGAGCCGCGTAAACTGGCGACGATTCAAGGCTTTAAACCTTGGAATGTTAAGCTCAGAGATGCGGTATTGGCTGTGAATGCAGGGCAGCTGCAAGCAGCAGAATTGGCATTTGAACATGGTTTGGCTGCCAATATTGCGCAAGGCTTTCATCATGCAACACCTGATTTTGGTTGTGCCTATTGTACCTTTAATGGTTTGGCTTTAATTGCCCAGCAATTTCCAGACAAACGTATTTTTGTCTTAGATTGTGACCAACATGGTGGTAATGGGACGGCTGAATTTGTACTTAAATTGCCAAACTTATATAACTTTAGTATTTATGGGCAGGCCTTTGGTTGTGCCAGTTATGAACGTGCTGAAACACGCTATATTCACCCCACCCAAGGCAATTTTCATGACTACCAACAGGCGATTCATGAAGGTTTTGCCGCAGCACAAGCATGGGGTGCAGATTTAATTATTTATCAAGCTGGAATGGATTGTCATCAAGATGATCCACATGGTTCGGCATGGTTTAGTACAGACTTAATTGAACAACGTGAACAATTGGTGTTTCGTTTAGGCAAAAATAGCCAAATTCCGCTGCTGTTTGTATTGGCGGGCGGGTATCAAAAGTTAGAGAAATTAATTCCATTGCATGTGCGTACCTTTGAGATTGCACAAGCCATTTATTATCCACATGAATAAAGAACGGATGCTTTAAGCATCCGTTTTGGTGGGTTTTAAGCGGTCAGTTCAACATTTACAAAAGGCTGTTCTACGCTAAAGTTAGGTGGATTCAGCACGGTTTTACGCAACTCAGGCGCAAGTGCTGGATAGTCGAGCGTGTAATGTAAACCG
This sequence comes from Acinetobacter sp. B51(2017), assembly GCF_003711395.1. Taxonomy (GTDB): domain Bacteria; phylum Pseudomonadota; class Gammaproteobacteria; order Pseudomonadales; family Moraxellaceae; genus Acinetobacter. The sequence continues at coordinate 97,425 of NZ_PJRJ01000002.1, forward strand.
CGCGATTCTTTACGTGCTAAAGCACAGCGTACAATCATTTCAGACACTAACACCAAATTGCGCAGTTCAATCAAGTTTTTACTGACTTGGTAATCTTGATAATACTCAGCAATTTCTGTTTTAAGCATTTCAATGCGATGCAAGGCGCGCTGTAGACGCTTAGTGGAACGGACAATCCCTACGTAGTTCCACATGGTTTGTCTTAATTCATCCCAGTTTTGTAAAATCACTACATCTTCATCAGGATCAATGACTTGAGAGTCATCCCATGCAGGTACGATAGGCACAGGATAGCTGTGGCTCGCTTGGGTTTGAATATGCGCGGCTGCTGCCATGCCATAGACAAAACACTCTAATAATGAGTTACTCGCCATACGATTGGCACCATGTAAGCCAGTATAAGAGGTTTCTCCAATCGCATATAAACCTGCAATATCGGTTTGGCTGTGTTCATCTACCACCACGCCCCCACAGGTATAGTGCGCCGCAGGCACCACAGGAATCATCTCCTTGGTGATATCAATGCCCAGTTCCATTAAACGCGCATATAGTGTTGGAAAATGCTCAATGATAAATTCAGCAGGTTTGTGCGTAATATCTAGCCACACATGACGAATACCTAAGCGTTTGATTTCATGGTCAATGGTACGCGCCACGATATCACGCGGGGCTAATTCAGCGCGTTCATCAAAACGCAACATAAAACGTTCACCATCAGGTAAACGTAAATAAGCACCTTCTCCACGCATTGCTTCGGTAATTAAAAACGAACGTGCTTGGGGATGGTATAAACAGGTCGGATGGAATTGGTTAAATTCCATATTGGCCACGCGGCAACCCGCGCGATAGGCCATAGCAATGCCATCACCTGTCGCAATATCAGGGTTGGAGGTATATAAATAAGCCTTCATCGCACCGCCACAGGCAAGGGCAGTAAAGGGTGCTAAAAAGGTATGTACTTGTTCGGTTTTATCGTCCAGTGCATATAAACCTAAGGCACGATTGTCGCCACTTTGACCAAGTTTATGTGTGGTAATTAAATCGATGGCAATAAAGTTTTCAAAAATCTCAATATTGCGTTGCTCACGCGCGCGCTCTACCAAGGTTGTCGAAATGGCACGGCCTGTTGCATCTGCAGCATGGATAATACGGCGCTGTGAATGCCCCCCTTCGCGGGTTAAATGTAGTTGTTGCTGCTCATCTAAGGTAAATTGCACCCCTTGATTTAATAAAAAAGCAACAGATGGCTGACCACCTTCAACCGTTTGGCGCACCGCATCATGTTCACAGAGTTGTGAACCTGCAATCATGGTGTCATTAATATGTTGTTCAATCGAATCGGTTTGATCGAGGACTGCGGCAACACCACCTTGGGCATAAAAGGTACTGGCATCGGTTAAATCGGATTTGGCTAAAACCGCAATGCGCATGGTGTGAGGGAGTGATAAAGCCAGACTTAAACCGGCGCCGCCGCTACCGACAATCAGCACATCAAAATGATGGGTGGTAGGTAAATTAGACATGTCCATCCGCTAATTTAAAAAAAGTCCGATAATAACAGCTCTTTTTTAAACAAAAGGCAAGTGCAAAAGGCCAGCATCTTTAAGAAAAAACTAAAACTGTGATATATGTCACATAAAAAAATAACTATTTGTTTATTCAAATATAATTCAACATATTGTTACCAAATTGGGCTTTGGTTTATGTTAAAACCTTGCTTATTCCTCCCCAATTGACTAGAAATCTGTGTGATCTTGCTATGAATAACAGTGTTTTAAAACAAAGCGTTTATACGGCGGTGTTGAGTACAGCGGCATTTGGTACGCAGGCAGCAACGGTGGATTTTTCTAACTTGGTGGCCAATGTCAGCCCTGCGGTAGTGAGTGTGAGCGTCACCAAAAAAATGACCGAACAGGAATTGCTGCAACAGCAAGTGCCCGAATTATTACGTCGTTTCTTTGGGCCGAATATTATGGTGCCGCAACAAGCCATCCCACAGGAAAAAAATAGCTATGGTACGGCCTTCTTTGTTGATAAAAATGGTTATTTACTAACCAATCATCATGTCATTGAAAATGCGTCTAAAGTGACCATTACCTTAAATGATCGCCGTGAGATTGATGCTACGGTGGTAGGCAGTGATGAACGCACCGACGTTGCCTTATTAAAAGTTAAGGGCAATGACTACCCCGAACTTAAAGTGGGCAATGTAGATCAATTGAGAGTGGGTGAGGCGGTGCTGGCGATTGGTTCACCATTTGGCTTTGATTATTCTGCCTCTGCGGGGATTGTCAGTGCCAAAATGCGTAATGTTACCGGTGAACATGCTGTGCCTTTTATTCAAACTGACGTTGCCATGAATCCGGGGAACTCAGGCGGGCCGCTATTTAACCAACGTGGTGAAGTAGTGGGGGTGAACTCTCGGATTTTTAGTGGCACTGGCGGCTATATGGGCTTGTCTTTTTCTATTCCAATTGATGTCGCGATGGATGTGGCAGAACAACTTAAGAAGAACGGTCGCGTGATTCGCTCGTATTTAGGGGTGCAACTACAAGATATTGACCGTACTTTAGCAGAGTCTTATCGTTTAGCGAAACCCGAAGGTGCGTTAATTACTCAAGTCACTCCCAATTCGCCAGCTGCGCGTGCAGGTTTAAGAGCGGGTGATGTGATTTTGCAACTCAATGGCAATCCTATTCGTGAAACTGCACAACTATTAAATTTTCTCAATCGTACTGCACCGCAGCAAGTGATCGAATTGCAAGTGCTACGCAATGACCAACGCCAACGTATTTCCGCCATGTTAAGCACCGCACCTGATGCTACTCCAGCCCAACAAAGCAGCAATAAAACCAACCAGCAAGGACCCGTCTTAGGCATTGCCATTCGCAACTTAAGTGCGGATGAGTTACGCCATAGTGGCTTAAAAGGTGGGGTCTTGGTGCAGGAAGTGAGTCGTGGTGGGATTGCGGCTGAAGCACGTATTCAAGCGGGTGATATTATTACTGCATTGAATAATCAAAGCATCCAAAATAGCCAAGCCTTTATTGCAGCGGTGGCACAATTTAAAAAAGACCAAGTGGTACGAGTTTCCTTAATGCGTAAAAACCAAGCGATGATTGTAGGGATGCGTATTCGTTAACATTCGAGTGATGAGCCATGTTGAGCATGGCTTTTTTAAGTCATAGGATGACACTGCAATAAACATGGGGTAAGCAGTTTACATGAGTGATATTTTTGATTTAACCATTCAAGTCCAACCTGAACATATTGACAGTTTGGGCCACGTCAATAACGTGGTGTATATGCACTGGATGCAAGATGTAGCTTCTGCGCACATTGAAGCTTTGGGTTTAGGGTTAAAAGAGTACCAACAATTAAAGCATGCGATGGTGGCAGTTGAACATCATGTGCAATATCGTAAGGCAGCCTTTTTAGACGATGAAATCATGTTAAGAACGTGGCTGAATGATTTAAATAGTTTGTATTCATTTCGCCAATATGCATTTTATCGCGAAAAAGATCAAAGTCTTTTATTTACCGCCAGTACCAAATGGGCCTGTATAGAACTGGCAACAGGTCGGCCAAAACGCATGTCACCGACGTTTTTACAGGCTTATCAACCCTTAGCTAATACTGAAAATCCTTACGACTTTAGTTTAAAATAATTTTACGATTAAAAACTGTACACTTATTGAATGATGAGCATGATTTAGCTAGTTTAAATATAGATGTTAGTAAAATTAATCATTTATAATAAGCATAAGCCTATGCCAAATATCCCTCTTCTCGTTTGGCATAGGCTTAAAAATAAGCACCGTCTTCTTTTTACTTTTCTTTAATACTTAAGTTTTACTGCCCTTACTGTGCTTGATCTAGCTAAGTGACTACCAATTTCTGAACGATTTCGAGCGATATTTGTTTAGCTCTATGTATTTTTAACGCGCGCCTGCTTATACTGTGCAGCATCTTCGGAATATCCTTTTTGCACCTTACGATTGCTGATGTAGTCTTGTGATCTGAATGTGTACACATTTTTAGAGTAGTTTATGGCAGTTGCTAAAAAGTCTGTAAATATCAAAAACATACGTAACTTCTCCATCATCGCGCATATCGATCATGGTAAGTCGACCCTCGCCGATCGCTTTATTCAAACCTGTGGTGGTTTGCAAGATCGTGAAATGCAAGCGCAAGTTTTAGACTCGATGGAGCTAGAACGTGAGCGTGGCATTACCATTAAAGCGACCTCTGTAACCTTGTATTACACACATCCAAATGGTGAAGAGTATCAATTGAACTTTATTGATACCCCAGGGCACGTGGATTTCTCTTATGAAGTATCACGTTCATTGGCAGCCTGTGAAGGTGCGTTGTTGGTGGTGGATGCAGCGCAAGGTGTAGAAGCGCAATCAGTGGCCAACTGCTATACCGCGATTGAGCAAGGTTTAGAAGTTTTACCTGTTTTAAATAAAATTGATTTACCGCAAGCAGAACCTGAACGTGTGATTCAAGAAATTGAAGACATTATTGGTATTGAAGCGACTGAAGCACCAACCTGTTCAGCAAAGACTGGTTTAGGTATTGAAGGTGTATTGGAAACATTGGTCAATGTGATTCCAGCACCAACTGGTGATCGCGAAGCACCTTTACAAGCTTTAATTATCGACTCATGGTTTGATAATTACTTAGGCGTTGTGTCTTTAGTGCGTATTAAACAGGGTCGTGTGCGTAAAGGTGACAAAATGTTGATGAAATCAACAGGTCAAACGCACATTATTACCTCTGTGGGTATCTTTAATCCCAAACACACTGAAACCGATATTTTAGAAGCGGGCGAAGTTGGCTTTGTGATTGCCGGTATTAAAGACATCTTTGGTGCGCCAGTTGGTGATACCATCACCCTTGCGACAACACCAGAAGTAGAAACGCTACCAGGCTTTAAAAAGGTGAAACCGCAGGTCTATGCAGGTTTATTCCCAATTGATGCGAGCGACTTTGAACCGTTCCGTGAAGCACTCCAAAAACTACAAATTAACGACTCTGCGTTGTTCTTTGAACCAGAAAGTTCAGATGCTTTAGGTTTTGGTTTCCGCTGTGGCTTCTTAGGTATGCTACACATGGAAATCGTACAAGAACGATTAGAGCGTGAATACGATTTAGACTTAATTTCTTCAGCACCAACGGTAATTTATGAAGCGGTGATGAAAAATGGTGACACCATTTACATCGACAGCCCATCAAAAATGCCAGATGGTTCGACTGTAGAAGATCTACGTGAACCGATTGCTGAATGTAATATCTTAGTACCACAAGAGTACTTAGGTAACGTGATGACCTTATGTGTTGAGCGCCGTGGTGTGCAAAAAGACATGAAGTTTGTCAGCAACCAAGTGGCCATTACCTTTGAAATTCCAATGGCCGAAGTTGTGATGGACTTCTTTGATAAATTGAAGTCATGTTCACGCGGTTTTGCATCACTGGATTATAACTTTGTGCGTTTTGAATCATCATCATTGGTGAAAGTTGATGTACTGATCAATGGTGATAAAGTGGATGCTTTAGCCATGATTTGCCACCGTCAAGATGCGCGTCACCGTGGTATTGCCTTGGTTGAAAAAATGAAAGATTTGATTCCACGTCAAATGTTTGATGTCGCGATTCAGGCTGCCATTGGTGCGCAAATTATTGCCCGTTCTACCGTAAAAGCAATGCGTAAAAACGTATTAGCCAAATGTTATGGTGGTGACGTGTCGCGTAAGAAGAAACTTCTTGCCAAACAAAAAGAAGGTAAGAAACGTATGAAGCAAGTGGGTAGTGTAGAAATTCCACAAGAAGCATTCCTTGCTGTACTTAAAGTAGAACGCTAAGACGATATAGGGAGTCATATTGCTCATGGATTTTGATTTTAATTTAATCCTCGTTCCAGTCACCTTACTGTTTATTATAGTGTGGTTGCTCGACAAGTTTGTCTTTAAACAGCGCGAGCTTAAAGGTCGAGGCAATGAAAATTTTATCATTACCTGGGCGTATGACTTCTGGCCAGTACTGGCTGTGGTGCTGGTACTGCGCTCATTCTTATATGAGCCATTTAATATTCCATCCGACTCTATGGTGCCAACCTTAGAAACGGGTGATTTTATTTTAGTCAATAAATTTGAATATGGCGTGCGCTTACCGATCATCAATCAAAAAATTATTGATACAGGCAGCCCTGAGCGTGGTGATGTAGCAGTCTTTCGTTATCCACCGCAACCAAGCATTAGCTATATCAAACGTATTATTGGCTTACCAGGTGATCATATTGTTTATGATCATGGGCAACTGAGCATTAATGGTGAGCAGGTGGCAAAAGTGCCATTTGAATTTAGCCGTGAAAAAGATATTCAAGACACACCAAATTCGATTTATCATAAAGAAACTTTAGGCACGCATACTTTTAGCATGCGTGAACTTGAAGGTGTAAACGTGGCACGTCAAGCACCATTTATTAACTATGTTGAAAATGGTAAGTATCAGAGCATGCAAGGTTTATATTGGGAAGTCAAAGTACCTGAAGGTCATTACTTCGCGATGGGGGACAACCGCGATCAAAGTGCTGACAGTCGTTTTTGGGGCTTTGTACCAGAAGAAAATTTAACTGGTCGCGCATTTTATATTTGGATGCATAAAGAACCAGGCTTCAAGCTACCGTCATTTAGCCGTAACGGGAGTATTGATTAATACTTTAGGATAAAAATATGCGTCGCGCACAACAAGGCACCTCTTATATTGCAATTTTATTGGTCATCATTGCTTTTGCTTTTATTGTAAAAGTCTTGGTGGCGGTGTGGAGTCCATATTGGGATAACCACGTCATTAACTCACAAATTGAACAAGTCTTAGCGACGTCTAATTCACGTACTAGTCCTGCTCAATTTAAATCGCAGTTGGCACAACGTTTAGACATGAATAATGTTCGTGATGTGAAAACAGACGATATTCTTCGTGTGATGAATGCTGATGGTTTAAAAGTAAAAACCAATTATGAAGTAAGAAAACCCTTCTTACTGAATGTTGATTTGGTATTAAAGTTCGAGAAAAGTTTTGATCAAAGGTCAGTCAAAAATTAATGATATGCGCTTCGCAAGTCGTATCGGTTATCAGTTTAAACAACCTGAATTGTTACAACTGGCGCTCACGCACCGATCGGTCAGTCATAAATACAACTATGAGCGCCTAGAGTTTTTAGGCGATGCGTTGTTAGGGATGATTATTGCCAACTATTTGTATCATGCTTATCCGACTGAAAATGAAGGCCGTTTAACCCGTATGCGTGCCACGCTCGTGCGCCAAGAAGCACTGGGTAAAATTGCCAATGATTTACAACTCAGCCAACACTTAATTTTAAGTACGGGTGAGTTAAAATCAGGGGGTCATCACCGTGAATCGATTTTAGCCGACACCGTTGAGGCAATTATTGGTGCCATTTATATTGATTGTAACGACCTCAATCTGCTACGCCCAATTGTGCTAAAATGGTACGAACCGTATTTAGATCACATTGAGCCAACTGATCAACTCAAAGATCCAAAATCACGTTTACAAGAATATCTACAAGCCCGTAAAAAACCTCTCCCAGTATACGAAGTGGTAGATATTCAAGGCGATGCCCCAAACCAGCATTTTAAAGTGCAATGTCAGGTGCAGGGTTTAAGCCTCATGATGGGTGAGGGCGCAAGTCGTCGTTTTGCTGAGCAAGCAGTAGCGGCGGATATTTTAAAATTATTGGAGCAGTAATCTGCCATGACACATTCTTCCGATCACATTGATGCTGATCACGAGTCGCAAGACAGCTCGAACGACTTAATTAGTCAATTTTTTAGCGAGCAAGGTACCGACATTCCTTCTGACTATCGCAGTGGTTTTGTTGCTATTGTGGGTCGTCCAAACGTAGGTAAATCTACGCTGATGAACCATATTTTGGGTCAAAAACTGTCGATTACTTCACGTAAACCACAAACCACACGTCATAAGATTGTGGGGATTGATTCACGCGAAAAATCGCAAGCCGTATTTGTGGATACCCCAGGGATGCACAAAAAAGAAGTGCGTGCCATCAATAAAATGATGAACCGTGCTGCGCACTCTGCGCTACGTGACGTGAACTTAGTGTTATTTGTCTTAGATGCAGATAAGTGGACTCAAAACGATGAATTGGTTTTGGAAAAACTTAAAAATGCAGATATGCCTGTGATTTTAGTGATCAATAAAATTGATACACTAGAAAACAAAAACCATGCTTTGCCACTGATTCAAGAACGCGCAAAATTGATGAATTTTGCGGAAATCGTGCCTGTGTCGGTATTACGTGGTGCCAATCTTGATCATTTACGTGACACGATTGCCAACTATTTACCGTTCCAACCGCCTTTATATTCACTTGATCAATTAACCGATCGTTCAGAGCGTTTCTTAGCGTCTGAAATCATTCGTGAAAAGATCATGCGTCAATTGGGTGAAGAACTGCCATACGATTTAACCGTACAGATCGAATCATTTAAAACCGAAGAAGCCACTTTAAATGAAAAAACTGGTCGTATGAAAGCACCATGTACTTATATTGATGCGACCATCTTTGTTGACCGTCCAGGGCAAAAAGCCATTGTGATTGGTGAAAAAGGTTCGAAGCTGAAAAAGATTGGTATGGATGCGCGTGTCGACATGGAAAAAATGTTCGAACAAAAAATCATGCTTACGCTTTGGGTAAAAGTCAAAGGCGGTTGGTCAGATGACGAGCGTGCTTTAAAGAGCTTGGGCTATAGCGATATCTAAATCTTAAACGAGGCAGAGTGATGTTACGAATAATTGCAATTGTATTGTCTGTGGGATTATTACAAGGCTGTATTCATAAAGTGGTCACTGTGCCCGTGAAAGTAGCGTATAAAACCACCAAGGGCGTTGTCAAAGGCACAGCGGCCGTGGTGGGTGCTGTTATCCCAGATGGGGATGATGACGATGAAGATAATAAAAAAAATAAGCAGCGGGATTAAGCATTTATGCGCAATCAGCCTCTGCATGGTTATTTAATTCATCACCGTAAATACCGTGAACGCAGTCATATTGTGCATTTATTTACCCAAGAATACGGACGTATCGATGGGGTATTACGACACACTCCGCCACCGCAATATCAACCCATTGCTCTACATGCCTCAGGTAAGTCTGAACTTAAAAATTTCTCTCAAATTGAAATGATGCAGCAGCCGATTTTCTTCTTTGGTGATGCCTTTTTTGCAGGATTTTATCTAAACGAATTAATTTTAAGACTCTGTCCACTAGAAGAAGTGATGCCGAGCACCTTTTTGCAGTATGGTTTAACTCTAAATGCCTTGCAAAATTTGCCTGATCAAAGCGATACTCAACATTATTTAAAACAAATTTTACGTCAATTTGAGCATATCTTATTAGAAGAATTGGGCTATGCCATTGATTTTAGTGTGGATAGCAATGGTCAAGCACTTATTGCTACGCAGCATTATATATTTCAGCTCAATGACGGCTTTTTAGCCACACATTCGGTGCAAAATAGTTTTTTAGGACAAGACTTGTTGCAGCTAACCCAATATGAAAAAGGTAGGGATTTTAGTGCACAGCAGTTACAATTGGTGTCGAAATTATATCGGCAAATCTTGAGTGCCTTACTTGGTGACCGACCGCTAAAGAGTCGCCAACTATGGATTCAAAATACGCAAACGCAGAATAAATAGGAACAGATTATGGCTGCATTATTGGGTGTTAACATTGACCATGTCGCAACATTACGCCAAGCGCGTGGCACGACTTATCCAGATCCAGTCAATGCTGCATTGATGTGTGAGCAAGCAGGCGCTGAAGGCATTACCTTGCATTTACGCGAAGATCGTCGTCATATTCAAGATGATGATGTACGTCGTATGCGCCCGTTACTTAAAACCCATATGAACCTTGAAATGGCGGTTACCGATGAAATGGTAGCATTTGCCAAACAAATCTTGCCACAGCATGTGTGCTTTGTGCCAGAAAAGCGTCAAGAAGTGACCACAGAAGGTGGTTTAGACGTGGTTGGTCATTTTGACGACGTAAAAAAAGCCACGCAAGAATTGGTGGCTTTGGGCTGTGATGTGTCATTATTTATTGATGCAGATTTCGCGCAAATTGATGCTGCTGTGGCGTGTGGTGCACAAACCATTGAAATCCATACAGGTGCTTATGCTGATGCAGAGAGTGCTGAGGCACAGCAAGCTGAGCTTGAGCGCATTATCAAAGGTGCAGAATACGCTGCAGCCAAAGGTTTGGTAGTGAATGCAGGTCATGGTTTAAACTTAGATAACGTGACCCCAATTGCAGCCATTCCACAAATCCACGAATTAAACATTGGTCATTCTATTATTGCGGATGCAGTGTTTATAGGGTTGGCGCAAGCTGTACAGCAAATGAAAGCTGCGATTAAAGCAGCACGTTAAGAGTTGTTATGTCAAACATTGATTATGATGATCTGATGAAGCCAGTCATTGGCTTCTTAGGTTGTGAAACCCCGAAAGCTTGGCTTGATGAAGCAGTGAATCATCTTGATATTTTAATGCAAGATCATGCCAACTGTGAGAAAAAAGCGGCGAGTACCGCCATGAACCTCATGTTCCGCTATAACTTCTTCTCGGACTTACAGGTGCGTTTAGCACAATTAGTCCGTGAAGAAATGTTGCACTATGAGCAAGTATTGGAACTGATGAAAAAGCGCGGTCAGGCCTGGATTTCTTTAAGCGCAGGACGTTATGCCGGTGGTTTACGTAAAGAAGTACGTACTTACGAGCCAGAAGCCTTAATTGATATTTTGGTGATTGGTGCTTTTGTAGAAGCGCGTTCATGTGAGCGTTTTTATGCGTTGGCACCGTGCGTAGATGAAGAGTTAGGACGTTACTACCGTTACTTACTGAAATCTGAATCACGTCATTACGAAGATTATTTGACCCTTGCAGTGGATGTGGCGAAAAACTACCAGCTGAAAAATCCGCAAGAAACCATTCAAGACCGCATTGAGCATATTCGTGAAGTAGAAAAAAATCTGATTTTAAGTCCGGATGATACCTTCCGTTTCCATAGTGGTGTACCAGTACAAGCAGCTTAAATACAATCCCTCCTCGTGAGGGATTTTTTAATGCATAGATTTGAGAATAATAATTATTTGCAAAATTAAAGCCAGCCACGTAGCATAATGTGCACATGATATTTTAGTTTAAACTTTATGAAAATTTTCACACGTTCTCTAGTTGTGATGGCGACACTAGCCGCTACTTATAGCCATGCACATTATCCTTTTGTTGCACCTTTAAGCTATCAAACTTTTAATAATCACACGGCAGTCATTGCAGGTTTCTATGACAACCCATTTGCCTCAGAAGTTGCTATTAAAAACTTTAAATTTCATTACCATAATCCTGAAGGCAAAAAAGTTTATTTACAAGATGATGCCTTTAGCCAAACCCAAACCGTGAGCAGTTTTAGCCTAGAAAATAAAATCGATGGCACTTACCGTATTCGCGGTGAAAAGCAAGGTTTGACCAGTCGTTTTGCTTTGGATGGCAAAACATGGAAGCCACTCATTGCAGCTAAGTTTGATCCTGCCAAAGCCAATGATAAAGTGTTTTATGCAGAAAATTTAAAGAAAAATAGTCAAGTCAAAACTGTTCAAAGCTTAGAAATCATTGAAACTTTTGTATCACGTCGAGCAACGTCTAACCATGTGATTCATCATCTTCATGACGGTTTTGATGTGCAATTTATCAGTCATCCAAATGCGCTTAAAGCGGGCCAAGCGGTGCAATTTAATGTCTTAGATAATAAAAAAGGCGTGGCCAATGTTGGAGCGCATATTTTGGCGCAAACCACAGATTTTAGCCGTGAGCAAAAAGTGCTCAAAACCGTGAAATCTAATACCAAAGGTGAGCTACATTTTAATCTAGAGCAAGCAGGGCAATATTTACTCACCATTGATTATCAACAACCTTTGACTCAAAAAGGTAATCAGCTTAAGCGTTATAAATATACGTTGGCATTTAATGTGACTGACTAACATCTCAACCTGCTGCGGCAGGTTTTTTTATGCTTTGGAGATAAGAATAGGCATATCTTCTTTGGTTGACCAAGATATTAGTCCTCACAGCTTTGGCAATAACGATGCTGTTATGACTAAATTATTGTTCAATGCATTGGGGCAATTATACTGAGGGTCGTATTGGCAGTATGTGTCAATATAATCAACAGCAGCAACGGCGTATTGCGGTTGAACACTATAAAATTGAGCAAGCTGAAAAAGTCGTATTGTCTTTACGCCAAGCAGATTGCTTAAAAGATTAGGCATAAAAAAAGCCCAAGTCTTAAATGCTTGGGCTTTTTGGTATTTGGCTCTCCAACCTGGGCTCGAACCAGGGACCTGCGGATTAACAGTCCGTCGCTCTACCGACTGAGCTATTGGAGAATCTGAATGCGATTATAGAGAGATTTTTAAAGTGGTCAAGATAAATCTAAGAAAAATCATGTAAATGTCTAGTATTTAAACAATATTGAAAAATATCATATTTTTCGGGTATGACTACTTGTCAAAAGTGAAGCTGCTTGTTAGTCTAAAAACAACAACAGCGTTTAGGTTTAACCTAAACAGTGTGGATTTAAACCAACTTGCCAGCACTAAAATGGCTAAATCGGAGACAGCGCATGCAGACGCTTACCATTTCAGAAATTTTCTCTCAATTTGCTTTTTATCAAGCTGAATATCTCAATATTTTAAATACGCCAGCGCAATATGCCACGCCTGTGCAACAGGCCAGTCTTGACCTATGGCCATTTAATCGTGCTGAATTGTGTTTAGGTGAGTTGTTACAGTTGTGGTTGGGTAATAAGTGGGTGATTCAGCCTGCTGCACAAATTTTTGATGCCGATCCCGTATTAAAACGCCATTTGCCCCAGCAGCAAGATTTATATGTATACGATATTCATGGCAATATTTTAACCGGAAAGTATGAAGCTTGGGCGTGGTCAGTCAGCCAAAATCAAGCCGTTAAAGTAGAAGTCGAAAGCGCAGTTCAGTATTACAGTATTTATAAGAGTTTAAGCGCACCGCAAGCTGCGTGACGCATGGTTTCTGCACGCTTTACAAGCCAGCATGGCTCCATTATGGTATTTGCTCAAGAATAACAAGAGCCAAGCAACGATGACCCCCATCAGTCATGAACAATATATTCAAACCCAACAGGGTCAACTGTACAGTAAATGTTGGCAAGTTGAAGGCAGCTTAAAAGCTCCAATTATTTTAATCCATGATTCATTAGGCTGTGTGGCACTTTGGCGGGATTTTCCAGCCCAACTGGCGCAAGTGACCCAGCGTAGCGTAATTGCTTATGATCGTTTGGGTTTTGGTCAATCGAGCGTGCATCCCAAGTCCTTAGCATTAGACTTTGTGGTGACGGAAGCAACACATGCCTTTCAAGCAGTGTTACAGGCCTTTGATATAGATGAGTTTGTGGTATTTGGACATAGTGTAGGTGGTGGCATGGCAGTCGCCTGTGCGGCAACTTATCCACAGCAATGTGTCGCGTTAATTACCGAAGCTGCCCAAGCTTTTAATGAAGATAAAACCAAACACGCTATTCAAGTTGCGGCAGAGTCGTTTAAAGATCCGCAACAGTTGGCACGTTTAGCGAAATATCATGCTGATAAAGCCCAATGGGTATTAGATGCATGGGTCAATACATGGTTAAGTGCAGGCTTTAGTGCTTGGCATTTAGATGAGCAAGCGCAAAAGGTTCAAGCACCTAGCTTAATTTTACATGGTGAGTATGATGAATATGGTTCGCTTGCACATCCTGAATGTTTTGCTGCTCATATCGGCACATTCGCCACGGTGAAAATCCTTGAGGGTTGTCATCATGTACCACATAAAGAACAACCCGATTATGTGTTAAAGACGATTCAGGATTTTTTAGCCAATGTGACTTAAGGATGAATCAGCATGCAGGTGGCGGTGGCATAGGCATACATTTTACCGTCTTGATCGACGATTTTGGCCTCAGAAATACCTAAGTTTTTACTCATATTGAGTACGGTGCCTGTGGCAAGCAGTTCGGTATTTTGTGGAATAGGGCGGCACATTTTGACATTCAGATCAATCGTGCCATAACCCACACCTGCATCTAACATCGTATGCACTGCGCAGCCTGTGGCTGAATCAAGCACAGTTGCGGCAAAGCCACCATGCACACCGCCTAAAGGATTTAAATGTCGCTCATCTGCTTTGACTTTAAAACGTACTACACCTTCTGTGACTGCAAACAGTTGCATAGGAATGGTCTGACTAATGCTCGCGCGTGGTAATTTGCCTAAGCACATTGCAGTGAGCATTTCAAGCCCAGTCATTTGTTTGATATTCATGCTTATTCTCAATTTTTTATTGTTGTTTTAACTTAATGAATATCAGCCACTTTGGTCAAGTATTAATGACGTGACATATAGGTTTTATCAAAGCTGTCGAATTGACTTAACACTTTCATACCAATCTGTTCACCCATCGCAGAAGAGGCATGTTGGATATCGTCGCTTACGTCTAAGATGTCTAAATCGAGGCATAAAATTCGTGGACTTTGCACAATAATAAATTGCGGTGAATGCGGTTTTATACACTTGGCAATATAGTGTTTAAGATCATGTTTGTGATAAACGTCAATAACCTGATAACGCATAAGAGGCTCGTTATGGGAAAGATGGGGCTATCTTAGGCTGAAGAGGCTGAGCTGAACAGCGAAATTACGTTGCAAAATATGTAGGCTTGGTAAACTTAAGTATTTATTTTTTAAAAAATCAGTTGGAAAATAAGCAATTAATTTGGTTTTTTTAAACTTGAGTATAAAAAAACCCGCGACTAACGCGGGCTTTTTCATTTGATTAAATCATCAAATTATTTTTCAGCAGCAATTGAAGCAATCGCAGCATCTACGCCTTCGATTGAGTCAGCCGCTTTTTTGATACGTGCAAGCGCGTCAACAAGTACTTCGTCAGCAGTTGCATAAGAGATACGCATGAAACCGCCTAAACCAAATGCATCACCAGGAACAACGGCAACGCCAGTTTCTTCTAGTAACCATTCAGAGAATTCTGTGCAAGATTTTAAACCTTTTGCACGAATTAACGGACGGATGTTTGCGTATGCATAGAATGCACCGTCAGCAGGTAGGCAAGAAATACCATTGATGGCATTTAAACCATTAACCACTAAGTCGTGACGACGTTTGAACGCTTCAATCATTGGCTCAAGAACGTCTTGAGGACCGTTTAATGCAGCTTCAGCCGCAACTTGCGAAATTGAAGTTGGGTTTGAAGTTGATTGTGATTGGATTTTTTTCATCGCACCAATCAGTTTCGCAGGACCCGCTGCATAGCCAATACGCCAGCCAGTCATTGCATACGCTTTAGACACACCGTTTAACACAATTACGCGGTCGTAAAGGTCAGGTGCAACCGTTGCGATGTTGTAGAATTCGTCATCCCAACGAATTGGTTCGTACATGTCATCTGAAGCAACAAATACTTCAGGGTATTTACGCAGTACGTCAGCTAAAGCAACAAGTTCTTCTTTGGTATAGATCATACCTGTCGGGTTAGATGGGCTGTTGAGTACCACTAAACGTGTTTTGTCAGTGATTGCCGCTTCTAACTGTGCAGGGGTGATTTTAAAACGCTGTTCTTCACCGCATTTTACGATAACAGGCGTACCTTCAGCGATGATCACCATGTCAGGGTAGCTCACCCAGTACGGTGCAGGGATAATCACCTCGTCACCTTTATTTAACAAAGCTAACGCTAAGTTAAAGAAAGATTGTTTACCACCGCAAGACACTAAAATTTGGTTTGCAGCGTATTCTAAGTTGTTGTCACGTTTTAATTTGGCAATAATTGCTTTTTTAAGACCTGGCGTACCGTCTACAGCTGTATATTTTGTAAAACCATTGTTGATTGCTGCAATTGCTGCATCTTTGATGTGTTGTGGTGTGTCGAAATCAGGTTCGCCAGCGCCCAAACCAATGACATTTTTACCCGCAGCTTTTAATTCTGCTGCTTTATTGGTCACAGCAAGAGTAGGGGACGGTTTGATGCTATTTACACGATCAGAGAGACGTACGTCCACGGCAGTATTCCTTCTTATAGGGATTAAAAAATAAAAAGCATACTATCTTAGCCCAAAAAAATTACTCGTGCTGAAAAAAAAGCAAAAAAATGAAATTTAATTCGATATATCAAGGTTTTTTTTTGAAAAAGTTTAAGTTACTCGCATCAAATCCAAAAAAACCTTAAAATAACGCCTAATTTGATATGAGCCATTGTCATGACTAAGCGAGCTGCTGTACCAAAGCTGTTGGTAAATCTCCCGTTTCCGACACAAACTGCGGAAGAAAAAGCCAAATTAGACAAAGCACATAATGATGTGCGCCCTAAACCTGAACAATATGCCGATCGTACTTGGATGCCACCTCGCGGGACACGTCGTTCGATGGGTAAACGTTAAAAAAAGCGCTCGTGGAGCGCTTTTTTTAACCATTCTTGCGTCGTTCATAGCTTGGATTTTGTTGATAATACTGCTGTTTATGTAAATACATATTCTGATCTGCACGTTGTAACATGCTATGAATACTTTCATCTGGATACTGGGTTGCTGCACCTAAAGACACATTTAAAGCATGTTCATGGTGTTGTTGCTCATGCTGTAATAGCTGTGTGAGTTGGGCTAAGTGCTGGGCCAATTGAGCTTGATTGACCTCAGGCATTAAGATCATAAACTCATCACCGCCTAAACGGGCCGCAAAGTACGGATAGCCCGCAATAAACCGCTGTAATAATTGACCGACACGTTGTAAAAGTTGATCACCAATGGCATGTCCATATTGATCATTAATAGGTTTTAAGTGGTTTAAATCTAAATAAATACAAGATAAATGTTTCGGTGCTTGTTGCTCAAGGCGCTGAATTTCTTGCATATAATGCCCACGATTATAAACACCGGTTAAGCTGTCATGTTGACTTAAATGTTCCAAAATATATTCCGCCTGTTTTTGTGCGCTAATGTCCGTCAGCGCAATTTGTAATAATTGCCATTTAGGCTCGCTTGGAAAAATATTAAATTGCATATACACATGGCAAGTGCTGCCATCTAAGCGAATAAAGTGACTTTCTCCTTGTTGTTGTTGGGAACTGTGCCAAAGTGCTGCCAAAGATTGGCAAAAAAACTGTTTTAAGGCATCTTGCCAAAAAATAGCATCTAAATTGTGTTTAAGATGGTCGATATCTGTTACTTGCATTAAATCTAGAGCGGCTTGGTTCGCTTTAATTAAATCTAACCGATCCAAACACGCACTGATTTGAGCATAACATTCTGCGCTAGAAACATGTTCTAGATCGAGTTGTTCTAAGCATTGGCGAATCGCATTTAAGTCATACAATAATAAAGCTGCAGGTGAACTTTGAAATAACGTTTCTGCCAGTTCACGATTTTTTGCTTCTAAACGCAGCATGTTTTTATATTCGCTGATATCTTCTGTGGTGATTACCACTTTAGAAAAATCATGCTGATGTTCAGGTAAGACAAAACCGCGTACTTGTAAATTTAAGCATTCGCCACGCAAGGTATAGTTGATGGTGTCGCCAATAAATTCAAGTTTGCGCTGCCAAATTGCCAACAATTGGGCAGTATGCCAAGGAATGATATCTTCACGAAAAATTTGGGTTAAATTGTTTTGAATGTCATCGACATTTTGGGCAGATAAAAGCTGTAGAGTTTTTGGATTCACATCTAAAACTTTAACTGCGCGAGCACAATTTAATACTTCATGCGGATGGGCAGTTAAATAACGCGCAAGATCTGTGACGCCTTGTGCACGCAGTTGATCTAGTCGTGCCAAGACGGGGCTAAAATCTTCTAGCCACATCGGGATTGGCGCCAGCGCAAAAATCACTGAATCAAAGCGTTCCATGAAGGTTCCAAGGTGATGAATTTTATTTTAAGAATTTTTATAATAAAACAAGGGTTAAAAAACGAAACAAAACGTCGTATATCAACGTTTTGCTTTATGTACAGGTTTAGGTGGAGCAATCTCTCGGCGTGCATGCCAGACATCAGCAAAATCTTGCTCATTGATGCCATAAAGTTCAAGTAAAGCCAAGATGACGCCACCAAATAGCATTGGGCCTTCGGTTTTAGCGTCAAAGTCAAAGACCTTAGTATTGAGGTTGTGTAAAATATCAGCAATTTCAAATACGCGATCACGTCCATTACTGTCGGTTGGATACATTTGGGTATTTAAAATAATCCGCGCCAAGCTTTTTTCATTTTCAGACAGTGCCAATACTTCAATGACATGATCACTATTGTCGGAGAAAATAATCCCGTCACGGAAAATGGTTTGTAAAAACTGCTGTGTGAGTTTAGGTAATGCTTTTTCGACAAAAGGACGAAACGATTGTGGAAAAATCACATTACGCGAAATACCTTTAAACATGGGGGCAATTTCTTCAACGGTGTAACCTGCAATCCCACAGCCAATCGCGGTTAAAAAATATTTATTTTTAGGATGGTTTTTGGTGTAAATCTTAAAGTCATCAACATAGTGTTGAATTTGTGACAAGGGCATTTGTTGTAAATGCTCATTCATGGTGGGAATAGCAAAGCTTTGCCCAGACCAACCGCGCCCGACACCCAGTAACGCACCAAAATGTTCTACCGCAATCGCTGCGGCACCGCCGTAATGTTTGCCAGCCAAGTTGCTGCCAAACACAAATACCGTATCTTTGGGTAAGGTTTTAACAATGCTTTCATCGTGATATTGGTAAGTCATAATGCTGCTTTTTGCGTCATGTTTAACTTTATGTTGCCCGTGAATAGGGAGGGGGTCAAGCGCAGAATAAAAAAACTGCTTCACAATCGGTAGATTCAACTGCAACTAAATTTATCAAGTAATTTTTTCAGACTTTTCAAGCGATAGCGTAGCATCACTTTTGTGAGATGAACAGCTGCTGTTAGGCGTGTTGCTGACTGCTTTAGATACATTGTTGGCATTGAGTATTGCGCGTCTAGACGCATACAATAGCCATTCATCTTTATTACAGTTTTCTTGTCTTATGCATGAGCGTCAGCCGTTTCAACTCGTTACCGATTATCAACCTGCGGGTGATCAGCCGCAAGCGATTGCCAAACTGGTTCAAGGCGTGCAACAGGGCATGCATGATCAGTTGTTACTTGGGGTGACGGGGTCGGGCAAGACCTATACGATGGCCAATGTCATTGCGCAAACCCAGCGTCCGACCATTATTATGGCGCATAACAAAACTTTAGCCGCGCAGCTTTATGGCGAATTTAAGGCATTTTTCCCGCACAACGCCGTGGAATATTTTGTGTCTTATTATGACTATTATCAGCCAGAGGCCTATGTACCGTCTTCAGATACCTTTATTGAAAAAGACGCTGCGATTAATGACCATATTGATCAAATGCGGTTGTCGGCGACTCGTGCTTTATTAGAACGCCGTGATGCGATTATCGTGGCATCTGTATCGGCGATTTATGGTTTTGGTGACCCCGAAGCCTATATGAGTATGCTATTGCATATTGTACAAGGCGACCACATGCATCGTGATGACATTATTCGTCGTTTGGTCGAGATGCAATATACCCGTAATGAATTAGAGTTTTTGCGCGCTACTTATCGTCTGCGCGGTGAGATTATTGATATTTTCCCTGCCGAATCGGATCAATACGCCATTCGTATTGAACTGTTTGACGATGAAGTGGATTCGATTCGTTGGTTTGATCCACTGACCGGTAAAATGGTGAAGAAAGTACCGCGTGTGACGATTTACCCAAAGAGCCATTATGTCACGCCGCGTAATCATTTAGAACGTGCCATTGGTACCATTAAAACTGAGCTTAAAGAACGCTTAGCGTTTTTCCGTGCCGAAGACAAATTATTAGAAGCACAACGTATTGAACAACGCACCCGTTATGACATCGAAATGATGCAACAGTTGGGTTATACCAACGGCATCGAAAACTATTCACGACATCTATCTGGTCGTCCTGCCGGTGAAGCACCGCCCACGCTGTTTGATTATGTGCCGGATGATGCTTTGCTGATTATTGATGAGTCGCATGTCACTGTACCGCAAATTGGTGCGATGTATAAAGGCGACCGCTCGCGTAAAGAAAACTTGGTCAATTATGGCTTCCGTTTACCGAGTGCTTTAGATAACCGCCCAATGAAATTTGAGGAATGGGAACGCATTACCCCGCAAACTATTTATGTGAGTGCCACACCGGCGAAATATGAACTAGAAAAATCTGAGCAAGTGGCAGAGCAGGTGGTGCGTCCAACCGGACTGGTTGATCCTGAAATTGAGATTCGTCCCGTACTGACTCAAGTTGATGATGTATTGTCGGAAATTAATTTACGTAAAGATTCGGATGAACGGGTATTGGTGACCACCTTAACCAAACGTATGGCAGAAGATCTCACGTCATATTTAAAAGAATATGGCGTCAAAGTGGCGTATCTACATTCCGATATTGATACCGTTGAACGGGTCAAAATTATCCATGAATTACGTACCGGTGTGTATGACGTGTTGGTCGGAATTAACTTATTGCGTGAAGGTTTGGATATGCCGGAAGTGTCTTTGGTGGCGATTTTAGATGCTGACAAAGAAGGCTTCTTGCGTTCTGAGCGTTCCCTGATTCAAACCATTGGTCGTGCGGCACGTAACTTAAAAGGTAAAGCGATTTTATATGCCGATCGGATGACGGATTCTATGCAACGCGCGATTGATGAAACAGATCGTCGTCGTCGTAAACAAATCGAATTTAACGAGTTGCATGGCATTACCCCACGTAGTGCCAAACGCCAAGTGATGAAAGAAATTGATACTGGTGAAGTGTTAGATGATGATCAAATTGAAGAAAATATCTCGGCACAAGCCAAAGCTTTAAATGCAGATGAACAGCATTTACTTGCCAATCCAAAACTCTTAGCCAAACATATGGCGAAGTTAGAAAAAGATATGCTCAAAGCCTCGAAAGAGTTGCAATTTGAGCAAGCGGCACGTTTAAGGGATGAAATTCTGCGTCTAAAAGCGCAAATGCTGCAATAACTATTTACATAACGCCACAGCCGAGTGGCGTTATTTTTGTTTATGGTAGAAGCATTGGGCAATAGGGATATTGAACTATGCAACCAGCACAACTCGTCTGCGCTTTACTCTTGTGGAGTAGCAGTGTCGCTGCACAGCCTATACAGGCCATTGCTGAATTGGAGCTTCATCGTTATTTAGGGGTTTGGTATGAAATTGCACGTAAACCCTTTGCGGCACAAAAGCACTGTCAGTATGCAGCACGTAGTATTTATACTTTAAATGAAAATGGCCAAGTCAGTATTGATCAACACTGTCTTAATCGGCATGGACGTGAATATCAACAAGTGGCAGAAGGTTTTATAGCCAATCCTCCATTTAATTCCAAACTCAAAGTCAGTTATTTACCCGAAGCTGTACGTTGGATTCCTGTTTGGCGCGGCGATTATTGGGTACTTAAAATAGATGACGATTATCAAACCGTGTTAGTGGGTGAACCGAAACGCCAACATTTATGGCTCTTGGCACGCGAACCGCATTTAGCTCCCAATATTACCCAGCATTATTTAAATTATGCCAAGCGTTTAGGCTATGAGTTAGATGATTTGATTTATAGCCAAGCGAAATAACAAATAAAGCCAAGATTTTGCTACACACACATCGGTTTATAGCGCGGCTTTGACTATAATCATGTGTTAGGTCTTGGGGAGCATAAACGATGTATAAGGGCGTGATGTTGTCAGTATTGGCATCGTTTACCTTTGGGGTATTATATTTTTACACCGAATTTTTAAAACCACTGGACAGTGAACAAACCTTCGCTTGGCGCATGTTATCGACTTTGCCATTTTTAACTTTGTTTATGTGGTGGAGTGGCGACCTAAACCGCGTGGCAGAGATTTTTAAGCGCTTGCTACAAAAACCGCAACTGATTCTATGGCTCATCATCAGCTCATTTTTATGTACCACACAATTGTGGTTGTTTTTATGGGGGCCGATCAATGGTCGCGGCTTAGAAGTGTCTTTGGGTTATTTCTTATTGCCTTTGGTGATGGTACTTGTCGGCTGCGTTTTATATAAAGAAAAACTCAGTTATTGGCAGATGGTTGCAGTCGCTTTAGCCGTGTTAGGAGTGTCGCATGAAATTTGGCGGATGGGACAAATTGCATGGGAGACCGCTTATGTCGCGGTGGCTTATCCTTTATATTTCTTCTTACGCCGTGTGTTTAAAACCGATCATTTGGGTGGTTTTTGGTGGGATTTAGCCTGTGTGATTCCAGTGGCGATTTACTTAGCCACGTTCCATAGTGATAGCTTTGCCGTGATTGCTAATTTCCCACATTTAATTTGGGCGGTGATTGGTTTAGGTTTCTTAAGCTGTTTGGGCTTGGGTAGTTATATGCTCGCCAGTCGTTATTTACCCTTTGTGATTTTTGGTTTACTCAGTTACTTAGAACCTGTGTTATTGGCTTTTGCCTCGATGATGCTTGGTGAGCGGATTAGCAGCGATGAATGGCTCACTTATCTGCCTATTTGGTTGGCAGTGATTTTATTGGTGATTGAAGGCAGTTTGCATGTCATTAAACAGCAACAAAAGCAGCGTGCTTTAGCGCAAAATATGGCAGCTTTAGATGCACGCTTAGAGGACAAAACCCTAAAATAGTCAGCTTTAAGCTTTTGAATGATTAAGCAGCACTTGAGCGGCTGCTTAAATTTTACTGAAAAATAACGATTTTTTGCTTTTTGATAGCAAAATCATAAAAATAATTACAACTATTTTGCAATTTTATAGTGAATATAGCGCAAAATGACTGAGCTTGAGGCAGCTTTTGATTCAAACTTTGGCAGAATTCCATTACAATTGTCGGGTTTTAAAATTTATGCCTAGATATACAATTAATTAGAGGACGTATCTGTGAGCAAAGAGACTATCATCGCCCTACATGCAGAGCACCAAGGTCGCTGGAAAAACCGTGAAGAACTTGCGGAACAAATGATCGCGTTAATCGGTCAGTTATACCGTGAAAAAAACATCGTGGTTTCAGTATTCGGTCGTTCTTTAGTTAACCGTTCTGTGATCCAGATCTTAAAAGCACACCGTCGTACTCGCGTACTTGACGTTGAACTTTCTGTTGTAAACACGTTCCCAATCATTGAAGCATTGGCAAAGTTAGACAACATCGGTACAGCTGAAATTGATCTAGGTAAACTTGCTGTTGAATTTGCTGCTCAAGGCGGCGACGTAAATGCATTTGTTGCCAATGCGGTTAAAGCAGCTGAAGGTCGTCCTACTTCTGTAGAAGGTCGTGACGTTGTCCTTTACGGTTTCGGTCGTATCGGTCGTATCCTAGCGCGTCTAATGATCAGCCAATCTGGTCTTGGCCGTGGCTTAAACCTAAAAGCAATTGTAGTACGTAAAACTGCGGATGGCGATTTAGAAAAACGTGCGTCTTTATTACGCCGTGACTCAATCCATGGTCCATTCGCAGGTACAATTTCTGTAGATGAAGAAAACGAAGCAATCATTGCCAACGGTCAATTCATCAAAGTAATTTATGCAGGTAAACCATCTGAAGTTGATTACACAGCTTACGGTATTAACAATGCATTGATCATTGATAACACTGGTAAATGGCGTGATGCTGAAGGTCTTGCTCAGCACTTAGAATGCCCAGGCGCTGCACGTGTGATCTTAACTGCACCTGGTAAAGGTGACATGAAGAACGTGGTATTTGGTGTGAACCAAGCGGACATCTTAGATGAAGACAAAATCATCTCTGCTGCAAGCTGCACAACCAACGCGATTACACCAACACTTAAAGTATTAGAAGATAAATACAAAGTGTTAAATGGTCACGTTGAAACAGTTCACTCGTTCACCAACGACCAAAACTTAATCGACAACTACCATAAAGCAGACCGTCGTGGCCGTGCTGCAACACTGAACATGGTCATCACTGAAACTGGCGCGGCGAAAGCAGTTGCCAAAGCACTTCCAGCGCTTAAAGGTAAGTTAACAGGTAACTCGGTACGTGTTCCGACACCAAACGTATCTTTAGCGATTCTAAACTTAACTTTAGACAAAGAAGTTGATCGTGACGAAGTGAATGAATACATTCGCCAAATCTCAATCAATTCTAGCCTACAAGGTCAAATTGGTTATACCAACTCTACAGAAGTTGTATCATCTGACTTTATCGGTTCACGCACTGCTGGTGTATTTGATGCGCAAGCAACAATCACTTCTGGCAACCGTTTAACCGCTTATGTTTGGTACGATAACGAAGTAGGTTATAGCTGCCAAGTATTACGTATTGCTGAACAAATGGGCGGCGTAAGCTACCCTAAAATTCCTGCTGAACAAACTGCATAAGTTGTACAGCACGAATAAAAAAGCGCCCTAAAGGGCGCTTTTTTATTTTAAAGATGACGTCTTTTGCAGACGTTTAAAATCAAAGCGGTCAATGACCAAAATACCTAAACTAAACATTAAACCTAAGAGCACACAGCCTAGCCATTGATAATGTTGCCATGCATATACCGCACCTAATGAGCCTAAAGCTGCGCCACTAAAATAAATGGTCATATAAACGGCATTAATACGCGAGCGTGCTTTACCATCTATACGATAGACTAAGTTTTGATTTAACACATGAAAAGCGGTTAAACCAAAATAACTCATTAAGACCCCAAGTGCATAAATGATCAAACTGTGTTGCGCAAAATAGAGCGGAATGCATGAAAACAGCATTAAGCCAATACACAGTTTTGCCACTAAGTTTTCTTGACCTTGTCCAACTTTTTTACCTGACCAGCTTGAAGAATAGATACCAATTACACCTAGTAAGCCAAATAAGCCAATTTCAAAGTCGCTAAATTCATATGGTGCACTCCCTAATACAAAGGTCATAGAAGTGAACACCATCGACAAAATACCAAAGCCCAAAGCACCTGCACAGGCACGACGAATCAGATGCGGATTTTGTTGAGCCAAACTAAATAAAGAACGATAAATATCACTGATCGCTAAACCTGCTTGACGCTGGGTATCGGGTAATTTATGCCACATCAATACCGCAAATAATAAGGTTAAAATGCCGCTACTGAAATACACCGCTTGCCATGACCAATAGGTCGAAACAAAGCCTGCAAAGCTACGCGACAAAATAATGCCCATTACCAAGCCGCTCATCAGTTTACCGACAGTCGCTGCACTTGATGCAGGTGGACTCATGCTTGATGCAAAAGGAATTAATACCTGTGCTGAAATGGCACCAAAAGTTGCACATAAGGTAAATAGGTATAAACCTGTTAAATTGCTGCTCATCGAAAGGAGCAGTTGTGACACAGCAGCAAACACCATTAAACTGACGATCAATTTGCGTTTATTAAAAAAATCACCTAAAGGCACCAGCAACATTAAACCGAACATATAGCCGATTTGGGCGACCACGACCGCAAAACCTGCTTGACTCGTACTAATGCCCAAACTCTTTTCAATTGAGTAAATTAGCGGTTGATTAAAATAGGCCGAGCCTGCACATAGACCACAAGCCAATGCCATGATTAACACAAATTGTGATGACAACGGTTGAGTTGGAGAAGAAGACGTGTTTGGCATAGAAACAATTAAACAAGATTTATGTGCGACTATAGAGTCTCAAGCAAACAACAACAAATAAATAAAATGAATGAATTGATTGTTATAAGCGCTTAAAAATTAACAAAATGCAAAATACCTATATTCTGGCTTAAATCTATTCGAGAAATTTTTTAAAATATGGCAGAATAGGCGGTTTTAAAGTTTTTAGAGGATTGGCAGTATGCGCTTTGTTGATGAAGCAGTCATTACCGTAGAGGCTGGCGACGGTGGCAATGGCGTAGCCAGTTTTCGCCGTGAAAAATTCGTACCATTTGGTGGTCCAGATGGTGGTGATGGTGGTCGTGGCGGTAATGTCATTATTCAAGCTGACGAAAACACCAGCACCCTCGTAGATTATCGTTATACCCGTAGATTCCGTGCAGAGCGCGGTAAAAATGGTCGTGGCGCAAACTGTGCTGGCCGTGGTGGTGAATCTGTAGTTCTTTATGTGCCAGTAGGTACCACCATTGTCGATACCGAATCTGGTGACATTATTGGCGACTTAGTTCAAAGTGGTCAAAGCGTAATCGTGGCGCAAGGCGGCGACGGTGGTTTGGGTAACACCCACTTCAAATCATCGACTAACCGTTCACCACGTAAATGTACGCATGGTTTTAAAGGCGAATTCCGTGAAATTCGTTTGGAATTAAAAGTATTGGCGGATGTAGGCTTACTGGGTATGCCAAACGCGGGTAAATCAACCTTTATCCGTGCGGTATCTGCAGCAAAACCAAAAGTGGCAGATTATCCATTTACCACCATGGTACCTAACCTTGGTGTAGTGGATGCTGATAGCCATCGTTCATTCGTGATGGCCGATATTCCAGGTCTAATCGAAGGTGCATCAGATGGTGCAGCCCTTGGTATTCGTTTCTTAAAACACTTGGCACGTACGCGTATTTTATTACATATCGTAGACGTACAACCCATTGATGGTTCTGATCCTGCTTACAACGCGAAAGCAATTTTAACTGAGCTTGAGAAATTCTCCCCAACGTTGTCGAAATTACCAATTGTATTGGTACTCAATAAAGTCGATCAATTGGACAGCGATACGCGTGATGAATGGTGTGACCATTTACTTGCAGAAATGCAATGGACAGGTCCAGTCTTTAAAACTTCAGGTTTAACCTTTGAAGGCACCAAGGACGTTGTGTACTACTTGATGGATCAAATCGAGGAACAACGTGAACGTGAACTTGAAGATGCAGATTATGCAGCCGAAATGAAAGCCTTCCGTGATCAGCTTGAAGCTGAAACACGCGAACAAACCATTGCCGCGAAAGAAGCGTATCGTGAGATGCGTCGTCAACAACGTCTTGCTGGTATTTTGGGCGATGACGAAGATGATGAAGATGGCGATGATGATGGAGTAGAAGTGTACTACGTACGCTAATCGTGAAAAAACAAGTCTGAGGACAAGATGATAGAAGTGGTAGATGGGCAACGTCAGCTCAAGGATTGCAAACGAATCGTTGTAAAAATCGGATCATCTTTACTAACAGCAAATGGGCAAGGTTTAGACCTTGATGCGATCTCGCATTGGGCAGGACAAATCGCCGCGCTACACAATGCCGGACACGAGATTATTCTCGTGTCGTCAGGTGCTGTGGCTGAAGGTATGGTACGTATGAAGCTCGACAGCCGACCCACAGATTTACCCAGTCTTCAGGCTTGTGCCGCCATTGGTCAAATGGGTTTAATTCAAACGTGGTCAAGCGTGCTTGAACAACATGAAATTCGTAGCGCGCAAGTGCTACTGACCCATGATGACTTAGCTGATCGTCGTCGTTATCTCAATTCATGTGATGCGTTGCAGCACTTAATTGATTGGCGCGTGATTCCGGTCATTAATGAAAATGACACGGTATCTACTGATGAAATTCGTTTTGGTGATAATGACACGTTAGCGGCTATGGTTGCCGGTCAAGTCCATGCTGATTTGTTAATTATATTAACCGATCAACAAGGGATGTTTGACTCAGATCCACGCTCAAATCCAAATGCCAAGCTGTTCCATACGGTACGTGCATTAGATGAAAGCTTGTTTGATATGGCCGGTGGTGGTGGTAAATTTGGTCGCGGTGGTATGTTGACCAAAGTACGTGCTGCACGTTTGGCTGCTAAATCAGGCTGTCCAACGTTAATTGCCAGCGGTGAAAGTGATGCAGTGTTATCACGTTTAATGGCAGGTGAGTTATTGGGGACTTTATTTATTACCGATAACGACCGTATTACGGCCCATCAGCAATGGTTAGCCGCGCATTTACAAACTGCGGGTCGTTTAGTGTTGGATGCTGGTGCAGTGAAAGCCATTAAAGACAATCACCGTAGTTTATTGCCTGTGGGTGTAAAAGCTGTAGAAGGGCATTTTGAGCGCGGTGATGTGGTGGAATGTGTTGATAGCGACGGTCATCGTATTGCAGTAGGACGTGTTAACTTTAGTTCGCGTTCGGCTGAAATTGTCAAAGGTTTAGCTTCTGATAAAGTCTATCAAGTGCTAGGTGAAGCACGCTCATTGGAAATGATTCATCGTAACCATATGGCGATTTACTAAGTTTTCGCGTAAAAAAGACAGCCTCTCGGGGCTGTTTTTTATTTTGCTGTATACATAATAATTTTCAAAGATAAAATTAATTTAGAAAATTAAGAGAGCTTAAGTCTAGGAGCAGATTGTATGGAAATGGATTTTGCTTGTATGCCTAAAGATACCTTATATGTATTGGCAACAGTTTATGGCTACATGTGTTACCCCAATCCAAAAGACATCGATAAAAGAGACTGTTTTATTGCTCAATATATTATTAAAAATTATCACGAATTCTTGGAAAGTGTGCCAATAGATTATGCACGTAAAGCATTAAATTTTTATGATGAGAAGTTAGGTTTGAGAAATGCAAATAATGCAGAAGTACTTCTACATATTAAGGAGGGATGTTTAGCAGGTGCTATGTATATTACTCTTTTGGAAATGAAAGCAGGCGGTGGACAACAACCAAGCGTTAATAAAGCTAAATTTTTAACCTACGAAATTTATTCTAAAAGAGCTATCTCTGAACATGGTGTAAAAATAGAAGTTACAGATGCCGAAAAGGTTGGAAGAGCATGGAATAGATACAAATGGGTTGCTCCTATGTGGGCTTCAACTCTTTTAATAGCGGATGGTGTTCTTTCTTTAACTAATGTAAAGGATAACCCAAGCTTATTTTTTGGTCTAATTAATTGTTTGAATAGTAAATCAAAGGATTTAAACTTGAAATTTGAATGTTGGAAATTCCCTAATGGACATGATTTTCCAAAAATTGAATTAGAAACTGTAGGTTTAAGCGCGTTAAATAGAGAAAAACTTTCTAAATATGATTATAAAAATCGCTACTAGAACAGAAAAAGGAGTTCTATTTCCATAACTATAAAACTAACGATAATTAGAAAGCATGTGAAACACTATAAAGGAGTAGATCCACATGCCAAATCAATTAGCTTTTATCAAAAATGGTCAAGTTGTTACAACAGACTTAATTTTAGCTAAAGTTTTTAATAAAAAATCGACTGAAGTTAGACGAGCAATCAAAAATCTCAAATTTAATGAGAAATTTAGAGCAAACAATTTTTTGCACAGCACTTGTATAGATCCATGCAAAAAAGAATGCCCGAGTTATCTAATAACAAAGGAAGGATTCTTTTTACTAAGTGTTCGGATGAGTGGCAAAAAGACAGAATCAGAACAAATCCAATATATACATGTATTTAATCTAGAAGAGAGTAATTTAAATATTTCAATTCATATGTTTAATGAACTTTGCCGATCCGTAGAAGCAATAAAATATGATATTCAACAATTTGCTTATAGTGAGATGAAAAAAAAGTACATTCAACTAAGTTTAGAAAAATGCTTAAAAGATGTTAAAGAAAATCTACAACTTGACTTATTTACTAATATAGAAAGATAAAGAATTTTCTAGATGTGACTAGCTACATAGCGGATTGATAAAGATATATTGGTTTGGGTGATTCTTATAATAAACGAAAAAAATCCCGCCTTCGAGCGGGATTTTTTATGCCTTATTTAAATTGAATTGAACCATTGGCAGTCACGCTAATTTTTGATTCACCCGCTGCCACAGCTTGTTCAGGCACCGCATCACTTGCAGCTTTCATCATCGCCATACGAGGCATAGGCGAGCCATAGTGATTGGTGTTGATATTTAAGCTCACCAATTGATAGCCTGATTTATGCCATGCCTTGCTCATCGTATCAGCACGTTGTTGGAAGTTTTTAGAGGCTTCTAACATCAGCTCATTTTCAACTTTTTTACGTTTTTGTTCAGACACCGAAAAATTAATCGAACTGACTTGGAAATGTTGTTGTAACTCAGCAATCAATTGACTTGCTGCTTTAAAATCACCACTTTCAAGACGTATTTCGCTACGACCACGCCATTCCTTGAGCTTGCGATTTTCAGAATCATAAATTGGATAGGTACTTTGGGCGCCCGTTTCGAGCTTGACCTGTGGGTAATGTTTGGCAGTTGCCAAGGCTTGATTCATGCGCTGATTGAGCTCTGTGGCTAAAGGCGCAGGTTGCTTGTTGGACTTTTCAATATATAAGGTGGCATGCATTAAATCATTGGAAATTTCACGCTCAGCTTCGGCTTGGATATTGACGACATTATAATTCAGCGTCTCTGCATGGGCATGGCTTAAAATAAGAGGGCTAAAAGCGGAAATAGTAGAGACGATAAGCGCAATTTTATACATAAAATAGATCACTGTTGCAGAACAATTCTTCTGCTCATGTTAAGCGTGCTTTAAGTAAAAAATAAGTTCAGTTTGTGGTAGGAGTGTAAAGAGAATAAAAGATTAAAAATAAAAGAAATATAAATAAAAATAGAGACTTACATAAGATAGGCTGTTTAACTCAACTCTTGATCAAAAACCAGTTAAAAAAATTATAAAAAATAAGGATTTCTTTCAATTGTCATAATATGCGATGATAATTCCAACTATTGGTTGGTCCAATCCGTTTTTTTAACGAGTTTAACAGCGATAAAACGCCGAAAGTTGTTTATTTTTTACAAAAATTCGGTATCATCGCGCTCCTAGTTATGACGAACAACAAACAGCGTCAAACTAAGATATAAAGCACCGAGTCAAAGACCACAAGTCCCCCGACTTATTTCTTTCAACCCATATCAGAGATGGTAATTCGATATGAGCGTTACTTCAGTAAACCCTGCCTCTACTTCTACTAACGAATACTATTTGACTCGCCAAAGTCAAATGGAATCTAACGTGCGTAGTTATCCACGTAAATTACCGTTAGCGATTGCAAAAGCGCAAGGGTGTTGGGTTACCGATGTTGAAGGTACACAGTACCTTGATTGTTTAGCTGGGGCAGGTACCTTGGCGTTAGGTCATAACCATCCTGCGGTTATTCAAAGTATTCAAGACACGCTAGCAAGCGGCTTGCCATTACATACTTTAGACTTAACGACACCTTTAAAAGATGCATTTACTGAAGCATTACTTGAACAATTACCAGGTGGTAAGGAAGAGTATTGCTTGCAGTTCTGTGGTCCATCTGGTGCAGATGCGACAGAAGCTGCGGTAAAACTGGCTAAAACCTTTACTGGTCGTGGCACAGTGATTAGCTTCTCTGGTGGTTACCATGGTATGACACATGGTTCACTGGCGATGACAGGTAACTTATCTGCTAAAAATGCCGTAAACAACTTAATGCCAGGCGTACAATTCATGCCATATCCGCATGAATACCGTTGCCCATTAGGCTTAGGTGGTGAAGCGGGTGTAGATGCTTTAACTTATTTCTTTGAAAACTTCATTGAAGATGTAGAAAGCGGTGTAACTAAACCTGCAGCTGTTATTCTTGAAGCGATTCAAGGTGAAGGCGGTGTAGTGACTGCACCTGTAAAATGGTTAAAGAAAATCCGTGAAGTGACTGAAAAACACAACATCGTGTTAATTCTTGACGAAGTTCAAGCGGGCTTTGCACGTTCAGGTAAAATGTTTGCCTTTGAACATGCAGGTATCGAACCTGATGTTGTAGTCATGTCTAAAGCGGTCGGTGGTAGCTTACCACTTGCAGTACTGGGTATTAAACGTAAGTTTGATGCTTGGCAGCCAGCGGGTCACACGGGTACTTTCCGTGGTAACCAATTGGCGATGGGTACAGGTCTTGCAACGATCAAAACGATCAAAGAGCAAAACTTGGCACAAAACGCGCAAGAGCGTGGTGATTATCTACAAGCTGAATTGAAAAAATTAGCAGCAGAATTCCCATGTATCGGTAACGTACGTGGCCGTGGCTTAATGATCGGCGTTGAAATTGTTGACGAACGTAAACCTGCTGACCATATGGGTTCATTACCTGCTGATTCACAATTGGCAGCGGCAATCCAAACCGCTTGTTTCAACAACCAATTGTTGTTAGAAAAAGGTGGTCGTAACGGTACAGTGATTCGTTTACTTTGCCCACTGATTATCACGCAAGAAGAATGTGTTGAAGTGATTGTTCGCTTCAAAAAAGCTCTTGCTGAAGCTCTAGTTGCTGTTCGAGGCGCGTAATAATGGTTGATTTTGCAGAACATCGTAAAGCGTTGCTCTGTAATGATGCTGCATCTATTGCTGACTATACCTCAGCAATGGATCAAGCGACCAAAGCGGTTGCTGCATGGTTACAAAACGACAAAATGTACACGGGCGGTAGCATTAAAGAGCTACGTAGCGCGATTGCATTTAATCCATCTAAACAAGGTTTGGGTGTTGAAAAGTCTTTAGAGCGTATGGTGGAGCTTTTCTTAAATAAAAGCTTAAAAGTACATCATCCGCATTCACTTGCGCATTTGCATTGTCCGACGATGGTTACCAGCCAAATCGCGGAAGTGTTAATTAACGCGACGAACCAATCAATGGACTCATGGGATCAAAGCCCGGCTGGTTCTTTGATGGAAGTTCAGCTGATTGACTGGTTACGTCAAAAAGTGGGTTACGGTGCAGGTCAAGCAGGTGTATTCACCTCTGGCGGTACTCAGTCTAACTTAATGGGTGTACTTCTTGCGCGTGATGCCTGCATCGCGAAAAACTGGAAAGACGAAAACGGTAAGCCGTGGTCTGTTCAGCGTGATGGCGTACCAGCAGATGCGATGCGTAACGTCAAAGTCATTTGTTCTGAAAATGCACATTTCTCTGTGCAAAAGAACATGGCAATGATGGGCATGGGCTTCCAATCGGTGGTGACTGTTCCTGTTGACGAAAATGCTCGTATGGACATGGACGCACTTGAAAAAACCATGGCGCACCTTCAGGCTGAAGGTAAGATCGTGGCATGTGTCGTTGCAACTGCAGGTACAACCGATGCTGGTGCAATTGATCCACTGAAACAAGTACGTGAAATCACCAATAAATATGGCGCGTGGATGCATATCGACGCAGCATGGGGTGGTGCTTTAATCTTGTCTAACGATCACCGTGATATGTTAGATGGTATCGAATTATCTGATTCGGTAACGCTTGATTTCCATAAGCATTATTTCCAAACGATTTCGTGTGGCGCATTCTTACTGAAAGATGAAGCCAACTATCGCTTTATGCATTATGAAGCAGAGTACTTAAACTCAGCTTATGATGAAGAGCACGGTGTTCCAAACTTAGTCTCTAAATCACTACAAACCACACGTCGTTTTGATGCACTTAAATTGTGGATGACCATTGAAGCATTAGGCGAAGAGCTATATGGTTCAATGATTGATCACGGTGTGACCTTAACACGTGAAGTTGCAGACTATATTACTGCAACTGATGGTTTAGAAATGCTGGTTGATCCACAATTTGCTTCGGTATTGTTCCGTGTGATTCCTGCAGGTTATCCAGCAGAATTACTCGATACCTTAAACCAAAACGTCGCAGACGAATTATTTGCGCGTGGTGAAGCAAACATTGGTGTGACTAAAGTTGGTCAAGTTCAATCGTTGAAAATGACGACTTTAAGCCCAGTAGCAACTTTAGATAACGTGAAGAACTTGCTAGCACTGGTGTTAATCGAAGCTGATCGTATCAAAGGTGCAATCGCTGATGGTACTTATACACCTGCAATTGACTAAATCTGAGCATTAGGTTGATTTCAAGAAAAGCACCCTTTAGGGTGCTTTTTTAATGCATGCACAAAATGTGCAATTCTTGCAAAAAAATGC
Organism: Acinetobacter sp. B51(2017); assembly: GCF_003711395.1. GTDB lineage: Bacteria > Pseudomonadota > Gammaproteobacteria > Pseudomonadales > Moraxellaceae > Acinetobacter. The sequence goes on from NZ_PJRJ01000002.1 coordinate 131,454, forward strand.
ATACTTTGCCGGGCTTAAATCAGCTAACTTGAATAGACAACAACAATAGTCGCATTCAGGATGAATCCATGACTCAATTGCATATTCCGCATCATGTACCTTGCATTATACAAGGTCAAGCCACACAAGGTTTAGCTGATTCATTTGCTGTGCTTAATCCGGCTACAGAACGTATTATTGCCTTATGTAGTAGCCCCTCTGCTGAGCAAATTGAATATACTATATCCACTGCCCAGCATGCCTTGAGCACTTGGCAGCACAGTGATGAAGCAACGCGAAAAGCTGTACTCATGCGTATTGCATTAGGGATTGAACAACATGCCGATGAATTGGCGCAGCTCATTGTACAAGAACAAGGTAAACCTCTAAGTTTGGCACATACAGAAGTGGCTGCTGCAATTGCATGGACACGCTATCAGGCGAGCCTTGACTTAAGTCCTGAGGTTTTACAAGATGATGCAGAAAAACGGATCGAATTACATCACCGACCAATGGGCATTGTTGTTTCAATCACCCCGTGGAATTGGCCACTGATGATTGCTATTTGGCATATTATGCCAGCTTTACGTGCAGGTAATGTGGTGATTAATAAGCCCTCAGAATATACCCCACTGGCAACAGCCAAACTGGTGCAAATCATGCAGCGTGAATTACCTGCTGGCGTGGTTTCTATTCTGACAGGTGATGCTGAAACGGGAGCACAGCTTAGCCAGCATCCTTTAGTCAATAAAATTGTATTTACGGGTTCAATCCAAACTGGTTTAAAAATTAAACAACACACTGCCGCGAGTTTTAAACATCTAACGCTTGAGTTAGGCGGGAATGATGCTGGAATTGTATTACCTGACAGTGATTTAGATAAAATTGCAGCACGAATTTTTAATGCTGCATTTATCAATATGGGACAAACCTGTGCAGCTTTAAAGCGCGTCTATGTGCATGAAAGTCAATATGCAGCATTAAGCCAGCGCTTAGCAAATTTGGCTGAAACACAAATACTCGGTGATGGTTTAGCACCTGAAACGACCTTCGGCCCTGTGCAAAATGCTAAACACTACCAAAAAGTCAAGCAATTGATTACCGAGGCATGCACAGAAGGTGCACAGGTATTGACTACAGCACAACCACTGCCTGCACAAGGCTATTTTATTGCGCCTACGATTTTAATCCATGTCAATGCCAAAAGTCGTGTGGTTCAAGAAGAGCAATTTGGTCCTGTATTACCGATATTAAGCTATCAAAATGTAGAACAGGTTTTAACAGAGTTGCAACACAGTGATTATGCTTTAGGGGCCTCGATTTGGTCATCAGATATAGACAAGGCACAACGCTATATTCAGCATTTAAATTGCGGTACGGTGTGGCTCAATACTCATGCTGAGGTGCTGCCGCATGTACCATTTGGCGGATGGAAACATTCAGGTTTAGGCGTACAATTTGGACAACAAGGTTTATTAGAAAATACCTTGTCGCAAGTGATCCATATTCACAAAGGGTAGTGTCTATTAAAGCAGATTTAAACAACGCTCAAATCTAGATTTGAGCGTTTTGTTTTATAGCGCTAAACCGCGGCTTAGTCGTGCAGAGGTCGAGGCATCTTTAAATTTATTAAGCACGATATAGGATTTAATATGTCCAATTACTTCACAACTTAACAGTTTATCAGTCACAAAATTGGCCAAAATTTCTAAATTTTGTGCCGCCACTTTAAGCATGAAATCAGCATCACCACTTAAAGAAAAAGCTTCTTGAATGGCATCTTCATCGGCTATCAATTGCTGTAAGGCCATTTTGGCCGCGGCATCATGGGTTTTTAATTTAATTTGTACCATTGCCACCACACTTAAGCCTAAAGCTGCTGGATCAATTCGCGCGCTATAGCCCAAAATAATCCCTTTTTGCTCTAATAGTTGCCGTCGTCTTGAACATTGTGAAGCAGATAAACCGATTAAGTCACCTATTTCTTGATTGGTGAGCCGACCATTGTGTTGGAGTGCATAAATGATTTTCCAATCAAATTTATCCATTGCATCGAATCCTTGCTTGATACACGTTTTATGTATTTTTTATTGATTATGCTGTGCATTATGCATGAAATCGAAAAATGAAATGCAATATTCTGTTATTTACAGCGTCATATAACAGGAACAATAACAATGTTTATGGAAATCGGTCAGTATCTAAATCAGCGCCTTGTCGAGATGGGTATTGGGCATGTCTTTGGTGTGCCAGGTGATTTTAATCTGTCTTATTTAGAACAGTTGGAACAGGATACGAATTTAGCATTTATTGGCAATTGTAATGAGTTAAATGCAGCTTATGCCGCAGATGGCTATGCACGCCAAAATGGTATTGCCGCTTTATTAACTACCTATGGGGTAGGTGATTTAAGCGCGATCAATGGCATTGCAGGCGCTTATGCCGAAGGTGTGGCATTGGTACATATTTCAGGTATTCCACCATTACATGCAGTGAACAGCGGTGCATTGTTACACCATACTTTAGTGGATGGTAATTATCAAAACATCATGCAATGTATGCGTGAATTTACGGTGGCACAAACCCGTTTAAGCCCCAGTAATGCCGTGGCTGAAATTGATCGTGTCTTAAAACAATGTGTTTTACAGCAGCGTCCAGTACATATTCAATTGCCTTCTGATATTACTCATATTCGTGTAGAGGTTAATCATAAAGCACTGGATTTAAGCCCTGCTCAAACTGATCCAGTGCTGTTACAGCAAACTGTGACGCAAATTTTAGCTCAGCTAAAGCAAGCCAAACGGCCAATTTTACTGCTTGATCATCCTGCATCTACATGGCAACTGACCGAAGTGTTACAACAATGGGCGGAGCAGCTTAATCTACCGTATGCTTGCTTAAACACGACTAAAAATATTATGGATGAGGCTTCAGCTTTATTTGCAGGTGTATATGTAGGTGCGGCTAATCCACAGACCCAAGTATTGGTGGAACAGTCAGATTGTGTAATTGCGATAGGCGTGCGTTTTACTGATGTGGCGACAGCATTTTTCTCGCAGAAATTACATGCTCAACAGATGATTAGTCTGAATAGAGATACCATTTGTATTGGTGAGCAACAGATTGTTGGGGTTGGTTTATCTGAGCTATGTCATGCTTTACTTCGTCGGACTCAACAACTGCCTCAAGCCAAAATCAACATTCAGCCACAGCCCTTAGAACTAGTCGCAGCTGATTTTGAGTTGGAGCAGGCTTTGAGCCATGCCTGGTTATGGCAGCAAATTGCCCCTTTTATTCGGGCAGATGATGTGATTGTCGCAGAGATTGGTACTGCCAATGCAGGCTTATCGAGCTTAGTATTCCCTAAAAGCGTTGATTATATTGCCCAGCCGATTTGGGGTTCTATCGGTTATACCTTACCTGCATTATTAGGCAGTATGTTGGCAGCACCCAAGCGGCGCCATCTGCTCTTTATTGGGGATGGTTCCATTCAGTTGACTATTCAAGAACTTTCGACGATTTTACGTCTGGGGCTCAAGCCGATCATCTTTGTATTAAATAATGGCGGCTATACTATTGAGCGCTTAATTATGGGAGAAAACGCCCGTTATAACGATGTACAAAATTGGCAATATAGTCAGTTTGCACAGGTTTTTGCTGCCAATCAGCCACATCAAGCGCATGTGGTGCATACTCATCAGCAATTAAGTGAAACTTTAAACCATGTACAGGTCAGTCAATCGCTGTGTTTGATTGAATTAAAGCTCCAGCCTATGGATGCGCCTGAACGGTTAAAACAGTTTGGGCAAGTGGTGGCACGTTATGACTATGGTGATTATGGCTATACTAAACTCAACCAGCCTAAGCAGATCGACTATCAAGATGCAATCTAGGTCAATGGAATAGGCCTGCATTAAATCAAAATTGGCAAGGAGTCGTGATATGGACGTTGAACAGCATCAATTAAAAAAACAATTATCTAACCGCCACATTCAATTAATTGCTTTAGGGGGCGCGATTGGTACAGGTTTATTTTTAGGCCTATCGCAAACCATTCAATTGGCAGGGCCTTCGGTATTATTGGGTTATGCCATTGCAGGAATCATCGCCTTTTTAATTATGCGCCAACTGGGTGAAATGGTGGTGCATGAGCCAGTCAGTGGTTCTTTTAGTTATTTTGCCAATAAATACTGGGGAAAAATGGCCGGTTTTATTGCAGGCTGGAATTATTGGGTGCTGTATGTGTTGGTGAGTATGGCAGAGCTGAGTGCAATTGGTACCTTTATTCAGTTTTGGTGGCCGCATATTCCCACTTGGCTTAGTGCCTTAGCCTTTTTTATGGTGATGAATGGCATTAATTTGGTGAATGTCAAATTTTTTGGTGAAAGCGAATTTGTATTTTCCATGATTAAAATTATTGCCATTTTAAGCATGATCGGCTTTGGGGTGTATTTATTAATCAGTGGTGGCGCGGGGTCACAAGCAGGTGTAGCCAATCTTTGGCAACATAGTGGCTTTTTTGCCGGCGGTAGCACTGGCTTTTTAATGGCCCTCGCGATGATTATGTTTGCTTTTGGTGGCTTAGAGCTGATTGGCATTGCCGCCAGTGAAACCAAAGCACCTGAAACCACAATTCCTAAAGCGATTAACCAAATTGTCTATCGAGTGTTGATTTTTTATATTGGTGCCATTGGCGTGTTGTTATGCTTATATCCTTGGCATTTATTGGCACAAGGTGGCAGCCCCTTTGTATTGATTTTTCAATCCTTAAACAGTCATGGGGTAGCCAATGTTTTAAATTTTGTAGTGCTCATTGCAGCAGTGTCGGTATATAACAGTTGTATTTATTGTAATACACGGATGTTGCATGGCTTAGCTGAACAAGGTAATGCACCTGCAATCTTAAAACGTGTTAATCGCCGTGGTATTCCTGTATATGCAGTCTTATTTTCTGCGGCCATAACAGCCATTTGTGTAGTGATGAATTATTTGATTCCACAAGATGCATTTGCACTCTTAATGATGTTGGTCGTGTCAGCTTTGGTCATTAATTGGATGATGATTGCTTTTACCCATTTAAAATTTCGTCAAGCGATGCTGAAAAGCCAACAAGTTACGCGCTTTAAAAGTCTGTATAGTCCACTCAGTAATTATGTATGTATTGGCTTTATTGTCATGATTCTAGTGATTATGAGTCTGAGCCAGAGTATGCGTATGGCCGTGTTGTTAGTGCCAGTTTGGTTGGCTTTGCTCATCTTATTATATCGCTTTAAATATCAAAAAAAGCCAGTGGTTATTTCTAAATCAATCACTTAAGCGTAAAAAAGATCCATATATTGGATCTTTTTTTTGGGATATGGCCTGTAATACCTGTGGTCATATATCATCAAAGCGTCATAAAGCTGTAACTTATCTGTCATATTTTAAAATCAAAATGCTCCTATCGAAAAAAGTACATAACTTAACAATTCTAGTGCTGTACTTTCGGGCTAATCAAGAGAGATGAGAATGCGCTTAACTCACATTGCAATCGCACTGGCAGCAGGTACTTTGGCAGCAACAACTGCGAATGCGGCACGAGACACAATTCAAATTGCTGGTTCTTCAACAGTTTTACCGTATTCAAGTATTGTGGCAGAAGAGTTTGGCAATACTTTCCCCCAATTTAAAGCACCTGTCGTTGGTTCTGGTGGTTCATCTGGTGGTTTAAAACAATTTTGTAATGGTGTGGGTGATAATACAATTGATGTGGCCAACTCATCACGTCAAATTAAATCGACTGAATTAGAAAGCTGCCATCAGGCAGGCGTAAAACAAGTTTTAGAAATTAAAATCGGCTATGATGGTATTGTATTTGCCTCAAATGCTAAGAAAAGCGAATACAAATTAAAGCCTTATCATGTTTATGCGGCATTGGCAGCTGAATTACCATCAAAAGGTAAAATGGTGGCTAACCCGTATACGCATTGGAATCAAATTGATAAGACTCTGCCAAATGAGCCGATTACTTTAGTGATTCCTGCATCCAACCACGGTACGCGTGAAGTGTTCCAAGAAAAAATGGTCGATGCGGGCTGTAATGCTTATACTGCGATTAAAGCACTAGATAAAGATGCACATAAAGCAGCCTGCACCACATTCCGTAAAGACGGTCGTGTGGTCGAAATTTCAGGTGATTACACCGAAACATTGGCACGTTTAACCACTTCACCAAGTGCGGTAGGGGTGTTTGGTCTAGGTTTCTATGATCAAAACCGTGACAAGTTACGTGTGGCCACTGTAAATAATGTTGTACCATCTGAAAAAACCATTTTAAATGGCGCATACCCTGTATCTCGCCCATTGTTCTTCTATGTCAAGGGCGAACATTTAAAGTCAATTAAAGGCTTAAGTGAATTTACTGAATACTTCCTGAATCAAAAAGTTTCAGGCAAAGGTTCAAAACTTGAAAAAGCGGGCTTAATTGCATTGTCTGATGCAGAACGTGCACAAATTCTTGCCGATTTTAAAGCAGGTAAGGCAGTAAAATAATTAAGCTTAAAACGGCCAATGGAGGGATGAGTCCCTGCATTGGCTTTTTTTAAACCTTTTTTCAAGTCACTTGAAAAAATGCTGGAGAAGACATGAATCTGCTACTTATAGGCGTATTACTGGCTTTGATTGCCATTGGCTATCAGATCGGGTTACGCAAAAGTCGTCAATTAGCAGGTCAGGGCAATAACTCGGCAATGCTACATTCGCGTCCGGGTTATTATGGCGCGTTGGTGGCGTTATGGTGCGGTATCCCTGCCATTTTAATTTTGTTGCTATGGAACTTAATTGAGCCAAGTATTTTACGGCATGTGGTGATGGACAATGTACCTGCCAATATTGCAGCGAGCTTAAACCCTGCAAGCACTGCAGTGTTAATGGATCGTGTGCAAGCGATTGCCTCAGGTTTTGGGGTTAGCGATCAACCCGCAAGTTATGAACTTGCAGCCGCAGCAGAATTAGCCAAAATGGCAACTGTTGCTGCATTTGCAAAATTTGCAGTGGTTCTCGCAATTGCCATCGCAGGTTTAGTCATCGCTAAAAAACGCCTAAATCAACATTTCCGTGCCCGTAACCAAGTCGAAAAAGTGGTTAATGTCGCTTTAGCGTTATGTTCAGGTGTCGCGATTCTCACCACCATCGGTATTGTGATGTCGATGTTTAGTGAAGCGATGCGCTTCTTTAGTTTTGTGAGCCCTCTAGATTTCTTCTTTGGTACAGAGTGGAACCCTGGTTTTAGTACCTCAGGCAGTGCTGATGGTCAGTATGGTCTATTGCCACTGATTTGGGGCACATTAATGGTCAGTGGGATTGCGCTATTGGTGGCGGTGCCAGTGGGCTTAATGATCGCAATTTACTTAGCCGAATATGCATCTTCAAGTTTCCGTGCTTGGGCGAAACCTGCCATTGAAGTCTTAGCGGGTATTCCAACCATCGTCTATGGTGTATTTGCCTTAATGATCATGGGGCCGTTCTTTAAAATGTTGGGCGATATGGTTGGCCTAAACATTAACGCGACCAGTGCTTTAACCGCCGGTTTTGTGATGGGCATTATGATCATTCCCTTTGTTTCATCATTATCGGATGACATTATTACCCAAGTGCCACGCGCATTACGGGATGGCTCTTTAGGTTTAGGGGCAACCAAATCAGAAACCATTCGTCAGGTGGTTTTGCCCGCTGCACTCCCCGGTATTATTGGCGCATTCTTACTTGCAGCATCTCGTGCCATTGGCGAAACCATGATTGTAGTACTTGCAGCGGGCAATAGTCCATTACTGCATGCCAATCCATTAGAAGCAGTGTCTACGGTGACGATTACTATTGTCAATCAATTAACCGGTGATACGGATTTTGCTAGCCCACAAGCACTGGTAGCCTTTGCCTTAGGTTTAACCTTATTTGTGATTACTTTGGGTCTCAACATCATTGCACTATACATCGTGCGTAAATATCGCGAGCAATACGAATGAGTACATCTAATCCATCTACTGTACCGCAGTTTGACGCTGAGGCGGCTGCGAGCGCACGCGAGCAACGTAAACAAACCATTGCTAACTCTTTAGCCAAGCGTCACCGTAAAGAAAAACTCTTTCAAGCCTCAGGCTTTATGGCAGTCATTGCGGGTTTATTCTTTGTCGTATTGTTATTTAGCAGTATTTTAGCCAAAGGTTTGCCTGCATTTTGGCAAACCAGTATGACGCTACCCATTACTTTTGATGCGCAAATTATTGATGCAGGCCCAAAACCAGTGCAACTGGCAGAGGAAAATCCAGCACAATATGAACAGCGTTATATTGCATGGCAAACCAAAATGGGCATGGTGGATTGGGATGCTTTGATTGTGAATGCCATGATTGCCAAAGATCCAAGCATTGCCAATTACCGCGATGAATTGTCGAGTTTATATACCAGCTCAGAAGCATATCGCTTACGTGATATGGTGTTTAAAGATCCAAGCCTCATTGGTCAAAGCAAAGAGATTAATTTACTGGCAGATGCCAATGTGGATGTTTGGTTAGCGGGTAATATTGATCGTTCACTTCCTGATGCACAGCAACAACTTAGCCCTGAAATCCGCCAGTTGGCAGATGATTTAAAAGCCAAAGGCGTACTTGAAAATAGCTTTAACACCAATATCTTCTATAGTGCCGACTCGCGTAGCTCACCTGCAACTTCTGGTTTGGCGGGTGCATTTATGGGCTCGTTATTTATGATGCTCATTGTGATTTTTATCTCGATTCCAATTGGTGTGGCATCTGCAATTTACTTAGAAGAATTTGCACCTAAAAATGTTCTGACGGACATTATTGAAGTCAATATTAACAACCTTGCGGCAGTACCTTCTATCGTGTTTGGTTTACTCGGTGCCGCTATCTTTATTGGCTGGATGCATTTGCCATTATCTGCACCGTTAGTGGGTGGTTTGGTATTAAGCTTAATGACTCTACCTACTGTGATCATTACGACCCGTGCATCGTTAAAAGCCGTTCCGCCTTCGATCCGTCAAGCCGCTTTAGGTTTAGGCGCATCAAAAGTACAAACTGTGTTCCATCATGTATTACCTCTAGCACTGCCAGGTATTTTAACGGGTGCCATTATTGGTGTAGCACAGGCGCTGGGTGAAACTGCACCACTGTTGTTAATTGGTATGAGTGCCTTTGTTGCCAGCGTACCTGCGACCCCATTTGATCAATCAACTGCACTTCCTGTCCAAATCTTCCTATGGCAGGGCAATGAATTACGTAACTTCTTTGAAGGGCGTACAGCCGCAGCCATTATTGTGTTATTGGCGCTGATGATTAGCCTAAATGCTTTTGCAGTCTGGTTACGTAAAAAATTCGAAGTGCGTTGGTAATTGAGGATAAAATTGATGAATACTGTATTGGATAATGTGAAATCTGTGACTGAAAAGCAAACCACGTCGCCAAGCCACACCTTTCAAGTGCATAGCACAACTGCCGAAAAATCGCAGCAAGCAGCCAAAAATGTCAAACTCAGTGCATCTGATGTACATGTATATTATGGCGAAACTGAAGCGATTAAAGGTATTGACTTAAGCATTTATGAAAATGAAGTGATTGCTTTTATTGGGCCATCAGGTTGCGGTAAATCGACATTTTTACGTACCTTAAACCGTATGAATGACACTATTGATTCATGTCGCGTCACGGGTAAAGTCATGCTCGACAACCAAGACATTTATGATCCAAACTTAGATGTGGTGTTGTTACGTGCGCAAGTGGGCATGGTATTCCAAAAACCCAACCCATTTCCAAAGTCCATTTTTGATAACGTGGCATACGGCCCTAAATTGCATGGTTTGGCGCGTGATAAATATGATTTAGAAGAAATTGTTGAAAGCAGCTTACGTAAAGCAGGTCTTTGGGATGAAGTAAAAGATCGTCTGAATCAAGCAGGTACAGGTTTATCGGGTGGTCAGCAACAGCGTTTATGTATTGCGCGTACTATTGCGGTCAGCCCTGAAGTTATCCTAATGGATGAGCCGTGTTCAGCACTTGATCCAATTGCCACTGCTAAAGTCGAAGAGCTAATTTCTGAGTTATCAACGCAGTACACCATTGCCATTGTGACGCATTCGATGCAACAAGCAGCGCGTGTATCAGATCGTACAGCTTACTTTCACTTGGGGGATTTAATTGAAGTCAACTCAACTGAAAAAGTCTTTACTCAGCCTGATCATCAGTTAACAGAAGCCTATATTACAGGTCGTTTTGGTTAAGCCACAGTGCAATAAACAGAGCCTTCGGGCTCTTTTTATTTGTAAAAAACATTGAATTTTATTTAATTTGACCTCATGTTAAATACCAATAAAAAATGATACGAGAGATGTATGCTATTTCATGTACCCAAAGTTCCTGCCGAAATTTCTATTAGCCACCTAAATGCGCGTGTCAATGAACAACGTAAAAAAATTGCGCAAATGACGGCCTCTAAATTGGAACTGTTACAATTTAATCAGCAGCTCTCCAAAGAAGCGCGGGCGCGTAAGAAAAACAATGAAAAAGTGTATGTAATCGATTTTACTGGAGATACTGCGGCCTCAGCTGTAGAAAGCTTACGTGAAGAAATTACTTTAATTTTAGCCACCGCGACAGCGGGGCGTGACCGCGTGGTACTACGTTTAGAAAGCCCAGGTGGTATGGTACATGGTTATGGTTTAGCAGCAGCGCAATTGGTGCGTTTACGTGAAGCAGGTTTTCATTTGACCATTTGCGTCGATAAAGTCGCGGCCAGTGGCGGTTATATGATGGCGTGTATTGCTAACCAAATTATTTCTGCACCTTTTGCTGTGGTGGGTTCAATTGGGGTGGTGGCACAAGTGCCTAACTTTAACCGATTGCTAAAAGAACATAATATTGATTTTGAACTGTACACCGCAGGCGAGTACAAACGTACTGTGACGATGTTTGGTGAAAACACTCAAGAGGGCAAAGCCAAATTTGAACAAGAATTACAACAAACCCATGCCTTATTTAAGCACTTTGTGGAACAATATCGTAATCAGCTCAATGTTGAACAGGTAGCAACAGGCGAGCATTGGTATGGGCAAGATGCCTTAGACTTAAAACTGGTTGATGAGCTTAAAACCTCGGATGAGTATTTACTCAGTTTATTAGATAAACATGATGTTTATACCATTCATACCCGTAAAAAACCGACTTTAGGTGAAAAGTTAGGCTTACAAGCTGCCCAAATTGCCCAGGGTTTCGTGCCAAGTATAGTTAATAAAGTTTTAGACAGCTTAGTGAAAGCCAATAATAATTTGGTGCAACTGCGTGACCCGCAGCTTTAGAATTAAGCGATAAAGCGACATCAAAAACCAGCAATATGCTGGTTTTTTTGTTTTAAGCGTTGTCGGGTTTTTAAGCTTTTGATAAGTTAGAGCCTTTAGCATGATGCTAGTGAAAACCTTGAGGATTCTATGGCGATTATCGTCGTTTTAAATAAACAAAACTTAGCCACCCTGCATAATACCGATACTCAATTGGTGGCACTCAATCAGGCATCCATTATTCAAATCAGTCATAGCCGTGATGATATTGCCAGCATGGTACGTTCAGGTAATAAACTCATCATCACCTTAAAGAATGGTGAGAAAATCACCCTTGAACAGTTCTTTCATGCCGATGGTTCTAGCCCGCACAGCTTAGTCTTGCCTAATCAAAGTGGGGCATTTGATTTAGTTGAATTTGATGGTAAAGGTAAAGTCATTAACTATAATCCAGTACAACACTTAACTGAATTGGCCAGCAGTGAAACTTGGGTGAATCCGCAGCCGACCACGGTGGTGGCTGAAGAGCCTGTAGCAAGTCCAGCATGGTATGAAAAATCTTGGGTGAAACCTGCTTTGGTAGTGCTAGGGGTAGAGGCGCTTTACCTCACTGCCTTTAAAAATGATGATGACAGCGACAAACCCAAAGATATCATGCCACCTGCCAATCCGACTGCCAGTATTGATGCAGAGGGTAAAGTCATCACAGGTAAAACAGAAGCCAAAGCCAAAGTTTATGTACAAGACTTACAAGGTAATATTATTGGTGAAGCCACTGCAGATGCCAATGGTAACTATAGTATTCAATTAAAACGTGCCGTGACGGATGGTGAGCGCGTTGGTGTATATGCCAAAGATGCTGCAGGTAATCAATCCAATTTGGTCGCGGTGACGGGCAGCAAAGACACCATTGCACCGCATGCACCAGAAGCACAATTTAATGATACAGGCACAATCGTTTCGGGTCGGGCTGAAGCGGGTAGCAAAGTTAGCCTCTATAGTGCAGATGGTAAGACTTTATTAGCAGGGCCAGTCACTGCTGGATCAGATGGCTCTTTCTCATTAAATGTAAATCCAGCCTTGCCAAAAGACACCCAAGCCCAAGTGCTTGCCCAAGATACGGCTGGCAACAGCTCAACACATACTACTGTGATTGTTGGACAAGACACCTTAGCCCCAGCCACGCCAAAGCTAGAAGTGAATAGCGCGGGTAGCCAAGTCAAAGGTTATGCTGAAGCCAATAGCAACATTGAAATTAAGAATGATAAAGGTCAAGTGATCGCTACGGCTAAAGTCAATTCAGAGGGTTATTTTGAGCTGGATTTAAGCCCAGCAGTCACAGACCAAAGTGGCACAACACTGGTGGTGAAAGACGCGGCTGGTAATCAAAGTGATGCGATTAGCTTAAAACCAAATCTTGACACTTTGGCACCTGAGGCTGTGCAAGCGAGTGTCAATACAGAAGGGACGGTGGTGACAGGTACTGCAGAGCCAAATAGTAAAATTAAAATTACCATCATCAGTAATGGTCAAGAAATAACCATTGGTTCAGGGCAAGCCGATAGTAGTGGTAAATTTAGCATTAATTTAACCAGTCCATTAATCAATAATAACAGCGCCAATGTCTATGCAAGCGATGCTGCCAATAATCAATCAGTTGCCACGCAAGTCATTGGGCGTAAAGATACGATTGCGCCAAGCAAAGTAAATTTGAGTACTTTAACTGTGGCCGATGATGTGGGTGAGCAAAAAGGCAATATCAGCCAAAATAGCCAAACCGATGATACACGTCCACAGTTTAGTGGACGAGGTGAAGCCAATGCCACTTTAACCATCTATGATCATGGTATTGCCATCACCACAGTGAAGGTGAAAAGCGATGGCACATGGACGTATACCCCTGATAGCGATCTAAGTTTAGGTGTACATAGCTTTACTTTTAGTCAGATGGATGCCAGTGGCAATACCAGTGCTATGAGTGATGCCTTTAAATTTAGCGTAATTGCAATGGCAGAGCCCGAAGTTGAAGAAACAGAACAAGATACCGTCAGCGTGAGCTTTGCAATAGATGAAAGTTTGGCTTTTAATACACTAGCGCAGGGCCTACTTTTAGATGAAAACCAGAGCGATACGGTTGAACCGATCCTAGCGGCATTACTGGGTGAGCAAACAGCGCTGATGAAAACGCAAGCCTCAATAGAACCTGTTGTGATCAACACTACATGGCAACACGATGACAGCTTATTACAGCCACAAACTTATATTTAAAACTATACAGGCATAAAAAAGCGGCGTTGAAACGCCGCTTTTTTTTAAGTTGAAGAGTTAGATTTTAGCAATTAAATCTTGAACTTGTTTTGCTTGAGCTGCAGCATTACCTGTGTACGTTGCAGGCGTCATTTCGGCTAAACGGGCACGATCTTCAGCAGGAACGGCTTCTAATTCGTTACCATTCACGAAGCTGACCATCATGTCACGTGTCATCGCTTGACCACGAGTCAACGCTTTTAATTTTTCGTATGGTTTTTCAACCGCATAACGACGCATTACAGTTTGAATTGGTTCAGCCAATACTTCTTGTGCATTGTCTAAATCTTCTAGAATGCGCTCTGCATTCAGTTCAAGTTTAGCAATACCTTTAGAACATGCTTCAAACGCGATTAAGCTTTGTGCAAAACCAACACCCATGTTACGAAGAACAGTTGAGTCAGTTAAGTCACGCTGCCAGCGCGATACAGGTAGTTTTTCACCAAGATGCGCAAGTACTGCATTGGCAATACCTAAGTTACCTTCAGAGTTTTCGAAGTCAATTGGATTGACTTTATGCGGCATCGTTGAAGAACCGACTTCGCCTTCTTTCAAACGTTGTTTGAAGAAACCAAGCGAGATATAACCCCACACGTCACGGTTAAAGTCGATTAAGATGGTATTAAAACGACGTAATGCATCAAAAAGTTCCGCCATGTAATCATGTGGTTCAATTTGCGTAGTGTACGGGTTAAATTCTAAACCTAAAGATTCAACAAAAGCTTGTGAATGTGCCGGCCAGTTGATGTCTGGGTAAGCAGAGTAGTGCGCGTTGTAGTTACCTACAGCACCATTGATTTTGCCCAATAATTCCACATTTTTAAACTGTTTGATTTGACGTGCAAGGCGGTAAGCCACGTTCGCCATTTCTTTACCTAAAGTAGTTGGGCTTGCAGTTTGACCATGCGTACGCGACAACATTGGTTGTTCTGCATGCTTTTCAGCAAGTTCAACAATCGCATCAATAATTTGTTGCATTGCGGCAAGCAATACTTCGCGACCATTTTTAAGCATTAATGCATGTGACAAGTTGTTGATGTCTTCAGAAGTACATGCAAAGTGAATGAATTCACCAGCATTTTTTAATTCTTCGATATCAGCGATTTGTTCTTTTAAGAAATATTCAACCGCTTTTACATCGTGGTTGGTGGTACGTTCAATTTCTTTAATGCGGTTGGCATTCTCTTCTGAGAAGTTCGCCACGATTGCATCCAATGCAGCATTTGTTTCGTTAGAAAACGCTGGAACTTCCGTAATTTCTGGACGGTTCGCAAGCGCTTGTAACCAACGCACTTCAACAGTCACACGAGCATGGATTAAACCAAACTCAGAAAGAAAAGGACGTAGAGCATCACATTTGCTCGCATAGCGTCCATCTAATGGAGAAAGTGCAGTTAAAGCGTTCATAGCAATTCCTTAAACTTTGGAATGAAACGTAAAAAATTCTGAAATAAACATCAAGTTACCACCTGATATTGTAGGCGAGCGAGATCTTGAATATCGCGTACAAGCTTGCGCTTGCCAAAGAACACAAAGTCCCATGAGCTACCGCCCAATTCACGCCATAAATGTGCCATTTGTAAACCGGTAAATAAAGAGGCTCGAATACGGTTGGTATGCGCGGCATCTTTAAAGGCTTCGGCATTGCCACGTACCATAATGCGTGGATTGATCGAGCCTGCGGTTGCGACATAAGTTTGCGCAAGATTGGCAATAATACTGGGATGGGAATAATTGTGATCAAAGAAAGACAGCTGTTTTAATATTTTTTGCTGAGATTGTTCGATAATTTTAACAAATTGGGGGTTGGCATAGACTTTCTTTTCTAAATGCAACAGCGCCATGGCATAGCTCATCGGCAATTTGGTGCTGGCCAGTTTAGGGAGTCTTGATTTGGGTGCGCTGCTAAAAGGTTGGGTTAAACAATTTTCAAAAGATTTAAGTCCCAAAGAGACATCAGCGAGTTGATGAAAAAAATCTAAGGTCTGTTGGCTATTGCCTTGGCTGGGTCGAATATTGAGACTGGCTTTAATTAATTGTTCGAAATAAAACAAACCGCTTTCACCCATACTCTGTCGACCGCCTAAGGCGGTCATATGCGTGAGCTGGGTGGCTTGAAATACCCCCGCTAAAGCCAAAGCACGATTTTGCCGTGGCGTGAGCGGAATCGACTGCTGAAAAGGTAAGCCAGCCATTTCAATATCCTTTATACAAATGCAGGCGTTGGTGCGTTGGTATGGTGAATCACACCACCACCTAAGCATTCCTCAGCTAAATAAAACACCACACTTTGTCCCGGTGTAACGGCACGTTGTGGTTCATCAAATTCAACACGTACACCATGTTCAGAATTTTCGTCTTTAAATACGGTACATACTTGATCCGGTTGACGGTAACGGGTTTTAGCAGTGCAACGTAAACCTGTAGCAGGAATCTCTTGTTCACCAGCGACCCAATCAATCGCTTCCGACCATAAAGTGGTGCTTTGCATCAGTGGATGTTCATGACCCTGACCGACCACCAAACGGTTGCCTGGAATATCTTTATATAAAACAAACCAAGCGCCTTCAGCTGCACCTTTTAAGCCGCCAATGCCAATGCCACCGCGTTGCCCTAAGGTGTAGTACATGAGGCCATGATGTTCGCCAATTTCAGTACCATCTTCTAAGACAATTTTACCCGGCTGTGCAGGCAGGTATTGCTGTAAGAAGTCATTAAAGCGACGTTCCCCAATAAAGCAAATACCGGTTGAATCTTTTTTCTTGGCAGTGACTAAATCCAATTCTTCAGCAATTTTACGTACTTGTGGTTTTTCAATTTCCCCGACAGGGAACAAAGTCTTGTTAATTTCGCGACCGTGTACGGCATGTAAGAAATAGGTTTGGTCTTTGTTGTTGTCTACACCACGCAATAGCGGTGCATATTGTTCACCGCGTGAATTGGTACGGGTTTCACCGCGGCGGCAGTAGTGACCTGTAGCAATAAAGTCAGCACCTAAGTTGACTGCATGATCTAAGAAAGCACGGAATTTAATTTCTTTATTACATAAAATATCTGGGTTTGGGGTACGACCTGCAGCATATTCTGCTAAGAAATGCTCAAAGACACGATCCCAATATTCCATAGCGAAATTGGCAGTATGTAATTTAATACCAATTTTATCGCATACGGCTTGCGCATCGGCAAGGTCATCCATCGCCGTGCAATATTCCGTACCATCATCTTCTTCCCAGTTCTTCATGAACAAGCCTTCAACTTGATAACCTTGTTGAAGTAGAAGGGCAGCAGACACAGATGAGTCTACACCACCAGACATACCGACGATGACACGTTGTTGCATAGGATTAGGCATCCAAATTTGAAATTAAGGGAGAGTTTTGGTGCTCATCAATGAGCGATAAAGGATACGACTTTCCGGCTTTGGCATCTTGAATGGCTTTAATTACCAATGGACTACGTGCTCGTGCAGTCTCTAAAAGTTCATCTAAGCTCATCCACACGGCAGCGACAATTCCTGTATCGAGTTTGGCATTGGGAAAATGCTCAAGCGCCTTGCCCAAAAAGCAAAAGCGATAATAGGTACGATCAGGAAATAGCGGTGGGGTATAGGTGTAGATGCCAAGCAGTGATTCAATACTCACGCGATAGCCAGTTTCTTCCATAGTTTCACGAATTGCAGCGTCAATAATCGTTTCGCCTGCTTCAACGTGGCCTGCGGGTTGGTTAAATACGGTATGTGTGACGCCTTCTGAATGTTCTTCAACAAACAGAAATTTTCCGTCTTGTTCAACAACGGTGGCAACAGTCACATGCGCAGTCCAAGCAGTCATCGCAAAGCACCATGGAATAAAAGCCATATTCTACGCAATTTCTATTAGCTTGGCTATGCTCAGACAAAATTTGTTGTTTAGATGGGTAATTTTTAGCGTAAATAGTTAAAAATAAGTAACTGTTAAATATTAACTAAATTATATAAATATATTTTTTATTCAGATGAGGGCCATTTAATTTTTTCTGTTTAGACCAAAACAGCAGGATGGTTGTTGGATGAGCACCACTAAGCTGAGGATGAGGTACTCCTCAGCTATTTTTAAGCTTAGAGTTGTGCTAAATAATTGCGTGATACTTTGACATAATTTTGTGCCGAATATGGCAAGAAATTACGTTCTTTTTCAGTTAAAGCACGCATTTGTTTGACTGGGCTGCCCATATATAAATAACCGCTTTCTAAGTGTTTACCCGGTGGCACTAAAGAGCCTGCGCCAATCATCACGTCATCTTCAATGATGACATCATCTAATACCACCGTGTTAATGCCAATTAAAACGCGATTGCCAATGGTGCAGCCATGTAAGGTGACATGATGACCAATGGTGACATCTTCACCAATAATTAACGGTGAACCTTCCGGTTTATCGGCTTTTTTATGACTAACGTGCAGCATGGCATGGTCTTGAACATTGGAGTTTTTGCCAATACGAATATGATTGACATCACCGCGGATACAGGCAAAGGGCCAAACCGAGACATTTTCAGCCAGTTCTACATCACCAATCACCACAGCCATTGCATCGATATAGCAAGTGGCTGCAATGACAGGTCGAGTATTTAAATAGGGGCGTACAGAGTTAGACATATTTTTCCTCAATATTATTTTAATGTTAAAAAAAGCACGCTCGAAAGCATGCTTTTTTAAAATTTAAATCAATTAAAACAAGTTGCTAAAGAACTGTTTAATGTGATCCAGCATACGTGCAAAGAAACCCGCTTCTTCCACTTCTTTTAATGCAATTAATGGTTTTTCAGCAATCACTTTGCCATCTAGAGAAGCCACGTATTTACCCACAACTTGACCTTTGGTTAAAGGCGCAGTGAGTTTAGGTTGTACTACCAATTGAGTTTTTATGGCATTAGCCTGACCTTTAGGCATGGTCACGTTAAAGTTTTCCGCTAAACCAATTTCAGCTTCAGCACTTTTACCATACCAAACTTTGGCTTTAGCTAAGACTTGGTTGGCAGGTTGTACTTTAACGGTTTCAAAGTTGGCATAGCCCCAGGCCAATAAATTACGGGTTTGTGAGGCACGTTCCTGCATAGTCGGTGCACCAAAAATCACCGAAATTAAACGCATTGGGCCGCGCTTAGCAGAGGTGGTTAAGCAATAACCAGCTTCATTGGTATGACCTGTTTTTAAACCATCCACACTTGGGTCAGTATAAAGTAGGGCGTTACGGTTACCTTGTTTGATACCGTTAAAGCTAAACTCTTTTTCTGAATAAATTGGATAGTATTTCGAACTGTCATGGATAATATGTTGTGCAAGCGTCGCCATATCTTTGGCAGTCGAAAAATGTCCATCTGCTGGCATACCCGTTGAGTTTACAAATTGGGTATTACTCATGCCGATACGTTTGGCCTCTTCGTTCATCATATGAACAAAGGTACCTTCATTACCAGCAATATGTTCAGCCATGGCTTTAGAGGCATCATTACCCGATTGCACGATAATGCCGCGCAGCATTTCCAAAACTGTGGCTGTACCATTTAAAGGTACATACATACATGATTCTGTACTGCTACCACGGCACCAAGCCGATTCATTCATACGAACTTTTTCGTCTTCCGTGAGCTCGCCTTTTAATAACTTTTGTTCGATGATGAAGCTGGTCATCATTTTCGTCATTGATGCTGGTGCTAATTTTTCATTTTCATTTTTTGAAGCAAGGATTTGACCTGTTTCATAGTCCATCAAAACATAAGATTTGTTATTGAGTTCTGGTGGTGCTGATAACACAGTTGCTGCATAAGAGAAACTAGGCAAGAGCAAGAATGCAGCAAGGGCACTTTTACGGGTCATTCTAGATGGTTCCAATATCTTGAGGTAAGCACAATGAGCCTAGCATTCTAGGACAAAGTTCCAACAACTGCTATGGGGGAACCGCCCTGATTCTCAAGATATTGTAAGCATTTTGTGTTATTTGCGATAAGTCGTCAGTTCTTGACAGATTTCGCGGTTTTTCACAGTGCCCGCTTGTTTGGCATCTTGTTGGGCTTCAAGCAAAATCGGTGCAGATTGGGTTTGTTGAGCAAAATGTTTTAAGGCGACTAGGGGTTGCTTAAGCTCAGGTAAATAGGACTGCACAAAGTTTTCATAGCCTTGCTCAAAGGCAGTTTTATTTTCAACCAAGCTTGGGCAAAGCTCAGATAAAACATATAAAGCTGCCAGTTCTTCTTCTGTAACATATTGGGTGGGAGTCACTTCATGGTTACTGTTTTGTGCTAGGGCAACAGGACAAGAAACAGCAACAACAGCAGCGAAACACAGTGCAAGACGGCGCACGATTGATCTCCTGAACTCAAATTAAGTAATAGAAAATAAGAAATCTACGGTTTTAAATGTTTTTTCGCTGAAAATGACAGCAAAATCCAAGTGATATTGCCAATAAAATGTGCAAAAGCAAACAAAAAAATAGAAAATTGTGCAAAAGTCTAAAAAATAACGAGACCTTGCTTTAAGCTAATAATAAAGTGGTAAAAACCACATGATGGTTACAATAAGGTTTATATTTTCTTAAGGATAACAATATGAATATTTTAATTGCCAATGATGATGGGGTATTTGCACCTGGCATTATTGCTTTGGCACAAGCATTAAAACCTTTAGGGCGCGTGGTGGTGGTCGCACCTGAGGCAGAGCGTAGTGGTTTTTCATCAGCCTTAACCTTAGATCGTCCGTTACGACCTGTAGAAATTGCACCAGACGTGTGGGCAGTCAATGGTACACCTGCCGACTGTGTGTATTTATCTATGAATGGTCTATTTGACTTTGAATTTGACTTGGTGGTGAGTGGTATCAACAGTGGTGCCAACTTAGGCGATGATGTTTTATATTCGGGTACAGTTGGCGCGGCCTTTGAAGGGCGTTTAATGAAGCAGCCTGCGATCGCCGTGTCATTGGCAGGTCCCAATGTGCGTAGTTACTTAAAACCTGATGATTACCAGCAAGCTGCACAATGGGTACATGACTTTATTGCCCAAGGCGTACCTGAATTGCCACCACGTCATATTTTAAATATTAATATTCCTGACGTCAGTGAGCTAAAAGGACAAAAAATAACTTATCAAGGCCGTAAACATTTATCGAAACCGATTACCAGTCAAGTAGACCCGCGCGGTCGGCAAGTATTTTGGATTGGTTTAGCGGGTGAGGCTGTGACGGAAATGAAAACTGAGCTTGGCGAGATTGGTTCGGACTTTGCAGCAGTTCAAAATGCTTATGTCAGCATTACCCCGATTCAAATGGATGCAACCAATTACGCAGTTTTACCTGCTTTATCTCAACAATTTAGTTCACATTGAACTTGAATGTTATAACTTTGTGATAAAAAGTCGTGGCAACAGTGATTCAGTGATTTTTTTTGCTAGTCTTAGCCGCAGTCAAAAAACAGATTTTGTGGAGAGTTTTATTTATGTCAGTCCTTCAATCCAGCATGCTGAGCAAGCCGAACACTTTATTGAAGCATGTGTTGTTATCTACGGCACTGGTTTCGGTGGCAGTATTGACAGGATGTGCATCTAAACCACAAGTGAATAATACGGCACGTTATGCTGTGGCTCCAGATTTTTATACTGTGCGTTCAGGGGATACCTTAAGTGGCATTGCTGCACGTTATGGTTTGAGCTATGAAAGTATTGCTGCCATGAACGATATTGTACCGCCTTATAAAATCTATGTTGGACAATCGATTCGTTTAAAAAATACTGGGAGCAAGCGCACCACCACCACGCAAGCGGTAGCACAAGCCGAGCCAATTCAACGCCAAAGTATTGCCTTACCTAGCCAAAGTAGCTCTGTGCCTGCACCAGTTGTCACTGCGCCTCAGGTAGCCACGCCAGTCACAGCACCTGTCACCGTGAGCAAGCAAAATGGCTTAAAATGGGTGCGTCCAAGTACAGGTCCAGTCCTCCAGCACTTTGATTTAGCTAAAAATGTTAAAGGTGTGCGTTTTGCTGGGAAAACAGGTGATGCAGTCTTAGCTGCAGCAGACGGGCAGGTGATGTATTCGGCAGATGGTTTACCCGAATATGGGCAATTGATTTTAATTAAACATGTTGATGGTTATATCACGGCTTATGCACACAATAGTAAATTGCTGGTGCAAAGTGGACAAAATGTGACAGCAGGGCAAAAAATTGCAGAAATGGGCAACAGTGGTGCTCAGCAAACCATGTTGGAATTTCAAGTTCGCTTAGACGGAAAACCAATTAATCCGGGTAATGTTTTACCAATTAATTAAATTTACCGAATACAAATAAATAATTTCACCGTATAATACAATGAGTTGCTTATAGCAAATTTATTTTTGTTATAAGCACTCATAAGTTCAGAGGGAAATTTATGTTAGATCAACTTCGAGCAATGGGAGTATTTGCTTGTGTAGTTGAGAAAAGCTCATTTAGTGGTGCTGCGCGTGAACTTGGAATCACAACCAGTGCAGTGAGCCAGCAAATTCGTTCGTTAGAACACGAGATGGAAGTAACATTACTACATCGTTCGACGCGTAAATTGAGTTTGACTGAGGCTGGACAAGCCTTTTTCCATAGCTGCCAAGAGATGCTTGCTGCTGCAGAGCGGGGTAAAATCCGTATTAATGAATTACGTGATGATTTAGTTGGGGAATTACGTCTTTCAGCCACACCAGAATTAGCAGCGCAGCATATTATTCCTGCCTTGTCACACTGGATGTCAGCGCATCGTGGTTTAGCTGTACATGTAGAAGCAGCACATCAAGCAGCTGATTTAATTGAAAATCGTATTGATATTGCCTTACGTGTTGCAGCTCAAATTGATGAAAGCCATGTTATAGCAGAACCATTACTTCGTGTAGAGCAAATTTTGGTGGCTGCACCGAGTTATTTAAATCAAAATAGCCCAGTGTCGCGTCCAGAAGACTTACTACAGCATGATTTATTGCCAGTCAGTTTACTCAAAGCACAGCCTGAACTTAAGTTTAGTCATAGTGTAACAGGTGAACAGCTTGAACTAAATATGCACGCACGCTTAAGTAGTAACAGCAGTTCAGTGGCTAAAGCCTTGTGTTTACAAGGCCACGGCATTGCGCGAGTCTGTTATTTAGATGTACAAAAAGATTTAATGAATGGTGCTTTGGTTGAAGTTCTGCCTGAATGGAAACTGCCCGTTTTTAATTTATATGCCGTAATCTTAAAACGCGAACAACAACCTATGAAAATTCATCGTTGTTTAGAGGCGCTAAAACAATATTTTTGCCAGATCTCTGGGGGACGAATATACCAAGAAGCCTCTTAAATCAAAGAAGCTTCACAAAAAAAGCCGCAATTTGCGGCTTTTTGTGCATTTTAGCTTATGCTAAAAAGGTTTTAATCATGCTAACTAAGCGTCCAATCAGTTGATCAGCTTGGTCTTGCGTGATGTTTAAAGTGGGTAATAAACGCACCACGTTGCCAGAAGTGACGTTAATAATGGTTTGATGTTCATCACGTGCAATATCAACGAGTTCGCCACAAGCTTTTGGTAATTCAATACCAATCATTAAGCCAAAGCCACGTACAGTTACGTTTTGATCCGCTAATTTTTCACGTAGTTGGCTCACAATATAAGCGCCTTTTTCTGCAGCATTAGCAACTAAGTTTTCTTTTTGAATGGTATCAATCACGGTGTAGACCACACGTGAACCTAATGCTGTACCGCTATAGGTTGAACCATGGTTACCGGCAGTCAGAACGCCTACACCACGACCTTGCGTCATTACCGCACCAATTGGGAAGCCGTTGCCTAAGCCTTTGGCTGTAGTTAACACATCGGGGATAATGTTGGTGTGTTGGTAAGCAAAGTATTGACCTGTACGACCATTACCGGTTTGTACTTCGTCCAACATCATTAACCAGTTGTTTTGGTTACAAATGCGACGGATATCTTCTAGATAGCTAAAGCCTTGTGGTGCAGTATTGACACCGCCTTCACCTTGAATTGGCTCAACTAAAATTGCCACGATATCAGGGTGATTGATTGCAGCTTCTTCAATGGCTTCTACATCACCAAATGGCACACGAATAAAGCCTTCGACCAATGGACCAAAGCCATCTTGCACTTTCTTGTTGCCTGTCGCAGAAAGCGTCGCCATGGTGCGGCCATGGAAAGAGTGATCAGCAACAATGATTTTAGGGCAAGCAATGCCTTGCATATGACCAAATTTACGCGCAATTTTAATCGCGCCTTCATTGGATTCTGCACCGCTGTTCGAGAAAAATACTTCTTCCATGCCGGCAACTTCAGCTAACTTTTGTGCTGCAGCAGTTTGCCACGGCACTTCAAATAAGTTACTGGTGTGAATTAAAGTCGCAGCTTGTTCTGCAATGGCAGCAGTGACCGCAGGATGTGAGTGACCTAAACCACATACCGCAATCCCTGTTAAGGCATCTAAATATTCTGTACCATCTTCGGTATAAAGATAAGCACCTTGTCCTCGGACAAAGCTGATCTTTTGGCGGCCAAATACCGGCATTAAATGCGAGGGTTGATCAGTTTGTACCGGTGCAAGGGTGATATTATTCATGACGAACTCTTATCTGAGGAATAAAAAAAATTAGTCTGTATTTTGCAAAAGAAGCGTAAAATACACAGGATATATAAGCAAAAACTGTTTCGGATTGAAAGTCTAATTCGAAATAAAAATAGAAATATTGCTTTTGCCATATTGTTTTAGCTGGTTTTGGGTATAATGCAGCACAGATTAGTTGAGGATTTATCAATGACTGAACAAGTACGCGATACTGAAGCGTTAATTCGTGATCAAATTGCTAAACATGCAGTATTACTGTACATGAAAGGCACACCACAATTTCCACAATGTGGTTTCTCTGCGCGCGCGGTTGAAGCACTCAGTCAAATTGGTCGTCCGTTTGCTTATGTAAACATTTTGGAAAACCAAGACATTCGTGCAACTTTGCCGCAAATTGCCAACTGGCCAACCTTTCCACAATTGTGGATCAATGGTGAGCTGATTGGTGGTAGCGATATCATGCTAGATATGTTCCAAAAAGGTGAACTACAACCTTTAGTTGAGCAGTATAGCCCAGCACCTGAAGCTTAATTTTAAGCTTTTGTTGCGAAGTGACAAAAAAGCGCCCGTAGGCGCTTTTTTTTATGCTTCTGTTTCAGTGACTTGCTCAATCACTTCTTCGACCGCATTTTGCTTTTTCTTGTCTTTTTTCTTTTTGTTTTTTTTCTTCTTCTTTTTCTTTGGCTCTTCTTCAAACTCGGCACCATCTTCTAAAGCTTGCCAATATTCCAGTTGATCCATCACGGCTGCGAAAATTGAGCCTTTGCTATAACGACCTTTTTTATTTAAGCGACCCACTGGTCGCGCCATTAAAATCTCTAAAGCTTGGGCAATATTATCAATGGCGTGAATATGGAATTGACCTAAATTGACCGCTTCAATCACATCTTTACGCAGCATGAGATGTTGCATGTTTTGTCGTGGAATAATCACGCCTTGTTTGCCAGTTAAGCCTTGCAATTTACACGCATCAAAGAAACCTTCGATTTTCGCATTCACGCCACCAATCGGTTGCACTTGACCTAATTGGTTCATAGAACCGGTAATTGCCCAAGATTGATCAATTGGAATTTGGCTAATGGCAGAGATTAGGGCAGAAAGCTCCGCCACAGTCGCGCTATCGCCATCGACTTGACCATAACTTTGTTCAAAAGCCAAGGCCGCAGAGAAATGCAGGATTTGCTCACGACCAAAATGCGCTTTTAAGAACGATGACATCAACAGCACGCCTTTGGCATGTAAAGAACCACCAAGTTCTACACTGCGTTCAATATCGAGAATATCACCGCCACCTTGATATACCGATGCGGTTAGACGCGACGGTAAACCAAATTCCACGTCAGCATAATGAATTACCGATAAGGCATTGATCTGACCTAAACGATGACCTTTGGTTTCAATCAACTGTGTACCGCGGGTTAAATCCTCCCAATACAACTCACGTAGATAGCCTAAGCGATACTGACGATGTTGTAAGGCCATATTAATATGTTGTTCGGTAACGATTTTGTCCTGCGACTTCTCTGCATGATGATGCGCTTCACGAATCAAATCACCTAAAGTTAAGGCGTGCAATGACAGCGAGCTTTGATCTTCGGCTTGACGGCTAGAATCGGTCAGGAGGGCGGCAAGAGCAGAGCGGTCAAATGGCAGCAACTTATCGCTTTGTACATAATCGGCAATCAGCTGCATATAGGCTTGTTCATTTCTTTCGTTACGTTGTAAGGTATCGGTAAAGTCAGCGCGAATTTTAAATACGCTGCCAAGCTCGGGTTCAACTTCTAAAATTTGATAGTAAATTTCAGGCTCAGCCAACAGCACTACTTTAATGTTTAAGGGAATGGCCGCAGGTTCAATCGAGATACTGCCGGTTAGGGTCAGCATATGCTCGAGCGACGACAGTTTAAGTTGTCCTGATTTAAGTGCACGTTTCAGCCCTTGCCATGCATAAGGTTGCTCGAGCAGTTGTTCAGCTTCGAGCATTAAGAAACCGCCATTGGCACGGTGCAGTGCGCCTGAACGAATTAAGGTAAAGTCGGTGGTGATGGTACCGTGTTGAGTCAGTTGTTCAACATGACCCAATAAGTTGTAATGAGTTGGGAAATCCTCAAACACCACAGGCGCACCACTATTGGCTTTATGTGAAATCACCACATTGGCTTGGTAGCGTGCCGGTACGCGGCTAAAATTACTCGGGCGGAAATCGTCTTCTTCTTGTTCTAAGATAATTTCTACATGAGCAATAATATCGTCAGCATAGTCTTTGAGATATTCTTTAAGACCTGCGACGTCCTTATATTTATTGGCTAAGGCGGTCATACGTGGCATAACCACTTGTTTAGCAATATCGCGGTTTAAGACTTGCACTTTGTCGCGCGCATGATCTTCTAAATCACCCAAATGTAAACCCAAACGATCAAGCTTTTTGTCCATATAGCGCATATTGGCCGCAATTTCATTTTGCTTGTCGTGACTTAAGGTGTCTAAATCTTCTTGAGTCAGTTCAATCAGCTTTTGATCTTTGTATTGTACTGGCACGAAGCAATGTTCATCATCACGCGACACCAACTTAAGATCTAATTCTGCGCCTTCTTTGGTGAGTTCAAGCAGTGCTTGCTGTTGTTCTAAACCCGTTTGTTGACGAATCACTTCAATATGGTTGTGATAGGTTTCGGTGCTAAAACGACGCTCGAGCTGTTTTAAAATGGTTTGCCAATGTTGATGCAATTGCGCCTGAAATTTAGCCGCTTGCCCTGCGGGTAATTCAAGGGCAATCGGTTGGCGTGGCTGTTTAAAGTTATTTACATACACCCAATCGCTTGGCGTTGGCATGTCTTTGGCGTGTTGCTCAAGTAAACGCTTGACCATCGTGCGTTTACCAAGACCCGCGGTACCCACCGCAAAAATGTTATAGCCTGAATACGGCAGTGCAATCCCTGCTTCTACCGAAGCACGCGCACGATCTTGGCCTAAAAAGTTATTCAGCGGCTTAATGCGTTTGGTTGAGGCCGGAATTTTAGCGTAATTGGGAATATGAGTCAGTTGGTCAGACCGTAAACGGGTTTTTTCTAAGGTGTTTTGAATATCATTTTGATCGAAAGCAGACACAAATTCTGCATGAGAGGGTTGTAATTGTTGCTCGCTTGGGGCGTTATTTTGCTCAAGTTTTTCGGTCACTGTATAGAATCCAAAACATAAATAAAAATGGAGTGAGGCTTTAAGGTATATGGGTTAGCCCTATAAATTCAAGCAAAACTACACCTGTACTAAGAAAATATTGATGAAGTTGTAATAAATACAGTTGAAACAGCCTGCATTAAGCGTTTGAATAGCGCTATTCGTTTTACAGAAAATAATAAGCAATGACCACACAATCGACTGGATGGAAATCAGCGTTTGCCGCGTTTTTAGATCGACGTGCGCTGATTATGCTGTTCTTGGGTTTTTCTGCAGGTATTCCCATCCTGCTGATCTTTTCAAGTCTATCGCTTTGGCTGGGTGAAGCTGGCATTAGTAAAAGTGCTGTCACTTTTTTTAGTTGGGCGGCCTTGGGCTACTCATTTAAATTCGTCTGGGCACCTTTAATTGATGAATTGCCACTGCCTTATTTGAGCAAAGCTTTAGGTCGGCGCCGTGCTTGGTTGTTGGTTGCGCAAATTTTAATTATTTGTGCCATTGCGATCATGGCCTTTTCAGATCCAGCTTTAGGGCAAAGTCAGGTTTATCAAATGGCGATTGGTGCGGTATTACTCGGTTTCTCTGCCGCTACCCAAGATATTGTGATTGATGCCTATCGTATTGAATTGGCCGAAACCCAAATGCAAACTGTGTTGGCTTCGACCTATAATGCAGGTTACCGCATTGGGATGATCGTCGCAGGGGCAGGTGCGCTGTTTTTAGCGGCATCATTGGGTACAGCCAAAGGCAACTATATTTACGATGCTTGGAAAATCACCTATTTAGCCATGGCAGCGATAATGTTGGTGGGAATTATCACCACCTTATGTATTCGTGAGCCGAATGTTGCGCGGGTCGAAAAACACTATCAACGTAGCGATTACTACCGTTTAGTACTGGTGTTTTTTGTGGCGGTCACTAGTTTTGTCGTCACTTATATGTATTCAGGTGATGTGGTTACAGGCATTAAAAGTCAATTTGAACTGAGCGATGCTTTTGTATTGTTTAGTTTGGAAAGTCTACGCTTTTTAACTGCGACTGCTGCAGCTTTATTGGTGGGTTCAAGCTTAGTCAAGTTTGGCGCGGTCAATCGTGAAATGGCCTATGCCACTTGGGTCAATCCGATTGCCGATTTCTTTAAACGTTATGGTTTAAAACTCGCATTAGTCTTATTGTTGCTGATTGGTTTTTATCGTATTTCCGACATTATTGCTGGGGTAATTTCCAATGTGTTCTATCAAGACCTGAACTTTAGTAAAGAACAAATTGCCGAAGCAGTGAAAATCTACGGGGTAATTTTTAGCTTAGTCGGTGGCTTCTTAGGTGGTTTGTTGGCACAGCGTTTTAACATCATGAAACTGATGTTTGTTGGGGCAATTTTAGCCTCATCCACCAACCTCATTTTTATTGGTTTGGTCAAATCAGGCGATAAGTTTGATGAGGTTAGGATCAATGTTGGCAGCCAGCAATATGTCAGCAGCGTGGATGAAGTGGGCTATTTTAAGGTCACTGTACCGAGTCAGGCATTTGCTAACAGCAATCAACTGACTGTGCAAGCAAGTGTCAATCAGCAGCAACAGCAGGTCAGTGTTGCCTTGCCTTATTTAAATCAGGCAGCGCATGCGCAAATTCAATTGTTGCCCATTCAAGTCACGCCAGATGCCAGCCAAAGCATTGTGGTACAAGGGCAATTATTTACGGTGGATAGGGCACAGCTTCATCCCGAGCAGCCGGTCATTTTAGGTTTAAATGGCAAAGATTATCCGGCAAAAATGGATGAAAATGGCTTATTTAGTGCAGCGATTCCAGCGCTAGATCTATTACAAAGTCCAACTAAAACAGTGACTGCACGCGCCAATGGATTAGAGGGTCAAGGTATTCAAGCAGCGTCTCATTATCAACTGAGTCCTGCGCAAAGTTTGGATATTGACCTAGAACCGTTGCCTGCGGTGGGGACAACTGAGCAAGTGGAAGTTAGTGGTAAGGTGATTAAACCCTATAGTCATGCATGGTTATACTTTGCCATTATTGTGGATAATTTGGCATCAGGGTTGGCAGGCGCGGCATTTATTGCCTTTTTATCGAGTCTAACCAGTGTTTCCTTTACTGCGGTGCAATATGCGATTTTTAGCTCACTGATGACCTTAACCCCTAAAATTTTGGGTGGTTATTCAGGCACCATCGTGACCAATATTGGCTATCCAAACTTCTTTTTAATGACCACTTTAATTGGCATTCCAATTTTATTGTTGGTGGTATGGGTGGCACGTCTATTAGGCCAGCATCAGCGACAAGGTTAATGACACATAGCGGCAGTTCAAATTGAATTTTTCCCTTGAACTGCCTATAGTGAAGTTTAGAAAATTCAACCAAAAGGATATTAGATCATGCGCATGCTACATACCATGTTACGTGTAGGCAACTTAGAACGCTCATTGGCGTTTTATACTGAGGTGCTTGGTATGACTTTACTTCGTAAACGTGATTACGAAGAAGGTCGTTTTACTTTAGCATTTGTGGGCTATGGTGATGAAGAAAATCATACTGTATTAGAACTTACCCATAACTGGGACACAGACAGCTATGAGCTGGGCAATGCCTATGGTCATATTGCCATTGCAGTAGATGATGCTTATCAAGCTTGTGCAGAAATTAAAGCGCGCGGCGGTAATGTGGTGCGTGAAGCGGGTCCAATGAAAGGTGGTGTGACGGTTATTGCCTTTGTTGAAGATCCTGACGGCTACAAAATTGAATTGATTCAACAAGATTCAAACGCGCGTAATAACTAAGCGTGAGTGGTGTTGATGCTTGGCGTCACACTGTTTAAGCTCAGTCCGCTGTGACTGGGCTTTTTTATATTTATTTATCAAGGATGATCTATGTTAAAGCTTCTCGCACTTGATCGTTTTACCATTTTATTATTTGTGATGGTGATCTTGGCCAGCTTTTTGCCAGTCTCTGGCGCAGCTGCTGAAGTATTTGCTCAGCTCACTACGGTTGCCATTGCGATTTTATTCTTTTTACATGGGGCTAAACTGTCACGACAAGCAGTACGTGATGGTATTTTGCATTGGAAATTACATGGCTTAGTTTTTTTATTTACCTTTGCTTTATTTCCGATTTTAGGTTTAGCAGCCAAACCGCTGTTATTGCCGCTACTTGGCCAAGAGTTGTATTGGGGCTTTTTATTCCTGTGCTTTTTACCCTCTACTGTACAATCCTCAATTGCTTTTACTTCTGTCGCGAATGGCAATGTGGCAGGTGCGGTTTGTAGTGCCTCATTTTCCAATTTAATTGGCATGTTTATTAGCCCAATTTTAGTCAGCGTATTTATTTTAGGGCAAAGTCAGCATAATTTTGACCCAACCCAATCAATCATACAAATTACTTTATTGCTGTTAGTGCCGTTTGTTTTGGGGCAAATCTTGCGTCCTTGGGTGTTTCCTTTAATGCAAAAAATGCCCAAAATCGTTAAAGTGTTTGATCAAGGCTCAATCTTAATGGTGGTGTATGGTGCGTTTAGTAGCGCCGTGGTGGCAGGTCTATGGCAACAAGTGAGTTTAACCACGTTAATGCTATTAATTTTAGTGTGTTCGGTATTGCTCACGCTGGTGATGCTACTGGCTTTATTGATTCCTAAATGGCTGGGCTTTAGTACAGCTGATCAACGTACCATTTTCTTTTGCGGTTCCAAAAAAACCTTAGCCAGTGGCGTACCTATGGCTCAGATTTTATTTATTGGTCAGCCGCTGGGAATGATTGTGTTACCGATTATGATTTTTCATCAAATTCAATTGATGGTCTGTGGCATTCTCGCTAACTACTGGGCGAAACACGCTCAAGCATCTCAACAATAAATTCGCTTTTATAACAAGCTTCGCGTATAATACGCGCAGCTTGTTGTGCTTAGCTCTGACGGTATCCGTCTCGGTGGGCCAAAAGAATGGTCTGTTGTGGTGTTGATCTGCTAAGAAATTAGCCATTCCTCAGTATTGAGAGTGATCAACTGCGATGACAGCAAAACCTTCTTAACTTTATGGAGTAATCGACGATGCGCGCCGATATTCACCCAAAATACGAAAACATCGTTGCAACTTGTTCATGTGGTAACGTAATCGAAACTCGTTCTGCGCTTGGTAAAGAAACTATTTACCTTGACGTATGTTCAGCTTGCCACCCGTTCTACACTGGTAAACAAAAGAACGTGGACACTGGCGGTCGTATCGACAAGTTCAAACAACGTTTTGCTGGTATGTCACGTTCTATCAAACGTGGTTAATCCAAAGCGAAAAAAACGAGCCATTGGCTCGTTTTTTTATAGCAAAAATGCGGGCAATGCCCGCATTTTTTTTTAGTCATCCACTGTAATTAAATGATCAAGTTTCTTTTGGAAATAATCGCCTTGGATAAAACGCGCATCCAAATTCCAAGAATTGGCAAATAGCGTCATATCATCTAAACCACGTAAGACAATATCAATCGCTTTAATGTCATAAAACTCTTGTAAGCGTTGCTGTAACTCTGCGGTTTGCGTGTCATTATGCAAGGCGAGGGTTAAGTCATCATGCAAGGTGACGGCACGAAACTCAATTTGTTGTAAAAGC
This sequence comes from Acinetobacter sp. B51(2017), assembly GCF_003711395.1. Classification (GTDB taxonomy): domain Bacteria; phylum Pseudomonadota; class Gammaproteobacteria; order Pseudomonadales; family Moraxellaceae; genus Acinetobacter. The sequence continues at coordinate 163,448 of NZ_PJRJ01000002.1, forward strand.
GATTCACTATACATCGAATAGCCAAAATCACGAGCGCTAATGGCAGCACCATGTTCATGTAACAGCGCTGTTTGTTTTTGTGCTTCGGCAAAGTGTGCACTTAAATCTTGCTCAGAGAATTGTAAGCATAACGGATACTGCTCTTTACTGCCGACAATACTCAGTAATTTGGTGACTAAATCAGGCAGACTGGCATCTTCAAGCAACACATGTTTATTTAAGTTGACGATCAGTTTGGCTTTTGGATATTGGGTAATAAAGTTATGCAATTGCTTGCATGCTTCGACCAAAATCCAGCGATCCAGTTTGATTGAAAGTTCAGGCGCTGCATCTAAATCGCTTAGGTTTTCTAAACCCACCCAACGGTTTTGATAAATAAAGCCACTGGTGACTTCATAAATATGTAAATCACGATCTTGCTTGTCATACATCTGTTGATATTTTAGGTGAATTTGACCATGCTCTAGATGCTGCTGTAAGGTTTCAATTAAGCTGAGTTCATCTTCTGGATTGCTCTGTTCTAAATTGAGTTCGAGCGCATCTTGACGTAAATTACTTGGCAAGGGTTGTGTAAATGCATCGTTCATGAGCTGCTGTAAATGCGCTTGATCTTCAAATTCACGTTCGATGGTGCGATAACCGATAGTTAAATGCAAAGGATAACTTTGCTGACCGACTGCTAAGAGCTGCGGTTTAAGTAAACTGGTGAGACCAATGAGTTTAGATTCGAGTTTTTCTTTACTCTCAGCTTGCAATACGCTGATGTACACCATTGGCGCAATATCAAAGATAGGCGCATGGGTTTGTTCGTTTAAGAACTCTTTCATGCTGGTGCCATAATCTTGCGGGGTATGCCACGCATATTGCAATGCTTCTACAGGGAAGGAGGCCAACGAAAACAATACCAAGGCATTAAAGCTGGCAGGATGTTGTTGTAAACAACGGTTCACCTGCTGATAGGCCAAAGTGGTTTTGCTCACAGCAACCACATCGCTTTTTGCAGATAAATTGCTGAGCGCAAAAATATGTTCGCCTTGATCAATGCTTAATTGCAATGCATCTTCATATTCTGGGGCTGGTAAAAACTCGAGGTTGAGTGCCGCTTCTTGACCAATCGCAGGGTTGTGGCTTTGAACATTAAAGCGACCTAAGTCTAATTGGCCTTGGCTAATTTTCTTAAATCTAGACTTAAATTCGCTGGTGTATTGTGGCTGTAATACATCCAGCAAAGGTAAACCAATCAAATCATCCAGATCTTGAAAACCAAACAAGGTGAGATATTCAGGATTAGCATGTATATGAATGCCTTCTTGAATAATCGCCACAGGGCGATTACTTTCTTCTACTAAGGCTTGGGCTTGGTTTTGTGCGGTTTCCAGCTCGTTTAACAATTGGGTTTGATTTTGTTGTAGGCGGCTAAAGGCTAAAGCACGAACTAAGCTTAAATAAAAATTATCCGCTTCATTTAAGCTCACCACATCATACACGCCTTTATGTAAATAGCTGCTGTATTGATGGGCTTGATAATCATCTGGACGTAACAATAACACTGGTAAATAAGCTTGGTTTGAGGCATGAATCAAGGCCAATGCTTGTTCTATTTTTAAGTCATAAGCACGACCAAAAATGACCAAGTCCCAAGGTTGTTGCAGCTGTTTTTCAAAGCTTTTTAAGTCATCCAGTAGCAGACCATGCATGTGATGTTCGTGGCTGCCGAGTAAGTCAAAAATGTGGTTAAAGCCGATTTGGTTATCATCAATAATCAGAAGCCGCGTCTGCGTCTGCTTTAACTTTTTTGACAAGAGTGGATTTCTCATTTTAATGTTTCCCATAAATCATGATTGCTTACCTCGTATTGCTTTTTATGAATAAAATTCTCAATGATGGCATGTTGTGCTTCATCCAGAAGTTCGTATTCAAATTGCATAAAACTTTGCGTAATGAGCAATGTTTTCACCAGATAAACTTTAATCTCGGTATTCCCCAAGCGTAAAAAGACAGTTTGTTTTTCTCTAAAAATAGGTAGGCCCGGCAGAATTAAACTGTTTTTGACCAAATCCAGTTCGACGTTTTGCGTCAGCAGGGCAAAATGATAATTGTTGGTGGTATTTTCGTTGCGAATATGCACTGCGCAGGGGTACATATGCTGCGCTAAAATTTCAATGCCTAGCTCTAAAGTTTTTTCTGTGGCCTGTTTAATCCAACGAATCGTGGCACAGCGCCATTGGCTATGGGTGTTTTCTTGCACCAAAATCAGCTCACCCGTTTTTAAGTTTTTAGGCGTTTCACCTGTCCAACGGATGCGGTAACCATTTAAGCTAATATTGATGACATCTGCGGAATAAATTTGCCGGGCTTCACGATCGACAAATTTTGGCTCAGGTGAACTGTTATGACTGTTTTGGCTGCCAAATAGACTGGTAGTGTTTTGCAGCTTATAGCCATGATTCAGCTCTAAGGTTTCATAGAAAGCTTTACCTTTCGATAAATAAAAATGTGCTACAGCCAAGCTAAAGCAAATTTGTAGGGGTGCCGAATAGTCATAACGCTCAGAACGTCGCCCAGTTTGATTACTTAATAAATTTTGAATATGAAAGTGTAGAGCTGGCGTGAGCAGATTTTTTTCATTACTTGATAAATATTCACTTTGTTTACGTTGTAAATCACTAAAATGTTCTAATAACTTTTGGGTCGCAATATAAATATTAGGATTTAAGCTTTTGGCATGATTGTTGTTATACATGGGAGGATGATCTTGCTGAGTATCGACCGCATAACGTGACAGTGTAGTTTCTTTGGGTAACACTTGTACTAAACGCGCCCAATCGACACTACATAAATACAGGGCTTGAATTTCTGTTGGACGAATTTGATGGGTATTAAACACTTCTAACAAGATTAAACGCGCATAAGCCTGTGCGACAGTGTTAAGTTTATGTTCAGTACCTTGAATATGGTTAATATTGGTTTGATCAAAATGATGTTCAATCGCTAAGGATAGCAGTTGATGGGCAATCAGCCACTGGCCAGGCAGCGGTGCGCTATATAGCATATGTTGCTGATAAAATAAGGCGCTAATTTGCTGTAAGGCATAATAGGTTGCCATAATACGGACAGTGCTTAAGTTACGCTTTTTGCGAAAGGCAAATAATGAAAATGGCTGATGTTGTAATTGTTGGTGACTACGTTTGGCAATATCAATATAAATCTTGCTAAAGTAGCAGCGCAGTAATGTCGCCAGCTCAATAATATGATCATTACGGTCGCTGGAAATTAAGCCTTGGTTTAAAAAGTGCTTTTCTAAACTCAGTAACACGTTTTCTAAGGTAGGATGCAGGGCTTGGATCAAGTCAAAACGTAAAGCCTCTGAGCAATTGAGTTCTGAGATTTCCAATAAAGCATTAAATAAAGTTTTAGACGAATCGCCCAATTGTAAAATAGATAAAGTCGACACCCAATCTTGGACGCCTTGAATACTATGATGGCAAAAACTCAACTTGTCTAATTTAGGTTGAGTCGGGGTCTGAAACAAATCCGAAGCCTGCATCGTCATAATGATTTTAACTCAAAAATTCGTGGTGCCAAAAAGCGGAGTCTTATTCTTCTCACCCGCAATTTCTCGAACAAGTTTAGGAACCAAATAGCCCGGTAGGTTCGCTAAAACATCCTTGTAAATCAGCTCAGTTTGGTCTGGTGTTAAATCAAAATGCTGTGCGCCTTTGACTTTGTCTAAGACATGTAAATAGTACGGCATTACTCCAGCATCAAATAAACGATAACTTAAATTGCTTAAAATTTGTGCTGAGTCATTAACCCCTTTGAGCAAAACTGCTTGATTGAGGACGGTGATTTTATGTTCGATCAATTGTGCAAGTTTATGGCAAGTAAAATCGTCCAATTCAGCAGCATGGTTTGAGTGTACCACTACAATTATGCGTAGCCTACTGTTTTTTAAGATGGAAATGAGTTCATCATCGACACGGTTGGGAATCACAATCGGAACGCGTGAATGAATTCGCAAAAATTTTAATTGTTGAATACTCGATAGCCGTTCAATCCATTCACCTAATTTACGATTGGACAAGGTCAGTGGGTCGCCACCACTAAAAATCACCTCATTGATCTCAGGTTGGCTTTCAATATATTGCTTAATATTGAGCCAATCTTGATTTTTGGGTAGGTTTTCTTGATAAGGAAAATGGCGGCGAAAACAATAACGACAATGCACCGCGCAAGCCCCTGTTAAGGTAAGCAAAAAACGACTTTTATATTTATGCAATACACCCGGTTGTTGATTGGCATCTTCTTCGCCTAAAGGGTCGGTGACAAAATCAGGATGTTCTTTTAACTCTAAATGGTGCGGCAGCACTTGTAAGAGTAAGGGATCAAAAGGATTGCCCACTTGCATTTTGGCGACAAAAGCACGCGGCACACGTAATTTAAAGCTTTGAGCGGCCAGATGTGCACCGCCCAGTAAATCTTGAGGCAGTTGAAGCAGCTCAAGCAATTCTTGTGGGTCGGTAATTAAATCACTCAGTTGTGATTGCCAGTTTTGCTCTTGATATAAATAGTTTATCATGCCAGATGTTTAAAATAATGCTCAGTAAGATGGGAGTGCAGAGCGTAATTTTGCTTAAAAATAGCGCACAAATTACGTTCTAAAGACACCAGAGCGGCTAAAAAAACGCTGCACTTTTTTAGTCTGTCGCTAAAGTATGCGATAATTCTACCGATAAGCGGGGAAGGGATAAACTATAGTTTTGTCCTGTCCGTGCGTAAGATAAGCAGTCATGGCATAAAAAGGCGCAAATTTTCTGTTGATTGAAATTAATCCACAGTAGAATGAGCCCCTCGTGCCAAGTGCGATGTAAATTGCTTTTAGCATTTATAGATTTAATTAGTTAGTTTGGAGTGAGCCAGTCATGGCCTATTATTCTACGAATGATTTCAAGTCAGGCCTTAAGGTTATGCTTGATGGCAACCCATGTTCAATCATGGAAAACGAATACGTAAAACCAGGTAAAGGCCAGGCTTTTAACCGCGTTAAATTACGTAACTTAAAATCAGGCAAAGTGTTAGAAAAAACATTTAAATCTGGTGATTCTTTAGAAGCTGCTGACATCCAAGAAGTAGAAATGAACTACTTGTATAACGATGGCGAAATGTGGAACTTCATGGACCCAGTATCATTTGAACAAATCGCTGCAGACAAAGTTGCAATGGGCGATGCGGCAAAATGGTTAAAAGACGACTCTAACGAACTTTGCACGATTATGCTTTGGAACGGTGTTCCATTGTCAGTCAGCGCGCCAAACTTCGTGGTATTAAAAATCGTTGAAACTGATCCAGGTGTACGTGGTGATACTTCTGGCGGTGGGGGTAAACCAGCTAAATTAGAAACTGGCGCTGTGGTACGTGTACCATTATTCGTTCAGCAAGAAGAAAGCGTTCGTGTAGATACCCGTACAGGTGACTACCTAGAACGTGCATAATGGTTTAAAAATAGACTATTATCGAAAGGGGTGATTAAAATCACCCCTTTTTTAATGCCAAAGTATAAGAGGAAAACAACAATAAGGAGCGTAGAGTCGCTTTAAACAGCAGACCTCTAACAAATATAAGCTGATTGAATAGCATCATGATATGAGGGATTGAATGGAAACTTTACAACAGAAGATGAGCCTATCTTCTAAAATGATCTGGCTGCTGGTCGCCATTATTGGGGCAGTATCCTTTGGGATTCTCGCCTTAAGTCGTGGTGAGCATGTCAACGCAGTCTGGTTGGTATTGGCAGCAGCCTGTGTCTACAGCATCGCCTACCGTTTTTATAGTTTATTTATTGCCAATAAAGTCTTTGAGCTGAATGCGCGGCGTTTAACCCCTGCACATCGCTTAAATGATGGTTTAGATTATGTACCGACCAATAAAGGGGTATTGTTTGGCCATCATTTTGCCGCCATTGCTGGTGCAGGTCCCTTAGTCGGCCCAATTTTAGCGGCACAGATGGGTTACCTACCTGGCACCATTTGGCTGCTTGTGGGTGTCGTGCTTGCCGGTGCAGTGCAAGACTTTTTGGTTTTATTTATCTCAACACGCCGTGACGGTCGATCTTTAGGTGAAATGGCCAAGCAAGAACTGGGTACCTTTGCGGGTATCGTGGTGATGCTCGGTGCACTGGGGGTCATGATTATTATCTTGGCGGTGTTGGCCTTAGTGGTGGTCAAAGCACTCACCAATAGTCCGTGGGGCGTGTTTAGTATTGCAGCCACCATTCCAATTGCCATTTTTATGGGCATTTACATGCGTTTTATCCGTCCGGGTAAAATCGCCGAAGTATCGATTATTGGCTTTGTGTTAATGATGGCGGGTATTATTTATGGTGAAAATATTGCCCAGCACCCTTATTGGGGACCACTGTTTACTTTAACCGGTACAGAACTGACTTGGGCACTCATTATTTATGGCTTTATTGCTTCAGTCTTACCTGTATGGTTACTGCTCGCACCGCGTGATTATCTGTCTACCTTCTTAAAAATTGGGGTGATTGCAGGTTTAGCCATTGGTATTGTGTTTGCAATGCCTGAAATGAAAATGCCTGCCTTTACGCAGTTTGTTGATGGTACTGGTCCTGTTTTTGCAGGTTCAATGTTCCCATTCTTATTTATTACCATTGCCTGTGGTGCAATTTCAGGTTTCCATGCCTTAGTTTCTTCAGGTACAACGCCAAAACTGGTGAATAACGAACGCGATATTCGTATCATTGGTTATGGTGGTATGTTAATGGAGTCTTTTGTCGCGATTATGGCCTTAATTTGTGCCACGATTTTAGATCCAGGGATTTATTTTGCCATTAACTCCCCAGCAGCATTATTAGGGACGACGGTAGAATCCGCTTCAGAAGCAGTACGTAACTTAGGTTTTGTGGTCACCCCTGAAGCCTTAACCTTACTGGCACAAGAAGTGGGAGAAAGTACCATTTTATCGCGTACTGGTGGTGCACCAACCTTTGCCATTGGTATGGCGCATATCATTACGGAAATCTTTAACAGCCGTGAAATGATGGCATTTTGGTATCACTTTGCGATTTTATTTGAAGCTTTATTTATTTTAACTGCAGTAGATGCGGGTACCCGTGCTTGTCGTTTTATGGTGCAAGATACAGTAGGTATTGTGGTACCTGCGGTAAAAAACTCATCAAGTTTTGTGGGTAATTTAATTGGTACTGCGGTCGCTGTTGCAGGTTGGGGCTTCTTTGTTTATCAAGGTGTGGTCGATCCTTTAGGAGGGATTAACAGCTTATGGCCACTATTTGGTATTGGTAACCAAATCTTGGCAGCCATGGCACTGATCTTAGGGACTGTGATTTTATTTAAGATGAAAAAACAAAAGTATGTGTGGGTGACGATTGTGCCAACCATCTTCTTGTTTATTACTTCGATGACCGCAGGTTGGCAAAAGATTTTCCATGAAAACCCTAAAATTGGCTTCTTGGCACAAGCAGAGCGTTTTAATACAGCCATTGCCAATAATGAAATTTTAGCGCCAGCAAAAACTGTAGCAGAAATGCATACCGTGGCTTTATCCAATCAAATTAACGCGGGTCTTTGTGCCTTCTTTATGATTGTGGCATTTGTGATGTTATTTGCTGCTGTTGGTGTGGTACGCCGTGCGCTTGCCAATCCACATCCAAGTGTGAATGAAGCAGAGGCGATTTATCGCGATCCTGAAGAGATTAAGCCACAAGCGCATCATTAAGCCTTGCTTGGGAGGAATACATGAAGCTAAAATTTGCCAAAAGTGGCAAAACGGTGATTTATAAGATCATTAAAATGACCGTGATGTCGCAAAAAGATTTAATTTTAAATCCAAAAAACTGGTCGCGTATAGCGACACTTTGGCAGCGTTTACAGCAAAGTTTTCGTTTAATGGTGGGCGTACCAGATTATGAAAATTATGTAAAACATATGCAGCAGCACCATCCAGATTTAACCCCAATGGATGCCAAAACTTTTTATCGTCATTGTGTAGATGCACGTTATCCATCAGCGGGTGGCGGTATGAAGAAATGTCCGTGCTAAACCTGTATTAAATCAAAGCGCCTTTCGAGGCGCTTTTTTATCAAATCGAAATTGATTTTTGTAGGATGGGCGGCCGTCTTTCAATGCAAAGATATTTTAGACTCTTTGTGTAAAATAAAAAATATGAAATGCAAAAGCTCGAAGCAGTTTATGTTTGAAGCTGACTTATGCTGTGAAGAAGTGCTGAAAATGCCTTATACACCCTAATTTTATCTTACGTTTCATCATCACAATGATCATATTGAGTCATTGCCTAAAGCCTAAATTTACACAAAAATCCTGCACCTTAGTGCCATATACCGATATAAAAGTATGCCATTAGGGTTGGCTTTCAATAGCCTAAGTTTAATGTTCACGATTAATCACTTTAGAAAAGCTAAAAAAGGCGTTATGTTAATAAAACACTATTTTTAATTGGGGATAAAAATCAGTGATTTGGGGCACACAAAAAACCACGACTATTCAGCCGCTCACTACAAAATTACAGCAACAGAAAATTGCTGAATTTTTACAGCAGCTTAACCACATGATTTTAGATAAATCAAAACAAACCCAATTGGCACTTACTTGCTTATTGGCGGGTGGGCATGTGCTGTTTGAAGACCTACCTGGGCTGGGAAAAACCACACTCGCCAGTAGTTTGGCACATTTAACAGGCTTAGATTTTCAACGTATTCAGTTTACCAACGACATGCTCGCCAGTGATGTGATTGGCATTAATATGTTTAACCAAAAAACACAACAGTTTGAATTTAAACAAGGGCCGATTTTTAGCCAAATTCTATTGGCAGATGAGATTAACCGCTGTAGCCCAAAAACCCAAAGTGCTTTGCTCGAAGCAATGGAAGAAGGTTATGTCAGTGTTGATGGCGTGCGTTATGCCTTACCGCAACCTTTTTGGGTAGTAGCGACGCAAAATCCATTGTTTCAAAGTGGCACCTATGCCTTGCCTGAATCGCAGTTAGATCGTTTTTTAATGCGTTTATCTTTAGGTTATCCATCACGTCAAGCAGAGGGTTTGTTATTACAACAAAGCACGCGCCAAGTGCTGTTGTCACAACTACAAGCGGTGTTTAGTCCAGAAGAAATTCTGGCGCTTAAAACACAAGTCGATGAAGTGCATTTAAGCCAAGCGATGATTGAGTACTTGCTCGATTTAGCTGCGGTGACGCGTAAAAACAGACAGGGCCTATCTACGCGAGGTATCTTGGCACTCAAAAAAGCGGCACAGGCCTATGCTTTAATTTGCCAACGTGATTTTGTCAGTGCAGATGATGTACAAGCCGTCTTTAGTGCAGTGGTTGCCCATCGTTTAAACCTCAGTGAAGCGCAGGCCGAGGCGCTGTTGCAGCAAGTTAAGGTGAGTTAATGCGCGCGCAATGGCAACGATGGGCCGAACGGCGTTTTTTATGGCAAGGTCATAAACTGCTCAAACAAAAAGATGTTTTGGTATTTGTATATCGACCGGGCTACATTTATGTGGCGTTAATCCTGATTACCTTTGTGGCAGGGGTGAATTATGCCAATAACTTAATCTTGGCTTTTTGCTTCTTAATCAGCAGCTTATTATGTATTAGTTTTTATTTGGCCTATCGTCAGCTCAAAGGTTTAGAGATTACCTTAGATTATGATGACGTTGGGCAAGTTGGGCAGGCAGTCGAACTGATCGTGACCTTAAGCCAAACTCAGCCGCGTGAACGTTATTTAAGTGTGAATGTAGGACTAGAAAAACAATATCTACACTTACAGCACAGCAGTCAGCAATTGCGTTTTCATTTTTATCCTGCACAGCGTGGTGCATTTTATTATCCTGATTTAAGTTTAATGTCGATGTATCCGCTGGGCTTGGTGCGTGCATGGACGCATTTGTATTTAAAGCAGCAGCTTATCACTTGGGTGGCACCACAAGCTGTGATCCAGCCTCACCAGCAACAGAGCATGTTAGAGGCAGGCATGGATGAATTTTATGAACTGAAAAATTACCAATTGGGAGATAGTTTAACTTACGTGGCATGGAAACAACTGGCACGTGGACAAGGCATGTATATTAAACAATTTGCTCCCCATGCTGAGCAGCAACAGTTACTCATTGATTATGCTGCACTTGGCATGCATGACCATGAGCAAAAACTAAAAGTAATGATGGGTTTAATAGAACAATGTGAACAACAACAGCAGCCTTATGCCATTAAACTGCCTCAGCAGCAGCTTAGTCTAGGTTTGGGTGAGGCACAGCTACAACAAGCTAAACGCTTGCTGGCGGAGGCTTAAATCATGCCAGATACGATCCGCAACAGTATTATCATGAGCTTGTTGTTATTACTGTGTGCTCAAGTTTTATTTTTGCCCAAGCTCTTGGTGGCGTTGTTAATTAGCTTATTGTTGTTATTTTGGTTAAGTAGTAAAAAATCCTATCGCGTGCCCAAGAGTATCAATTTTGTGGCGATGGTTATGGCACTCGCCCTAATTTATAGCCAGCAAGGCACATTTTTTGGGGTCGAAGCTGGGGTTGCCATCTTAACCAGCTTTTTGTTTGCCAAAGTGTTAGAAAGTCACAATAAGCGTGATTGGATTGTGGTCTTTAATTTTGCCTTATTTGTGAGTGCCAGTAGCTTTTTATATAGTGCCAGTGTCTGGATGACGCTGCTGGTCATACTCTGTTTACTCAGTTGTTTGGTTGGTTTATATCGTTTACACCAGTTAAATTTTAACACCAAGCCCAGTACTCTTCTGCAAGATGCTAAGCAGATGAGCAAATTATTGCTTTATGCAGCGCCGTTCTTTTTGATTTTATTTATTTTCTTTCCACGCTTACCGCCACTTTGGCACATGCCGATTGCCAACTCACAAGCCACAACAGGCTTGAGTGAGCAAATGGCGCCAGGGGATATTGCCAATTTATCGCAATCGAGCGCCTTGGCGTTTCGCGTGGTGACGGCAATGGATCAGTTGCCGCCACAACAGGACTTATATTGGCGTGCCATGGTGCTGGATCACTATGATGGGCAAAGGTGGTCTGCCGATCCGAGTAACCAGCAAGCCTTAATGCGTCCGCGTGGACAGGCGCTGACAGGTTTGCGTTATCAATATTTAGCAGCTGATAGTAAAGCGAAATGGGTGATGGGGCTTGAATATTCGCAGCCTTTACAACGCGGTTATTATATTCAGCAAGATGGCGCGATTCGCGTGGCGCAATCTACTAATACCCCGATACTCAATCTCGTCTGGTTAACTGAGCCGCGTGCCCAAGCGGTGTATCCCGCCATATTAGATAGAAATCGCAGTTATCGAGCAGAGCAAGATCAACTCGCCCAGCAACTCGCTCAGCGTCTTTATCAAGCCAGTCAAGCCGATACATCAATCTATATACAACAGGTTTTGGCATGGTATGAGGCACAAGGTTTTCAATATAGCCTAAGTCCTGGTCGTTTACAGGGCGATCATATTGAAGACTTTCTATTTCGTAAAAAAATCGGCTTTTGTGAGCACTATGCCTCTAGTTTTGTCATGCTGATGCGTTATGTGGGAATTCCCGCGCGGGTGGTCATTGGTTATCAAGGTGGGCAGGCTGCCCCAGATGGGCAAAGTTGGGAAGTGCGTCAACAAGATGCGCATGCATGGAGTGAGGTTTGGCTGGATGGACGCTGGCAGCGTATTGACCCAACCGCAGCAATTGCGCCTGAACGTATTCAACAAGGGATTCAAAATAGTCTATGGCAGCAACAATCTGCCTTTAAACAGCAACAACTGGCATGGACGAGCCGCTTACATATTTGGAGCGATTTTGTCAGTTATCAATGGCAAAGTAAGGTGGTGGGCTACGACCAAACGAAACAACTGCAGTGGCTAGGTAATTTCGGATTAACGACACCGCTGCGTTTGATGATCGTTGCGATAGTGGCAATATTTACCCTAGTAGCAAGCTTATTTTTACTACGCTGGCTGCGATATTATTCCCAACAATCCAGCTATGAGCGCCAATTACTGGCATTTGAGCACAGTTTAAGCGCTGATTTAAAAAAACATAGCTTTGAAAGTTCAGCCGCATGGTTAGAGCGTTTAAGCCATCATGTGACAGGTGAATTGGCAGTATTTTTAGTAGAGCTTGCTTATTACGATCGACACTATCGCTATGCACAGCATAAAACTCAGCCTGCCCCAGCACAACTTAAAATTATGCTTAAAAAATGTGCATTTGAACTTAAAATAAAGCATAAGCCCTTGTCTTAACTGAATTGTTTCGATTAAGATACGCACACTATAGGTGTATAGCTCAGTTGGTTAGAGCGCTACGTTGACATCGTAGAGGTCAGCAGTTCGAGTCTGCTTATACCTACCAAGATTTTAAGAAACCACGCAATCGCGTGGTTTTTTTATGGCTTGAAAAAATCAGCGCAACGAAATTTAACGAAGTTGATTAATTGTTGCATATTTTTTGTACATATTTGGGTAAATCTCGCCTAGAATAGGGGCGGTATAAAATTGCCAAAAAGATGTATAAATTTTCAGCGAAATCGCAATCTAAAAGGATATTTCGTTGACTGAAAAGCCGTGAAGAACGATACTCTCAGGGTTTTATTTAAGCAAACCGGTTCGTAGGGGCTGTGCCACAAGCTTGGCCCTTAAAAACACAATCCAAAAGGGGATATATATGGCTGGTGAAAAGTCAAAAATCATTTACACATTAACTGATGAAGCACCCTTATTAGCAACTTACTCGCTATTGCCTATCATCGAGACTTTTACTAAGCCTGCTGGCGTTGAGATTGTTAAAAAAGACATCTCTGTTGCAGCTCGTGTACTTGCAGAATTTTCAGAATTTTTAACTGAAGAGCAAAAGGTTAATGATAACCTTGCTGAACTTGGTCGTTTGACTCAAGATCCAAGCACAAACATCATCAAGCTACCTAACATCAGTGCTTCTGTTGCACAGTTAACAGCATGTATCAAAGAGCTTCAATCTAAAGGTTTTGCGATTCCTAACTATCCAGAAAACCCAACGACTGAAGAAGAAAAAGCACTGAAAGCACGCTTTGGCAAATGCTTAGGTTCTGCAGTAAACCCAGTGTTACGTGAAGGTAACTCTGACCGTCGTGCGCCTACAGCGGTTAAAAACTACGCGAAGAAAAACCCGCATTCTATGGGTGAGTGGAAACAGTGGTCACAAACTCATGTTTCTCACATGCAAGAAGGCGACTTCTACCATGGCGAAAAGTCAATGACTTTAGACCGTGCGCGTAATGTGAAAATGGAGCTTATCACGAACGCAGGTGAAACGATCGTTCTTAAGCCAAAAGTAGCATTACAAGATGGCGAAATCATCGACTCAATGTTCATGAGCAAAAAAGCACTTTGCGATTTCTATGAAAAAGAGTTAGAAGATTGTAAAGAAGCGGGCATCTTATTCTCTTTACACGTTAAAGCGACCATGATGAAAGTTTCACACCCGATCGTTTTTGGTCACTGTGTGAAAATTTACTACAAAGAAGCATTTGAAAAACACGCGAAATTATTCGACGAGCTTGGTATTAACGTAAACAATGGTATGGCAGGTCTTTACGAGAAGATCGAATCTTTACCAACATCATTACGTGAAGAAATCATTGCTGACTTACACGCTTGTCAAGAACACCGTCCAGCGTTAGCGATGGTTGACTCAGCTAAAGGCATTACGAACTTCCATTCTCCAAACGACGTGATTGTAGATGCTTCTATGCCTGCAATGATCCGTGGTGGTGGTAAAATGTGGGGTGCTGATGGCAAACCTTACGACTGTAAAGCAGTCATGCCTGAATCTACGTTTGCGCGTATTTACCAAGAAATGATCAACTTCTGTAAGTGGAACGGTAACTTCGACCCACGTACCATGGGTACTGTACCTAACGTTGGTTTAATGGCGCAAAAAGCGGAAGAATACGGTTCACACGACAAGACTTTCGAAGTTCCAGCATCAGGTGTGGCAAACATCACTGATATCGACACTGGCGAAGTGTTAATGTCACAAAACGTGGAAGAAGGCGATATCTGGCGTATGTGTCAGGTGAAAGACGCACCAATCCAAGACTGGGTGAAACTTGCTGTAACTCGTGCACGTAACTCTGGTATGCCAGCAATCTTCTGGTTAGACCCGTACCGTCCACACGAAAACGAAGTAATCAAGAAAGTACAAAAGTACCTAAAAGATCACGACACAGATGGTTTAGACATCCAAATCATGTCACAAGTGCGTGCAATGCGCTTTACGCTTGAACGTGTTGCGCGTGGCTTAGACACGATTTCTGTAACAGGTAACATCCTACGTGACTACTTAACAGACTTGTTCCCAATTATGGAATTGGGTACTTCTGCGAAGATGTTGTCGATCGTGCCGCTAATGGCGGGCGGTGGTATGTACGAAACAGGTGCGGGTGGTTCTGCGCCTAAACACGTACAACAGCTTGTTGAAGAAAACCACTTACGTTGGGATTCTTTAGGTGAGTTCTTGGCACTTGCAGTTTCTTTAGAAGAAATGGGTATTAAAGAAGACAACGCGAAAGCGAAACTTCTTGCGAAAACTTTAGATGCTGCAACTGGTAAATTGTTAGACAATGACAAGTCACCATCACGTCGTACTGGCGAACTTGATAACCGTGGCAGCCACTTCTACCTAGCGAAATTCTGGGCTGAAGAACTTGCAAACCAAGATCAAGACGCTGAGCTTAAAGCACAATTTACTCCACTTGCAGAAACTTTAGCTGCAAATGAAGAAAAAATTGTAGCTGAGCTTGCTGAGGTTCAAGGTAAATCTGTAGACATCGGTGGTTACTACGCGATTGATACAGCGAAAGTAGATGCGGTGATGCGTCCAAGCGCAACATTAAATGCTGCTTTAGAAACAGTTCAAGCTTAAGTTTGAATGAAATAAAAGGCCGGTGCATAGCACCGGCCTTTTTTTATGAAAACTTTTTCGTGTGGTGATAATGCTTGAAGCTGAGCTTTTATATCGGTATAAACATTGTAAAAAGTAGTCAAATTAACAGTATAGCGCTGTTGTTAAAGATAATAATTGGGGCAATATAGAGTTTAAGCAGGCTGTATTTTGCAGCATACTGCACAAATTAAGTGCAACATAAAAATACCATGACTCAAATAAAATTTGGTAGTGTCAAAATCTAACGTGTTTTTGTAGAATAAATTATCACTAAAACAAGTAAAAAATATCCAATATGATCATCGAAACCACTACTTATCTTTGTACACGTTGCCAATCGCCGAATATCTTTAA
>NZ_PJRJ01000030.1 GCF_003711395.1 Acinetobacter sp. B51(2017)
CGTGATCCCAGCGGTGAACGATACCAACGAAAACGGTACGCCAGATGCGGATGAACTTGCAGCAGTTGAAGACCTTGTAGCAGAAGCAGAAGCAGCATATGCAGCAGCAGAACAAGCTCTTGCAGATGCCCTTGCAGATGATGCTGTGACCCAAGCAGAAGTTGATGACTTAACTCAAGCCCTTGCAGATGCACAACAAGTGAAAGCAGATGCACAAGCAGCGGTGGATGCAATTGTTGACGACTTCCCAACCGAAGCGGGTGACTTCCAAGACCGTGTAGATGCCTTGACTGATATCGTGATCCCACCAGTAACTCCAACTATTGATGCAATAGATGATGAATATGTATTGGATATGGGACAGGAGTTTCTGGTACAACGTAATCCTGAGAACTACAATGATGTAACTTATATCGATCTATTAGGAGGTGTGGAAGGTCAGATTCTAGGAGCTAACTTCTCTATTCCACAAAATGCAGCAGATGCTGGAAAAGCACGTACTGGTAATATCACTATTACTGCTGAACAGCAAAACCTTGCCTCAGTTGCAGAGGCATTCCAGTTAGTCATTTATCAGAATGTAGATGGTGTACAGACTGAAGTAGCTCGTGTAGGTGCTCAAGGTGGTGTGGTTACTGTGGGTGGTGTAGGCGTATTAGGTGTTGTAAGCGACATCAATAGTCTTTCAGTTACTTTGACCGATTTACCTGAAGGTGAATATACAGCTGTAGTAGCAAAAGACACTAGTATTTTATCTGATTTAATCTTCGGTATTGAACTAGATAATCTTGGTGGAGAGGGCGCTATACTTGGTGCTTCAAATGAAACGGCAATTTATAACGCAATTAATGCAGTACTTGGAGAAACCTTAGGTGCTCCGATTGTTGCTGCGGTTCAACTTATTCTGATACCAGTAAATACTTTAGGTTTACCATTATCATCTGTGGTTAGTCAGTTATTGGATGTATTGCCGGTTGAGGTCATTGACTACATCATTGACCAGACTATTGGCCAACTTGTAACAAATACCTTGACGTTATATGAAAATACTGATCTAACGATTACAGGTACGGAAGAAGTATTCCCGACCTACACCCTAGAATCAAATGTATTTAACAATAATGGTAATGGGGTAGATATTGCACCTGCAGGTACAATCATCTCTGAAATCGATGGTGTTCCAGCAGTTCCAGTAAATGGTATTGTGACTGTTGTAGGTGACTATGGTGTCCTTGAAATTAGTACTACTACAGGTGATTTTGTTTATCGAGTGACTGCTGGTGAAGAGGCGCTAGGTAAGACAGAGATCTTTAACTATACCATTCAGAATGGTACTCAAACGGATACTGCACAAATTATTATTGATCTTGCAGGTATTCCATTTGATGATAGCAGCCTATTGCCACCTGGATATGTAGATGAAGTCGTAGCAAATGATGATCTAGCAACAGTTCAAAATTACTATGAAGAACCAGGTGACGATATCGGTAATACTGGAGGAGCAGGACAATTACTAGGTATTGGATTAGCTGGTATTGCAATTAGTGTAGGCACGACCACACCTTTCAATTTTGATGTACTTGAAAATCAAACAAGTGATGTTGAAATCGTAGTAAGTGGTGTTAAATCAACAACTTTAAGTTTAAGTTTACTTAATACTTTGGCAGATATACTCACAGGTAATGTGTTATATGCCGATGCTGTATTACAGCGTCAATATTTAGATGAAAATGGAGTTGCTCAAACTGAAAACTTTGTTGTCGAAAGTGGTATTGGACTTAATGCTACTTTAAGTATCCCTAACTTGTCGTTTGGTTATACCTATAGTGGCTTAATTAACTATGAGGATTTACCAGAGGGTGTTTATACATTATCGATTCAACCACAAGAGACCGACAGCACATTACGTGCATTGATTGATGCATTGGGTAGTGCTCTAGCAGTAGATTTATTCGGTGGTATTACATTCACAGTGACTGATCAAACCAATAAGTATCTAGGTTCGAATGAAGTGACTGGCAACGTAATCAGTAGCAATGATGGTGCAGATGTCGTTAACTCAACAACTTATGTAAAACTTGTAAGTAATGAACTCGGCGACCCTGCAGTAGCAATCGACAATGCCAATACTGTTGTTCAAGGTGCTTATGGTACGCTTTATATTTCACCTAACGGTACATATAAATATGTAAGCAATGGAGACATCGGAGACTTTGGCAAAGTAGATACCTTTACTTATACAATTCGTGATTTTAATGGTTCAAGTGATACAGCACAGTTAAATATCCGAATTGATGGTGAGAACTCAGGTATTGTGTGGAGTGCAGATCCAACTGCTGATGGTGTATTATCTGAATTGGAATTGGTAGCAAATACTGATATCACAGGAGTACCTGAAGTCACAAATGTTACAGAGGTGCTAACTACATCTCCTGGAACATTTAGCGTGAGTGGTGGTGCTCTTGGTTTAGGCGGTAATGGTACATTTAATAGTCCAACTACTAATACATTTACAGTAGCAAATACTGATAGTGCTGATGTGGTATTGACTGTATCTATGCCTGAGCTTTCTGTTTCTGTCTTCCCTACATTTACTTTAACTGTACGAGATGCAGGAGGTGCAATTGTTGGTACCAGTACCGGAACACCTTTGACAGGCGCCTTGGGTGCTTCAAGATCTCTAGTTATAGAGAACTTAGGTCCTGGTACTTATACTATTCAAGCAAGTGCAACTGGTAATACGGGTCTAGGCTTTACGGCAACACTGAGCTTAGAGCAAACACTGACGCACTATAACCAAATTGAATCGTTAACAACACCAAATGAGATCACAGGCAACTTAATTGATGATGATACTTATTTGCCGAGTTATTCAACTTTCAAGGTACTCACATCTCAAGGTTATCAAGAGGTTGGATACAACGGTGTTACGATCCAAGGTGAATATGGCTCATTATTCGTAGAAAGGGATGGTACTTATACCTATACACCAGATAACGGTGTAATTGGTCGACAAGATACCTTCGAATATTCACTTGAAATGTTTGGACAAGATCCGCAATTCTCAACACTTACAGTAACAGTACCAGCAATTACGCAGGGCGATGGTGAACGTAACACGCTCGTCAGCGGTGAAAGTGATGATAACTTCATTGGTGGTCTAGGTAGTGACGTCCTGATCTTTGACCTATTAGATTCAGCAGATAGTGCTGGTGGTAATGGGCAAGATATTTGGAGTGACTTCAGTTCTGCGCAAGGAGACTTAATTGACATCACTGCTCTAGTTGCAGGGCAGGGTGTAACAAGTGCCAATTTAAGTAACTTTGTTAGCCTCACTCAACAGGGAGCAAATACAGTGGTTTCACTCGATCGAGATGGATCTTCTACTGATCTAACCTATAATCGAGTAGATCTAGTTGTATTAGAAAATACCACTGCAACCTCTTTAACACTGGAGGAATTGATCAAATATAATTCTCCTTTATAATATAATCTGATAAGAAAGAGGTCCTTCGGGACCTCTTTTTTATTCATAAAAAGAAACATTTATATTATTATTGTGTAAAACCACTATGCTATATTTAGTTCAAATGGCAACATATAAAAATATTAGGTAGTACTTCATCATGACTGTTTTAAGTATCAAAAATTTCTCCCATGTTTTAGCTTTTAAGGAAAAACTAAAAGCATGGTTACTTGAAAACTTTTTATTACAAGAACAAACTTTATATACTTTATTTTTCTCTTATGGCACTGCTAAAGAGCGCTGCAAGGTTTGGTCAAGTACTGATTCAGAACCTCAAGTACTGATTAAACGTGTCTTAAAATATATTGACCAGCAGTTTGAAAAGAATCGTGAATTACCAGAATTTTTAAAATTTGATATTGCTGTTAATGTAGAAGAAAAATCTTGGCAGCACGTTTTAGTGGAGGTTAATAATCAACCACACAATAACCATTATCGTAAAGGAATTAGCTTTGATTCCAAATTTAATATTTGCTTTTTAGAACAAGAAATATATGGCAAAGCCATTATTAAGGGTCTGGTTTATAATCAACCAAATTTTTTTGATGAAAAAAACCTTAATACCGCAGTTAAGAAAAAATATCCACAGCTTAAAACCCAGTTTAAACTAGAGAATTTTGAAAAAGTTTGGGTATTTGATACCTTGGCTTGTTTTTATGAAAATGGCCAATTTATTCCTTTACAATCTACTGGAACAGCCAATGGAGTACGTTATTTAACCGGCGATAAAAAAAGCCATATACGTGATTTAGTGCTCAAAAACGCAAAATTCTTACATGATGAAATTCAACAAAATGGTCGCTTTATTTATGGCTATTTCCCAGCTTATGCTAATCCCATTAAAAGCTATAATACAGTACGCCACTGTACAGCGATTTATGCATTAATTGAAACCTTAGAAGTTGAGTATAACCAAGCCTATTTGCCAAAAATTAAAGCGGCAATTGACTATGCTTTAACAAATTTTTATAAAGAACTAGACCAAAAAGCATTTATGTCAGATGGTCAAGAAGGCGAAGAAGAGGTCAAGTTAGGTGCGAATGCAACTGCCTTATTTATGTTATGTAAATTTCAAGAAGTGACAGGCGATGATTCATATCTAGTGTATGCAGAAGAGTTAGCCAATGGTATTCGTACTATGGTAGATCAGCATGGTGAAACGACGCATGTATTACATTACCCATCTTTAGAAGTAAAAGAAAAATTCCGTATAGTTTACTATGACGGTGAAGCAGCATTAGGTTTACTGCGTTTGTATCAAATTAACAAAAATCCAGTATTACTCGATACAGTAAAACTGATGTTTGAACATTTTATTAGTAAAAATTATGACCGTTATCATGATCACTGGTTAAGTTATTGTACCAATGAGTTGACTAAAATATGTCCTGAACAAAAATACTTTGAATTTGGTCTAAATAACTATTTAAAGCATATGGACTTTATTCGTAACCGTAAGACTGCTTATGCAACTTTCTTAGAAATGATGATGTCTGCTTATAAAATGGTGGTACGTCTAAAACAACAAGGCTATAGTCAACTCTTTGAACAGGCCAAATTTGAAGAACTAAAAGAATTAATTGAATTAAGAACAGAATTCCAACGCAATGGCTTTTTCTATCCAGAAGTCGCAATGTATTTGGCCAAACCAGAGCAAGTGTTAAATGCTTTTTATGTGCGCCACGACCGCTTACGCACTCGTATTGATGATCAGGAACATAATTTATCTGGTTATGTCGCTTATTTAAACCATTTTCAAGACTAACTTAATATCATCATGTAATATATAGAGTTAATGCTGTTCTTTATGATGATAAAACGAGTATATAGACGTTGATGAGTAGTAATAAATATCAAATAATTGATAAGGTAGCAAAATTACACAGTAGTTTAAGTGAATCGCTCAAGGGTAAACATATCTTGGTCCGTTGTATGGTCAATCAACAATTGTTTACGCTGTTTAGTCGTTATTCACAAAAGAGACTCGCTCCGGCGTCTACCACTAAGATTTTTTTACTTCATGCCTTATTAGCGCATCAGGTTGATCTTGAGACTGTATTAAAGGTAGAAGAATCTGATCAAAGTCTAGGCAGTGGTAATAATTTAAAAGTGGGACAGCATTATCTTATACGTGATCTGATCATTAATTTGATGACAGCTTCGAGTAATACTGCTGCTAAAGTATTAGCACGTCATTTAAAAGATATTCTAGGACAGAATTATGTAGATTATATTAATCAATATAATGTCACACTAGGATTGAAAAATACGCACTTTGTAAATGAACATGGTTTAGCACATCGCCAGCAGTATGCAAGCTTAGAGGATTTTTCAATTTTATTAGATTCAAAAATTCAAGATCAAAAATTCCTCAATATGATGAATACCTTGTCTTATGATTTTGAATCACTAGAAGGTGATAAAGTTTCTATACAAAACACCTATTCTGATTTAAGTGTAAAAGAGTGTATTGGTGTAAAAACAGGTACCTTAGTACCAGGTGTTTTTAATATCGTCGTATTTTTTGAGATCAAGGGTGTTAAAGGTTATATCATTGACTTCTATAATGAAAATAAAGAAGATAGAAATCAGGATGTAAAAAATTTATTAGAAATTTTAAAAAAATATCATGAGGATTTAGTATGATTTTCGGAATTTTAAAACCAAATTTGGTGATTACTGATGTAGAAAAAATTTTTATTTCTGTGGCACATGAGCGTCAGCATGAGGCTTATGTTTTTGTTGCCAAGAATATTGATTTTGAAAATAAAAAAATTCTCGCTAAAACGCTAGAGGGGAATCATATTGTTGAAAAAACTTTTGATTTTCCAGATGTGGTACAAAATCGTTTAGCAGTGAAAGAACAAGATATGCAAGCTTATTTAAAACTTGCGGAGCTAGTTCCATTTAGTAGTAATCGCATTGGGGATAAAAATGCGGTTTATAAAATTATGACCACCATTGACAGCTTAAGAAAGTACTTAATTGAAGTACTACCATTAAATCGTTTAGACGTATTAATGGAAAGTTTAGATAAAAATAAAAAAATCATATGTAAACCAGCATCGAGTAACCAAGGTAAGGGTATTATTACGGTTGAGAAGAAAGACAGCCGTTTTGTGGTGAAGCAAATAGAGGCCCAGTATAATTTTGATATGAATGGTCTAATTAACTTTTATAATCAAAATTTAACCCGTGGTTATACTATTAGCCCATTTTTAAAAAGTGAAACTTGTCTTGGGCAAACTACAGTATTTCGGATGCATTTAACCCGTGGTGCAGGTGGAAAATGGCAACAAATTAAATTTTTCCCTTATGTGAATTTAAACAAAGATGTTGATATTACCAATGGTATGCTAGGCGCTTTAATTACCACACGTGAGCAATTGTTCTTAGAACAATATTACCCTACGAGCTTTGAAAAAATTAACCAAGAGTTAAAGATACTCTTTACCGAGTTTACACAAAACTTTCAGAAAAAATTTGCATGGCGTTTAGATTCAATTGGCTTAGATTTAGGTATCACTCAAGAAGGTGATATTTATATTTATGAAGTCAATGTAGGGCCTGGTGTTGGTTTCATGGCTTATCCTGTGGCATGTGCACAAGTTGAATATTACGAATGGTTAGCAGAAAAAGCTCAACCGCCTTATAAACATAATTTCTTACCCCTTAATTTACGCCGTAAATTAGCAGCGGCAGAAGCAAGCTAAGGCGAGGTCATTATGCATACTGATTTATGGGCTGTGATCTGTGGCAATATTCGGGATGAGTTAGATTTCAAACTAACTTTAACTCGTATTGTAGAACTGCGCTTAGAAGGCAAGATACAACATATTGTTTTATCAACATGGAAAGGGGAAATTGACAAATATGCAGGCTTACGTGAACAATTAGCTTACCTGCAAGTTTATCTTATTGAAAACCCAGCTTTTTCTCCACAGATTGAAGCGACAGCTTCAGAATCAGTCAATTATTGGCGTCAAGCACGTCAATTGCTTGCTGCGTTGGATATGATCCCTAAACAGGATTTTATCCTACGTTTACGCACCGACCGTAGCTTAAATTATATTAATCAAATGGATAAGCTTGGTGTATTTGGTAATTATCAGCAAGAAGCCATCAAACTAGGTCAATTTCCAAGATTATTTAAATATAAAGTTACAGTTTTTGGCCCTAAAATGGTTCGTTTATTGCATATGATTGACTTTGTGCTGTTAGGCAATAATCGTGATTTATACCGTTTAATTAATTTTGACTTTGCGGAATTGGGTCATCAAAAGCAAATTGTGGCTAATGCACAATGGTTTGCAGTGCCATTTTTAAAAGAATTTCCAATTTTACGTGATTATATGCGTTTTACCCATTTTGTGAATCGGGTCAAAGTGCTTAAAACCCATGTGGATTTACATAAAGAAAATGCTTTTTTCCCTGCTGTATATTATAAAGTTTATGCTATTTATTTGATGATTTTATATACGCATTTTAATATCTTATACACAGGACGTTTAAAGCAGGCAGATTATAGCCAAATACATTTTTATGAGTTATTTAGCTCTACAGCTAACTATGGAATACAGCATACTAGTCTAGGTTCATCTATTCGTGATCAAAACATTTTAGAATATTTCTTATTTGGCAAACTCAAAGATTCATCCGCTTACCGTCAATTTAAACAAAAAGTGACGCAACTTATTGCTTACGGAGCAGATGAGCAATTTGACTTAACTTTTGAAGATTATAAAGAGTTAGTTGATTTAAGTAATGATAACTTCTATGAAACTTCAGAAGAAATAAAGTGGTTTAAACGCTTACGACGTCCGCCAATCAACTTAAAACGTTTATATCAATATAATACAGATATCCGCCAAGCAACATTAAACTTTATTGATGAAGATGATGAACAATGGATGGCATTAACCCATACTGAAAGTATTGAAAAAGATATTTATAAAGTTTGGCTTAATTTAGACAATCCATCGGTGACGACGACGGAAAAAATGCTTTTACCTATTGCGCGAACTGGCAATGAGTATGCTATTTATGTATTGCTTGATTTACTTGATAAAAATCAAATTACTGCAATTAATCAAGATGAAATTAAAAGAATTGTATTTTTCTATCTTGACATTCATATGCGTCGTCGAACAGAAACACTGCAAACCACACGTATTATTATCTTACTTTTAAAAATGCAACAACAGCAGAAAATTCAATTAGATAAGCTAGAAAAAATGTTACAGTGTGGTTTTGATCGATACATTACCCTAGATGATCTTGATTTTAATGAGCCCATTGATGATCTGCTACAGTGTCTAAAACATAAGCTTGAGCAAGTACAATGTAGCGAGCTTGATAAACAGCATGTAATTCAAACATGGATTTCGCAAATTTCTGATCAACAGCTTAAACAAGAGGTTGTTCAACATTTTCAACAAAAATCGGTGAATGATGCCATGATTTTAAGTAAAAAGTGGGTAGTGGCTTAATGAAAAGAATTATCATGGATATTGATGATACGATTTGTACGACGAACAATGGTGATTATCAAAATTCTAAACCAATTGCTGAAGTTGTTGATAAGATTAGAGAATATAAAGCATTAGGTTTTGAAATTTGTCTGTCTACCAGTCGTAATATGCGCACTTATGAAGGTAATACAGGAAAAATTGCAGCCAATACTCTGCCGGTTTTAATCAAGTGGTTAGATCAACATCAAGTGCCTTATGATGAAATCTATATTGCTAAACCTTGGTGTGGTTTTGAAGGTTTTTACGTAGATGATAAAGCTATTCGACCTGATGAATTTGTTAATCTTAGCTATGAAGAGATCAATCATTTAATTAATAAAAAAAAGGACTAATATGATTGTTATTCCAATGGCAGGTCTAAGTTCTCGCTTTTTTAAAGCTGGATTTACCGAGCCTAAATATATGCTCCCATTGCATGATCAAACAGTGTTTGATTGGGCTGTTCGTAGTTTTGAAGCTTATTTTGAAACTGAAGAATTTTTATTTATTGTCCGTGATGTATATGAAACACCAACCTTTGTCGCGCAACATGCCGAGCAACTAGGGATTCAGCATTATCAAATTCATATTTTAGAGCAAGAGACCCAAGGTCAAGCAGAGACTGTTTATTTAGCTATTAAAGATCTACCTGATCAACCCTTATACATTTTCAACATTGATTCAAAAATCTTTAATTTTCAAAAATTTCCAGCAGCCGAAAGCTTAGATGGCTACTTAGAAGTATTTGAAGGAGAAGGTGAACACTGGTCCTTTGTACGCCCAGGCAATGACTATATGGTATTAGAAACCACAGAAAAAGTGCGTATTTCTAACTTATGTAGCAACGGATTATATTATTTTAGATCTAGTCAAAGCTTTGCTGAATATTTTCTCAAATTTAAGGTACAAAATCAGGGCAATGAACTTTATATTGCACCGCTTTATAATTTGTATATTCATGACAATAAAAAAATACAATACGTCATTAATCCATTAGAAAACATTGCATTTTGCGGTGTGCCTGATGAGTATTATGCTGTATTGGCACAGGGGGCATCTGCATGATTTTAATCGCATCTGGCGCTTACGTTTTATCAGAATTTCAGGTGGAATTGGGTCAAATTCCACCCTGTCTTTTACCCATTGGTAATCGTAAGTTAATTGAATTTCAAGTAGAGGCTCTAAGAGAGAATTTTGCTCAAGAGCAGATTTATGTGACCTTGCCAGATGATTATGTGTTAAGTACTTCAGAACGTAAAATCTTTGAGCGTTTAAATGTCATGCTTGTGCCTGTACCTACGCAATTTAATTTATGTGAATCTTTGTTGTATGCGATTAATACTCAAGAAGATTTAAAACGTGATGAAAAATTGTATTTAATGCATGGTGATACCTATATTCGTTGTTTTGATAAACTAAAGAAAACTGATGTAGTGGCATTAACCTTGACCCAAGAAAATTACAATTGGCATATTGTCAAACAGCGTCAGGATTCCAGTTTAATTTGGTGTGGTTTTTTTAGTTTTGCATCGATTAATTATTTGCTCAAATGTTTAACCCTGTACCGTGATAACTTTGTACAAGCAATTCAAGGCTATGCGAAAAAATACGAATTAAAAGAAGTTACTGTAAATCAATGGTTTGACTTTGGACATGTCAATACCTATTTTCATTCTCGTGCCAATATTACTACGCAACGTGCCTTTAATACGCTTGATATTCAAAATGGCATCGTAGTTAAAAAAGGCAATCCACAGCAAAAGACTCTAGCAGAAGCCCATTGGTATACCGCGATTCCGAAACAATTGCGTCAGTATATTCCTGTACTAATAGATCATGGTTTAGATGAGCAACAACAGGCATTTTATTGTCTAGAATATTTACCCTGTATGCCTTTAAATGAATTATATGTGCATGGTAAAAACTTAGAATTTGAATGGATTCGTATTTTTAAGTATTTAAGTCAGTATATGCAAACAGCTATTGCTGTGCCAGTGGATGAAACACAATATAAGCAAATTTTATGCGATAGCGAAAAACTGTATATTGATAAATCACGTAGCCGTTTTATGGCTTATTTAAATCAAATTGGTCAATCTGCAGATACGCAAATCATCTATAATCATCAAAAATTACCTTGCTTAAATGATATTTTAGAAGAATGTATTGAGAAAACTTTAAAACTTGAGCTTTGGCCTGGTGTATTACACGGCGACTTATGTTTTAGTAATATTTTATTTGATTCCCGTGCTTCACGTATTAAAGTTATTGATCCGAGAGGGATGAATTTTGAAGGTGAATTTAGTATTTATGGTGATCTGAAATACGATTTAGCTAAACTTACTCATTCTGTTATTGGCTTATATGACTTTATTATTTCTGGTTACTATAAATTAGAAGAACAATCACATCATTCTATCGAAATTGTTTTTGATGTAGATGAGCGGATTGAAAATATTCAGCGATATTTTCTCGATCATTTTAAGATTCAAGGTGTAACTGTTCGTGACATTATGCCTTTGGTGGTTCTGTTATTTATGTCTATGCTGCCTTTGCATGATGACCGACCAGACCGTCAAAAAGCTATGTTTTACAATGCATTAAGGTTATATACGCATTATGTAAAAAAATAATACAATATTTTTGTATTGGGAATCTTATTTTAAATAGCATATAGCTCAGCTAAGTTTTTTACAGCTTGACCTTTGAAAATACAGGTTTTTCCTTGTTGCATTGCTTTAACAGCAGCAATATTAAAATTGGTATAGGTGACATGAGCTATATCGGTAAAATTAATAAAAGCATGACGATGTAGTGCAGAATAAGGAATGACTCGTATTAAACGGGCAGCAAGATTAAAATCACCAATATCCTGTTCATTATAGACATGATAAAAGCGATGTTGGGTTTGGCTGAGATAGTGGGTCATAATATTGACAGTATTTTTAAAGCGAAACCAGCCTAAAGTTTGCTTAGGGGTTAAACTTGAGCCAACAAAACCATTTGAGTTAACAATTCCTTGGCAATATTTTTGATATTTATACCATTCCTTGCAACTTGATAAGGCACTCCAAATAATACAAGAAATTCCACCGCGTGATTTTGCAGTAAAATAAATCTGCTTGGTATTAATATTAAAATCAGTTACTTGGCTGAGTTTATCTACGCTATATTCTAAGCTGGCCTGAATCATATAAGCGCGTGCAGTCAATTGATGATAATAGTCTGTATGCAGTCCAAAACCTTCTGTCCAGTAAGGGGCTTGGGTAAAAGGAGGGGCCACATAGTGTGCGTCCGTTGTATATTTTTGCCAAGATAAATCACGAAATGCTTTTTGATAATAATAAATGGTGCAAAATATAAAACCCGCTTTAATCCATCTTTTGACCATATTGCCTTCTGGGGTATAAGGCTCATTTAGATCGGCACCAGAGAAATGTAAAACAGTACTACGTGGTAGATCAGTATCCCAGCCATCATCAAAAAACACATCCATACGATAGTATTTATCTTGGTTTAAAGCTGTCAGTGTTTTTGGAAAAAGAGTGTGTGTTAAATATGGAATTTGATACGTTTTACGAATAATCATGTTTACTCCTACGATTGAACTAAATATGCATATTCATCATCACTAAATAAATGATTGATATTATGTTGGAAAGCAAAATATCCGGTTAAAATAATGAGATCTTCAGGTCGTACCCACTGTGGTGTAGCTTTTTCACCTTGTAAGGCACTGCGATATAAACGGAAACGATAGCTGGTATGTGGATGCAGTTCGATCATTTGGCTAAGAGGAAATTTGAGAGTGAGCCAGTATCCTGAAAGCCAATCTTCATAGACTTCTGCATCATAAAGTGGTTGATGACCTAAATCTTGTGCCGAAATTTGCCGTGGCTTATCTTGGGTTAAGGGCAGAGAGGTGGCTAAATATTCTCGCTCCAAACGATTAAATTCCAGCACATCACCATGATTTTGTAGTACTACATCATACCGTTCTTTACTATGTGGATGAGGGACACGAATTAAGCATTCTAAATAGCCATGGCCCCAAACATGTAAAGGGAAATTTTGCTTTAATTGAAAGCTTTGAATGCCATAGGGGCTAATACTGTCAGCCTGAAGTAGTGGCCAAGCACTATAATGATATTGCGTTGTTGTAGTTAAACGATTAATCAATAAAGTAAAATAATTGTGCTGCTGTGGATAAGCAATAATACTTGATGCGCTATTCAACCAGTTGGAAAATTCAATATAGCTTGTAGCATAAATTGCTGGTAAAGGCACTGACATAGGCATAGATTTAAGGCGTTGGTTTAGCATCAATTCAGTTTCTTGCTTTGGATCTAAACCATAGCGGGTGGAGTACTGCGTAGCGCTTTGCTCACCATATGCAGTAAGTTCAATATCTCGTACAGGGTAGAAGGGTTGATGAGCAGCTTGATAGCAGTCAGGTGCAATAATCCAATACAGATCAGGCTGCTGGGCGGCTTGTATTGGGGTTAAGTTGTTTAATTGTTTTTTTAAACGATGGGTATTTAGCGTTAAAATACACTGAATCACCTGCCCATTTGGAAAAGTAAAATCAATATAATAATCTTGAATATTTTGCTTGAATACAATGTTGCATTGGCTATGACTAAACTGCTTAGGACGCATGATTGCATCAGCAGCTAAGGGATAGAGCTGGGTGAGTTCAAGATGTAACCGACATTCATGTGTGCTAACAGTGACAAGCTGCACTTGGGAAAACTGATAATAACAATCAGCTTGTGTATTTCGTAAACTACAATTTAACAAAATACGATCAAAAAAAGTATCTTTAGTCTTCTTATCGGTGAGCGGTTGATAAGCCGCATTGATTGCTTGTAAGGGATAGGCATTTTGATCATATAATTGCTGATGAAAGGCATTCATGGACTCGTAGTAGGCTTGTGCTAATAGGCTAAACTTATTCTTTTTTATTTTTTTCATAGCGCGTCTCAAACAGATGATGACATCCAATCTATCATAGCTGAAATATTTTTATTTTCATCTAGCACCACTTTAAAGGATGATGCTATTGGGATCAATATTGAGATGAAATTTAATCATCGCGCTGGTGGCGGTGAGGTTTGATTTGGTCATAGCTAAATATCAGCTTTAAGTTTCGCTGCGAAACTTTAAAAAAATCTTAATGATGGAGCTATTCGTATTATCGCTTAAAAATTATTTTAAGATTCAACAGGGTTTGATGCACATCATATAAATGATAATGAATGCGTTGGACTAGACTTTCATAAAAATAACCTGCCTAAAGCAAGATACTCAGACTTTATGGGATAGACAGAATGCGTGCTGCGCTGATTGAGCACATCTGTCTAAACAGTTTGCTGTGCAGGGATATTTGCGCCTATTAATGTTTTAATACATGAATTTTAGTAGATATTGCATCTAAGCTTTGAAATCTTAAAAGTACTTAGAAACAAGTTTATCCACAGCTATTGTGGATAAAAAATGCAAACTTAACGTTGATATATATAGATAAATATTTAAATTGATCAAAAATTAATCAATTTAAATGGTGATAAGTTTTGACATGCTGATTAGTTTAATAATTACTTGTAGATTAAGCATTTATTACTGAGTCAGTCAGTTAGGTAAAATGCATCAAAATATGGTCTATATCATAGGAAAGAGTGATAAATATTGGGGCTGCTAAAAGCTTATGACCACCCAAGCGGTTAAGGCACTTGGATGGTGAGTGAGTACAGTTAAGCTTGAGTAATCAAAGGAATTAAACGTATTTTTTGTTGATAATGCTGTAATAGGGGGGGGAGTTGCTGTTGGTAGTTCTCTAAAGCTTGCATTTTGACTGGCCCAAAACCACGTACTGTATTGACCAGATTTAAAATTTCCAGCGCTTGTTGCTGATTAGCTGCTGTTAAATCGTTGACGACTTCATTGACTAACTGCATATAGTCTTCAATCAGTTGACGCTCTGCAACACGTTCTGGATTCTTGGCTAAAGGATCAAACCATTGTCCACGTAACCATTTAAATTGCGCCAAGATTGGCATCAATTTTAATATCCATGCCCCAAATTTCATTTTTTTAGGCCGCCCAGTGGCAGGGTCTATACGGCTCAACAAGGGTGGCGATAACCATAAACTGATGTTTTGGGTATGGCTAAATTGAGCCTGTAATTTTTGTTTAAATTCAGGCTGACTATATAGGCGTGCCACTTCATATTCGTCTTTATAGGCCATAATGCGATATAAGTTATTGGCAATACTGCGTAATAATTCTGGTTCCAGATGACGCCGTGCCAGTCGTGCCTCGAGATCATGTATAAAATTCAGATAACGTTGTGCGTATTGCTCATTTTGGTATTCACGCAATTGCTGAGCATTAATTTGGATTTGCGCTTTAATTGACACCGCTTCAGGCAGTGCTTGTTGATTAGATAACAGTTGATGTTCAAGTTGTGGCTGTGCAGCAATAATTCGTCCCCATGAAAAGGCGGCCCAATTTTCGGCTGCACTTGGCATGTATTGAATATTGTGTTCTAAGGCAGCTAAAGAAATCGGAAGCAAAGCTTTTTGCCATGCAAAACCTAACAGTAAAATATGCGAAAAAGTGGTTTCGCCAAAGATTTTTTCACACAGTTGGTGAGCATGGAGCATATACAGCTGTGCAGGTTGCACGACAGTCTTGAATCGTGCCACGAGTCGGTCAACATCAATGACATGATCACGCTGTTGTATAAACTGGGCAGTAGGCACCACGTCGAGGTTAAGTACAACATGACTATTGCTGTGTAAGCGTTGTAACATCTCAGTGGTAGATGCTGCCACTAGATCATTGGCCAGCAGTAAATGGCTTTCTTTGATACCAATACGTGAGGATAGAATCTGATCCTGTTGCTGTGCTAAGCGTACTTGACTAAACACAGCGCCATTTTTTTGTGATAAACCCGTAAAATCTAATACGCTTGCCGCATGTTGATCGCTGACTGTGGCTTTACCGACCAAGGAAGCAATGGTTAATACTCCTGTGCCACCCACGCCAGAAAACAAAATATTTTAGTTGTGTGATGTCATCTGAGGCACTTGAATAGTGGCAACATGATCTAAATAATGAAGATAATCTAAACCCTCATCCATAGGATGGTGTAATTCAGCCCCTTCGAGTTCAATAAAACTTGGACAAAAGCCTTTGATGCAAGATAAGTCCTGATTACAACTGGATTGATTCACTTTGCGCTTGAGCCCTTGAGGTGTTTGGATCGGTTCAATCGCAATGCAGTTAGATTGCACCGAACAGTCACCACAACCTTCGCAAACACGATCATAAATAAAAGCACGTTTGCTCGATGCGGCTAAGCGATTTTGTTTACGTCGCCGTCTTTTTTCTGCTGCACAGGTTTGGTCATAAATAATCGCACTGACGCCTTGATACGCTTGATATTCTTGTTGAATCACTGCTAATTCATCACGATGTAAGATTTTGCAATTGGGAGCTAAATCAGTATGACCTTGCCAACGTTCCGGTTGTTCGGATACCAAACATAGCTGTTGAATCCCTTCTGCAGCAAGTTGCCGCGATATACGGGCTGGATCATTATTGCCTTCTGCTGGTTGCCCGCCTGTCATTGCCACTGCATCGTTATATAAAATTTTAAATGTAATATTGGTTTTTGCAGCAATCGCGGCACGAATGGCTAAAATGCCAGAATGTTCATAGGTACCATCGCCCAAGTTTTGAAAAATATGTGGCATGTCTGAGAAGGGCGCAGCACCGACCCAATGCATGCCTTCACCGCCCATTTGACTAAAAGTATGCGTATGTCGTTCAGGCATCATTAAGGCCATAATATGGCAACCAATCCCCGCACCCGCGATTGCACCTTCAGGTACTTGCGTTGAGGTGTTGTGTGGGCATCCTGAACAGAAAAAAGGACTGCGTTGCTCGACTGCTGGACCGAGCAAGATATCATGCCCTAAAGCTTTAATTTTGTCTTGTAACGCTGATGGTTGTTGTAAAAATTCAACGATTTTTTCAGCCACTAGCGCGCTGGAATATTCACCTGTTTCTGGTAAAAAGTGCTGACCTTGTGGGGTGCGTTTACCAAAAACTTGTGGTTTTATCTCGTGATGATAGAGCATTTCTTTGAGTTGGATTTCGACGATACTGCGTTTTTCTTCAAGTACTAAAACACGCGCATGACCATGAATAAATTCAAGCATTCCCTTATCTTCAAGGGGCCATGACATACCCACTTTATAAATTGAAATACCGTAGTGCTCGAGCTGTTGATCTAAACCTAAATATTGCAAAGCTTGCATTAAATCTTGATGGGCTTTACCCACGCTAACAATGGCAAACTGAGGTGCTGTGGCCATATGAATTTTGCGATCAATACGATTCAAACGGGCCCAAGCTTTAGCCGCTGGTAGCTTATGCTCAATCAAACGAGTTTCTAATTCAAAGCGTTGTGCTGGCCATTTTAAATTGGCATCCCAATTTAATAAGGTCTCGCTTGGTGGTGGATTTAAAAATACAGGCAATTCATTTAAGCGTACTGTGGCAGCAGCTTCAATCACATCCGCCACAGTTTTAAGTGCCACCCAAAGGCCTGAGTAGCGTGATAGCGCAATCCCTGCTAGACCAAACTGAATCACTTCTGCGACATTGCTTGGCTGTAAAATAGGCATAGCAACCGCTTGAAAAATGCCATCACTTTGATGCGGGAATGTAGAAGATTGCGCGGTATGATCATCACCTGCTACAGCCAATACACCGCCTAGTGCAGACGTACCAAACATATTGGCAGTGCGAAATACATCACCGCTACGATCAATCCCCGGACCTTTACCATACCAAATTCCAAACACACCCTGATAAGGGCTTGGCCCAAAAGCAGCTTGCATTTGGCTGCCCCATAAGGCGGTGGCTGCAAGATCTTCATTAAGACCTGGCTGGAAGACAATATTGAGTTTTTTGAGTTCGGCTTCATGTTTCCACAACATTTGATCATAGCCACCTAAGGGCGAACCACGATATCCGCTAATTAAGCCAGCCGTTTTGAGTTGCTGAGATTGATCAATTTGAATTTGTAATTTGGGTAATTCAACCAATGCCTGAATACCGGATAAAAAAACGGGCTCCGTGTTCGCTTCTGGTTTAAAAATATAGTTTTTATCATGACCCATGTGTTCATCCTTCTATGATGTAGCCGCTACAGTTCCTTATGCGAGCTTCATTTACAATTTAAACTTATTTTTATTAATGGTATAAAAATAAGTGATGATTAATCTCAGTCTAAAAGTTATCGAGTGAATGTAAAGAGAAGAAGAACATAAAATTGGTTGCAAATTCGTTATTAGACTCTGCTTAAACAGAAGGCAGAAATTAATTTTGCTTGAAGGAGATTGATTATTAGCAAAATATCAAATCATGATAGATATAAAATTAAATAAAAAATTATATTAATCAATAAATTATTATAAATTTTCTATTATTTTATGAATACAGTTTTAGAGATAATGTTAAATTTTCAACAATAATAACAAAAATAAATACAGCTTAGCGTTGTGTGATCTTGTGATATTTTGTGATGCAAACGAAAACCATATAAGAAATCCCGACCATGTGATCGGGATTTTGAGTGTTGTAACAATAATTGCCTTAAGTCTTCAGCTGTGATGGCGTAGTAGGGAGAGGCTCGGCAAGCGTTTGATAGTGGCGATCAGACTTCATATATAAAGTACATAGAATTGCGATCATTGCCATACCAATAATATAGACCATCACCCACGTCGGTTGACCGTGATTTAAGCTGAGTAATTTTGTAGCAATTAAAGGTGCTAAACCACCGCCGAGTACGCCTGCAAATTGCACCGAAATAGAGATGCCACTATAGCGAATTTGCGCGGGGAACTGACGTGCAAATAGCATGGACTCTGGGGCATACATAATCGGAAAAACCACACCAATTGCGAGAAAGAAAGCTAGCCAAATCAAATAAGGATTTTGGCTGTTTAACATCATAAAAAACGGGTAGCAATACAGTGCTAAAATCACTAAACCACATAAAAATAAACGGCGTTGGCCAACTTTATCGGACAAATGACCACAAAGAGGTGTCACAAAAATGGAGAGCGCGGCCCCACAGACAATTGCAAATAACACCTCTTGACGAGCAATATTTAACTGTGTAGTGGCATAAGCCAAAGCAAAAGTAGATGCAATATAAAACCAAGCATTTTCCGCAGCCCGTGCCACAATAATGGTAATAAGCTCTTTAGGATGATGTTTAAATACTTGTAAAGCAGGAACTTTAATGTCTTTGCTTTCATGTTTTACTTGTTCAAAATCAGGGGATTCTGGCACTTTGACCCGAATATACCACCCTACACCTAATAGCAAGATACTGGCAAGAAACGGTAAACGCCATCCCCAACTCAGTAAGGCAGCTTCAGGTAATAACGATACCATTGCTAAAGCAATCGAAGCCAGCATTAACCCAGCACCAGCGCTGGCTTGCGGTAAACTGCCCCAAAAGCCTTTTTTCCCTTCAGGCGCATGTTCTACCGCCATTAACACGGCGCCTCCCCATTCACCACCCATGGCCATACCTTGCACAAAACGTAAAATCACCAAGCAGACCGTCGCCCAATAGCCAATCGATTCATATGTTGGTAAGAGACCAATCAAAATAGTGGGAATGCCCATTAAGATTAAAGTAAGCATCAACATTGATTTACGACCGACTTTGTCACCAAAATGCCCAAAGACAATCCCACCCAATGGCCGACCAATAAAACCAACCGCATAGGTGGCAAAAGCGGCCAATACCCCAGTTAAGGGATCAAAAGTTGGAAAAAATAGCTGATTAAAAATCAGTGCGGCTGCCGCACCATAAATAAAAAAGTCATACCACTCGATTGTGGTGCCCACCATACTGGAGATTCCTGCCAGACGGTGGCTTGAACGTGCCTGTTCAACCATATCAACATCCTCATTGTGATTTCTTGTGTTTTGTAGCTGGCTATTATTGTTTTCGCTATGTCATTTAAACTTGCATATTTTTTAAGCTTGGGTCAATTTACTTAAATACTTAAGTAGTTGCGCACGATAACACAGGACAGTTTATGCAAGAGGATGTACTTTTTGAGTTGGCACCTGCCGCGTTGGTGTTATTGAGCCATAGGCAGATCCAACAGGCCAATCGAGCATTTTTAGAATTATTTGGCTATGAAAAGTCAGCCTTAATCGGGCAAAACATGCGGATTTTATTTCCAAGTGATGCAGACTATCAAATGATTGGAAACCAAGCATGGCAGGGGGTCATAGCAGCACGCAACGGCTGTTATTCAGATCAGCGTTTCATGCGCCATCGCCAAGGCAAATTATTTTGGGTGAAAACACACGCCCGTACTTTAACCCCACATGATCCATTTGCTCAGATTATCTGGCATTTCGCAGCTGAAAATGCCCAAACTGAAATTCAACTCACACCACGAGAGAAAGAAATTAGCCAATGGGTGGTCAATGGCTATAGCTGTAAATACATTGCCAGAGAGATGGGGCTCTCACATCGCACAGTCGAGGTGCATGTTGCCAATTTAAAGAAAAAATTTGCGATTCACTCTAAGACTCAACTCGCGCATAAAATGATCCATACTCAACTTCCCAAGTGTATCCAGGACACATGAAATCATCTCAGCAGATTACAGTTTTAAACTCTAGAAATTCAACAATCACTAGAGAAAGTCTAAGCGATATGTAAGCATGACATAATTTGATCGCTGAGTATAATGTTTGAATGAGCAGATGAAAAAAGAAAAATGATTCATAGGTTTAGACTGTATTTTAGGCACAGCGCATTAGGGGCTATTTTTGCGCTTTAAGTCATTCTGCTGAGCCAGTGGGTCTGTAGAGGGGGATGTAGCAAAATCTAACATGCCACGTGGTAATTTTAAGTCTTTGACACTACTGATTAAAGGATGTTTTGAGATAAGTTGTTGCACAGCATTTTCGATTTTATCTTCATGTTTTAGCGTTTTGACTGTTGTGCCAATGCTGTTTAATTGACTGCTCGGTGGGTTCATAAAATCGGCGACTTGCATAAAATGTAGCTTAAGCTTAACCAGCCAGCACTGATTTTTGCAGTCACTAAAGTGGACAATACAAGTACGCTTTCGCTGATAAATGATTAGAAAATAAGCACTTTAACCAGCACATTCCAATTCTTTTTATTGTATAACAGCTACACAAGTTGAATAGGGTATACATGGGGCTGATCAGGTCAAAAGCATTTAAAGCCCCAAACACAAGCGATCATCAGAAATTTGATCTGAAGGTGGCTATATGCCAAAAGCAGTACCTTAGACTTGGCATATTTGTCATAAAATTCAATGATTATTGACATTTAAAATTTCAATATAAAATTTGTTTGCTGAGGCAAGTTCTTGATTTTTTTTATCGAAAACTGCTGTATATTGGGGCTCTGCAATACGCATGCACGCTCAAGGTGCATTGCGATCTGTATAGAACATGAGTGGCCGAGATGCTTCTAAGCCCAACCATGTATATATTTGTTCAATTATCATGAAGTGATTTGTCTTTATGCAAAATCTTATTCGTATCGGTATTGCCGGTTATGGCAATTTAGGCCGTGGCGTTGAAACAGCGATTCAAAAAAATCCAGATTTAACCTTAGTGGGTATTTTTACGCGCCGTTCTCCTGAATCTGTTTCTCCTTGTTTTGCTGCAACGCCTGTATTTCATATGGATTCACTTGCAGATTTCCAAGACAAAATTGATGTCTTAATTTTATGTGGTGGTTCTAAAGACGATTTACCACAACAAGGTCCA
This sequence comes from Acinetobacter sp. B51(2017), assembly GCF_003711395.1. Classification (GTDB taxonomy): domain Bacteria; phylum Pseudomonadota; class Gammaproteobacteria; order Pseudomonadales; family Moraxellaceae; genus Acinetobacter. Next base: position 21,898 of record NZ_PJRJ01000030.1, read on the forward strand.
GCATTAGCAAGCCAATTTAATATTGTGGATAGTTTTGATACCCATGCGCGTATCCCAGAATATTATGCAGCGGTAGACGCACCTGCGACTGCAAACAAGAAAACAGCAATGATTTCGATTGGTTGGGATCCAGGCATGTTCTCAATTAATCGTGTATTTGGTGAAGCATTACTGCCAGATGGTGAAACGTATACCTTCTGGGGCAAAGGTTTAAGCCAAGGTCATTCAGATGCGATTCGCCGTGTAGACGGTGTTAAAGCAGGTGTGCAATATACCATTCCATCTACAGAGGCGATGGATCAAGTACGTAGTGGTTCACGCCCAACATTGAGTACCAAAGATAAGCATACACGTGAATGTTATGTTGTACTTGAAGCGGGTGCGGATGCAGCAGCAGTAGAGCAGGCGATTGTGACCATGCCTGACTATTTTGCTGACTATAACACCACAGTGAACTTTATTGATGAAGAAACTTTAAAACGTGATCATCAGCGTATGCCGCATGGTGGTTTTGTGATTCGTAGTGGTAACACCAGTGATGAGCAGTCGCAAGTGCTTGAGTTCTCTTTAAAACTCGATAGCAACCCAGAATTCACAGCGAGCGTTTTAGTGGCCTATTCACGTGCTTGCTACCGTTTAAATCAAATGCAGCAGTACGGTGCTAAAACTGCGTTTGATGTTGCGCCTGGTTTATTGTCGATTAAGTCACCAGAGCAACTTCGTAAAGAGTTACTCTAACGGACTGAGGGCATCGCTTGGCGCATGGGTGTTTGAAATCACCTCATGTGAGCAAAAGCAGTGCTTTTTAAGATAAAAAGATGAACATTTATGTTCATCTTTTTTTATGCGCTTGAGCCTAAAACTTTGCTGTTGAGGATGGGGAATCAGTGTGACTTAAGCCATACATCCAAGCGAGCATCAGTCATTAAAAATCGAAGCTTAGACCCAGTTTGTAAGTACGACCTGCCCCCAATGTTGCAAAGCCGTCACCAAAGTTACCCGCCCAATATTTTTCGTTGGTGACATTATCAATATTGGCACGTAAGGTGGTCGTGACATCACCCAGTTGAATTGTATATTTGGCACCGACATCAAATAAGGTGTAATCAGGGATTTCTAAGGTATTGGCGCTATTAATATATTGGCGATCGACATAGGTACTGCGGGCGTTGACGCTAAAACCGTCCACATAAGGAATTTGATATTCAATCCCTAAACCTGCTGTCAGTTCAGGTTGGCCCTGAACTGTATTGCCCTGGGTGCTGCCTGCAATATTGGTATATTCAGCATCGATAAAAGCTAAATTCCCCCAAACAATTAAGTCATCAATTACATTGCCAGAGAAACCATATTCAATGCCTTTAGATGTGGTTTCACCACCATCCGTTGTAATTTGTGTATAGCCATTGATGGGCGTGGTGAAGGTTTCAGCAATCGTACTTGGTTTTTCAATTTGATAAGCTGCGATGGTATGTAGCCAAGAACCATGTTGATATTTGGCCCCGATTTCATATTGTTTGGTTTCAAAAGGTGCAAAAGTTTTGCCATCATTCAGATCATCCGGATTGTTGATGGTAGTACCTTTCGATAATCCCTCGACATAGCTGGCATACAATGATACATCTTCACCAAAAGGTTTGACTACTATACCTAAGCTTGGCGAAATTTTATCTTCGCTATATTGGGTCTTATTTGAATTGGAGCCACTATGCGTAAAGCTGGTCAAATCCATATCTTGATAACGCATCCCCAAAATCAGTTGTAACTTATCATCAAGTAAGGACATTTGATCGGTAAGCGAGTAACTCACAAACTCATTCTCTGCATAGGCTTTGAGCAAAGGCTTGGGTGGCATAATACCGCCGTTTGCTGGGTCATAAATGTTAGTCGTATAGTTTGCTTCAGGAATCGTGGTACGTGCGCTTGGTTGTCGATCTGTATCTTGCTTTAAATAGTCTGCTCTTAACCCCACTGTATGCCGTATGGCCCCTGTGTCAAATGCGCCTTCTAAACCTAAGTGCGCTGTTGTACTCTGTTGCTCTTGCAGCACATGGTAATATTGTGAAGTGGCACCACCAGCCTCACCCGCAGCACCTTTGGCCAATACCACTCGTGTACCAAAAAGATGACCTTGGTAATTTTGCTTGGCTGTCCCTGCGCCTGCGATTACCTTTAACTGATCAAGTAGTTTGTATTCGCCCGAGACACCGACATATTGCGCAGATTGGTGACCAAACAAATTCGGAAATAAGTTGGTTCGTCCATCTGGTGCGTCAATCACTTTGCCTAAGCTCGCAAATGACACCATTGCAGGTGAGCCACCGTCACGCTTATCTTTGGTTGAGTATGCATCGAGATTCATTTTGGCTTGATCTGTGGTCCAATCGAGTCCGACTACCGCAGTCACGCTTTCATCTTCCAAGCCGTCAACAATATGCTCGCCTTGACCGTAGTGTGCGCTCACACGAGCACCAAATTCTTGATTTTCACCAAAGCGGCGTGCCACGTCAAAGCCAGATTTATAAAAATTCTCTTCTTCAAAATTCGCCGTGACGCGTGTCAATTCTTTATCTGCACGTTTGGTGTTGGCAATAATGACCCCACCCATACCACCACTCGGTGCCATACCTGCAACCAGTGCATTTGGACCTTTTAAGACTGTCACTGAGCTTAAAATGTCTGTTGTGATCCGACCTGTAGGCGCCATACCATAAGCACCATTTAAATTATAATCTTCCCACCCGACAGCAAAGCCACGAATATTAAAGTTTTCATTTAAATGGCCACTGCTGGTATTGCTGCGAATACTGGGATCAATTTTGAGGACATCCATCATAGTATGTGCATGCGAATCTTGAATAGCTTGCTCACTGTAATTACGTATCGTAAACGGGGTATCTAGGACATCCTTTTCACCTAAAATATTCAATGTCGCTTTCTTTTTGAGCTTACCCGTAACATCTGTTTCTTGGGAGTCTGCTTTGACCACAATAGTGGCTAAAGTGGTTGGTTGCTGTGCCAGTGCAAAAACAGGCAGGGTAACAAGTGATAAAAATAAGGAGTTTCTTTTCAAGGTGATGTCTCACTATATGAGCATGATAAAAATTTTATAAGCATGATTTATTTATGAAGTGATAATTATTAATATGAGTTAATTGTTATTAATAAATATTACTTATCATGTCTTTACGGTTTGTAGATAAATTTGATGAAGATTTAACCTAAATTGGCATACTGATAGAAGCTCTACTGTCATCATCAGCAGGTCGACAAGATGATGTAAAGGGCCTTAACTGTGCTTAAATTTGATTAGATGCTCATATCATCAATCATCGGTGTCCATCACATGATGACGTTGTTGATGATAATTTTCTTCGGTTTCACCTTGTTTCCAATAGGGCACAGCATATAAGTATGATTTAGGAACATGATACTGCTGTCGAAATATTTTGCGTAAAGCGATAACACGGGCATTTTCGCCAGCTAAAGTCACAGAAATCTGCTGGGTATCCCAATTGAGCTGTTGTAACGAGGTCTTGATTTTTTCATTAAAATCAGCGTTTGTGATTTGCCAGTGGACTTCTACACCTGTTGGATGTAACAGATCAATTTGCTCATGAGGGGCATTGATCTCGAGCCAAACTTGACCTTTTGCATCTGTTGGAAGTTGCTCAAGTGTGGCAGCAATCATCGCTAGGGCAGATAAATCACCGACCAAGATCCAGTACTCAGCATTGGGATGAAAGCGTGCTTGACCACCAGGCCCTGCTAAACCAAGAACATGGCCTGGTTGTGCATGCCTTGCCCAATCTGCTGCAATACCAAAGGTTGGATGCAGCACAAAGTCAATTGCTAATAATTGTTCCTCTGCTAAGAATTGACGCACGGTATAGGTACGCGTCACAGGCTTTTTCCCTTCAGGCCAAATGATTTTTCCTTGAGCATTTCGGGAAGGGAGCAGAGGTCGGTGTGAAATCTGATCTGGAAAGAAAAGCTTAATATGTGCGCCGTGGTGTTCAGCGCTCAGGCCTGAACAATCTTCAGGACGAAAATAGACACGGTGTAGGCTACTGGAAAGCCGTTGAGTATGGTGCACAGTAATATAACGCGCAGCAGGTGAGGGAATAAGAGCCATATATATTCTGCTATAAAACGAGGTGTATGCAGGTCAAAGCAATCGTCCTGATACTCAAAAAATGAAAAGTATTGTTACATCAACTACAAAGGTATTATAAATAAATATTGTTTGCAAATGATAATGATTCTATTTATTATTTAATCGTTACTTGATTTGTGAAGTAATGAGTGCTTTTTTTCTATAGATACGTCTAAAAAATTTATAGCAAATTATAATTTTTTTGATCAGTGGTATGACACATGCAAACAATGGATTCTTTAGCTCCTTTAACCCGCGCGCAGCATAGTATGTGGAAAGGGCATCATTATCATGGCAGTTATCCGTTTCACACCGCAGAATGGTTGGTCATTGAAGGGCCACTACACCGTGAGTTATTTCATCAAGCCATTGAGCTGACACTTAAAGAAGCAAAAGCATTGCATTGGCGTGCTTTGGAAAAAGATGGCAAAGTATTCCGTATTGATGATGTCGAACTACGTCCACCACAGTTTGTCGATTTATCACATTTAGACGATCAAGGTATTTTAGATTGGGCAGATCACGCGGTTGAGCCTGAGTTTGATTTAAGTCGCGGGCATTTATATGACTATACTTTCGCACATTTAGGCGAACAAAAGTACGGTTTATTTTTTAGGGCACATCACGTTGCTTTAGATGGATATGCTTATGCTTTAATGATTCATCGTTTTTTAGATTATTATCAAGCCTTAAAAAATTCTACAACATTGCAAAATAAACCTTTTCAACACTTTGAAAAATTCTTAGCCGATGAACAACGTTACTTAGAGTCTCCCAAAGCAGAAAAAGATCTGCAATTTTGGCGTGACAACTTCTCATATGATTTAGCCCCTAAAAAACGTTTAAAGCGCAAATTAAAGCAACCATTTTCTCAAGGGCCGCGTTATGAAGACGTGATTGATTGGGACATGCAACAACGCATGAACACACTGGCTGCAGAACTTAAGCTGCCAAGTGCGATGATTGTCATGGCGGTAATGATGATTTATTTAGCCAAACAATCAGGTGATAAGAAACAATGCTTTGGTGTGCCGATGATGTCACGTCTAGGTACAGCAGCAATGCGAATTCCATGTTTAGTCATGAATATTTTGCCTGTCCGTTTAGCTGCGACAGGCCAAGAAAATTTGCCTGAAACTGTCACATTGCTAGCACAGCGCTTGGTTGAAATTCGTCCGCATCAGCAAAGCTACTTCGAGCAAATGCGTTTTGTATTAGAAGGATTTGATCCTTTTGAAAATATTTTATTTGGACCCGTCGTCAATTGGATTCCTTATCCATTACCTGAGCAGTTTGAAGGATGCCTTTTAACTAAGACTACAATTTCAGCCGGGCCAATTGAAGACTTTGATGTTGCGATTACCAACAAATTTGTGAATGGAATCGAGCGTTTATATTTGGCAGTAGATGGTCATAAAGAGTTATATGATGTGGAGTCATTGCGTGAATATTGGCATGATTTTATGAATATGTTGCGCTTATGGCTACAACAACCTCAGTTGGTTGGGGAGAAGCTCAACATTGAGAAAAAACTGCCAGAGTAAAGCAGTGATCACATTATTTTTAAAGTGATGTAAGCAGAATCAAACAGGTCTTAGCCAATCTCAATAGCCACAGACCCTTTCTTTATATTTCTATATCAAGTGAGTGGATCGTTCATGGATTTAAATAACTATTACGCAGCAGAACAGTGGCAAAAAATTCAAACCTTTGCTGAAACTAAAGCCAGTCCATTTTTATTGGTGGATTTAGATCGCGTTGAGTTTAAGTATCAAGAATTACGACACGGTTTTCCTCAAGCCCATATTTTTTACGCAGTGAAAGCCAATCCAAGCTGTGAAATTATAAACCGTTTAGATAAACTTGGGGCTTGCTTTGATGTCGCGTCAATTTATGAGTTAGATCGTGTGATTGAGTGTGGTATAACAGCAGAGCGTATTTCTTTTGGAAACACCATTAAAAAGGCAACAGATGTGGCCTATGCATATCAAAAAGGCGTACGTTTATTTGTCACTGATGCACAGGCAGATTTAGAGCAGATTGCTCAGTTTGCACCAAACTCGCGGGTATTTGTGCGCGTTTTGGTGGAATCAGGTCCCACATCTGATTGGCCATTATCACGTAAGTTTGGCTGTGATCGTGAAATGGCGATTGATTTAATGGTTCAAGCTAAAAAAATGGGTTTACAACCCTATGGCGTATCCTTCCATGTGGGAAGTCAGCAAAATGATGTCAGGGTATGGAAAACGGCTTTAGATGCCGTTAAACATATATTTGATACGCTTCAACAGCAACATGATATTCAGTTGAAGTTGATTAATGCTGGTGGTGGATTTCCAGCACAATATTTAGCACAGATTGATAGCATTCAAGAATATGCACGACATATTCAAGGGTATTTGACTGAGAATTTTAAGCAAGAAATCACTTTATTCTTAGAACCAGGTCGTTCTCTTGTTGGAGATGCAGGCGTTATCGTTTCAGAAGTTGTATTGATCGCGAATAAATCTGAACAGGATCAAAAACGTTGGATCTATACAGATGTTGGTGTATTTAATGGTCTCATTGAAACCTTAGGAGAAATGATTAAGTATCCAATTTACACTCCCAAAATGCAAAATGGTTCACCGCAAGCGGATGTTGTATTAGCCGGTCCAACATGTGACTCGACAGATATTATGTATGAAAAAATAGGCTATCCTTTGCCTAAAGATTTGGCGATGGGAGATCGCTTATATTGGCTCAGTACAGGCGCTTATACCACATCTTATGCATCAGTAGAGTTCAATGGTTATCCTCCACTAAAAACGTATTATCTATGATGTTATAAAAATTTTAGTCTCCTCAGTCCAACACTTAGGGTAATCACCTGAGGAAGACTAAAATAAACCTTTTATGAGGTGAATGCTGCGGCTAAAAATCGTCCTAAAATTTACAGCAAAGATGACGAAGTTTATTATGAAAAAGATATAAAGACTAAAATAGAATATAAGATCTAGATGTCCCAATAAATAATTTCGTTCATATTAAAACCATAAAAAAAATAGGTATATAAATCGTTAAATTATAAAATTTAGCTAAATAGTTAATTGATATAAAATACTAATTCTTTGCGTGAAAATAGTAATAAATGATCAAGATTTATGATTAATTTAATGAATAAATATGAATTTAATATGTATATTTTATTATCATAAATTGATAAGTTTTTTGGTTTTTATTATATTGACAATACAATAAATTTTTGTAAGTGTATGAAAATTATTTATATTTTTTATTTAATTTTTTTGAAATATTATCCAAGTAATCTTGAGTATAGGGGTCAATTGCGGTTTAATTATTTTTTAATAAAATTGATACAAAAAGGTATTAAAATTGTTAAATATTTTTGTAGAATCGAATAGCCATTTAAGTAAAGAACCGTTTTAACGGCATATATAAACTTTTTGGTAAGACTTCATAACAAACTAATTTGAAAGCTATAAACAAGGGTATAACCATGATCGTCAACATCCTCGGTCTCATCACAACACCACTTTCATACGTGCTGAGCACGACATTACAGACGCTTACCGGTAATCTATTTAAGAAAAAGAGTGATCCGATTGATGAGCTTAAGACTGAGCTTAGTCAAGCGGGTTTATCAAAAACAGCTGTAGACTCAGCAATTTCAAGTGTAAATAGCGGTAAGGTGGCGACGCCATTATTCAATAACTTGGCACAGCAAGTTAAAGTTGGTGCAGTATCAGCGACGTTTGCTGAAGGGATCGTAAATGGTATTGACTCAGGTAAGCTTTCACCAACGCTTGCAACAACGCTTTTCGATCAAGTCGTTGAAGGTAAATTACCTGTTGATCTAGTGACTAATATCTTTAGTGGTTTAGGCTTAACCACTTTAAATCAAACGGTTAAAACATTAACCAATACTGTTGATAACGTAACAGATAAATTAACAGACGCAGTGGATGTATTGGTTGACGGGCTTACGGATGTGTTGGGTGGTTTGTTAGGAGGTGTCTCTCTGGAAGGCGTTGATCGTCTTGTGGGTGGCTTAACCCAAACTGTAGATGGTTTAGTTGATAAGACCACAGATGTGGTTGACCATGTTGCAGATGCTTTATTTGCAAATAACGTATTGATTAAACTATTAGAAGGTTTAACAGGTGGTTTACTTCCACTGGATTTAGTAACGACTCTAATTGGCGGCTTAACTGGCGGCTTGTTGTCATTAGGTGTTTTAAATCACCTGATTGATGGCTTAACAAACGGTATCCTTTCTTTGGACTTCGTTGGTGATTTACTAGGCGGTGTAAACGGCGGTATTTTATCATTAGATTTACTGACCAAACTGATTGAAGGTTTAACGCAAGGTATCTTGTCTTTAGATTTAGCAGATGGCTTATTAGGTGGCTTAACAGGTGGATTACTTCCACTTGATCTAGTGACGAACTTAATCGGTGGCTTAACTGGCGGTCTATTATCGCTTGACCTAGTCACTGATCTTCTAGGCGGTTTAACAGGTGGATTACTTCCACTTGACCTAGTTACGAACTTAATCGGTGGCTTAACCGGTGGTCTATTATCGCTTGACCTAGTCACTGATCTTCTAGGCGGTTTAACAAACGGCTTGTTATCACTAGACTTGGTAACTGATCTTCTAGGCGGTTTAACAGGTGGATTACTTCCACTTGACCTAGTGACTAACTTAATCGGTGGCTTAACTGGCGGTCTCTTATCGCTTGACCTAGTAACTGATCTTCTAGGCGGTTTAACAGGTGGATTACTTCCACTTGACCTAGTTACGAACTTAATCGGTGGCTTAACTGGCGGTCTATTATCGCTTGATTTAGTAACTGATCTTCTAGGCGGTTTAACAGGTGGATTACTCCCACTTGACCTAGTCACTAACTTAATCGGTGGCTTAACTGGCGGTCTATTATCGCTTGACCTAGTCACTGATCTTCTAGGCGGTTTAACAAACGGCTTGTTATCACTAGACTTGGTAACTGATCTTCTAGGCGGTTTAACAGGTGGATTACTCCCACTTGATCTAGTGACTAACTTAGTTGGCGGCTTAACTGGCGGTCTATTATCACTAGACTTGGTAACTGATCTTCTAGGCGGTTTAACAGGTGGATTACTTCCACTTGACCTAGTGACGAACTTAATCGGTGGCTTAACTGGCGGTCTATTATCGCTTGATTTAGTAACTGATCTTGTAGGTGGTTTAACAGGTGGATTACTCCCACTTGATCTAGTGACTAACTTAGTTGGCGGTTTAACAAACGGCTTGTTATCACTTGATCTAGTGACTAACTTAATCGGTGGCTTAACTGGCGGTCTATTATCGCTTGATTTAGTAACTGATCTTCTAGGCGGCTTAACTGGCGGTCTATTATCACTAGACTTGGTAACTGATCTTCTAGGTGGTTTAACAGGTGGATTACTTCCACTTGACCTAGTGATGAACTTAATCGGTGGCTTAACTGGTGGTCTATTATCGCTTGACCTAGTCACTGATCTTGTAGGTGGTTTAACAGGTGGATTACTCCCACTTGATCTAGTGACTAACTTAGTTGGCGGCTTAACTGGCGGTCTATTATCACTAGACTTGGTAACTGATCTTCTAGGTGGTTTAACAGGTGGATTACTTCCACTTGACCTAGTGACGAACTTAATCGGTGGCTTAACTGGCGGTCTATTATCGCTTGATTTAGTAACTGATCTTCTAGGCGGCTTAACTGGCGGTCTATTATCACTAGACTTGGTAACTGATCTTCTAGGTGGTTTAACAGGTGGATTACTTCCACTTGATCTAGTGACTAACTTAGTTGGCGGCTTAACTGGCGGTTTATTATCGCTTGACCTAGTCACTGATCTTCTAGGCGGTTTAACAGGTGGATTACTCCCACTTGACCTAGTGACGAACTTAATCGGTGGCTTAACCGGTGGTCTATTATCGCTTGACCTAGTCACTGATCTTCTAGGCGGTTTAACAAACGGCTTGTTATCACTAGACTTGGTAACTGATCTTCTAGGCGGTTTAACAGGTGGATTACTTCCACTTGACCTAGTGACTAACTTAATCGGTGGCTTAACTGGCGGTCTCTTATCGCTTGACCTAGTAACTGATCTTCTAGGCGGTTTAACAGGTGGATTACTTCCACTTGACCTAGTTACGAACTTAATCGGTGGCTTAACTGGCGGTTTATTATCGCTTGACCTAGTCACTGATCTTCTAGGCGGTTTAACAGGTGGATTACTCCCACTTGACCTAGTGACGAACTTAATCGGCGGCTTAACAGGCGGTTTATTATCGCTTGACCTAGTCACTGATCTTCTAGGCGGTTTAACAAACGGCTTGTTATCACTAGACTTGGTAAATGATCTTCTAGGCGGTTTAACAGGTGGATTACTTCCACTTGACCTAGTGACGAACTTAATCGGTGGCTTAACTGGTGGTCTATTATCGCTTGACCTAGTCACTGATCTTCTAGGCGGTTTAACAAACGGCTTGTTATCACTAGACTTGGTAAATGATCTTCTAGGCGGTTTAACAGGTGGATTACTTCCACTTGATCTAGTGACGAACTTAATCGGTGGCTTAACTGGCGGTTTATTATCGCTTGATCTAGTAACTAACTTAGTTGGCGGTTTAACGAATGGTTTGTTATCGCTTGATCTAGTGACTAACTTAGTTGGTGGTTTAACAAACGGCTTGCTATCGCTTGATTTAGTGACGAACTTAGTTGGCGGTTTAACGAACGGCTTGCTATCGCTTGATCTAGTAACTAACTTAGTTGGCGGTTTAACAAACGGCTTGCTATCGCTTGATCTAGTGACTAACTTAGTTGGCGGTTTAACGAACGGCTTGCTATCGCTTGATCTAGTAACTAACTTAGTTGGCGGTTTAACGAATGGTTTGTTATCACTTGATGTCGTTACTGATGTATTAGGTGGTCTAACGAATGGCCTCTTATCACTTGATGTTGTGACTGATTTGGTCAGTGGTTTAACCAACGGTTTATTATCTGGCGATGGTTTAGGTAACTTACTAGGTGGTTTGACGGGTTCTGGTAATAGTGATAGTGGAACGTCTACAAATCTTGGCGATTTGCTAGATAATTTATTAAATAACATTACTGGTTCAGTGGACGTAAATGTAGATGGCGATTCAGTGAATGGCTCTATCAATGGTGGTCTCTTAGGTGGTCTGCTTGGTGGCTTAGCGACTAAATCCGCATTTGCAGTTGATGTTGAAGCACCAGAAGTCGTATCACTTGCTGAAGAACAGCAAGCTTATGATTTAGTAAACGAACTTGTTTCTACAGTGCTAGAAAGCAATGTAGTTGACCAAGTAGTTACCGAAACAGGTGAAACTTTAGATATCGCAGTAACTCAGGTAGAGTCGGCAGTTATTGAACCTGTATTCGTAGCGACGATTGATCAGGACTCTAATATTGATCAATTGCTTAACTCTCAAAGTTTCGTTTAATTAAAAACTAGATCATTCGTATAAATTTAAAGTCGTCTACCTTAGGGTGGACGATTTTTTAGATCTGATGAAATTAAATTTAGCCTTTTAAATCATTCTATGTAAAAGAACACAAAGATCTTAGATATAATCTATTGAAAAATGATGATTTATCTTCTTCATGATGAATATTGATAATCTATAAATCTCTTTCATAAATCAAAAACCGATCTATCTTTTACTGCTTATTTGTACCCAATAATTTTAAATATTCACGCATAGTCGCAACGAGTTTTGATGTGTCAGAGCCTACTGCTTTAAGAATCGTCCGCTACGTAGAGGACTGCCTCATCAAGTCCAATCGTAAGCGTCCGCTGAACACACCTTATGAATTCATCCTATAAGCCTTAATTTAGTCCCCACTTAAAAACAAGTGGGGACTAAAATTTATGACTATAAATCACCAGACATCCATCGCATCTCTTGCGAAAAAA
>NZ_PJRJ01000031.1 GCF_003711395.1 Acinetobacter sp. B51(2017)
CGGTAGACACAGGGGATTTAAAATCCCCCGCCCACAAAGCGTGCCAGTTCGAGTCTGGCCTCGGGCACCATTCTTAACTTAAAGAATGGTGCAATAAAATTCCCAGCCTAGCGCTGGTTTTTTTATGTCTAAAATTTAATAAGCATAAAAAAGCCCCGTAATTTACAGGGCTATTGTTTTACCATTCACGGTTTGAGACCAATTCTTCCATCTCAAGGTCCATATAACCGTACTCTTGCGCCACCATCATCATGGCTTCAGCAATATAATCCGCAGCCGTATCATCTAAACTTGAATCTAGATCTTCAAACTGTGGTTTCATCTTATTCAGCTCAATCACCGTCGCTTGTGCAAAGTGATAGATTTCTGCTTCAGATAAGTTGCCTTTAGCAATTTTTTTGGCAAACTGTTCAACGAGTTGCTTCACTTCAGCAACGAGAATATCGGGATAATATTCATCATCAAACATTGGGAGAAGTAAATCTGTAAACATACAGCTCTCTAAACTAAATGCATTAAAGCGAGCCTATATAACATAATTTAACCAATTCACCAAATTTACAGCCCATTAAACTCCGCCTTGCATAGCTTGCCAAACTTTAAGTGCATCGGCTGTCGCTTTAACATCATGCGCACGTACCATACATGCACCTTGCTGTACACTCAATAAATGCCCTGCCACAGAACCAATCGCACGTTGCTGTGCCTCTGCTCCACCTAATGCTGCACCAATAAAACGTTTACGAGATAACGCTGATAGCATTGGATAACCAAGCTGATTAAGCTGATATAACTCATTTAATAACTGTAAATTTTGCTTGGCATTTTTAGCAAAGCCGAAGCCCGGATCAATCATAATGTGTTCAGGCTTTACGCCTGCATCTAGCGCATCTTGTACACGTTCAGATAACTCACGCATGACATCTTGCGTGACATCTGTATATTGATCAAGATTGTTCATGGTGGTTGGTTCACCACGCATATGCATAATAATCACAGGGATATTTAAGGCAGCTGCAGTTTGTAACGCCTGTGGACGGGTTAAAGCACGTACATCATTCCAAATATGCGCCCCTGCAGCGACTGCGGCCTGCATTACTTTAGGCTCTGAGGTATCAATTGAAATTGCGACAGGATACTGTGCTAAAGCTTCAACCACAGGCACAACACGCTGTAGCTCTTCTTCTACACTCACCGCGGCTGCACCTGGACGGGTAGATTCACCACCAATATCAATCACTGTAGCACCTTCGGCCATCATAGCCAAAGCATGCGCAACAGCAGCATCTTTACTATTATGCTGCCCACCATCACTAAAAGAGTCTGGCGTTACGTTTAAAATACCCATGACATGAGGGCGAGACAGGTCAAGTTGTAGCTGACCACATTGCCAAATACGTTGCGGTAAAGGCATAAGCTGCATATCAATCTCCTTATTACAAATTATATTTTAACAGCCCCAATAAAAAAGAGCCTCAATTGAGGCTCTTTTTATTAGCTACTGCTACTTGGTAGCGGCGGCGGTGTGGTTGCTGCCTCTACAGGCGTCACATCCAACACAGGGTTATCAGCAACATACACTTTTGGTGGCTGTGGCTCTCGACCTTCCATGATGTCACGGATTTGGTCACGATCAATGGTTTCCCACTCCATCAGCGCTTTCACCATCGCATGGGCAATATCTTTGTTATTTTCTAAGATATCACGGGCAACTTTATACTGTTCATCTAAGATACGACGGATTTCACGGTCAATCTCAAGCTGAGTGGTTTCCGAAATAGTACGGCTACCAATACTCCCCATGAAAGATTGCTGTGAATCATCTTCATAGACCATAACGCCCATCTTGTCAGACATACCATATTTGGTCACCATGGCACGCGCCATTTTGGTAGCACGCTCAAAGTCATTTGATGCGCCGGTCGACATTTGGTTAATGAACACTTCTTCGGCAATACGACCACCAAACAAGATTGACAGTTCATTTAACATTTTGTCTTTGTAATGGCTGGTTTGGTCATGCTCTGGTAACTGCCAAGTCACACCCAAGGCCCAACCACGCGGCATAATTGTTACTTTATGCACAGGGTCAGTACCCGGTAGCATTTCCGCAACAATCGCATGTCCTGCTTCATGGTAAGCGGTTGCACGACGTTCTTCTTCACGAATCACCATCGACTTACGCTCAGGTCCCATATACAGCTTGTCTTTGGCATCTTCAAAGTCATGCATATCGACAGTGTTCTTGTTACGACGTGCAGCAAACAAAGCCGCTTCGTTAACAAGGTTTGCCAATTGCGCACCAGAAAATCCCGGTGTACCGCGTGCTAAGACTTTTACATCAACACCAGTGGTCGAAGGTAATTTACGTAAATGTACATTTAAGATTTGCTCACGACCTTTAATGTCAGGTAAGCCCACCATCACTTGACGGTCAAAACGACCTGGACGTAGTAAGGCTTTATCCAGTACATCAGCACGGTTAGTTGCAGCAATGACGATAATACCTTCATTGCCTTCAAAACCGTCCATCTCAACCAACATTTGGTTCAGCGTTTGCTCACGTTCATCGTTACCGCCGCCCGTACCTGAACCACGGTGACGACCTACAGCGTCAATCTCATCAATAAAAATGATACATGGCGCATGGCGTTTGGCTTGTTCGAACATGTCACGTACACGTGATGCACCTACACCCACAAACATTTCGACGAAGTCAGAACCTGAAATACTAAAGAACGGAACTTTCGCCTCACCTGCAATCGCTTTAGCAAGCAAAGTTTTACCCGTACCCGGAGGACCAACCATCAACACGCCTTTTGGAATGGTTGCACCAAGACGTTTAAATTTCGAAGGGTCTTTTAAGAAATCTACGATTTCAACCACTTCTTGTTTTGCTTCGTCACAGCCTGCAACATCGGTAAAGGTCACTTTAATTTGGTCTTCGGTCAGCATTTTTGCTTTCGATTTACCAAAACTCATTGGACCATTTTTACCGCCTGCACCACCACCCATGTTGCGCATAAAGAACATGAATAACAAAATGATTAAAAGTACAGGGAAACTTGCAATGAGAAGTTGCATCAATAAACCTTGACGCTGAGGTGCAGTACCTTCAACGACAACATTTTTCTCAATCAGGCTTGGCATCAGTTCAGGATCTTGAACCGCTGGGCGAATGGTCTCAAATTGAGTGCCATTGGTCTTTTCGCCACTAATTCTTTCGCCATCAATTGTCACTTGCTTAATTTGGCCAGCATCCACCGCAGTAACAAACTCTGAATAGTTCATTGCTGTTGGCTTATCACTGCTACTGATGTTACTGAAAATCAGAATCAGTACGCCAAGTATCACCAGCCACAATACGGCATTCTTGAAGAGATCGCTCAAAGCTTTATTCCCATATCAATCTAATTTGATCATGCCCGAGGTGGGTGTGATCCTAAAGTTTTCGCTGAAGATCAGCTATCAAAGTTGAAAAAGTACAAAATGCACAATTTTTAACGGCTTGGCAAGTAGACTTTGTTTATTTAACTGCTTTCTTACGCCCTTGCCCCAATAAGAAAACTTCTTTTGAGCGTGCGCGTGATGCCGCAGGTTTAGCCGTTTTTAACACATCAAAGTTATTCACGACCTCTTTACGAAACTCATCAAAACCTGTGCCTTGGAATACTTTGACTAAAAACTGTCCCTTAGGACCCAGTACTTTAGTGGCAAAGTCAAGTGCCAACTCACATAGATAAATCTGACGCGGTTGATCAACAGCTTTATTCCCTGATGTATTGGGGGCCATATCGGAAATTACAACATCCACTTGACGACCATCTAGAATTTCAAGCAATTTATCAAACACTTCTTGTTCACGAAAATCGCCTTGTAAGAAGGTCACGTCAGGTAATGCGTCCATTGGTAAAATATCAGAGGCAATCATTAAACCTTTGCTACCGACCAATTTACCCGCAATTTGTGACCAACTGCCTGGTGCCGCGCCTAAATCGACCACGGTCATGCCTGGTTTGATCATTTTATATTTTTCTTGAATTTCAAGAAGTTTATAGGCTGCCCGAGCACGATAACCATCCTTATGTGCTTTTTTAACAAAAGGATCATCTAAATGCTCTCGCATCCAGTCACGACTACTTTTGGATAATTTTTGGTTCGTAATGCGCGTCGCCATAACTCTCTAAATACAAAAAACTTCTAATATTTAAGTGTACGTGAAAAACACAGTTTTTGCAGTATCCAAGTGTATCTAAATTGCCAAGCAATGCAGATTTTTTCTATGAACAAGATCGATTATTTGCACAGTTTTTACAGCGTTTAAGCTTGCAATTTGCTATACTAAGCCGTTTTTAAAATTAGGTTATATTTCATGGCGGCTTTATCTATTCAGGAACGTAAGCGTTTACGTCAAATTGGTCACGCACTTAACCCAGTGGTGATGCTTGGCGGTCAAGGTTTAACTGAGAATGTCATTGAAGAGACTAACCGTGCTTTAAATGATCACGAGCTCATTAAAGTGAAAATTGTGGCAGAAGATCGTGAAGCGCGTGCAGCGTTAATTGAAGAAATTGCGCAAGCAACAGATGCTCAAATTGTACAAACCATTGGTAAAATTGTATTGCTTTATAAAAAAGCTGCAAAACAAAACCAAAAGCTATCTAACCTTGTGCGTCACGCACATTTGTCTAACTAATACTAGACAATGGCAAGTTACGAACTCAGTGCCTTTGAGCGTCGTTTTGAAGCGATCTCAATTGTAGGTGCGATTGAGAGTTTAAGCCCATATACCTTAAATGTGGGCTTTTGGGTACGTGATCCAAATCAATGGATCATTTGGCCTAAAGCGTTAGCCGATCAAGCACGTCAAGATTTTCTTTGGCAAGACACTTGCTTTGAGATTTTTATTGGCATTAAAGGCGAAGATGAATATCGTGAGATTAATCTCTCGCCGAGTGAAGCTTGGCAAGTCTATCAATTTGAAGAATATCGTTATCCTGAGGATATGCCACCGCAAGCGGCACACGATATTGAACTGAATAGCTTAAAACGCACGCACTATGGTTTAAATGTCAGTCTAGACTTAACTGAATTTATGCTTAAACATAAATTAAAATGGTCAGATCTTTTTATTGGTTTAACTGCGGTGCTCAATACCACACAAGGCCAACAGCTCTATGCGATGCAACATAGCGCTGCACAAGCAGATTTTCACAATAAACGTGATTGGTTGCATATATTTTAAAAAGTGAGCTTAACGCTCACTTTTTTTTATGGCTTAAGCATTTGGCTTAGTTTGATCTTTAGCTTCAGGTTTAGCCGCTTTATTTAAGGCTTCTAAGGTATGTTCTTTAGAGCGTTTAAAGGTTTCTGTCAGCTGTTCTTTATGTTTGAGTGAGATTTCACTGACATCTTGTTTGAGCTCTTTACCCAATTTAGATAAGTCTTCTAATACTGCATTAAATTCTGCTTTGACAAAAGCACTAATTTCAGACAAATCGGCTGTTTTAAGGCCTTTTAAGTTTTCTAGACGCTGTAATAAGTCTTGTTTAAGTTGACCAATTTTTTCTTGTACACCCACGTTTTTTTCTGGCGCTTGATTATCTTTTGATGACTCAGCTTCAACCTTAGTATTAACTGCCGATGCTTCTGTCACTGCTTGTTTAACCTCAGCAGCTTTCTCTTGCACCTTCTCTTGTACTTGCTCTACTTTTGGGGCAACTTTAGCCTGTGCTTGTTCAACTTTAGCAGCTACTTTTTCTTTTACCTCAGCTGCTTTTTCAACCACTTTTTCTTTTACCTCAGCTACCTTGGCTTGTGGCTTGTCTGCTGCTTCTTTAACTGGGGTTTTAGTCTCTAGGGTTTTGTTTTGTTCAGTCATTTGTTGTTCCTGTTTTTGTTTATACTGTCATCAGCTTAATCGATATTGATAAAATTTAAGTTTTGATTTGTTAGACAATTCTAAAATGCTTACATTTTTTTGCGTATGGTCAACAAACAGACTTTTACGCAAAAATCAAGGAATTTATCTTACATATTCAAGTCAAACTAAATGGACTTCATCTCGTTTAGAGCGTATAATGCCGTGTTAAGTTCAAGCGAGCAGACAGAGGGAGGATAGGTTTAAAAAATAACCTTCCTTTTTTTTCGTCTTCTCGCTTTTTTACAGCCTAAATTTCAGGAGCTTTGGTTTGAGCACTCCCGCCATTTTAGCCCTTGCCGACGGTACGATCTTTAAAGGAACGTCTATCGGTGCATCGGGTAGTACGACTGGTGAAGTCGTTTTCAATACTGCCATGACTGGCTATCAAGAAATTTTGACTGACCCAAGTTATGCACAGCAACTTGTAACTTTAACTTACCCACATATTGGTAATACGGGTTGCAACGAAGAAGACGCTGAGTCAGGTCGCATTCATAAAGTATGGGCCAACGGTTTAATTATCCGTGACCTTCCTTTATTGCATAGCAACTTCCGTGCCGAACAATCACTAGGTGATTACTTAAAAGCACACAATGTCGTTGCTATTGCCGATATCGACACTCGACGATTAACACGTATCTTACGTGATAAAGGCGCGCAAAACGGCTGTATCTTAGCTGGCGAAAATATTACAGAAGAACAAGCATTAGAAAAAGCACGTAGCTTTGGCGGTTTAAATGGTTTAGATCTTGCTAAAGAATGTTGTGATCCGAATGGCTTCGAATGGACTGAAGGCTCTTGGACATTAGGCAAAGGCTTTTCTCAACCTGAACTTAAATTCCATGTTGTTGCATACGATTACGGTGTCAAAACCAACATCCTACGTATGCTAGCAGACCGCGGTTGTAAATTAACTGTTGTGCCTGCGCAAACTCCTGCTGCTGATGTCCTTGCATTAAATCCAGATGGCGTGTTCTTATCAAACGGCCCTGGCGATCCAGCTGCATGTGATTACGCAATTGAAGCTGTAAAAACCATTGTAGAAGACGCTCGTAACGTACCTGTATTTGGTATTTGCTTGGGTCACCAAATTCTAGCACTTGCTAGTGGCGCTAAAACTGTGAAAATGCCGCATGGCCATCACGGTGCCAACCATCCTGTACAGAACATCGAAACGGGTACAGTGATGATTACTTCGCAAAACCATGGCTTCGCGGTAGATGCAGAAACTTTACCTGCAAACCTAAAAGCAACGCACAAATCACTGTTCGACCAAACCCTGCAAGGGATTCATCGTACAGACAAGCCTGCGTTCAGCTTCCAAGGTCACCCTGAAGCAAGCCCTGGTCCACATGACTGCGCACCATTGTTCGATCATTTCATCGAACTTATCGAAGCATCTAAGAAGTAATTAAGGAAGCATCATGGCTAAACGTACAGACATTAAAAGCATCTTAATTCTAGGTGCGGGTCCAATTGTGATTGGTCAGGCGTGTGAGTTCGATTACTCAGGCGCACAAGCATGTAAAGCACTTCGTGAAGAAGGCTACCGTGTTATTTTGGTGAACTCTAACCCAGCGACCATTATGACTGACCCTGCAATGGCAGATGCAACGTATATCGAACCGATTACGTGGCAGACTGTTGCAGCGATCATTGAGAAAGAACGCCCAGATGCAGTTCTTCCAACAATGGGTGGTCAAACTGCATTGAACTGTGCCCTTGCCCTTGATGAGCACGGCATTTTAGAAAAATACAATGTTGAATTGATCGGCGCGACCAAAGAAGCAATCGAAAAAGCTGAAGACCGCAAACTCTTCGACGAAGCGATGCGTAAAATTGGTCTTGAATGTCCAAAGGCTGACATCGCTGAGTCAATGGAAGAAGCTTTAGAAATTCAAGCGCGCTTCGGTTTCCCTGTGATCATTCGTCCATCATTCACAATGGGTGGTTCAGGTGGCGGTATCGCGTATAACAAAGAAGAATTCATTGAAATCTGTGAACGCGGTTTCGATCTTTCTCCAACCAAACAGTTATTGATTGATGAATCTTTAATTGGTTGGAAAGAGTACGAAATGGAAGTTGTTCGTGACAAAAACGACAACTGTATCATCGTATGTACCATCGAAAACTTCGACCCAATGGGCGTACACACAGGTGACTCAATCACTGTTGCACCTGCGCAAACATTGACAGACAAAGAATTCCAACTTTTACGTAATGCATCTTTAGCTGTACTGCGTGAAATTGGTGTAGAAACAGGCGGCTCTAACGTTCAGTTCGGTATTTGCCCGAAAACTGGTCGTATGGTCGTGATCGAGATGAACCCGCGTGTTTCTCGTTCTTCTGCCCTAGCATCTAAAGCAACTGGTTTCCCAATTGCGAAAATTGCAGCGAAATTGGCTGTAGGTTACACGCTTGATGAGTTGAAAAATGACATCACTGGCGGTACAACACCTGCATCATTCGAACCTGCAATTGACTACGTTGTTACCAAGATTCCTCGTTTCAACTTCGAGAAATTCGCTCAAGCTGACGCAACGCTTACAACTCAGATGAAATCTGTCGGTGAAGTGATGGCGATTGGTCGTAACTTCCAAGAGTCTATGCAAAAAGCGCTTCGTGGTCTTGAAGTGGGTGCTTGCGGCTTTGACGAAAAAATCGAAGTGGGCACTGAAGGCGCGCGTGAGAAAATCTTACAAGAGCTTAAAGTTCCAGGTCCTGAGCGTATTTGGTACGTGGGCGATGCATTCCGTCACGGTTTCACCCTAGACGAAGTATTTGCTGCGACAAATATCGACCGTTGGTTCTTGATCCAAATCGAAGACATCATCAAAACTGAAAACCAAATCAAAACTTTAGGTTTTGGTGATTTGAATGCGGACAACATCCGTTCATTCAAACGTAAAGGTTTATCAGATCTTCGCATTGCGAACTTGATGGGCATTTCACAAAAACAATTCCGTAAACACCGTTGGAACTTGGGCGTAACGCCAGTTTACAAACGTGTCGATACATGTGCGGCAGAATTCGAATCTGATACAGCGTACATGTACTCAACTTACGATGAAGAATGTGAAGCGAACCCGTCTGCAAAAGACAAGATCATGGTGATCGGTGGTGGTCCTAACCGTATTGGTCAAGGTATCGAGTTCGATTACTGCTGTGTACACGCGGCGCTTGCAATGCGTGAAGACGGCTACGAAACCATCATGGTGAACTGTAACCCTGAAACGGTTTCTACCGACTACGACACATCAGATCGTTTGTACTTCGAACCAATTACACTTGAAGACGTGTTAGAAATCGTACGTATCGAGAAGCCTAAAGGCATCATCGTGCAGTACGGTGGTCAAACGCCGCTTAAATTGGCTCGTGCTTTAGAAGAAGCAGGTGCACCAATCATCGGTACATCTCCTGACGCAATTGACCGTGCAGAAGACCGTGAACGTTTCCAACAAATGATTCAACGTCTACAACTTCGTCAACCAAACAACAGCATCGTAAAATCTGCTGAAGAAGGTATGGCTGAAGCTGCGAAAGTTGGCTACCCACTTGTGGTACGTCCATCTTACGTTCTTGGTGGTCGTGCGATGGAAATCGTGTACAACGACGAAGAATTAAAACGCTACTTACGTGATGCGGTTCAAGCATCTAACGAAGCGCCTGTTCTTCTTGACCGCTTCTTAGATGACGCGATTGAAGTTGACGTTGACTGTGTATCTGACGGTAAAGACGTGGTGATCGGCGGTATCATGCAGCACATCGAACAAGCAGGTATTCACTCAGGTGACTCAGCATGTTCTATTCCGCCTTATTCTCTATCTCAAGAGATTCAAGATGAAATGCGTCGTCAAACTGTTGCAATGGCAAAAGAGCTTGGCGTAATCGGTTTGATGAACGTTCAGTTTGCGGTTAAAGGCAACGACGTTTACATCTTAGAAGTGAACCCACGCGCATCACGTACTGTGCCGTTTGTTTCTAAATGTATCGGTGAATCTTTAGCGAAAGTGGCTGCACGTTGTATGGCAGGTCAATCTCTAGAATCTCAAGGCTTCACTTCAGAGATCATCCCTGAGCACTTCTCTGTAAAAGAAGCAGTGTTCCCATTCAACAAGTTCCCTGGCGTTGACCCAATTCTTGGACCTGAGATGAAATCTACAGGTGAAGTGATGGGTGTTGGTAAAACATTTGGTGAAGCGTTCTATAAAGCCGTTCTTGGTGCAAACGAACGTTTACCAGGTTTACCGACTGAAGGCGAAATCAAACATGCTTTCATCTCTGTTCGTGACTCAGACAAGCCACGCGCAGCAGGTATTGCGAAGCAATTGATTGACCTAGGCTTCAAGATTCTTGCAACTGATGGTACATTTAAAGTACTTAGCGATGCGGGTCTTGAATGTGAACGCGTGAATAAAGTCACTGAAGGTCGTCCTAACATTGTGGACCGTATCAAAAACGGCGAAATCCACCTTGTGATTAATACGACTGAAGGTAAAAAGGCTCAAGAGGATTCATTCTCAATCCGTCGTTCAGCGCTTCAAGGTAAGGTGTATAACACAACAACCTTGAATGGTGCAGACGCAGTATGCCAAGCTTTAGCCATTAAATTACCAATGGACGTATACCGTTTACAAGACCTAACCAAAGGTTAATTTATTTCCCGAGAAGTCCCGCTGCCTCTTGGTGGCGGGGCTTTTTTATTTTTTAGACCGGTATTTTTTATACTTAATTTTGAGGGACAACTATGCAACGTTATCCTATGACTCCTGAAGGCAAAGTTGCCTTAGAGAAAGAATTACATCAGCTAAAAAGTGTTGAACGTCCGCGTATCATTGCAGCCATTGCTGAAGCGCGTGAACACGGCGATTTAAAAGAAAATGCAGAATACCATGCAGCGCGTGAGCAACAAGGTTTCTGTGAAGGTCGTATTCAAGACATCGAAGGTAAACTTGGTGCTTGCCAAGTGATTGATGTTAAAACACTTGAGCAAAATGGTCGCGTGGTTTTTGGTGTTACAGTGACGATTGAAAACTTAGACACCGAAGAGCAAAAGACCTATAAGATTGTAGGTGATGACGAAGCAGACTTTAAGATCAATAAGATCTCAGTAAACTCGCCAATCGCGCGTGGTTTATTAGGTAAAAATGAAGGCGATGATGTAAAAATCGTAACGCCACAAGGCGAAGTAGAATACGAGATTTCTAAAGTTGAATATCTTTAATTTCTAAAGCCTGTTGCTGCACAAAGCCCCTCTATTGAGGGGTTTTTTAGTATTCTACTTTGGTCAATCTCCCCATACCCCTCTTTTCCAAAGAGGAGCTTAATTACGTTATAATTGTGTGACCTCATCAACCTCTTTTTCTTATGTCTGAAAAGCTGATCAACTCTCCTGTTAACCATTGGTGCGAGTTCGAATTTATTTCTAAAACGGTAAAAAATCCGAATATCCATATCAAAGGCAATTATAGTTATTACTCAGCCTATTGGGATCAAGGTTTTGAGCGTTGTGTCGTGCGTTATTTACATGATAAGCCATCTAGCCCCGAACGCCCGATTGATCAGCTCTATATTGGCAACTTCGTCTGTTTTGGCGCGGAATGTGTAATTATGATGGGTGGCAACCAATTACACCGTACTGATTGGATTTCGGCTTTTCCGTTTGATACCCGTAGTTTTGTACCTGCTGGCGATACCGTCATTGGCGATGGTTGTTGGATTGGTAGTCGTGCCATGATTATGCAAGGTGTAACGCTGGGTGAAGGTGCTGTGGTTGCTACAGGTGCTATTGTGACTAAAGATGTGCCACCTTATGCTGTAGTGGGTGGCGTACCTGCGAAAATTATTAAATATCGCTTTCCTGAAGAAGAGATCAAAAAACTGCTTGCCCTTAAAATTTATGATTTAGATGAAAAGCAGTTTTTAAAAATGCGTGAACAGTTGCAGACGGATAATACTAAAGAAATAGAAATAATTATAAAAAAAAATATATAATGACATAATTTCTATAGTAAAATTTAATAAATTATGCATTCCTGCTTAGAAAAAAAACTATTCGATACATTTGGCACAGCTCGGATTTTCGAAAAACGAGTCAAGAAGTATGCTCTGTTAACTAAGCTTCTCAGTTTTTTGGGTCTAGCCATACCAACTATAATTGGCTTGGTATATTTAGCTATAGGGACCATAAGTAATGATCTCAAATCGTTGGCATTGATTTTAGGGGCAATTCAAATACTATGTTTTCTATGGTCAATTATTGATAAGTGGGACGATAAACACCACTATTCTATTAAGGCTCTTCAACGTCAAGATGAATTATTTACCGAACTTGATAATCTTGCTCAGCAGGATGAAAATTTTCAAGATGTATTCAATAGATTATTGGAAAAAGATAAACGGTATAAGCAAGAAGATATTTCACAATCTATATCCGATGAAGAAATACGCTATGGTACGAGAAAAGCACTTTATAGATTCCAGCTTCAATGCAAAATTTGCAATGAGATCCCACAAACTGAAAAGCCAGCCAAAGACAAAAAGTGTGATAGTTGTGCTAATTTTTAAGGATATGTAATGAATAATGTAGAAACAATTTTAAAAGCTATCCAGCAACTACCCCGTCAAGATCAAGCTAGAATTTCAAAGATGTTAAATATAGTGCATCAAGATATACATACAAGATCAAACCCTCAAGCATTAGATCTTGGACCATTTCGAAGAGGTAGATGCCCTCATTGTGGAAAATAATCCTTTTCTCTTGAAATTCAAACCTAATGTAATAAAAACCACTCTAGTTGAGTGGTTTTTTTAGAAAACATAGATGATGAATAAATATAGGCCTCTTTACCCTAAATCTTCCCCATTAGAAGAATTCCCAACTCTCTTTAATAATTTTACTGGTTCATCTTTTTTATATGTAATGTCTTAATTCTTGGATAAATTTCTTAAATGCTAAAACCGCACCACATTGCAAGCGATCTACATAATTAGTGAGCTGTTCGCCTAAACGCTGACGCCCCCAAAGATCACCCTGCCAAGCTGTAAAATCATGTTCAAAATTATCGCGTTGCCAATTTAATTGTTCAGACATATTGTTATAAATAAAAAACAAAACATGATTTTAACTGAGATCACCTACTACAACCTACAAGATCTTGCTAAGTTAGAGGCTCCTGTCTAAAAGGATAAAGACGATGCATAAACTTCTATTCACTACTGTGTTATGTAGTTTAAGTCTTGCAAGCTTTGCTGGCAGTCGTATGCCACAACCTGCTTCAGTCGCAACTGTACATGTAGAAATTGCCAAAGGCTTTAGCACTATACAATGCCAGCAATATCCAACCCAGCAACAAAAACTTGATGAACTGCATAAACAACTCAAATCTGCCAATATCATGACCTATAACGCACGCATCACTGATGATGGTCGTATGTATCCTGCGGTGTGTGGTGGTCAAATGGGGCATTTGGCGATATTTAAAATTGCCGAAAAAGATTTAAAAAGTGCGCAACAACTAGGCTTTGTCCGCTCTCCAATACACTAAACACCTGCACCTTCGGGTGCTTTTTTAAGGCTGGGTATCGAAAAACTATGTTGATTTTAAAGCTCAACTTGACTGCTTTTATTCACTTTTTCTAGGTGGATAATGCTGCAATTGACCAAGTTTATCCCTATGAATTTACTTGGTTTTATTCTATTTAATTTTCAGTTAAGATCAATAAACAAACAAAGCAACTATAAGGAAAATAACATGACCTATCAACATATTCTTGTCCCTATCGATGGTTCAGATACCTCATTGGCTGCAGTCGATAAAGCGGCTGAGTTTGCCAAAGCGTTTAATGCCAAAATTACTGTGGTACAAGTGATGGCGCTTGATCCTTATATCGCTGCTGAATATATTTCTGCCGCGCAAACCAATGACATGATTGAACGGGCGCGTCGTGCCATTTTAGATGATTTAGCAACAGCAAAAACTAAATTTGCTGAATTAGGGGTAGAAGTTGAAACCAAACTATTAGAGGGTCAAGTGGTGCACCGTGAATTGGTACAAGCAGCACAAGATTTAGCTGCTGACTTAATTATTATAGGTTCACATGGTCGTACTGGGCTTAAAAAATTGTTCTTAGGTAGCGTGGCGCAAAATGTATTAAATGATGTGCAAATTCCAGTATTGGTAGTACGCCATCCTCAATAGGCTTTGCTTTCCTCAACAGCACTTCCCACAGCAAGCTGTGGGAAGTTTTAAAACTGCCAAGCATAATGTTTTAAATTAACCCGATTATTTTCAACGACAATTCCCTCTTGTGTTAATAACTCGCACTGAAGGTTTTGTCCTTGCGCTGATGATTGCGTGCGAATCTTACCGCTATGATTCACCACCCGATGCCATGGAATCTCACTACTTGCATCTAAATGTTTAAGCACATAACCTACCAAACGCGCATGTTTGGCTAAACCAGCAAGACGTGCAACTTGCCCATAACTCGCAACTTTTCCATAAGGGATTTGTGCGACCACAGTTAAAATAAGGGGCGCAAGTTCATTGTGAATTGGCATTTGTTCTCCATAAAAAAACAGCCACTACAGTGACTGTTTTATCGTTGCTTAGAAGTTTTCTGGACTCTCGAGGCGTTTAACTTCTTGTACTTTTTCAGGGTTATGCACTGCAGCAACGCCATCTTCGGCGCGTGTGTCAATCAAACGATCTGCCTTATAAATGGTGATCACTTCATTGCCATTCACATCTTCACCCACCACATATTGAAAGCCTTTACGATTCATTTTATGGCACATGCGTTGGTACCAACCTTTAAACCCTGTTTTTTCTTCATTCGGATTATAATAAAAGGCATTCATCACCGCAGGTAAGCCCAAACCACACACCAAACCCGACAACAGCACCGCAATAAAGGTATAGCCAATCAGGATACTGCTATATTCTGTTAGTTCTGGGATATTTGCGACCGCCAAAATTAAAGCCAAAGAAATACCACCTCGTACACCACCCCAAGATAAAATGGTTAAACTGCCGTTATAGCTTTTTTTACGAAAACTCGGGAAAAAGGCAAAAGATAAATAATTGGCTGCAAAACGTGAAACATGCAAAATAATAAAGGCCACAATACCACCTAAAATTAAGCTAAAGCTTAAATCTAAGATAAACAGTTCTAAGCCAATTAAGGTAAACAAGAATGAATTAATAATGCCTTCGACAGTATGCCAAAAATGATTCACTTCACGAATTTCACGCTCTTGTAAAATCTCTTTCCATTTATTACCAACAATCAAGCCTCCAATCACACAAGCAATCGGTGCTGAAGCATGAGCAAATAAGGCCACTAAATAAGAACCACAGGCCAACAATGCTGTGGTCAGAATCAAAGATTCCATTTCATGTTTACCACGCAGTAAACGCAAAATACCATGCCCAAAGGCTGCGCCAATGACTACAGCCACAATAATTTCATACAGCAGGGTTTCTAACACCCCCAGCACGGTAAAATGTTCCCCTTGTAATACATTGAGTAAGGTCATAAACACGGCAATACACATCGCATCATTAAACAGGGATTCGCCCTCTAGCTTTACCATTAAATGATGCGGTGCGCGTACTGAACTGAGCACGCCTTTAATCCCAATCGGGTCAGTCGCACCTAGGGCTGCACCAAGCAACAGCAACACCAATAAATCGACGTGTTTACCGATTAAGAATTGATAGCCGTAAAGCGCAATACCAAAGAACACGGCGCACAGCACCAAGGCAATACTGGCTAAAATGCCGATTGGTTTCCAATGGCTACGTAAATCAGAGACTTTAAACTTTAAGGCCGAAGAGGTTAGAATAAAACAAATCACACCATTAATTAAAAAGTCATAAAAATCAATGTGACGCACTGCTGCTTCAATATTATGTAAATTAATGACAATAAACGGATTGCCATTTAATAGACTCGCGGCCCATTGCAAAATAAATACGAAAATTGCCGACACAATCGGCACACCAATCGCTTGCGGAAAACCCAACACCCTTTTATTAAATATAGTGGTGGCAATTGAGAGTGCAAAAATAACCGTAAATACTTGTAGAAAAAAATAATTTCCCATTTGCCTTCCATACCTAAGCTTGAGTTTGGCTGTAGCAGCGCAGTTCAACCATTTCTCAAGAAAATACCCAGTGAATATGTATTTATTCACATGATCAGTCTACTCCGTTTTACATACATTGCTGTGCAGTAATCAGAGTTTTTTTAGGGCATTTGCCCTACACTGATGCGCTATTTTTCTGCCGCTTAAGTGTTTGCTTTGTTAGAGGTCAAACTGTGCCCATGATTAAACGGCTATGTATCGCCAAACTTATTTGGTCACAGCTGGCGTATGGTCATATCTTCGAGATGTTGCTTACCGTAATCGACACATGGGCAAAACTGCTAAATTTCGCTAAAGTCCTGCATAAATTTAGCAGTTTCATGAACATTGCCCTATAAGGCTGACATACAGCATTTTTGGCATAGGCTTGTTGAATATCTTTAAAATGTATATCGGCAACCAAATTTTACTGCATTCCTGTCGTTTCTTAAGCACCTAGGTGCAGGTTTAGATTGGCTGATTAAAGGTATCGCACTGATTGATTTGCCCACCTTTAAAACCAATATCAAACCACGTCATACGCTGGGCACTGGTGCCATGCGTGAAACTGTCTGGCACTGCATAGCCTTGTGCTTTCTTTTGTAAATAATCATCGCCAATCTTATGTGCAGCATCCATCGCTTCAGCAATATCACCTTGCTCTAAAAATTGGGTGCGTTGATGGTTATGATGTGCCCAGACACCCGCCAAACAATCAGCTTGTAGTTCTTGGCGTACCGATAAAGCATTGCCTTGGGCTTTAGATGCTTGGCTACGCGCTTGTTGCACTTGGCTAGAAATGCCTAAAATGGTTTGAATATGATGCCCAACTTCATGAGCCACCACATAAGCTTGTGCAAAATCGCCTGCTTGATCTTGACGCGATAATTGGGTGGCATTTTGTTCACCTGTAATGCCCATTTGAGTACGCATATCTTTAAAGAATGCGGTATCAATATAAACTTTTTGATCAGCTGGACAATAAAATGGCCCCATGGCTGATTGTGCCGCACCACAACCTGAATTCACTGCACCACTAAAAATGACTAATTTAGGTGGAATATATTGCTGACCAAGTTGCTGTTGAAAGACTTGGCTCCACGTATCTTCGGTATCTGCCAACACCACGCTGACAAACTCTATCGCTTCTTGCTGTTCTGGGGTGGGATTATCTAAACCCACAGCTTGACTACTTTGCCCTTGCGTGACTTGTTTGGTGGTTTGATAGGCTTGCTGCGGATCAACACCAAAGAATTTCCATGCCACAAATGCCACCACCAAACCCAATACGCTAATCCCGCCAGCTTTGGCAGCACTACCACCACGACGATCTTCTACATTCGTACTGCTACGACGCCCTTTCCACTGCATAGTTTGTTATCCTTATTCAATGTTTTGCTTATTGTAGCGGGCTTTAATGGCTTTGCGCACGCGGCCAAATTCTTTGAATACCTTTTACAACGCCAAGTACAATAAAACCTGCAATGATCCCAATCACAAAATTAATCAGTGTCGGGGTTAATGCCCCAATAATCGTACCAAAGGTCGGAATATGCTCAATATGATCGACTGCATCTTCGGTTAAATGATGTAGTAAAGGAATCGCATGATTGATAATTCCACCACCCACTAAAAACATCGCCAACGTGCCCACAATGGTGAGCGTTTTCATTAAAATTGGTGCGAATGCCAATAAACCACGCCCGACTTTTTGTTGAAATGCGGAAGCTTTTTCGGTCAGATATAAGCCCATATCATCAATTTTCACAATCAATGCCACTAAACCATACACGCCAATGGTCATTGCAATTGCAATAACCGCCAAGACACTGACCTTGGTGGCAAAAGCCGCAGTCGCAACTGTGCCTAAAGAAATCACAATGATTTCGGCAGATAAAATAAAGTCTGTGCGAATTGCACCTTTGACTTTATCTTTTTCCATGCTGCGTAATTCATTTTCGGTATATTCAAGCTCAACCGTGGCCTCTTCTAAGGTTTTGGCTTTTTTATGCTGCATGCTATGTAAAACTTTCTCTACGCCCTCATAACATAGAAATAAACCGCCTAGCATAAGTAACGGATTAATCAGCCACGGGGCTAACACACTAATGGCTAAAGCTAAAGGTACTAAAATCAGCTTATTGACAAAAGAGCCTTTTGCCACAGCCCAAACCACAGGCAATTCACGGTCAGCACGCACCCCACTGACTTGCTGTGCATTTAAGGCCAAATCATCCCCCAATACACCAGCGGTTTTTTTGGCAGCCATCTTACTCATAACCGCCACGTCATCCATAATCGTGGCAATATCATCCAGCAATAACAGTAAGCTACTCATGATGTTTATTCTCGCTTTTATTTTTCTTGAGTTTAAAACCAGTATTTTAAAAACTCTGTACAGCATTTATTAAGCACGAGCTGACACAACTAAAACTTATGCCGTACAATGTGCGCATTCATCGTCATATTGATGTCGTATAACGACTTGGAAGAAAGCATGACTACTCCAGATAACCGTCCAGTGATCTTAACGGGTGACCGTCCAACAGGACAATTACATTTAGGACATTTTGTTGGTTCACTACGTTCACGCGTAGGTTTACAAGATTCGCATCATCAGCACCTGTTATTGGCTGATGCACAAGCGTTAACCGATAATGCCGACAACTTTGCAAAAGTGCGCAATAACATTATTCAAGTGGCAACCGATTACCTTGCCGTCGGCATTGACCCCACTAAGACCACAATTTGCGTACAATCAAGCTTACCTGCGCTGAATGAACTGACCATGTTGTATTTAAACTTTGTCACTGTGTCACGTTTAGAGCGCAACCCAACCATCAAATCTGAAATTCAGATGCGTGGTTTTGAACGCGATATTCCTGCAGGCTTTTTATGCTATCCAGTGGCACAAGCAGCTGATATTACGGCATTTAAAGCAACTGTCGTACCTGTCGGTGAAGATCAAATTCCAATGATCGAACAAACCAACGAAGTGGTTCGCCGTTTAAATCGCCAAGTGGGCTATGATTTATTGCCTGAATGTAAAGCGCTACTCTCTAATGTTGGTCGCTTACCCGGCTTTGACGGCAAAGCAAAAATGTCTAAATCATTGGGTAACACAATCGTGTTAGATGCCACAGATAAAGACATCAAAAAAGCCGTTAATGCGATGTACACAGACCCGAATCATTTACGTATTGAAGATCCTGGTCAAGTCGAAGGTAACGTGGTGTTTACTTATCTGGATGCCTTTGATCCAAATAAAGAAGAACTTGAAGAGCTAAAAGCCCATTATCGCCGTGGTGGTTTAGGTGATGGTACGGTGAAAAAACGTCTTGAAACGATCTTAAAAGAATTGATTGGCCCAATTCGTGAGCGTCGTATCGAACTTGCCAAAGATCCTGATTACATTATGGATGTACTTAAACACGGTACAGATAAATGTCGTGACATTACGCAACAAACTTTAGATGAAGTAAAAACTGCACTGGGTGTATTCCGTTTTTAATTATTGTTAAAAATGAAGCCCTTCCCTATGGAGGGGCTTTTTTTATGGGCTCAATAGGAATAAATTTATCTTCACAATTTAGCCTTACTATTCACATTATGCTGTAGATCTTAACCTAACATGACACTTTATTACCTGAATGCTGCTGAAACTTCTGCCGCAAGCGCCTACTATAACCCTATAGCGAACAGGTTAATAAGACTCTCCTCTGTGACCTTTCAGTTACCCCTGAAGCTGTTAATACAACAGATTCGTTTTTCTGCGTAATGAATACCCCAATCATTACGCATTTTTTTAGCCAAAAATTGCCCCTTACGAGGCAATTTAAGCAACATATTAAGTTAAAGCAATCGCTGGATCGACTAAACCTTTATCTCGTAATACAGACAGCATGGTTGAACCTAGCTCCGCTGGACTACGTGTATAGGCCATGCCTGCGCGTTCAAAAGCGGCAAACTTCTCTTCTGCTGTGCCTTTACCACCCGAGATAATTGCACCTGCATGCCCCATGCGTTTACCTTTAGGTGCAGTGACACCTGCAATATAACCGACTACAGGTTTAGTGACATTAGATTGAATATATTCAGCCGCTTCTTCTTCCGCTGTACCACCAATTTCACCAATCATAATAATCGCTTCAGTTTGCGGATCATTTTCAAACAATTTTAAACAGTCAATTTGGTTCATACCCGGAATTGGATCACCACCAATCCCAATACAGGTAGACTGCCCTAAACCTAATTTCGTGGTTTGGGAAACCGCTTCATAGGTTAATGTGCCTGAACGCGAGATAATGCCGATTTTACCTTTTTGATGAATATGTCCCGGCATAATGCCAATTTTACATTCACCTGGGGTAATAATTCCCGGACAGTTTGGGCCAATTAAACGCGCATTGTTGCCATAGGTTTCTAAATAGCGTTTGGCTTTGAGCATATCTAAAGTTGGTACGCCTTCGGTAATCACTACAATCAGCTCTAAGCCGGCATCAATTGATTCAATAATAGAATCAAGTACAAAAGGTGCAGGAACATAAATAGACGTGGCATTCGCACCGGTTTCTTGCACAGCTTCGCGAACGGTATTAAATACCGGACGATCTAAATGACGTTGCCCACCTTTACCCGGAGTAACCCCACCCACCACTTTGGTGCCATAGGCAATCGATTGTTCCGAATGGAAAGTCCCATTTTTACCGGTAAAGCCTTGTACAATGACTTGGGTATTTTTATTGACTAATACGCTCATTATTTTTCTCCTTATGCTTGTACTGCAGCAACAACTTTTTGTGCTGCATCGGCTAAACCTTGCGCTGAAATGAGTTTTAAACCTGAGTCATCTAATAACTTGGCGCCTAATTCGGCATTATTACCCTCTAAACGCACTACCACCGGAATAGTCACATCAACTTCACGCACTGCAGCAATAATCGCTTCTGCAATCATGTCACAACGAACAATACCGCCAAAAATATTAATTAGCACTGCTTGTACTGAGGTATCAGCAAGAATAATTTTAAAGGCTTCTATCACGCGTTCTTTGGTCGCGCCGCCGCCGACATCAAGGAAATTGGCTGGTTGCCCACCATACAGTTTAATAATGTCCATAGTAGCCATAGCAAGGCCTGCACCATTGACCATACAACCAATA
This sequence comes from Acinetobacter sp. B51(2017), assembly GCF_003711395.1. GTDB lineage: Bacteria > Pseudomonadota > Gammaproteobacteria > Pseudomonadales > Moraxellaceae > Acinetobacter. Next base: position 21,217 of record NZ_PJRJ01000031.1, read on the forward strand.
TTGCCCTCTAAGGCAACGTAGTTAAGATCATGTTCTGAGGCACGTAATTCACGCTCATTTTCTTGCGATTTATCACGTAGCGCAGCAATCTCTGGCAATCGGTATAAAGCATTAGAATCAATACCAACTTTGGCATCGACACATAAAATTTCACCATTTTCACGTATTGAGAGTGGATTAATCTCAAATAAAGCAAAATCATTTTCAACAAAGGCTTGATAAGCAGAGGTCATGATTTTGACAAATTGATTGATTTGTTCATTTTTCAGATTTAAGGCAAAACCCACCTCACGCGCTTGAAATGGCTGTAAGCCCACTAAAGGATCTACTTCGACTTTAATAATTTTTTCAGGCGTTTCTTCTGCGACTTTTTCAATTTCAACACCACCTTCAGTGGAAGCCATAAAAGTGATACGGCGACTCGAACGATCCACCACTGCACCTAAATACAGTTCACGTTCTACCGGATACACATCTTCACAGACTAAAATTTGATGGACAGGTTGACCTAAACTATCAGTTTGATAGGTCACTAAACGAGTACCCAATAAATTCTTAGCGTAGTCAGCAGCTTCATCACTCGATTTTACCACTTTGACGCCACCAGCTTTACCGCGACCACCGGCATGTACTTGGGCTTTCATGACTGCAAATTTACCACCGAGTTGTTTAAAAGCCTCGCGTGCTGCTTGTTCAGTCTCGACCACAATGCCTTGTTGTACTGGCATACCATATTTTTTTAATAACGTTTTAGCTTGATACTCGTGTAAGTTCATGCAACAACCTTTGATTTATTGATCTTATATTGTGGCTTTATAGGGCAAACATCCGTCGAACTGTCTATAAAGCATTTTTTACAGTCTTATTTTTAGATGATAAATCATCCAAACACAACCTTTTGACATAAAAAAAGAGCAGCCTAAGCTGCCCTTCTTTCTTATAACCTTAAAAAAGATTATTTACGTTTACGCTGAATCGCGTGAATCGCACGGCCATCCACCGCTAAAGCTGCTTCATGCACAACTTCAGAGAATGTTGGGTGACCAAATGTCATCAATTGAAGATCTTCAACTGATGATACAAACTCAAGCGCAATCATACCTTGGTGAACGATGTCAGATGCAGCAGGTCCAATCACATGCATACCCAGTAAACGATCTGTTTTCGCATCAGCAACAAACTTCACGAAACCAGCGTTTTCGCCTGCCGCCATAGCACGACCGTTGGCAGCAAAACCGAATTGACCCGTCTTCACTTCATGGCCTTTATCGATCGCTTGCTGTTCTGTTAAACCTACCCACGCCGCTTCTGGGTGTGTGTAAATGACAGAAATGATGGTGTCGTAGTTCACTTGTGCAGCGTGACCGTGAATACGTTCAACTGCCATTACGCCTTCTTCCATTGCTTTATGTGCAAGCATTGGACCACGTACTAAGTCACCAATTGCGTATACGCCGTCTACAGACGTTGCACACCAATCGTTCACTTCAACTAAACCACGTTCAGTGAGTTTAATACCACAATCTTCAGCTAATAAGCCTTCAGCATAGGCACGACGACCTACACAAACGATCAACTTGTCGAAAGTTTGAGTTTTGTCTTCGCCGCCTTGCGTGTACTTCACAGTCACTTCGCGACCATTGATTTCTGTGCCAGCAACTTTCGCGCCTACACGGATATCAAGACCTTGCTTGGTCAATACTTTTTGGTAGTCTTTTGCCAATGCTTTATCAGCCATTGGTAAGAATGCATCCATTGCTTCAAATACAACAACTTCTGCACCCAAACGACGCCATACTGAACCAAGCTCAAGACCAATTACGCCCGCACCGATGACGCCTAAACGCTTCGGTACTTCTTGGAATTCAAGTGCGCCAGTTGAATCAACAATAATGTCTTGATCAACAGGAGCAACTGGAATATTTACTGGTACAGAACCTGTCGCAAGAATCACGTATTTTGGTTCTAAAATTTGAGTTTCGCCTTCGTGAGATACGAACTCAACTTTTTTACCTGCAAGTAATTTACCTGTACCTTTTAACCATTCAATACCGTTACCTTTAAGTAGGCCGTCGATACCTTTAGTCAATTGGTTGACAATTTTGTCTTTACGCGCAAGAAGCTTTGTAAGATCAAACTTCACTTCACCTGTAGTAATACCGTGGTCATCTAAGTGATGAACGGTATCTTCATAACGGTGAGATGAGTCAAGCAATGCTTTTGATGGGATACAACCCACGTTTAAGCATGTACCACCTAAAGATGGTTCGCCTTTATGAATACGTTTTTCGATACATGCAACTTTAAAACCAAGTTGCGCCGCACGAATTGCAGCTTCGTAGCCACCTGGGCCACCACCGATTACAACTAAATCGAATTGAGACATTTTTATCTCCAAAGAATCCCCCTAAATCCCCCTTATACAAAGTGGGATGCCCCCTTTTGACAAAGAGGGCTTCGGCAAGATTTTAAATTTATAAATTAAAGATCAAGAATGAGACGAGCTGGTTCTTCTAACAATTCTTTGATTGTTACTAAGAAACCTACCGCTTCTTTACCATCGATTAAACGGTGGTCATAAGAAAGCGCTAAGTACATCATCGGTAAGATTTCTACTTGACCATTTACAGCCATTGGGCGTTCTTGGATTTTATGCATACCCAAGATTGCTGTTTGTGGTGTATTTAAAATTGGTGTAGAAAGAAGTGAACCGAATGTACCACCGTTAGTAATGGTAAACGTACCGCCAGTCATGTCTTCGATGCCAAGTTTACCGTCACGCGCTTTGTAAGCATATTCACGGATACCATTTTCAACTTCAGCATAGTTCATGCGGTCTGTATCACGAAGTACAGGAACCACTAGACCACGTTCAGAAGATACCGCTACACCGATGTCGTAGAAACCGTGATAAACGATGTCATTGCCATCAATTGAAGCATTTACCGCTGGGTAGCGTTTAAGTGCTTCAGTTGCTGCTTTAACAAAGAATGACATAAAGCCAAGACGCGCACCGTGACGCTTCTCAAATGCGTCTTTATATTGCGCACGCATTTCCATGATTGGCTTCATGTTCACTTCGTTAAACGTAGTGAGCATTGCAGTTTCTTGCGTAGCCGCAAGAAGACGTTCAGCTACACGCTTACGAAGACGTGTCATTGGAACACGTTTTTCGATACGCTCACCTACAGCAACACTTAAAGGTGCAGCAGCAGGCGCAGCTGGTTTCGCTTGATGGTTAGCAACGTCTTCTTTAGTAATACGACCGCCACGGCCAGTGCCTGCAACGTCAGCAGCATTTACGCCAGTTTCAGTTAAGGCTTTACGTACAGCAGGTGCTTGATCTTGCACTTGAGCACGTTCAACGATTGGTGCATTACCCGCTTCAGTATTCGCAGCAGCTTGTTCTACTTTCTCTTCTGATTGAACTGCTTGAGTTTGCGCTGCGCCAGATACTGCACCTTCTTCAAACTGAGCAATCACTTCAGATGAAAGGACTGTGTCACCTTCATTTTTAATGATTTGTGCAATCGTACCGTCGGCAGGAGCCACAACTTCTAATACAACTTTGTCAGTTTCAATATCACAGATCACTTCATCACGTGATACTGCTTCACCTGGTTGTTTGTGCCAAGTTGCGATTGTGCCGTCTGCAACTGATTCTGGGAATACAGGTGCTTTAATTTCGGTTGCCATGATTTTAGAATCTCCTGATTATTCTACGATCGCTAAAGCTTCATTTACGAGCTGAGCTTGTTGTTTTGCATGTAAGTATGGTGAACCACATGCCGGTGCAGCAGAAGCTTCACGGCCTGCGTAACTTAACTTGATTTGTTTACCTGAAGTCATTAAGCCTTCATATAAACGCGGTGCAATGAATAACCAAGCACCTTGGTTTTTCGGCTCTTCTTGTGCCCATACCAATTCAGTCACGTTTGGATATTGTGCTAACACTTCTGCTAAACGTGCTTCTGGGTATGGATATAACTGTTCAATACGTACAATTGCAGTATTGTTCAATTCTTTTTCACGACGTTTTTCCAGTAAATCGTAATAAACCTTACCACCACACAATACAACGCGTGTTACGTCTGACTTGTTGATGTTGTCGATTTCATCGATCACAGTTTGGAACGTACCCGTTGCAAGCTCATCAAGATTAGATGTTGCTAACTTGTGACGAAGTAAAGACTTCGGTGAAGTTACGATGAGTGGCTTACGGATTGGACGGATCGCTTGACGACGTAACGCGTGGAAAATCTGCGCAGGAGTCGTCGGTGTAATCACTTGCATGTTGTCTTCAGCACATAGCTGTAAGAAACGTTCTAAACGTGCAGATGAATGCTCTGGACCTTGACCTTCAAAACCGTGCGGAAGAAGCATGGTTAAGCCACACACACGTTCCCATTTGGTTTCACCAGATGAGATAAATTGGTCAATCACCACCTGCGCACAGTTTGCGAAGTCACCAAATTGTGCTTCCCAAATGATTAAACCGTGAGGAATCGTGGTTGCATAACCATATTCGAATGCAAGTACAGCCATTTCAGAAAGAAGTGAGTCGTACAATGCAAAACGTGGTTGGTTTTCTTTCACATGGCAAAGTGGGATGTAAGTTTCGCCATCCACTTGGTTATGAAGTTTCGCGTGACGGTGTGAGAATGTACCACGACCCACGTCTTCACCTGTAATACGAACCAAGTAACCTTCATCAAGTAATGTTGCGTAAGCTAAAGTTTCCGCAGCACCCCAGTTTAAAGGCATTTCGCCAGTTTGCATTTTCAGACGGTCGTCAATCACTTTTGACACCTGACGTTGCATAACGAAACCTTCTGGAAGTTTACGCATGCCTTCGCCAAGCTCTTTTAAGCGCTCAACTGGGAAAGTGGTATCCCAAACGTCTGTATAATCGTGACCCAAGTAAGGTGTCCAATCGACAAACATTTTTTTGTTTGGTTCTAATACCAATGCATTGGCAACGTGCTTACCTGCTTCTAAATCAGCACGGTAATCTTCAACCATTTGATCTGCTGCTGCACGGTCAAGTACGCCTTCTTGAACTAGCTTGTCTGCATATAAAGTACGTGTTGTGGTCTTTTTGTTGATCACTTGGTACATTAATGGCTGAGTTGCAGCTGGTTCGTCAGCTTCGTTATGACCACGACGACGGTAGCAGAACATGTCAATCACAACGTCTTTGCGGAACGTATGACGGAAGTCATGTGCAAGTTGTGCAACAAACAATACTGCCTCAGGATCATCACCGTTTACATGGAAGATCGGTGCTTGGATCATTTTTGCGATGTCAGTACAGTATTCTGTAGAACGCGCATCGCGTGGATCAGATGTAGTAAAACCAACTTGGTTGTTCACCACAATGTGAACTGTACCACCTACCGTATAACCACGCGTTTGTGACATTTGGAAGGTTTCTTGGTTGACACCTTGACCTGCAAATGCAGCATCACCGTGAACAATAATTGGTAATACGTCATCACCGCCAATGTCTTTACGACGTACTTGACGCGCACGCACAGAACCTTCAACCACAGGGCCAACGATTTCTAAATGCGACGGGTTAAACGCTAATGCTAAGTGAACTTCGCCACCTGCAGTCATCACGTTTGAAGAGAAACCTTGGTGGTATTTAACGTCACCAGAGCCTTTCTTATGCAGTGATTTACCTTCAAATTCACCAAAAAGATCAGCTGGGTTTTTACCCATGATGTTGACAAGAAGGTTTAAACGGCCGCGGTGAGGCATACCGATCACAACTTCTTTACAACCTACAGTACCTGCACGTTGAATCACGGCATCAACCATAGGAATAAAAGATTCACCACCTTCCACACCAAAACGTTTTGCACCGACGAATTTATTACCTAGATATTTCTCTAAGCCTTCAGCTGCAGTTAAACGCTCTAAAACGTGTTTTTTCTCATCTGCAGTAAAGCTAAATTGACCGCGTGCACTTTCAAGGCGTTGTTGAATCCAACGTTTTTCTTTGGTATCAACAATGTGCATGTATTCAGTACCTACTGTTGCACAGTAAGTCGCTTCTAATGCAGCAATGATTTCAGCAAGGGTTGCTTCTTCTTTACCAATCGCAAGATTACCCGTGTTAAACACAGTATCAAGGTCAGATTTGGTTAAACCGTGTGCGTCTAATTCTAAATCGAACGCTTGTTCACGTTTTGCAAGACCTAGTGGATCGAGCTTCGCTTTTTGGTGGCCGCGGTTACGGTAAGCAGCAATAAGTTGCAGAACGCCAATTTGACGACGCTCATGCTCAGAACTTACTGCGCTTTGAACCACAGGCTGTACACGGCTTGAATTGCGACCTAAAAGTAGGAATTGCTCACGTACATTGCTATGTGGTTGATCACCTTTAGGGAATTTATCGAAGTAAGCGCGCCAGTCAGCACCAACTGAATCTGGTGACGCTAAATAATGTTCGTAAAGTTCTTCAATATACGCTGCACTGTCAGCGGAAAGTTCAGTGTCAAGACGCAGAGCGTCAGCAACTTCTTGCATTTGTGGACCCATTTCCTATTGCAAAAACATTTCAGGATGCTTATTCAGCAAACCCATGATTGATAATGTCAAATTGGTGGCATGACATTAGTCCCCATTGGACATCAGCCATGAGGCGTTATCACTACGTTAAAACTTAACGTAAATAATGAATCATAACGCCCCTCAGCGGCATCATCACTCATCACATACTCGGCAAAACCGAGCAATTTTTTGCAAATCGACTTAGCAAAATAAACCTGCTTGAGTTTACTTGGCTAAAGCGGTTTTTACAGTGTGTTTATACGCCATTTTTACAGTCTAACTGTAGAAAAAATGTATGTAAAAAAACAGCAATTTTCTATATGTAACAGCCTTTTAATCCTAACATGAAGCTGATTTTGGGTTGATTTTTTTCAACTATAGCCAGCATCAAGCTACTAAATAGTGACTATATTGTAACGTATGCTATGCAATCTGAGGTAAACATTCGATGTAGACCAAAGTCCAAAGGCTAGATAACAAAAAAGAGCATCTTATTCCAATCTGCCCTTTACCAATATCGTTATATGATAACATTTTAATCCTATCTGTGTAGCACGAGCGAACGCTTTGTAGCCTCAAATAAACAAATTCTATGCCCTGATTGCGAGTCAGCGCAAAAAATAAACAATTCCTATTTTCAGCTTAAATTTTCTTAGCCACCTGTATCTGGCGATACATCAAAAATAATGATCCTACGATATAGTTTTAACCCATAAAAAAAGCACACCTTGTGGTGTGCTTTTTTTGACGCTGCAGAATTAACCTGCGTTGTCTAACAACATGCTACGGATGTGACCGATGGCCTTCGTTGGGTTTAAGCCCTTAGGACATACAGACACACAGTTCATGATACCTTTACAACGGAATAAAGAGAATGGGTCGTCAAGACGAGCCAAACGCTCTTGCGTTGCAGAGTCACGCGAATCGATGATGAAACGGTATGCATTTAACAATGCTGAAGGACCCAAGAACTTGTCTGGGTTCCACCAGAATGATGGGCATGAAGTTGAACAACATGCACAAAGAATACATTCGTATAGACCATCTAAGTGTTCACGCTCTTCTGGAGATTGTAAACGCTCTTTCGGTGGCGCAGGCTGATTGTTGATCAGGAACGGATGGATTTTGTTGTACTGATCGTAGAACTGATTCATGTCTACAACCAAGTCTTTAATGACAGGAAGACCTGGTAATGGACGAATCGTAATCACTTCTGGTAAATCGTTTAGGTTCCAAAGACACGCTAAACCGTTTTTACCATTGATGTTTACACCATCAGAACCACAAATACCTTCACGGCATGAACGACGGAACGTTAAAGATTCGTCTTGTACTTTTAATGCAAGAAGTGCGTCAAGCAACATACGGTGCTTGTCAGTCAATTCAAGTTTAAAAGTTTGCATGTACGGTGCTTTATCCTTATCAGGATCGTAGCGGTAGATATTAAATGTACGAGTACCTCTACTCATCTCAACTCTCCTAATTAGAATGTACGTGGTTTCGGTGGAATAGCATCAACCGATAACGGACGGTAACGCACTGGCTTATACTCAAGACGGTTATCGCTTGAGAACCATAATGTATGCTTCATCCACTCATCATCACGACGGCCGTAAGGATAAGACGGGTGATCTGGTGGTAACTCGAAGTCTACAACCGTATGCGCACCACGACATTCTTTACGTGCAGCAGCAGAAATAAGCGTCGCTTTTGCTACTTCGTATAAGTTTTCCACTTCAAGCGCTTCAATACGTGCCGTGTTGAATACTTTAGATTTGTCTTTTAAGTGGATATTACGAATACGTGGCTCAAGCGCAAGAATTTCTTTTACACCTTTTGCAAGAAGCTCAGATGTACGGAATACACCTGCGTGATCTTGTACGATGTCACGAATAGCATCAGCAACGTCTTGTGCATTTTCACCTGAAGTTGATTCGTCTAATTTACGAATACGTGCAACAGTTTGCTCAAGTACAGTTGTAGGAAGTGGTGCGTACTCATCACCGTGGTGTTTAGTCACGTAATCGATGATGTGTTCACCCGCAGCCTTACCAAATACAACAAGGTCAAGCAATGAGTTGGTACCTAAACGGTTTGCACCGTGTACAGATACACATGAACATTCACCAATTGCATAGAAGCCTTTCACTGGTTTAGTGAAGTTACGGCCTTCTGCATTGGTAGAGTAAACATCATTTTCTTTGTCGTAATGAGCAACAAGCGCTTCAGTTTCGCGAGTTTCAGGTACAACAACTTGACCATGAATGTTGGTCGGAATACCACCCATTTGGTAATGGATTGTTGGTACTACAGGAATTGGCTCTTTAGTGATGTCCACGTTCGCGAATTTCTTACCAATCTCAAATACAGATGGAAGACGTTTCATGATTGTGTCAGCACCCAAGTGCGTCATATCAAGTAAGATGTAGTCGCCTTTAGGACCACAGCCACGACCTTCTTTAATTTCTTGGTCCATAGAACGTGATACGAAGTCACGCGGTGCCAAGTCTTTTAAAGTTGGTGCATAACGTTCCATGAACGGTTCGCCGTCTTTGTTACGAAGGATTGCACCTTCACCACGACAACCTTCAGTTAACAATACGCCTGCGCCCGCAACACCCGTAGGGTGGAATTGCCAGAATTCCATATCTTGTAATGGAATACCTGCACGAGCAGCCATACCAAGACCGTCACCAGTGTTGATATAAGCGTTTGTAGATGCACGGTAAACACGACCAGCACCACCTGTAGCAAACAATGTCGCTTTTGCTTGGAATACAGCAATTTTACCTGTTTCTTGGTCAATTGCAGTTACACCAAGTACATCGCCTGCTTCGTTACGGATTAAGTCTAATGCGATCCATTCTACGAAGAATTGTGTACCCATTTTCACGTTGCTTTGATAAAGCGTGTGAAGCAGTGCGTGACCTGTACGGTCGGCAGCAGCACATGCACGAGGAACCGCTTTTTCACCGTAGTTTGCTGAGTGACCACCGAATGGACGTTGGTAGATTGTACCGTCAGCGTTACGGTCAAATGGCATACCTAAGTGTTCAAGTTCATAAACAACTTGTGGCGCTTCACGAGTCATGAACTCGATTGCGTCTTGGTCACCTAACCAGTCCGAACCTTTTACAGTGTCGTAGAAGTGGTAGTGCCAGTTGTCTTCTTGCATATTACCTAACGACGCACCAATACCACCCTGCGCTGCTACAGTGTGTGAACGTGTTGGGAATACTTTAGTCAGTACTGCAACTTTTAAACCTGCTTGAGCAAGTTGGTAAGATGCGCGCATACCTGAACCACCACCACCAACGATGACAGCATCGAAGGTTTCGTGTGGAATATTTGTGTAATCTTCTTTAGGGGTTATAGCGCCCATGATTGTTTCCTATCAATTCGCCCAAAAAATCTGGATCGCCCAGATTGCATATGCAAATACAGCAATGATCACTGCTGACGTCAATACCAGACGTAAACCTGATGCTGAAGGACCCATTTGACGAGTCGTCACGTAATCCGTGAAAACTTGCCACATGCCGATCCAAGCATGTGCAACTAAAGATAAGACTGCCAATAAAGACATAATCTTCATTGGTGTGGTCATCATAAAGCCATACCATTGGTCAAAGTTGAAATCACCGTTACATAGGATCCAACCAAATACCACAACCGTGTAAATCGCTAAAACGACAGCACTTACACGTTGCAGAAACCAATCACGAGAACCTGAACCTGTTAAACCAGTAGCACTTTTCATTAGAGTACGATCCATACAAATGACGCAACGATACCGATTGCAGACAAGATTAATGCGATAGTAGCTGCTGTGCGACCGCTTTGCAGTTCTTCTGCAATACCTTGGTCAGCAAGTAAATGCTTAATACCTGCAATGAAGTGGTAGATTAAGCCGGCTACAAATACCCATACGATAAAGCGCACGACAAAACCAGACATGATGTCTTGAACTTGCGCAAAACCTTCAGGAGAAGACAATGACTTGTCTAAAATCCATAGAAGTACCGGTACGAGTAAAAATACGATGACACCAGAAAGACGGTGTAGAATTGATGCAATAGCCACAGGGGATTTTAAGTTTACGTCTAAAACTTGACCCATGGACAAATTGACAGGTCTGTTGCTTTTCACAGCGGGCATCCTGTAAGTAAAAACTCCATCCGGAGTTTGTTGGAATTAATTCGAAGGAAAGCTGGCATTTCTAGGCAGTTATAATAAGTGCCTAAACTTAAAACGACATCGAATTATAAAACGTGAACTATTAAAATACAAACAGTGCTACTCGGCTTTTGACCAAAAAAACCTTAAATAAGAATCATTAACAAATATATAAATAGTTAAAACCAATAGTAATTAACTATAATTAGCGCTATATCATTGGTTTTGAAGCATTATCACGTTTTTTTATTAATCGTTTTTGCCTTTAGAATAAGCGAATTACATTTAGACTAAAGATAGAGAAATCTTTTGCAGCACTGCCCTCTTCATTATAAATTTAAGCCTAAAGCTTCGCCAAGCTTTTATTTTTTAGCAAAATATTGGTTATTTAACCCGAATCATGGATAAGAAATTCAGTTGAAAAAAAAGATGACTGAGTTAATAAGAGAGTTACCACACACTTTTATTAACCAGCCATCCTATGTTCGAGTTTACAACTTTATTCTGCACAATTGAT
>NZ_PJRJ01000032.1 GCF_003711395.1 Acinetobacter sp. B51(2017)
ATATTGAGATTTATTACAATCGGGTCAGAAGGCATTCCGCAAACGGCTGGTTAAGCCCAGAAGCCTTTGAACAGAAATATTTTAAGAATTTAGAGGGATTTGTTGTCCACGATACTGTCTAGGATCAGGGTTTATTAAAAATCCTTAAGATATATTTGAATTACTTAAATCCCGCCAAAACCCCACTACTTTTGCCACAATTTTAAATGATGCCGTTAACGGTATTATTGGTTGTGGCCATTTTTCATTTAAAACCTGCAAAAACATACCCTCCGTTTCTATCACTAAGCGTTTAAATAGAGCGTCTTGATGGTCCTGAGTTTGCACAATCACAAAATCGCCTGTCCTAAGGGACACTGATTCTAGATCAGTAGTAACGTACAGATAATCATGTGGACGGAATTCTGGCAGCATAGATTCGCCTAAAACTTCTAAGGCGTAACAATCCTTGGTCATATTGGGATGTGCTGCTAACCAATTTTTATGATTTGCGTCGATATTTTTTAATGAGTCTTTTTGATTGGCCTGTTGCCAAGATAGTAATGGAATGAAGCGATTAGGGACAACGTAGCTAGAATTTTCCTCGAGATTATCAGTTGTCTTACCTTGCATAAGGTAAGTTGGACTTACCCCCAAAACCTTACCTAAGGTGATTAAACTATCATGTTTAGGTAAGTTATCACCTTTTTCCCAATAAATAATAGATGTCTTAGATACCCCAATTAACTCAGCAAGTTGTTGTTGTGTAATATTTTTATTTTTTCGAAGCTGTTTTAAGCGAGTACCTAAATGATCCATATTTTTGTATCCATAGCAGATGTAATGAATCTTACCATTTGACAGGGTAACTTTTATTATGTTTAATAAAGGTAAGTAAACTTACCTTGTGGTGTAAAGATGACTAGGCAAGAAGCATTAACTGTCATGCAATGTAATGTAACGCAATTATCAAAGCTGCTGGGTATCAGTACCCAAGCGATTAGTCAATGGAAGAAGGAGAAGATTCCACTCGTACGCGAATATCAAATAAGAGATTTACTTAGCCAAAAACAAATTAGAAGCCCTTAATTTACATAAAAAAAGCCCGACGTGCAGGTCAGGCTTTTTAGGAACTCAAACATCTGAGGTTTGAATATGCAAAGAAAATTATCACAGTTGCCTACAAATGGCAATATGCTTTGTGCTGCTCAAAATAATGTGCAGTATTTAAATACCCAACGCATGGCTTTTTATCTCACTATTAAAGCAGGTGAGGTGGCGTTATGAGCTTAGATGCAACCAATTGGGCATGGAAACTCGAACTCAACGAAAAACCAGGGGGTAGCCGTAAACCCTTAAAACGCTTATTGCTGCTGTCATTAGCAGACCGTGCTGGGGAAGACCATTGCTGTTACCCAAGTATGGCGCGTTTAGAGCGAGATACAGGTCTTGAACGTAAAACCGTGCTTAAAATTATTGCTGAACTGCTAGAAGAAGGACTAATCGAAGATACGGGTGAACGTAAAGGCACCACTAAACGCGTTAAAGTCTACCGTTTGATGGGTATTCATGGACGAGAAATGATGCCAAATCTGGCACCATTATCTCCAATGAATAGTACCAATAACGGTACGACTAATCATGCCAACAACGGGACTTTGAATAGTGCCGTCAACGGTACACAGAATCTCCCAAAGAATCTTTCAGAAGAATCTAAATATAAAAATACCTGGCTCGATGTTGAAAAACTTGAGACAGAAGTCTTTTTAGCCAATGACCAAATTTCATTCCAAGCACTGATCACGGCGCCATGGTTTGAAAGAGAACGCCGTGCTTTTGAGATTTACAATCAAGATCGACTCAGCAATGTCAATTTGATGCTGTATCACTTTGCTGATTGGCTCATCCATGCCTACAGTCATAAATACAATAAGCGAGTAACGCATCAAGTGACAGCTGAACAAACTCAGTCATCTAAAACACAAAGTATGAGTCCTAAACAGATCCATTACTTTGCTCAAAGATTAGCACAGCATACGGGTTTTGCCTCTTGCTATGCTGATGTCGGAGAAACTTTGGCAGGCTTTAGCTCCCGAGTCGCCAAGTTATTACAAGACCCAAAACAACAACATGCTTGGCAAAGCTACCTAAGTGATGTGGGCTTTGAAACTAAACCTAACACGTTGTCTGTATCCAAGCCTTAAGCCTATAGCAACCATTTCATTCATCCTTGTGTCCTCAATATACCCATAATCCGGTGGGTAAGGGGACACGACACAAAAAATAAGGAATCTTCCCATGGCACAAACCATGTTATTAAAAAACGTCTTAAACCGTCGCCCTATGATTGCTTATCCTGAGCAATACAGTATTCAACGAGATGATTTTGAAATTACACTTGCAGATTTTGCCCAAAGTGAAATTATCGATAAGCTCTACAAAGCCGATAATCAACGCTCGACTGAATATTGGAGTCTACGCGATATTATTCGTTTCATTAATGCATGTACGACTGATCCTAATGCATGGCTGACCTTTTTGTATTGGAAAGATCAACAGGGGAATATGTATTTAATTGATGGGGGGCATCGTTTATCGAGCGTCTATGCGTGGATCAAACGTTATTTTATTGATGAGCAAGTTAAAGATGCCCCCAAATTTACGTCTTCACAAAAAGAAGAATTACGTACATTGCGGAAATCTTTAAGTCAATATGCGGATTTTCAAAAGATTATGACTTCCGAGTTGGAGGAATTTAAGGAAGCTAAAAACAATATTAAACATTTAAAAATGCGTTTTGTGCAGGTGATGGGATCACCCGAAGATGCGCGCCGTGTGTTTGAAAGTATGAACTCAGATACCAAGAGTTTGGATAAAAACGAAGCGTATCATTTAAGTCATCGAGGGACGGTTCGCTACTATGTTACGTCAGCATGTTGCTATTTAGATGATAATAAAAGTACCCTGATGCAGCTAGGCAGTGATCTTGAAAATCAGATGATCGAACTAGGTGAAAAGATTCATCATCTGGTTTTCCAAAATATGCTACTCAATACCTACATGACGCATGGCAAACGGATTGGGATCGTGCATGAGTTATTTGATATTTTGACCAGAGGTGATACGCAGGAGTATTTTTCTGGGGCAAGTTTAGCGACGTCGGTACTCCATCATTTGCAACGCTTGTATGCAGTACTGACCCGTATGGTGACATCGCCTTATGATCCGCATTTAGTCAGTCTGGGGTTACATCCGCAGCTATATTTCTTTAAAGATACGCGTGTGCAGATCACCAGTTTACTGGCATGGTTTAGCATTATGTCTGATATTCACGATCAGCGTAAATTACGCCAATTTACGGCAGTACGAAGTAATGTTGAAATGCTAATTGCCAACTTCCCCATTATGATTACTGAAACCATTGGTAAATATGGGAGTGGGGTGAAGGGGCATGAGCGTTTAGAGCTGGTCTATTTGGCATTCATTGAAGTGGCCAAAAGAGTGGACATTGATGTGGATGATCCGAACACTATGAATACCATCATGATGGTATTTTCAAAAAGTTTTCCATACATCAACTTTACTGAATTTTTCCAGCAAAACTTCGAAGCAGATTATGATTATCAACTGGTAGATGATGTATCGGGTTATATCCTCGGTTTAATGCCATCGAATCGGAAAAATTCAACACAGTTTTCAAGCTTTACAAAGGCTTTAATTAAGCAAAGAATTGAGGTGGCTCGGCATAACTTCTGTGAGGTGTGTGATGGCTTATTACATTTAGATAGTATTGAACACGACCATATTATCGCACGCTCTGTTGGTGGTCGCGGTGATGTGGATAATGGAACCTTACTGCATCCATATTGTAATCGCTTTAAAGCAGATCGTGAGTTAGAGGAAGCACGGGCTGATTTGTTTGGTTAAAGCTTTGCTGGGAATACTTGATCATGTTTAAAGCATGATCAAGTATGATGTATTTCTTAATTGAGCTCGATTTTAATGTACAAAGTAGATATTCGCGTTGGACAAGGGTAAAAAATTAGATAAACTAAGCCAAAAATAACCCAATATTTTTTAGCTCTTTAACAGTTTAATAAAATCAATAGTTTATGATTATGGTTTAAAATTTAGGTCTTTTTAAAGATTTAGGGCTTAAATCATTGTTATAGATTTATTTTTTACGCTAAAATTACTGTTCACTGCCACATAGGCAGCTTAGAAAGTGATCAATCCTGCGGGTGTAGAGCAGAACGTGTTCACTGCCACATAGGCAGCTTAGAAAGATAATTCTTTGATTGTTTATGATGAAGTGCAGTTCACTGCCACATAGGCAGCTTAGAAAAATAATGCCCGACAATGCAATATGAGCGCCCGGTTCACTGCCACATAGGCAGCTTAGAAAGATTGCACCTTGTTCGATTTCTTGTTCTGTAAGTTCACTGCCACATAGGCAGCTTAGAAAGTTGCCTTGGGCGGTGTATCGGTAAATAATCAGTTCACTGCCACATAGGCAGCTTAGAAATATGATCGCCACTGGTGACGTAGAGATAGGTGGTTCACTGCCACATAGGCAGCTTAGAAAATCGGTTCAGACTCGGAGTATTTAAAATTCTCGTTCACTGCCACATAGGCAGCTTAGAAAGCTGGATCGAGAGCTAGTTAGGTTTTTCCAAGGTTCACTGCCACATAGGCAGCTTAGAAAACATTGCGATGGTGCCACCAGTAAGTTTGTACGTTCACTGCCACATAGGCAGCTTAGAAAATTCGCATGGCGCACAGAAGCACCTCGATTGAGTTCACTGCCACATAGGCAGCTTAGAAATTAAAACTAAGCTGCTTCGGATAAATTTGCTCGTTCACTGCCACATAGGCAGCTTAGAAAGGTTAAACAAGCACCGCCATTGATGCGCTCTTGTTCACTGCCACATAGGCAGCTTAGAAATTTTCTTCAGCTTTAATATAAGGAATGCCACGGTTCACTGCCACATAGGCAGCTTAGAAAGTGCAAGACGAGCTTAAAAATGCTCAAAACTTGTTCACTGCCACATAGGCAGCTTAGAAATCTTTGATACCAACATGCAAAGTGCCTATAGTGTTCACTGCCACATAGGCAGCTTAGAAAATAGTTTTTAAACAGAAAAGGCCACGCCAAAAGTTCACTGCCACATAGGCAGCTTAGAAACGAACGAGTAGGCGCTAACGCGCAAATATGCTGTTCACTGCCACATAGGCAGCTTAGAAAACAAATCCTTCAACAGTCACTGGAATAATCATGTTCACTGCCACATAGGCAGCTTAGAAATAGCTCCAAAGTGCCAGAGATTACCACCCTTGGTTCACTGCCACATAGGCAGCTTAGAAATTCTATCTGCTCAACTCTCACCATAATGATACGTTCACTGCCACATAGGCAGCTTAGAAATGTTAAGTCGCTAGGGGTTTTAAAAGTCTACAAGTTCACTGCCACATAGGCAGCTTAGAAATTTAAAAATGCTTTATTTTCAAGTCCACATAAGTTCACTGCCACATAGGCAGCTTAGAAACCCATGCTCTGTGCGCTTCGTACTGCTTGAAGGTTCACTGCCACATAGGCAGCTTAGAAATGTTGTTGCTCTTTTTTAATATTGGCATGCTTGTTCACTGCCACATAGGCAGCTTAGAAATTTACTTTGCGCTCTATCGGGTCGAATGCGTCGTTCACTGCCACATAGGCAGCTTAGAAACCTCGATCAACTTTAATCGCTCTTTTTTTTTTGTTCACTGCCACATAGGCAGCTTAGAAAAGAACCCGATACAGATATTTATTTTTCTAGTGGTTCACTGCCACATAGGCAGCTTAGAAATTTTGGTGCTTGTTGGGACCAACCGTTTTCAAGTTCACTGCCACATAGGCAGCTTAGAAATGTTTAGAAAGTTGTGGGTAAGTCAACGTATAGTTCACTGCCACATAGGCAGCTTAGAAACAAACCTTTTTGAGCGCCTCAACCTCCTTTTTGTTCACTGCCACATAGGCAGCTTAGAAAATAATGATAAATAAAATCACTATTAAGTTTAGGTTCACTGCCACATAGGCAGCTTAGAAAAATATATACAGCTCGTGTATCGAATCTCTGTAGTTCACTGCCACATAGGCAGCTTAGAAATAAAGCTCGTTGCGGTTTTTACCGCCCAAATCGTTCACTGCCACATAGGCAGCTTAGAAAACTTGAAACCACCGTTAGTCCAATGTTTGAGGGTTCACTGCCACATAGGCAGCTTAGAAAACTTTGTTAGTCGGTGATACCAAAGCACCAGAGTTCACTGCCACATAGGCAGCTTAGAAAGTCTCGGTTTTATTAGCACCATTACTACTAAGGTTCACTGCCACATAGGCAGCTTAGAAATGTCTTAATTACAGCTTATACGCTGCCTGAACGTTCACTGCCACATAGGCAGCTTAGAAAACGATGCACCCTGCTGAAACATGGTGCAGTTAGTTCACTGCCACATAGGCAGCTTAGAAATAATTCTGCATAAGCTTTTGATAAATTTTTTGGTTCACTGCCACATAGGCAGCTTAGAAATTGTCTGTATTTTAAAAATTGGTCAGTATTTTGTTCACTGCCACATAGGCAGCTTAGAAAAAGCCAAACACTGGATCTGATGCAGCAGGGCAGTTCACTGCCACATAGGCAGCTTAGAAAATCATAGACGCATTCGCATTATTAGCAGACATGTTCACTGCCACATAGGCAGCTTAGAAATTTCCGATTGGCCAATTGGTTAAAAAGCGGATGTTCACTGCCACATAGGCAGCTTAGAAAAACCTACCCACTTCGAACTCACCTTATCTAATGTTCACTGCCACATAGGCAGCTTAGAAAAACTAAACGGCAATCTTCTGTCAATTTAATGAGTTCACTGCCACATAGGCAGCTTAGAAAAATGCCGAAGATCATCAGCAAATGATTGCTCAGTTCACTGCCACATAGGCAGCTTAGAAATGCTTTAATGTTCTTGCATGGATCGTTAAACAGTTCACTGCCACATAGGCAGCTTAGAAATATAACACTGGCAATTTTAGAAATGGTTTTTCGTTCACTGCCACATAGGCAGCTTAGAAATTAAACGGCTTGCGAGATGTAGATGTATTGCTGTTCACTGCCACATAGGCAGCTTAGAAATACTTTTCATGAGATTCGCGCTCTAAGTATCTGTTCACTGCCACATAGGCAGCTTAGAAATACAACAATGGAAGCCATTACTAGGTTGTTTTATACGAAGATTTAAACTAGAGCGACATATTGTGTCGTATTATGGAATTATCATTATGTTATAAGTAAATGAGTCGTTTATAATACAATGCATTCATTCTAATTATATTTATAAAAATGGAACAACTTAACCCCTCTGATCTTAAAGCGATCTTACATTCTAAACGTGCAAATCTTTACTATCTTGAGCATTGTCGTGTCATGCAAAAAGACGGTCGTGTTTTATATTTGACCGAAGCCAAAAATGAAAACCAATATTGGAATATCCCGATTGCCAATACCACAGTGCTTATGCTTGGAACGGGGACATCCATTACTCAAGCCGCGATGCGTATGCTTGCCAGTGCCGGGGTACTCGTTGGCTTTACCGGCGGTGGTGGAACCCCTCTATTTATGGGCTGTGAAATTGAATGGATGATGCCACAAAGTGAATATCGCCCAACCGAATATATGCAAGGTTGGATGCAATTTTGGTTTGATGAAGCCAAACGTTTAGACGTGGCAAAACAATTCCAATCGTCACGCATTGAATTTATTCAAAAAATTTGGGAAAAAGATCGCGATCTAAAAGAATATAAATTTTATATTGATGATTTAGATATTCAGCAAGCACTTGAGGGTTTTGCTCAGAAAATTCCACAGCAAACCAAGGTGGGTGATTTACTTCTTGCCGAAGCGGCAACCACTAAACAGCTTTATAAAATTGCAGCGACACGTACAGGATTGAAAGATTTTAACCGTAACCCTGAACAAGGGGATTTAGCCAACGATTTTTTAAATCATGGTAATTATCTCGCTTATGGCTTAGCAGCTACGACACTGTGGGTGCTTGGCATTCCACATGGGTTTGCAGTGATGCATGGCAAAACACGCCGTGGTGCTTTGGTGTTTGATGTGGCGGATTTAATTAAAGATGCCATCGTGCTGCCTTATGCCTTTATCTGTGCCAAAGAAAAAATGACTGAACAAGAATTCAGACAACAAGTTTTGCAAAAGTTTACCGAGCATAAGGCACTGGATTTTATGTTTGATCAAGTCAAAGCACAAGCTTGCAAAAATCATGATGTGGATGGGAATTCATTATGATTGTGACCTTTATTAGTCAATGCGAAAAGAAAGCTATTCCACGTACACGGCGTGTCTTGGATGCTTTTGCTGATCGGATTGGTGATAACACATGGCAAACGGTGATTACCGAAGATGGTCTCATTGCGGTCAAAAAATTACTACGTAAAACAGTGACCAAAAGTACTGCGGTGAGTTGTCATTGGATACGGGGCAGACGACGCAGTGAGTTGTTGTGGATTGTGGGGAATCGGAATAAGTTTAATACTGAGGGTATCGTGCCGGTAAATCGAACATCAAAACAGCTAAAAATAGATTATTGTGATAGAAATTGGCACTCGGCAAGTTTTGTCAGCCAAGTCACTCGTATCGCTGCACTTTTTCATGATTTTGGAAAAATTAATCCATTTTTTGCTGCGAAATTAAAAAATGCTTCGAAGAGTAAAAAACCAGTAGCTGACCCATTTAGACATGAATGGATTTCTTTAAGATTATTTGAAGCTTTTGTACATAGTTGTGGGGAAACTGATCAGGATTGGATTTCTCAGCTTGTGACAATATCTGGGAAAAATCATGATTTTGCATGGTTCAAAAATCTCATTAAAGATGAAATTGATAAAGCCTCTCCTTCACCATTTCAAAAATTACCGCCAATTGCGAAGTTGGTTGCTTGGTTGATTGTTTCTCATCATCGCTTACCGATACCGAATACAAGAGATCCAAAATATGAAGCCCATAAATTCAATACGGTTTTAGAAGACTTAACCTTTAAATGGTGTTATCCAAAACAATACTTAGAGGATGATAGTAGTAAACAAAAAGAGATTAAAAAATGTTGGGATATCAGAAAAGATCATATTCCTTTCAATAGTGAAATGTGGTGTAAGGAAGCAAATGCATGCGCACGTAATTTAGTGCAATTGTTAAATCTGCCACATTCCATTGGTCTAACTGATCCCTATGTAAGTCATATTTCTCGCCTGACTCTAATGTTATCAGATCATTATTATTCAAGTTGTGATCCTAATCCCAAATGGCATGATCCAACGTATGAACGTTTTGCTAATACGGATAAATTTGGTGCATTAAAACAACCGCTCGATGATCATTTGGTGGGAGTAAGTCAATCAGTAAGACAACTCATGGGTGCATTGACTCGACTTGATGCCTTATTTGATCGTTTACCTCAGCAAAAAAGTTTGGAAGGTAAGACCAATAACTCATATTACCAATGGCAAGATAAGTCTTATCAGTTAGCTCGAAAAATAAAGAAAGAGTATCCCAATCACGGTTTTTTTGGCGTGAATTTAGCTTCGACAGGTCGTGGTAAAACATTGGGTAATACGCGCATTATGTATGGGCTTGCTGATCCTGATAAAGGTGCACGTTTTAATATTGCATTAGGTTTAAGAACATTGACCTTGCAAACGGGGAAAGCATTACGTCACAAACTGGATTTAGATGAAACTGATTTAGCCATCATGGTGGGTGGTGGGGCAGTTAAAGAAATCTTTGAGCATTATAGTCATAGAGACTCATCTGAAATTTTAGAAGAAAATATCGAAAACATTGATCCTAAAAAAAATCAGTATATTGCGGAAAATATAGGATCAGAATCATTAAGTGGATTCATCGATGACGAAACTTATGTAGATTATGATGATCATGAACTAGATTTTGAAGGCATTCTTGATCAGCAGCATATGTTTGCCAAATGGTTAAAGGGAAATCATCAAATTAGAAAAATGTTGATGAGTCCAATTTTATGTTGCACGATAGATCATTTGATTCCTACAACCGAAAGTACCCGTGGTGGCAAACAAATTGCACCGATGTTACGTTTAATGTCTTCAGATTTAGTCCTTGATGAGCCTGATGATTTTTCCCCTGAAGACTATTATGCATTGACTCGTTTAGTGCATTGGGCGGGTTTGTTAGGTAGTCGTGTATTGTTGTCATCGGCAACGCTTACACCTGCCGAAATTAATGGCTTGTATTTGGCGTATAGTTCAGGGCGAAAATTTTATAATGCCAATCGTACACAAGCAGACCAACCCATTATTGCAGCGTGGTTTGATGAAAATCCGAGTAGTATTTGTCATGAGGTTATTCCTTGTAATCAAAATATCAGTGACAGTCAAGCGAATGACGTCTTTAAAAAAGCCCATCTCAAATTTACGAAACAACGTGTTGATTTTTTGAATCAGCAAGCACAGCACACAAAGCGACGTACGGTTAAATGGGTGGGTTTACCTCGAAAAATGTCAGCGCAGGAAAAGTGGGAAAAAGTGTTTGCGGAAAAAATTCTGCAAACCACAATGTTTGCACATCGTGAGAATGCAATTACAGATCCTGCTACAGGCAAACAATACAGTGTAGGCTTGGTACGTTTTGCCAATATTGATCCCTTAGCGGAGATTGCTCAGCAATTATTAAAACAGCAAATTGATCCAAATATACGCATTCATATTTGTGTCTATCATTCGCGTTTTCCATTGTTGATGCGTGCAAATATTGAAAAATATTTAGATGAAATTTTAGATCGAAATCAAGCTAAACAGCCACATGATCATGCAATGGTACAAGGATGGCTAAGTAGGTATTCAGAACAACAGCATATTATTTTAGTTTTAGCTTCGCCTGTCTGTGAAGTAGGGCGAGATCATGATTATGATTGGATGATCTTAGAGCCATCGTCTATGCGTTCGATTATTCAGGCTTCTGGACGAGTGCGACGTCATCGCATAGAAGCTTATGACAAGCCAAATGTCTTTTTAATGGAAACCAATATTCGACATTTTAAACACCCTGAGCGAAGTTGTTTTTCACGCCCAGGCTTTGAATCGACGGGTTTTGAGTTTAAGACGAGTAGACATTTTTTAAATGGCGTTACTAAAGATATTGATGATGGATTGATTCGAAAAGCTCATCTAGATCAATTAGACGCGATACCACGTTTGCAGCAACCGGGGGCAAACTACTTAAAGAACTATTATGAAAAATTTGGTTATCCAAATTTGGTTGATTTAGAGCATGATCGCATGCACTCAATTTTATTGGGGCAAGGCATTAGCCCTGATATGCGAGTCATTGGAAGTGTACCGATTAAATTTCCAACCTATGCTTTTTGGAATACACCGATTCATTATACGGGGATTTTGCAACGCTTAAGCCAATTTAGACAATCACAAGCAGAAAAGTTCATGGCATTTAGGGCTGAGGAAGACGAGGAAGCGTTATGTCTTTATGCCTATAACGATAAAACGGGAAATTGGCTGTATGAAGAAAGTTTAATTCGACGAGTTGAGCTAAACGACAATCCGCAGATTCATTGTTGGCCAAATCAGAATCCTCAGCAGGCATTGCAGAAATATTTAGAGGTCAATCCAAATGAAAAAATTTGGAGTGAAAATTGTGGTCGTTACTTAAGTTTGAATTTACCTGAGCTAAAAGATCAAAAAAAGTGGAAATACCACGATTGGTTAGGATTTATCAGGGAATAACCCTGATAAACCTAGCTTTCTAAGCTGCCTACATGGCAGTGAATAAGATACCAACTAGTTTGAATGTACGAACTATTTCTAAGCTGCTTGTTTAGCAGTGAACACGGATAGTGTAATTGTTGATGCTATCAATTTACAAGTTGTTAAATTTTATACTTGTGATATCTGAAAAAATAATTTATCTTGGATTTAGTAATTTTAAAATTATAGTTTGTTTGTACTAACTAGGTTTAAAAATTAAAAAGACTAACTATCGATCTGGCAGGATCACACATCACCCGATAGGGTGAGGGGGAAATAATGTTTAGCACGCATTTAATCAGAAGGGTCTGATTAATTGGATACATTTATCATTTACGATAGTTAATCTATGGTGATGATAACAAAAAATGATTTAAAACATAATTTATTTTGTAATGAGTAGAAAAAATGAATGATGAAGTAGAGGAAGTGCAAACTTCCGAGCCTGCTAGCATTCGTGAGTTAATCGAGCAATATATTCAAGGCCGTTTGAATGAAAAGCTGGAAAAACTTAAAGCGGATGACACGGCAGAGCGTGACAAGCTGTTAGAAAAATATGAAGTTGAAACGTGGTTAGAAGATGCAAGTCTACGCATCAGTCAATTACGTTTGGCGACGCATACACCCAAACAGCATCACCCTGATTCAAAAGCATCAGCAATGTTTTATAGCAATACGAAAAATTCACATGGCTATGTGGGTTCTCAAGGCATAAAACTAGATGCAGATGTAATTGGTAATGCTGCCGTACTCGATGTATTTAAGATGCTACGTTTAACTTTTCAAGGTATGCCGTTACTTGAGCGGTTGTTAAATGCAGATCAGGAATTAATCTCAGCATTGTCTGTCAAATCTGAAATTGCACAGTTACGTTATGAGCGCTTTTTAGCGTTCAGTCAATTGCCAACAGAATTCAATGCAGGACGCTTCTCTAAACAAGTGCTGTTTCCTGTGCAAGATGATGAATATCATACCTTAGTGATTTTATATCCGAGTTCGTTGATTCACCGAGTGTATCAACAGCTTTCTCATGATCGTTTTAGTGATGAGAGTAAAGCACTACGTGAAGCACGGTTTAAAAAAATACACCATGCCCATGAAAGTCGTGAATATCTGAATCTGTTAGTACAAAATTTTGGTGGTTCTAAACCGCACAATATTTCACAGCTGAATAGTGACCGTCGTGGATCTATGTGGCTATTACCATCTATTCCACCAACGTGGAAAGGTCAGAAGATTGAACTACCAAAACGTGGTTCGGTTTTTACAGCTTATTTAAGCAATCGTAAAGACATTAAGCCGTTGTTGCATAGAATCGTGACTTTGTATCGTAAAGAAGATCGTCGTAATAATGATGAATTCCGTTCCCAGCGTAATGATTTGGTCTTTAAATTGGCGGATTGCATTATTGATATGAGTTTTGAACTGCAACACAGTGCACCATCAGGTTGGACACAGAAATCTAGTTTTAATCGTGCAGAAAGCTTTTGGCTCGATTATGGCTACCGAGAAGAACTCTTTGATAAAGAAGATGCCAAAGAGCTGACTGAAGAAGAAGCCGAGTGGTTACAGGCGTATCGTGAACGAGATTGGCATACTGAAGTGGGTTATAACTTTGGTAAATGGCTGAATGAGATTCTCACAAAAAAAGGCAAGATTGTGGATTTAGACGATCATGAAGCCCGTGCGTGGTCTTTGATTTTACGTGAAAAATTACAATTGCTGAAAGAGGAGTTTGCCTAATGCGTCAGACTTATCCTAAAGCATTGTATGTTGTCCGTTTAAATGTTGAAAATGCGTCGATTATCAGTAGTCATTTAACATGGGGTTTTCCTGCGCCAAGTGCATTTACTGGATTTATGCATCATTTACAGCGTCAACTGAATCAAAGTCCTGAATATGCAACTGTCGAATGTTGTGGGGTTGGGATTATATCGCATCAATTTAATCCACAAATTAGCAAAACCAATAGTTTTCGCTATTCACCGTATCAACTGAATTTGGCTCGTCACCCAATTAATCCAAATGGATCTACACCTTCAATAATTGAAGAGGGCAAGGGACACTTTGAAGTCAGTTTAGTCATTGGTTTAGCAGGAGAGGGGCTAGACGAACATCTATCGGCGAATGACGAAGATTTATCTACTCAAACGCAAAGCTTATTGGCTCGATTAAATCAGTTGGTCTACAACATGCGTTTGGCAGGTGGTTCGGTATTTCCACATAAGCGTGTTAAGGCTAAATTAATCAATTGGTCAGAACACGATGCAGTAGAGAAAACCAAAACACTACGTCGG
This sequence comes from Acinetobacter sp. B51(2017), assembly GCF_003711395.1. Taxonomy (GTDB): domain Bacteria; phylum Pseudomonadota; class Gammaproteobacteria; order Pseudomonadales; family Moraxellaceae; genus Acinetobacter. Next base: position 14,122 of record NZ_PJRJ01000032.1, read on the forward strand.
ACTGTATTACCAGGCTTTGCTTTACAGCATCGTTATGAGCTGTTGATGGTACATCAAGATTGGTTAGCGCAAAATCTAACATATTTAGCGACTCAGAAAAATAGTCCTGATTTGCTCGATACGTTATTGGATATTCAACGCTTCAATTTTGTCAGTACTGCGCAAGAAGCATCAGTCGATCAAGAATTAGTAGATGGTGTGTGGACGCTACGACCACGCCCTGAACATTTAAAAGGTTGGCTTGTGCCGATACCGATTGGTTATGCATCTTTAACTGATTTACAGCCTCAAGGGAAGATTAAAGGATTACGTCATAATGATTATCCTGCCACCTTTGTAGAAACCTTGATTAGTTTAGGTGAATGGAAAAGCCCACATCGTATTGAAAATATTGTGGAAATTTTATGGAACTACAACATTGAACCTAAAAATGGGGTTTATGAGTTGGTTCAACCGTTTGCACCGAAATTAGAGATCAACACGTCATTAACAGACGAAGAAACACATCAATCATTTGAATTTGAAACAGAAGAAGAGGAATTTTAATCATGGCTAAGAATGACAAATTAAAAACAGCATCAGTACTTTCATTTAACCGTCATCTTGATGCATCAGATGGTCGTATGTTTGCTGTAAACTGGGCGGATATTGCACAGGGCACAGGTAATGCACCAATTTTAATTCAAGAAAAATCAGTACGTGGTACGATTTCGAATCGTCCTAAAAATAGCAAAGAAATTGATCCTGCTTATATTGATGCAGCTGTCAATAAAGCGAATTTGCAAACGGTAGACGTTGCTGCTTTACCACAAGGTAAAGATACCGTCGCTGTGACGTTTAGCTTACGTGTATTGCCAAATGTAGGTCGTCCATCTGCATGTAATGATGCAGCATTTGCTGAACGCCTTGAAGTAGTAGTATCAGGTTATGAAACAGCGAATAAATTTAGTGAACTCGCGAATCGTTATGCAGTGAATCTCGCTAATGGTCGTTTCTTGTGGCGTAACCGTATTGGCGCTGAAAATGTTACGATCACGGTTGAGCGTTTAATCGATGGTAAAAGTACAGAAAAATTAAGTTTTGATGCCTTACAGAATCGCTTAAATGAAGTAGCCGTACACCAAGATCAACAAACTGAAATTAAAAAGCTTTCAGCTTGGATTGAAGCAGGTTTAAATGGTCAGGAACATGTATTACTTAAGGTAACAGGTTTCTCTCGTTTAGGTGAAGGACAAGAAGTCTATCCATCACAGGAACTCATTTTAGATACGAGCAATTCCAAAGGTGCTAAGAGTAAAACTTTATATACTTTTGGGAATCAAGAAGCAGGCATACATTCACAAAAAATCGGTAATGCACTGCGTACGATTGATACATGGTATCCAAATGCAAATAAACCAATCGCAGTTGAGCCTTATGGTTCAGTAACTTCAGAAGGCAAAGCGTATCGTCAGCCGAAAGAAAAACAAGACTTTTATAGCTTGTTTGATGCTTGGGTCAACGAAAATAAAGTACCTGAACTTGACCAGCAACATTATGTGATGGCAGTTTTGGTTCGTGGTGGCGTATTTGGTGAGAGTGATAAATGATGAATTATTATCTGGAATTAAAGTTTCTGCCAGATGATGAAATCTCGATTAACTTTTTATGGTCGAAAATTTATAAACAGCTACATCTTGCATTGGCTGGTTTAAAAGATGAAAGCAGTAAGGTGAAAATAGGCTTTTCATTTCCTGATTATCGTTTTGATCCTAAAAAAGGAAAAGGATTCATTGGCGAAAAGCTACGTATTTTTGGTTTAAGTGAACAGGAATTAGTTCAACTGGATGTGCCAACATGGCTCAGTCGTTATTTGGACTATGTTCATATTAGTTCTGTAAAATTAGTTCCTTCAGAAAAAATCACTGGTTATGCCCTGTATAAACGAAAACAAGTGAAAAGTAATGCTGCTCGTTTAGCACGACATGATGAACGAAAAGGGCGTTTTAGCTATGAAAATGCTTTGGCACATTATGGTCAGTTTGTAAAAACAACTGATTTGCCTTATATCAATATGCTGAGTGATAGTACATCTGAAGATTTACCATTAAGTCAGAAGCATGCTTTTAAAATTTTTATTGAAAAGCAACCCGCTGAAAAATCTGAAACTCAGGTTTTTAGCACTTATGGATTAAGTTCGGTATCTCCTGTACCAGAATTTTAACCCAATATTTTTATACTCTTTAACAGCTTAATAAAATCAATAGGTTATAATGGTGGTTTAAAACTTGGGTCTTTTCGGGGATTTAAGGATTAAATCACTGTTATAGCTTTATTTTTTGCGTTAAAATCACTGTTCACTGCCATGTAGGCAGCTTAGAAAATCATGGGTACTAATCACCCGCACACAACCGCGTTCACTGCCATGTAGGCAGCTTAGAAATCTCTATAAAATTAAGCAGAGCTTTATAGCCCGTTCACTGCCATGTAGGCAGCTTAGAAAGATAATTCTTTGATTGTTTATGATGAAGTGCAGTTCACTGCCATGTAGGCAGCTTAGAAATATAACGAAATCAATAAGCGATAATCTTGTCGGTTCACTGCCATGTAGGCAGCTTAGAAACGTCCGCATCGCATACGAAGCATTTTTGGAGAGTTCACTGCCATGTAGGCAGCTTAGAAAATCCAAAAAATGGAACTGGAATAGCACTGGGTGTTCACTGCCATGTAGGCAGCTTAGAAATTCCTTGTAGGTGGTGGATTTTAAGTTAGTCAGTTCACTGCCATGTAGGCAGCTTAGAAATGAACCCGAAACTGATATTTATTTTTCGAGTGGTTCACTGCCATGTAGGCAGCTTAGAAATTAAAAATAACTGATGATAGTTTAATAGGAAAGTTCACTGCCATGTAGGCAGCTTAGAAAACTAAATGCTTGCTGTAGTTCAAAGACTTGAGGTTCACTGCCATGTAGGCAGCTTAGAAATTATTAAGCTGGCCTCATAGTGTATTTGTCCTGTTCACTGCCATGTAGGCAGCTTAGAAATGGTACTGTCATCATGTTGGCTGCAACAAATAGTTCACTGCCATGTAGGCAGCTTAGAAATGCAGGTTGTGTCGAGACGGCACCACCTGAAAGTTCACTGCCATGTAGGCAGCTTAGAAATGCAGGTTGTGTCGAGACGGCACCACCTGAAAGTTCACTGCCATGTAGGCAGCTTAGAAATGCACCTATAACGACTGCTAAACTTAAACTTAGTTCACTGCCATGTAGGCAGCTTAGAAATGCATCATTAGCTTCAGTAGATCCACGAACACGTTCACTGCCATGTAGGCAGCTTAGAAAGTGAAAACAACTTAGTGCCATCAACTGGCCAGGTTCACTGCCATGTAGGCAGCTTAGAAACGATAAAACAGCAATTTCTTCACCAAAACCGTGTTCACTGCCATGTAGGCAGCTTAGAAAAGGTTATTTGTAATATTAGTGATTATGAAGCTGTTCACTGCCATGTAGGCAGCTTAGAAAAACCGATGGTCCAAACGTTTGCGGGGCATGGAGTTCACTGCCATGTAGGCAGCTTAGAAATGGTAAGTGATATGATCGAATCCCTGGTTCTAGTTCACTGCCATGTAGGCAGCTTAGAAAACCCGGACGGCCAGATTCGCGAGTGGCGCGTGGTTCACTGCCATGTAGGCAGCTTAGAAACAATGCTTCTGACGATCCTGTTGATCCGTCTTGTTCACTGCCATGTAGGCAGCTTAGAAATGAATTGATTAACTGGACAGTTGGACTATTGCGTTCACTGCCATGTAGGCAGCTTAGAAAAGATGCCTACAGGCGGGGGGAATGAATCACAAGTTCACTGCCATGTAGGCAGCTTAGAAACTACATTTTCCAAACAAGAAAAAATCAAGATTGTTCACTGCCATGTAGGCAGCTTAGAAAAGTTACAGACTGCTGATTAGATTTCTTATCAAGTTCACTGCCATGTAGGCAGCTTAGAAAAAGTCGAGGGAGTCCACCTTTTCTAATGGTGGGTTCACTGCCATGTAGGCAGCTTAGAAAAAATAGTTTGCTTGCTGTTCTGCATTCATTCTGTTCACTGCCATGTAGGCAGCTTAGAAATCACATACCCGCGTCGCGTCGCACCGGCGCGAGTTCACTGCCATGTAGGCAGCTTAGAAATGTACTTGCATTAACACTTAATAATGCTTGTTGTTCACTGCCATGTAGGCAGCTTAGAAATGCACCTTTTGAGATTTGAAAATCATCATCTGGTTCACTGCCATGTAGGCAGCTTAGAAAGCAGCAGAATTGGCAAGCCGCACTGCAAGAATGTTCACTGCCATGTAGGCAGCTTAGAAATTAGTGTTGCCTTGCTCTACCAAGTGACAAACGTTCACTGCCATGTAGGCAGCTTAGAAAAGCTAATAATCGTGTTGTTTATACTCCGAATGGTTCACTGCCATGTAGGCAGCTTAGAAAAGCTTTTTTATGCAAGAAGATACTTAGAGCGCGTTCACTGCCATGTAGGCAGCTTAGAAAATTTAAATCATGACCCACATAAACAACATCTGGTTCACTGCCATGTAGGCAGCTTAGAAATCGTTCATACAAATTATCGTGCTGTGGTTGGTGTTCACTGCCATGTAGGCAGCTTAGAAATCTTTTTAATTCCGTTGCGATTTTATTCACTTGTTCACTGCCATGTAGGCAGCTTAGAAATGTTGCTATTGCTATGCACGAAATTAAAACCGGTTCACTGCCATGTAGGCAGCTTAGAAAAATAAAACTAAATTAATAATCGAAACACCCATGTTCACTGCCATGTAGGCAGCTTAGAAAATTAGATTGCACTTCGTTCTCCCAGCCCCCGATGTTCACTGCCATGTAGGCAGCTTAGAAACCATAAAAAATAAGACCGCCTATATGGCGGTTTGTTCACTGCCATGTAGGCAGCTTAGAAATGTAATTAAATGCAACATAATTATTATCTCCAGTTCACTGCCATGTAGGCAGCTTAGAAAACTTCACAGAACCAAGTGATAAATGGAAAAAAGTTCACTGCCATGTAGGCAGCTTAGAAATTCAACTAAAACCTTAATACCGTTGGTATTACTGTTCACTGCCATGTAGGCAGCTTAGAAAAACGAGAACACGAGTAATTAAACTCGATACAAGTTCACTGCCATGTAGGCAGCTTAGAAATTATGAACTGGCTTCCAGTGGTGATAACATGGGTTCACTGCCATGTAGGCAGCTTAGAAATATATGAAAACCATAAACCAAATCAAATAGAAGTTCACTGCCATGTAGGCAGCTTAGAAATGACACTTTAACTCTTGAATTTCCCCACGCTGGTTCACTGCCATGTAGGCAGCTTAGAAAAGGAAGTGATGCGACTTAATTAATCTTTTGTCGTTCACTGCCATGTAGGCAGCTTAGAAATCCACGAGTGGGGGCTTTTTCTTTGCCTGAGAGTTCACTGCCATGTAGGCAGCTTAGAAAACGATATTGGGCTGCGTCTTGCCCGCGATTCGGTTCACTGCCATGTAGGCAGCTTAGAAAAACAGGCTGACCTACTGCTGTCACTGGTATTGGTTCACTGCCATGTAGGCAGCTTAGAAAATTGCAATGAATAGGGGTGGTTTTGCTTATCTGTTCACTGCCATGTAGGCAGCTTAGAAATAGACCCTGCAAAAATCGTTGTACGGGCATCTGTTCACTGCCATGTAGGCAGCTTAGAAAATGGGTAGTTGAATTTGAAGATACTAATGGCGGTTCACTGCCATGTAGGCAGCTTAGAAAAATCACAATGAATGATTCTTTTATGGATATGAGTTCACTGCCATGTAGGCAGCTTAGAAATAAAAGCAAAGATTTTAAAGGCTGATCAAGTGGTTCACTGCCATGTAGGCAGCTTAGAAAAGATTCGTAATCGTTCTCCAGTGCTGTTAAATGTTCACTGCCATGTAGGCAGCTTAGAAATCAACTAAGACCTTAATACCATCGTTCATATTGTTCACTGCCATGTAGGCAGCTTAGAAAAAGCCTCTGTTTTACCATCAATTGCAATATCAGTTCACTGCCATGTAGGCAGCTTAGAAATTTTTCGGTTGATATAGTTGCAATATCACTCATGTTCACTGCCATGTAGGCAGCTTAGAAAATCTGAAACTGAGTTTTGGCATTTAACATTCTGTTCACTGCCATGTAGGCAGCTTAGAAACTGCATTTCGACCAATCGACATGACCGCACGTGTTCACTGCCATGTAGGCAGCTTAGAAATTGGTAATGCTTAATGGTAACTCACCATTTATGTTCACTGCCATGTAGGCAGCTTAGAAATGTAACAGTAAAACCATTTTCCAATGTAAGCAGTTCACTGCCATGTAGGCAGCTTAGAAAACGTTAAACCAATACGACGCGACTTTTCAGCCGTTCACTGCCATGTAGGCAGCTTAGAAAAACTGATTTTTTAAGCAAACACCCTTTTACAAGTTCACTGCCATGTAGGCAGCTTAGAAATTGGCATCACAACAGGTGTGATTGATACCATTGTTCACTGCCATGTAGGCAGCTTAGAAATAATCATTCTAGGAAGTGATGCGAATTAATTAGTTCACTGCCATGTAGGCAGCTTAGAAAAAAACGGTTACTTAGTCGAAGTAGCTTTTGATGTTCACTGCCATGTAGGCAGCTTAGAAAATTACTTTACTCATGCTTGACCACCTTCATATGTTCACTGCCATGTAGGCAGCTTAGAAAATGTTAGGTGGTACCACAATTTCATCCGTCACGTTCACTGCCATGTAGGCAGCTTAGAAATCTTGGCTTAAACGACCATCACTAGTGATGACGTTCACTGCCATGTAGGCAGCTTAGAAATAATGGTGGTAAACGGCATATTTCGACTGCTGGTTCACTGCCATGCAGGCAGCTTAGAAATGTCGTCTCATCAAAATTTGTTCGTGAGAATTGTTCACTGCCATGTAGGCAGCTTAGAAACAAGACGGCAATCAAATTTATCAAGACGGCAAGGTTCACTGCCATGTAGGCAGCTTAGAAAACGACAAAGGTTTTTAAATCCGTGTTTAAGCCGTTCACTGCCATGTAGGCAGCTTAGAAAAGAGGAAAGCCCAAGGCTTAAAAGTAGCAGATGTTCACTGCCATGTAGGCAGCTTAGAAACTTAACCACTTGGTTACAGCAGCAGTGGATTTGTTCACTGCCATGTAGGCAGCTTAGAAAAGTATGCGACCGTTGCCTGATTCCACCACGTTGTTCACTGCCATGTAGGCAGCTTAGAAATCAGGATCGATACGACTCACAGAAACAAGCTGGTTCACTGCCATGTAGGCAGCTTAGAAAACCAAAATCAGCTTGATACTCAAGCCAAGCATGTTCACTGCCATGTAGGCAGCTTAGAAATGAACGCATTTAAGACCGCCAAGCGCTTTATTGTTCACTGCCATGTAGGCAGCTTAGAAAAAAGTATGGACGATTGGTTTAGGCACGACAGTGTTCACTGCCATGTAGGCAGCTTAGAAATGTTTTGTGTACCAAATGCCACTTGTGTCATAGTTCACTGCCATGTAGGCAGCTTAGAAATAAACAGCTGGAGCGAGGCTTAAATCGCATGCGTTCACTGCCATGTAGGCAGCTTAGAAAATCCAGCAAAGCGAAAACTGGCTTACGAACAAGTTCACTGCCATGTAGGCAGCTTAGAAAATCCGACTTATGATCCTAACGCGGTTTTTTTGGTTCACTGCCATGTAGGCAGCTTAGAAAATACAAGTAACGCCATTAATGTTTTGGTATTCTTCTTAGAAATAATCGATTTACCCTAAACGCCGTGCCACAAAGTTAATTACGATATAGATAGCTATAGGTACTTTAGCGATATTGAATACACAAGCGTTATTATTTGCAGGCTATCTACTTGGCTTATCTATATCAAATATTGTAATTATTTTCAAAGTAGGATAAAAAGAAAATATCTCTTCAGAAAGCTAATTAAGTAAATTAACTTTCTTCTTATGACGAGCAATACATAAGCCGCCAACTATATCAAATGTCTGAATTAATAAATTTTTTAAAACTTTTTAGTCCTAAAACGATCGAGCGTAGTGCTAGTTATGTGAGTCGAATTGATCGTCAGACCATTGATATTGTGATAGAGGATGAAGAGCTTTTTATGTATGCCCAGATTGAGGGTACTGACTATTATGACACGAATATTATTTATGATTTAAAAACTGGTATATTGATTGATGATGATTGTAGTTGTCCCGTGGGTTATCACTGTAAACATGCAGCAGCGTTAGCAAGGCTCTTCTTTAAAGAATATAGAGAAAAGGTACATACCCAGTTAAATAGCGAATACTTGCTTCAGTCAGGATTACAACCTCAGTCATCTCAAATGACTCAAGCGAAGAAGTGGTTAAATGAATTTAAGCGTTGTTTATTAGATGTTCATAATCAAGAGATTATTACACCAACAACTAATTGTTTAATCTATTATTTGGACCAATCTTTTTCTAAGCTAACAATTGAGGTTAAAAAAGGACGACTTAATCAAAATGGTACAGTAGGTAGTCTTANGCCTTATAGGGAATATAAGAATATTCTTACAGAGAAATTAACATTGCCTGATGATCAAAGAAAATTATTTAGCCAACTGTATGCTTATTCTCAATCTAATAAAATGGATTACTTCTACCAATCGTACTTAGATATCACAGGTATTTCATTTACGTCTTTTGAGCATTTAATTCACAGTAAACGGGTATATTGGAAAAAAACAATTGATCGTCCTCTTCAGTGGTCAGATAAAGTTTATCAAATAGACCTAAGTTGGCAAAAAAATATTGTCACTAAAACAGAAAAACTAAAAGTTGCTTTTTGTCACGCGGATCAATTCTATCATTTAGACATATATACGAATTTATCGATATTGGCTACAATGCCTTTATGTTATATCGATATTTCTACTAACGAAGTTGGCTATCTAGAAACAACGTTATCATTTGAGCTTTTAACTGCTTTTCAAAAAATGCCAGAAATGTCAGTAGAATTAATGCATGATTTTGAAAAAATCGTAGCACAATCTGATCTTTTGAAAAATCTACCTAAGCCAAATTTTATTCAAGAAATACAAACAGTAGGTGGCTCACCTCAGCCAATCTTAAGGTTTGGGACTACAAATCAGTTGAATCATAGATTAAATAATCATAGCCAAACATTTGCAGAGATTGAGTTCCGATATTCAAGTGGAGCGGCAAATCTTACTAGCACTGATCATTATTTTATTGGAGAAATACAAGGACATCCTGTAAGACAAGAGCGCAATTTATTACAAGAACAACAAGCACTTCAAAGATTGGAGAAAGCACTTCCATCTTTAACATGGATTAAGGATCTATCTTCTCAGCAACGACAGCCTGTACATGTGGAGACAGATTCTCTTGTTGCTGCTGAATTTAAGGAATGGTCTAGTCAATTATTTCCAGTGAATCAATTCGAAAAGATAGGATGGAAAGTTGAACATACGCAAAATAGCCCATTAAATCTGGAATATGTAGACCATATTGAACTCTATATGCGTGATTCAGAAAACCACAATGGATGGTTTGAGATTGGAACCAAAATTCAGGATAAACAAGGTAGAGAATATGACCTACTGGATATCATTTCAATGATAATGAAGCGATATCCAGACTTATTGGATCCTGAGAAGTTTAGATATTTAGATGATGATCGAATCTTTATGATCCCTGCTCTGTTGGGTAAACATCCAGATTTTGCTATGCAAGTTAAAGATATCAAGCCAATTATATTAAATTTATATAGTTTATTAGATCAAGGTGAACGCAAAATAGATCATTATGATGCACAACATTTTTTAGATATACAGGATGATTTAGGGGGTAGATTCGAATGGAAAATGCCAGATCATCTACATAAAATGATTGAGGAAATGAAGAAAGGACCCCAGCAGATCTTAGGTACACCAGATGGCTTCAGGGGGCAACTTCGACCCTATCAACAAGAAGGTATAGCTTGGTTACAGTTTCTTAGAGCTATTGGTCATGGTGGTATTCTAGCTGACGACATGGGACTTGGCAAAACAGCACAAACATTAGCACATTTACTTTTAGAAAAGCAGGCTGGTTATCTAAAGCAAAAACCTACTTTAATTGTTGCACCTAGCTCTTTAGTCCATAATTGGTTTAAAGAAGTTCATAAATTTACACCAGACCTCAAAGTATTGATTTTACAAGGGGCAGAAAGGCATGATTTTTTCCAAGAAATTCAAAGCCATGATGTGGTAATTACCAGTTATTCACTGGTTGTGAGAGATCAGGAAAAACTCAGTCAGTATGAGTTTCATCAACTTATTCTTGATGAAGCCCAATATATTAAAAATCCCCGAGCTAAAGCTGCACAAGTTGTACGCGCATTAAGCGCTGATCATCGGTTGTGTTTGACTGGTACACCTATTGAAAACCATTTGGGTGAATTGTGGGCCTTATTCCATTTCCTAATGCCTGGTTTTCTTTATTCGCAGGAAGCGTTTAATCGGCAATATCGATATCCTATTGAAAAGCACGGAAAGTCTTATCTTAAGGAAAAACTAGTAGCAAGAGTAAAACCATTTATTCTGAGAAGATTAAAAACTCAAGTGGAACAAGAGCTTCCTGCAAAAACAGTAATTGATGTAAACATCAATATGAGTTTACAGCAATCGAAATTATATGAAGCTGTGCGTGCAACAATGCAAAAAAATATTATACAAATTGTTGAAGAGAAGGGTTTAAAAAAGAGTCAAATCCATATTCTTGATGCACTGTTAAAATTAAGACAAGTATGCTGTCATCCAAGTTTATTAAACGGTGAAAATTTTAAAAAGGAAGAAGCTGGCTCAGCTAAATTAGATTATTTAATTGAGATGGTGCATACCATGGTAGGAGAAGGTAGAAAAATTTTAATTTTTTCTCAATTTACGACGATGTTATGTCTGATTGAGCAGCAGTTAAAAAAGATCGCCATCGATTATGTAAAATTGACTGGACAAACTAAAAAAAGACAAGAAGTCGTTGAAAAATTTCAACATGGACAAGTTCCAATTTTTTTAATTAGCCTAAAAGCAGGTGGGGTCGGCTTGAATTTAACTGCAGCAGATACAGTAATTCACTATGATCCATGGTGGAATCCAGCAACTGAGAATCAGGCATCTGATAGGGCATGGAGAATTGGTCAGAATAAGCCTGTATTTGTTTATAAACTGATTACAAATCAAAGTATTGAACAAAAGATCATAGATTTACAGAAAGATAAATCTGCTTTAATCGAATCTATTTTAACTAGCGGTTTGGAAGGTGAAGCGAAAATTAGTCAAGATGATATTATGAAGCTATTTGAAAAATTATAAATGTTAAGGATTACTCAATTTGTCTGAGGAATATACCGAAAGTTTGTCAGATCCTGAGTGTTGAATGGGATATATTTTATCGGGAAATCGTATAAGTGGATTGCAGTTTTAGGTTACATTGGCTTTGTTGTATAAACCTACCTCTAAGGACTCATTTAGCAATATAATTCTCACATGAATAAGCCTACTCCTAAAATCTATCATACAACTCATTGGTCTACCTACAATAAAGCCTTGATCAATCGAGGAAATATATCTATTTGGTTCGATTCAGCCACCCAATGGTATGCTTCGTCCATCGGTAAACAAGGACGAAATCAGAGATGGTCCCACTTGTTTGAACAACTAAAAGCTTATTTATAAGTGATATTCTGCTCTAGTTAAGCGACCTTATTTTGTTGTGGTAGCTGGTTATAGTAAAACTCATCTGGAGTCATTTTGTCCAGACTCGAATGAGGTCGTTTCAAATTATAAAATTCAAAATATGCATTTAATTGCTTTTTCGCATCAAAAACATTGCTGTAGGCTTTGAGATAAACCTCCTCGTATTTAACGCTCCGCCATAATCGTTCAATCATCACATTATCAACCCAACGACCTTTACTGAACCGTACCGGGTTTATCGGAGACTTTTTATTTAAGTTAGGCTACCTGACCTAACAGGTTAATCTTATCATAGTACATTGCTTCAAACTCAAAAGGCGATACATAAGCCAATGCACTGTGTACACGCTTTTTATTGAACCAATCCACCCAATTTAATGTCGCAAGTTGTACATCCGCTAAACCTTGCCAGTCTGCTTTTAAATATTCAATCACCTCTGTTTTGTATAAGCCATTCACCGTTTCAGCCAGTGCATTATCGTATGAATCACCCGTTGTACCGACTGATGCTCGTAAATTTGCAGCTTCTAAACGATTGGTATAGCGAATGGAAAGATATTGTACACCTCTGTCGGAATGATGAATCACATTCTTTGGCATACCTCGATCATGCAATGCTTGCTCCAATGCATCCAGGATCATCTCTGTATTCATCCGTGTTGATACTTTCCATCCAATAATTGCTCGTGAGAACACATCAATAATAAATGCGGTATAGACCCAACCTGAATGGGTTTGAATATACGTGAAGTCAGCGACCCATAGTTGGTCAGGATGATCCGCACTAAAATTGCGTTTCACCAAGTCATCCGCTCTTTTTTGATCATCTCGGCTATGCGTCGTTTGTTTGTTCTTACCACGCCAAACACCTTGTATATCTAGTTTTTGCATCAATCAAGCAACTGTACAGCGCGCAATAACATAGCCTTCACGTTTCAATTGTTGCCAGACCTTACGCACACCATATCGACCTGAACTTTCCTTCCAAATTCGTTTTATTTGTTCAGCATGATGCAAATCATGCAGAGCACGTTTCGCTCGATGTTCTCTTGCGAAGCAATGCTTCTCATCAACGAGATCTAGTGTTCGATAATAGGTAGAAGCCGCGATCGGTAAAATCCTGCAAATCGCCTCAATACCATATAACGCCTTATTGTTATGGATGAAATCCACCATTATTTGTGTGGGCGGTCGAGCTCCGCCTGGGCGAAAAAAGTGGCTGCTTTGCGTAGAATTTCATTGGCTCGTTGCAGTTCTTTATTTTTGCGTTCAAGTTGTTTAATGCGTTCCTGGCCTGAAAGCTGCTGTACTTTGACTGGATTCTGTTGATTCAAATGCTTCTGATGCCAGGCACGAAGTGTTTCAGGAGTACAACCAATCTTAGGTGCAATTGCGGTGATTGCAGCCCAAGTAGAAGGATAATCTTTTTCGGATTCAATCAATAATTGAACCGCTCTTTCTCTGATTTCAGGGGTGTATTTTAATTTTGTCATAGGGATAGTCTCTCAGAATATTGACTCTCCGACAAACCCGGTACGGTTCACAGTCAATGAACGGGATATTATGCTTTTCTGCAAAGCGAATATTTTCTTCCTTACGGATGAGGTATTCCTTAACAGGATGAATATTGGGGTTGTAGAAAAAGATCGAAAAGTCGATATCTGATTCAATCAGAGTTTCCATGACTTCACCTGAGCATGGCGCACAGCAAGAGCGGAGCAGAAGTTTGTCATGACCTACAGGGAGAGTCAGTTTTTGACGTTCAAGTTTACTTGACATTGTTATAGAGTTTAAATCTAAACGCTTCATTTTAATGGTTTAATTACAGAGTAAATGTTTAATTTACTGATCTTTTTTAATTATAAAGTGAAAGATATTCATGATATTTAAAGTTGGCAAGATATAGATAAGCTACTTTCATTGAGCCCTAAAAAATTATCGAGCTTTGAAACCTAGAACTTTTCTATAGGAAATTTCATACGTCGTTATTGATCAAATTTTGCATAAACCATTACATTGGCTATAAGTTCGGTCATTCTATGAAATTGATCAGACAGAACTCTCTCATTTAGCTTTTAAAACATCCTTTTATCATTTGTGTACTTAAGATGAGTGTTTTTCATCTTTTAATGAATTTATATCGTTTTACTCATGTTTGAATTCACGTTTAAATAGCTTCATACAGAAATTTAGCTTTTTATAAAAATTTTAGGTGGTCATCTTCATGAGTAAAGCATTTGAATGTTCAATTAAACGTATCCGTTTTGATGAGAACTATGAGCCAGCAAACAGCACACGTCTAACGACCAACTTTGCGAACTTGGCACGCGGTGAAAGCCGCCAAGAAAATCTTCGCCGTACACTTGCAATGATTAACAACCGTTTTAATAGTTTGGCAACTGTTGATAATCCTAAAGGTGATCGTTATTCATTAGAAATTGACATTATCTCTGCAGAAATCGACATTGAAGGCAATGGTCAAACTTTTCCATTTATTGAAACACTGAAAAGTGTAGTGATTGACCATCAAACCGGTGAGCGTATCGAGGGAATGATCGGCAATAGCTTCTCATCATATGTGCGCGATTATGACTTCAGTGTAGTACTACCTCAGTTAGGTTGTGGCGTGGGGGAAAAACCAGAAGACTTTGGTGATCTGCATGGCAAATTGTACAAACATTTGGTGAACTCTGAAGTATTTAAAGCACAATTCAACAAAGAACCTGTGATTTGCTTAAGTGTTTCAACCTCTAAAACCTATTACCGCACCACCAACGAACATCCGATTTTGGGCGTGGAATACACCAATGATGACTATTCACGCACTGATGCTTACTTTGCGAAAATGGGTTTGAGTGTACGTTACTTCAAGCCACAAGGTGCCAATGCGCCGTTAGCATTTTACTGTGCAGGCGATTTACTACGTGATTACACCGATTTTGAACTCATCAGTGCAATTGCAACCATGGAAAGTTTCCAAAAAATTTACCGTCCTGAAATTTACAATACCAACTCACCAGCAGGTGCGGTCTATCAACCAAGCTTGAACTATGCAGATTACTCACTGACACGTATTGTGTATGACCGTGTTGAACGTGGTGAATTGGCAGTGAAACAAGGCAAATGGACGGAAGAAAACTTTATCAAGCCGTATCAAGCGATCTTAAATGAATGGGCTGCCAACTTTAGCATTGCAAAAGATCAAGCTGCTTAACATATTGCATAAACAGATTTAAAAACTTAGAGAAAGAAGATTAATTATGGCACTTACACAACCGAAACTTATACTCCCAACTTCAACTGCGGGTAGCTTACCTAAACCGTCTTGGTTAGCTGAACCAGAAAAGCTATGGTCAGCATGGAAGCTTGAAGGCGAAGAACTGCGTGAAGCCAAACGTGATGCCTTGAAACTCTCTTTACATGAGCAAGTCACTGCGGGTATTGACATCGTGAGTGATGGCGAGCAAACCCGTCAGCACTTTGTAACGACTTTCATTGAACACCTTGAAGGGGTCGATTTTGAGAAGCGTGAAACCATGCGTATTCGCAACCGTTATGAGGCAAGTGTCCCTTCAGTTGTGGGTGAAGTTTCTCGTAAACAAGCAGTGTTTGTTGAAGACGCTAAATTCTTACGTAGTCAAACCAATCAGCCAATTAAATGGGCACTTCCTGGCCCGATGACCATGATCGATACCTTATTCGATGGTCACTACAAAAGTCGTGAAAAGTTGGCTTGGGAGTTTGCCAAAATTCTAAACCAAGAAGCGCTTGAGCTTGAAGCAGCAGGTGTAGACATTATCCAATTTGATGAACCTGCATTTAATGTATTCTTTGATGAAGTGAATGACTGGGGTATTGCGACTCTAGAGCGTGCGCTTGAAGGTCTGAAGTGTGAAACAGCTGTGCATATTTGTTATGGCTATGGCATTAAAGCCAATACAGATTGGAAACAAACCCTAGGTAATGAATGGCGTCAGTACGAAGAATCATTCCCTAAACTTCAAAAATCGAAGCTAGATATCATTTCTTTAGAGTGTCAAAACTCACGTGTACCGATGGACTTAATTGAACTAATCCGTGGTAAGAAAGTGATGGTGGGTGCTATTGATGTGGCGACCAATCAAATTGAAACGGCTGAAGAAGTGGCGAATACATTGCGTAAAGCCTTGCAATTTGTTGATGCAGATAAACTCTATCCTTCAACCAACTGTGGTATGACACCGCTATCTCGCCAAGTTGCGCGTGGCAAGCTAGAAGCTTTAAGCGCAGGTGCTGCCATTGTTCGTAAAGAGCTAGAAGCTTGATCCAACGTAGTCTGATGCTAAGCAGGACAAATAATCGTAAGAAAACTTTCCTGCTTTATGCATGAGCACGTGATATATACATTTGAGATGAAAGAGATGATTGAAGCAACAGACTTTAGAAATGCAATGTCTTTACTGACGACTGCGGTCAATGTGATCACAACGAAAGGCGAAGCAGGTATGCATGGATTTACTGCATCGGCTGTATGTAGCGTGACAGATACCCCGCCAACGTTATTGGTCTGTATGAATCAATCTTCTCGTTCACATGCCCATTTTGTTGAGAATAAAGTCCTATCGGTCAATGTACTGAGTACCCAGCACGAACAACTTTCAAATGCTTTTGCTTCAAGTAAATTAAGTTCTGAAGATCGTTTCAAACTTGGTGATTGGACAACTTTGAAAACGGGTTCACCGATTTTAAAAGATGCCTTGGTCAGTTTTGACTGTGAAATTCAGGATATTCAGCAAGTGGGTACACACAGTATTTTCATGTGTCGTGTTGTTGATGTGCAACAAAGTGATCAAGAAGAAAGTCTAGTGTATTTTAACCGTGCTTATCATCAAGTGGGTCAGTTGGAACACGCTTAACTCAACGCCTTCATTCCTTCATATTTTTAAAGTTAGTTTATTGTGGAACTTATAACCTTTTTAGTCATCGGCGCTTTTGCTGGTTTTGCAGCAGGGCTGTTTGGTGTCGGTGGTGGAACGATTATTGTACCCCTACTTTTTATTGTCTTTACCCAAATGGGGTATGACCCCAACGTTGTCATGCACCTTGCCTTAGGTACATCTTTGGCAACCATTGTTGTGACTTCGATAAGCTCATTGATGGCACATCATAAAAATGGTGCTGTGCTCTGGCCTGTTTTTAAAAATCTAGCGCCACCCATGGCGGTTGGTTGTTTTTTTGGGGCGGGTATTGCTGGTTTAATATCCGGATTACATCTGCAAGTCATTGTCGGCTTATTCCTGATTTGGGTGGCTTACACCATGTTTACAGGTGCTAAAAAGGCGATTGATCCAACTAAAACTTTACCATCAACCGGTCAACAAGTGACTGCTGGTAGTCTCATTGGTATTGCATCAGCCATCTTTGGTATTGGTGGTGGAAGTCTGACGGTTCCATATCTCAATCGTTATGGCGTGGTGATGCAAAAGTCTGTCGGTACATCTGCTGCATGTGGATTACCGATTGCAGTTGCTGGTGCATTAGGTTTTATGGTTTTTGGTATGAACGCTGAGATTAATGTGACGAATACGATTGGTTATGTGCATACTTATGCATTCATTGGTATCAGTGTGATGAGCTTCATCACAGCAAAATTTGGTGCTAAAACCGCACATGCTTTATCACCAGCCCTATTAAAGAAATGCTTTGCAGTCTTGTTGGTTATTGTGGGAAGCTTCTTCCTTTTGAAAGGATTCATTTAATATCACACAAAAACTTAATTATGTTAAATAGCCTACTTTATGTGGGCTTTTAATCCTAGATTTTAGTACATCCTTGTATGGATTTTGAGTTTCTCCCAAAATGATCGAACTAAAACATTTAAAAATGCTATCGGCTTTGAAGGAACATGGTTCTTTAGTCGCAGCGGCGAACGATCTTTGCATTACGCCTTCAGCAATATCTCATCAGTTACGTGAGCTTGATCAGTGGATGGGAGGGGAAGTCGTCAACCGTAAGACTAGACCAGTTACTTTTTCTAATCTTGGTTTAAGACGGCTTTGTTGCACAAAGATTTGAAATACAAAGCCCCCTAATTGAGCCAAATTTAAGGCGTAACTTGGGTAAGTGGTCGACCTAATTTCGTAAATCTGTTGAGGACTGCTACACGTTCATGAATTTCA
>NZ_PJRJ01000033.1 GCF_003711395.1 Acinetobacter sp. B51(2017)
AGTACCAGCGTACGGCCCACAGAATGATGTCACGCTGAAAATGCCGGCCTTTGAATGGGTTCATGTGCAGCTCCATCAGCAAAAGGGGATGATAAGTTTATCACCACCGACTATTTGCAACAGTGCCCCAAAAAGAATGCTCACTTCAATGGTGTATGTAACTTGGTTGCTATGGATTACTGCTCCGCAGAAAGCTTATATGAAGCGATAGAGGTAAGTGAAATTTGGGGTGTAGGCAGGAAGCATTCAAAGAAGCTTAATAGTCTTAATATTTATTCCGTGCTGGATTTCGTAATGGCCTCCCCTTTCATGATCAGGGATCAATTTTCCATTGTTATGCACAGAACATTACTTGAATTACATGGTGTCTCTTGTATCGAGTTAGAACATACTCAAGCCCTCCGAAAGCAGATTGTCGCAAGTCGTTCCTTTGGCCAAAGGATTTATCATATTGATGATCTTAAAGAGGCTATGAGTCTCTATGTTCAAGATGCAGTAGCTCGCTTAAGAGGAGAGAATATGTTGTGTGGTTACATGATTGGTTTCGTACAATCGAATCCATTTGACACGCATAGACCCTATTACAGCAAGTCTGCAGCACTTACTTTGCCAGAACCTACGGATAACGTATTAACGCTGTGTAAGATTGCCATAAAAATGATAGATGATTTATATCAGAAAGATGTAGGCTTTAAAAAGTGTGGCGTAATATTGACTTGTCTAGAGCCTAAATCTAGCCATATTTATGACCTATTCACTGACATGAAGCAAGTTGACTTAGACAATATCTTGATGGATTCACTTGAGGAAATCCATCATAAGTTTGGTAAAACCAAACTCGCTCTTGGTGCAAGTATGTTACCGAACAGAACCTGGAATATGTCTCGTGATCAACTAAGCCAAAATTACTTTCAATGGGATCAATTGCTTTGTGTGAAGTAATTTTGAGTGATTACTTCACACCATAATTTATTTTTTCTTTTTTAAAAACTCTTTTAAATTTTCTTCGGAAATACCCGTGAAATTGTTTCTTTTTAGAAAGTCTAGTACTTCTCCGGTTGTTGCACCAAGACCAAAGAGTTGAAGTAAAGTCTGCTTATGCTGAGTAAGCAATTGATTCCGTGTAATGGTCTTTTCATTCAATTCTTTTATATAACAAAGAAGAATGTTTTCAAAGTTTTTAGAATCATTTTTGCTATATATTTTTTGATTCTTCTCAACAAGTTTTGAAGCCTTAGAATTACTTTCTTGAAGAGCTTCAAAAGAATTATCTGTTGAGAATTCAGAATTAATATTATCCGGATTTTGAATATCAAGTTCTAAAACATTCTGGTCTTGCATCATATCTTTTCCTTAAAAATAAATTTACAAGATCATTATTTGAAATATCTATTCTTGTAGAAATGGCAATATCTTCCCCTTTTTTGATTTTTAAATTACTGAAAAATGTAACCTTTTGCGCTAAGAAAAAAAAGGAAAATCAACCATGATTTTCATCATATTGATTACATTCAATAACAGCTAAAAGATACAGGATGGGACGATGTATATCACATCGTCCAGATTCTCAAATCTCGAACTCGCTTCGCTCGGTCTCAATTTGCGTACAGTAGAAAAAATGAAAAAGGCTTTAAGAAACAAACAAATTATTATTCGACTCACAGAAGATGAGCATCGGCAGATTACAGCTTCCTGTGAAGTCCTACACATGAATCAGGCCGATTATATACGCAAGAAAATCTTTAACGAATCTCAAATCATTTTATTAGAAAAACAGGAGATTCATGATGTAAGAGTTATTGGAATTATCCTGGCAAAAATCTTTGAACAGCTGAAAGGTAAACGAATTATAGATGACGAGGTCATGGAAATAAAAAATCTTATAGAAGAAATCAAAATGATCGTGCGTAGACTAAATGAGAGGGTTGGTAAATCATGATTATCAAGGTTATTCCTAATACGATTGACACCTCTGTTGATCAACGCGTACATGGTCTCTCTGATTATATTCACGATCCTAAGCAGGCACGTGCTCACTATTTGTCTGAATATATTCATCAGCTTCATCCTAGTTTTGATCAAGACTTACTCTCTGAAAAATGTGTCTATTCAAACTCGAGAAACTTTTTAGAGGTTCCTATCTATCAAAAAACTGAAACGTCGAAAACTATCAGTTCAAACTCTCGTGTGATTGACCCAATCGTATTGAAATATCAAAAAATTGAAATGTCACAAACGGCCAGTTTGAACTCTCGTGTGATTGACCCGATCGTACACATGGTCGGAAGTTTTAAAAAATTTGAAGTTCCAACTGTTGAACAATTTGAAGAACAGATCGATATTTTAGCAAAACATCTGGGTGCAGAAGAGTTGCAAATGCAATATGCAATGCATCTGGATACAGATAATGTGCACTTTCATTTAATCGTCAATAAAGTTCATCCGTTCAAAAAAAATGAACATCATGAAAATAAAGTTATTGATCTTGGTGAGGGGTGGATTTTGAATGCAGTCCATCGAGCTACTGCAGAAATTGAAGCAAAACAGGGCTGGGAGCCAGAACCTAATCCAGTTTTCATTTATAACCATGAAACTGGACAGTGTGAAAAAAATCCAGATTATGTACCTCAGCCTGATGCTGAAAAAATTTATTCGAAAATTAGAGATCAAGAACATCGACATCAACAAAAAAGTCGAATGAGCAGTGAAATTGCGGTAGGAACAAACTATCAACGCTATATTGAAAGTGATATTCAACAAGTAATGAGCAGCGCTAAAAACTGGAAAGATTGGCACGAGCGATTAGCCGAAATTGGAATTTTGTATGAAAAAAAACGCAATGGTAGTATTTTTAAAATTCAGACAAGTGAAAAGCAAACACTCACCTTTAAAGCCTCTTTATTTTGTAATAAACAAGTCACTCTGAAAAACTTAGAAAAACGATGGGGGGATTTTACTCATCCTGATGTCGATCACAAAATAATTCCTCTGATCAAGTTAAGCGATAATATTCAGCACGTCCAATCAGCAAAAACGACGCTACATTCTTATCATTTGTTTAAAAATGAAGATTTTTTAGTTAAAGATCTTCATGATGCTTATCTAATAATGAAATCAGAGAAAGACTCAATCAGTACAAAGCGTAAAAATGGATACCAAAAAATTTCTTTAAAAAATGAAATTTATAAGCATGATAAACATCATTTTTTGAACGATTTACAACAACAATTTACAGAGCAATCATCTGATGTGATTTTTACACTGCTG
The DNA here is from genome assembly GCF_003711395.1 of Acinetobacter sp. B51(2017). Taxonomy (GTDB): domain Bacteria; phylum Pseudomonadota; class Gammaproteobacteria; order Pseudomonadales; family Moraxellaceae; genus Acinetobacter. Next base: position 3,268 of record NZ_PJRJ01000033.1, read on the forward strand.
CATTACCATCACATAGCTGATCAAATTAATTCAAGAGCATTGCAAAGAAAAAAATATAATGTTCAACATGAAAGCTTAAGTCAAAAGACATCTCAAACACTGCAAAAAAGCTTTCCATTTTCTTCAAGCTTTGATTCATCGAAAATCACATCTTATGCAGATTTTTTAAAGTTTTTTCCACCCTCTCATCACTTGCTTATGCAACAACAATTTTTATTTGATCAACGCCAATCTAAAAATTTTATTTGCCAAGATAATCCTGAGATTAAAACAGCAAGAATCATCTTCGATCAACATCAACCGAATGAACCTATTGCCATTCAAAATCAATATGGGATCCTCGTATTTAGCAATTATTCTCTCACCCGACTGCAACAATGTATAAAAGCACTGGATTCTAATCAGAAAGAAACGCTCAGGGGTACGTCGGAATTTAAAGAATTGTTCCATATAGCCTTGCAACATAGAACCCAAAATATTGCGGATATCAATAAAGAAAGAGTCTTACCAAGTTTCGAACATTTGTCTCAAAACAATATCGAATCGTGTTTTACTGAACTGTTTAAAAGGTTTATGTCCACGCACGCCTCTCAAAGTACAGCCATTATTAAAACTTGTTTGCTCCTAAATTGTTGCGGTATAAAAATGAAGTCACTGCAATCAACATTAGAAAATTGTATTGATCAAAATAAATTACTTAATTTAAGTTCAGAGAATCAAAGTATTCTGCTACTGCGAGTTCGCAATCTTGTTTATACACAACCCATAAAGTTGAATAAACAATATTTCAACTCAACTGAAATCGAACAGACCTGGCAATTGTATTTTAATTTGCAAACTTCCCCGCCTATTCTTGATGAAAAGCAAAAATATCGTACTAAAATGATATCCTCCATTCCTATACCTGAGCTTACACTTATACCTAAAAATCAAGCTAATAGGACTTTTCAACACACTGAAAATTTACCTGAGCTTGATTTTTTACAAATGCAGCAATATTTTGAATATAGTCGAAGAACCCAGTTGAAAAAGAAACAAGAAGCAGAGTTTTTAAATACTTTCGAACCTAAAAAGCAAATTTCTATACCACCTCAACAAACTCAAAAGATACTTTTCCCTAGAAAAAAATATATTATCGAATATAAATTTGGACAAAAATTTTATCTAGACCAGAAAAAAATTGCTTTTTTTGAAACGAAAGATTCGACTCATATTGCTGTAGTGAGTGAACAAAATGTTCATATTCGAGATGCATTATTTTTAGCAAAAGAAAAATATGGAACGGTGTATGTCTATGGGGATGAAAATTTCAAATCCCAGGTAAAATTGATTGCTGAAGAATACAATATCCCTATTGTTCTACAACAAGAATCAAATCAAGTTATAATTCAACAAGAATCTCCCCCTTTGCCTGTACCTCAAACTTTACCACTAAGTTTAGAGGAAAGAGATTCAAGCCTACCTACAGTTGAGGAACGTGCAGAAGATTTTTATAGTCGCCAGACTGTCGGTTATACCACGAGCAAGAAGAAGAACATCCATTCCCAAGATAACGATTTGAATTATGGCTTATAAAAATAGCCTAAGAATTATCCTTAGGCTAACTCATAAAAAGATTCTGGAAAATTTTTAAGAAATTCAGTCTTAAGTGGGTCTATACTTTGTATTTCTGGATAGTCTTCTAAAAAGTGTTCTAACCAAACTAAAACTGCCTGATGATTGTTATAACAATGATTTACATCCAGATAACTTGCAATTCCAAAACCCATTCCTACATTCAATTCTTTAATCAGTTTATAGCCCAAGAGCTTAGCTTTACGACTTACCCATAACTCATTAGAGGTGACCATTATAAAATTCCTACATCAATTTATAGTGTTGTAGGTTTCTATTCATCCAAGTTACAAGCTATAATTTAATTTAGATAGGTAAAAGTACTTGTATTAGGTAAATATAACCTGCTGTAGGTTGTAATTTACCAAAGTACTCAAATTAATGCAACGAAAAATAACTCACAGCAGGTTATTTTTTTATACTGATATACAATATGATTAGATGCAAGTTAGCTAACCTTATGGGCGAAAGAAAAATTTTAAAGTTAAGTGATGTCGTACATGCAACTGGGATTAATCGGAATACCCTTACTAATATGTACTACGACAGAGCTGTCCGTATCGAGTTACCTGTAGCGGATAAACTTTGCGAATTTTTTGGCTGTACGATGAATGATCTGTTTGAGTATTCAGATAATTAATTCGACATTAGCATTATGTAATTGTCTTAAATCGATTTTTAACAATTAAGATAATTATTTCGTGCATCTTTAATTATTAGATTCTCAAAATCTCATAAGTTAAGCTTAGGCTAAATTACAAATGGCATCAGGCAATCTTGACAAAAAACGTTTTTACTTTGCTTTAAGTAGTTATAAAAGTACTCTTCCCATCCCTTTACTTTCATCCTATTACAATCGGGTTTTGAAAATGCAGATGCACTTTAGAAACTCACATAAAACTTTTCTATTAACTGCTGGGTCTTCACCAATAAGTTGCTAAACACATTATCTCGTTCAAATAATTTGACCTTGTAGTTTGGTAAGTCTTTCAACTCTTCTTTACGCGGCAAACGCTTAGTGAACTCATAGTGTTCCAGAACATTCTTCATCACCTCAGGCTTCAAGTTTTCCACTTCGCAGAGATGCTGATAAGCCTGTTCTTTCTCAGTATCCCAAAATGCAGAAAAAGCACTCTGAACACTTTGCCCATTGATCATCTTCGGCATATTTTCTTCAATGAACTTCTGAATTAGCTCCTGCTTATCATGCAGGTTAACGTCATTGCCAATTAGATCATATACTTGTGCTTCGTATTTCTTGCGTTTGGCCTCATCCCCGCTATCCAGAGCCATTTGCAGCAAATTGATGATATAGCCCACATTGATCCGGTCACTATGTAACAGGTCCAATTGGAAATCGACATCATCCAGCACAGAGACTTTTTCTTTTTTCGTAGTCTTGCGTACATCACGACATAAGTCAGCATACTTGGAAGCAAAATTGGCAAAGTGCTGTTTATCTAAAGCGGTCTGGTTCTGATCGTATTCAATAAAGGTTTGCAGCTGAGCGTTATAACGCATCACTTCACGGAAGGCCTTGATAAACTCCAACTGCTGATCTTCCGTCATGAGATCATCCACGCTTTGATAATCAGGCGTGATCTTGAGCAACTTCTGAACAGCAGCATCATAATCCTGCTTAATTTCCTCAAAGCTTGGAACCAGTACCACTTTTTGCGCATCTTTATTGGAAAATAGCGCCAGAGCTTCATCTGTGGCACGTTTTAGGTTACGGAAGCAGATAATGTTTCCAAATGGCTTCTTATCGTTATATACACGGTTGGTACGTGAGAATGCCTGGATCAGACCATGGTATTTCAAGTTCTTATCGACATATAAAGTATTCAATGGCTTAGAATCAAAGCCTGTCAGGAACATGTTCACGACCAGCAGAATGTCAATCTGTTTCTTTTTGACCCGATCTGCGATATCTCGGTAATAAGCATAGAACTGATCACCAGAATTGTAGTTAGTCTTAAACTGTTGGTTGTACTGGGCAATATAGCGGTCCAGCTTGTCGCGACTGGACTGATTGATCTGACTTGGTATGTCTGCAGCTTCTTCCTGGATCAACCCATTCTGTTCATCTACAGGCACAGCTTCATTGGCTGCATAGGAGAAAATCGTTGCAATCGTCAGCGGTTTAAAAAGCCTACCTTGCTCTTCATCTTGCTTCTGCTTTTCAGCCTGAACCTTTTCAAACATTTCATAGTACTGAGTCAGCGTCTCGACCGAACTGACACAGAACATTGCAGTAAATTCCCGGTTACGGGTCTTGATGTCATGGTTATCGACAATATAACGCGCAATCATTTCCAGGCGTTTTGGGGTGTCGTATAGCTCCTTGGTATCAATACCTTCAACTTCATCCTCATAGCCAAGGTTGTTTTGCATGCCCTTAGCTGTAAATTTACCCCGGTAATCAATCTGGAACTGCAGTACGTTACGGTCACGGATGGCATCCACGATCACATACTTATGCAGGCATTCATGGAACAGGTAATCTGTAGTGAGTTTCAGACCAGCCTTTGACTGACTGTTTTCTTCAAAAATTGGTGTTCCAGTAAACCCGAACATCTGGGCATTAGCAAAGAACTTTTTGATGTTCTGGTGAGTATCTCCAAACTGGCTACGGTGGCATTCATCAAAGATAAACACAACTTTCTTGTCTTTTAAATAGTTGATGTATTCCTGATAACGGTCATTACTGATGGCACGATTCAGTTTCTGGATAGTGGTCACAATCAGCTTGTCATGGCGTTGATCAAGCTGTTTCACCAAGGTATGTGTACTGTCAGTACTATCCACACTATCAGCTTTAAAGGCGTTAAATTCTCGGGACGTTTGAGTATCCAGGTCATTCCGGTCCACCACAAACAACACCTTTTCGACATCCGGCATTTTCATGATGATCTGACTGGCTTTAAAGGAGGTCAGGGTTTTTCCTGAACCAGTGGTATGCCAGATATAGCCATTATTTTTAGAGGTTTGCACATGCTGGACAATTTTCTGTACTGCATAGATCTGATAAGGACGCAGTACCATCAGGCTTTTGGTGGTTTCCAGCATGACCATATATTGAGTCAGCATCTGGGTCAGGTGCTGCTGGTTTAAAAAGGCCTCAGCAAAGTCAACAATCTCATTGATGTGTTTGTTACTGATATCTGCCCAAGGAAAGGCAAACTCAATGCCTGTTGTACCATTTGAGTAGTAGCGAGTATTGGCACCATTACTGATGACAAACAACTGGATAAAATTAAACAGCCCCTGTCCTGCCCAGTAGGCTTCGCGGGTATAACGCAGCGTCTGGTTAAAGGCCTCAGCAATCTCCATTCCACGCTTTTTCAGCTCGATCTGGACAAGTGGCAAGCCATTCACCAGGATCGTCACATCAAAACGGCTGGTACGGCCGTTATAGTCGCGGTGGTCGATAGTGATTTGATTGGTGACCTGATAAATATTTTTGCTTGGATCATCAGACAGGAAAAAAAGATGTTTACTGGTACCATCATCAAATTTGACTGGGAACAGATCACGCAGATTCTTGGCGCGTTCAAACACTGTGCCCGTGTTCAAAAAACTGATGACCTGTTTCCATTCCGTTTCTGACAGAGGCGCTAGTCCATTGGCGCGTTCGACTTGGGTTTTGAGGTTAGACAGTAGCTGACTTTCATCCTTGAGCGTGACTGAGGCATAACCTAATTGTTGCAGTTGGCCGATCAGTTCATTTTCAAGTTGATATTCGCTTTGTACTGTCATTTCCTTTCCCTCTAAAATCTTAAATTATTCACTTCAATGTTTGTTTAATTAAACTCAAGATATATTCTAAATTTTCTGTATCTGACACGATCACCTCACAATCGCCATTGCCCCAATGTCCAATATTGGTCACATCTTTCGCGAGCTGTTTCGGGTCATCCAGTTGATTAAAAGGCATATTCAGCCATATACGAATTTGCTTTGTCCCAATACTCATATAGACATAGTTACGCTTACCCTTACGGAAGGCTATGTACATTTTCTTGGGATGAACCTCTAAATCGGTGGTTAAGCCCAGAATTGAGTCCCTGAATTGCTCATATAGCTCTTTGATGTCATCGGACTTATCCGCCAAGTGATAGGCTTCATCATATTGCTGGATTTCTTTGGCAATCTTTTGAATATCTTCAGACTCAACCTTTTGCACTTGCTTGATTGAAGGGGCTGATTTGGCTTTCTGCAATGGATTGACTGAAACAATTCCACCTTGATAGCGTTTGATTTCCCACAGCTCAATGCCCAAATCTTTAAAATTGGTGGACTGCTTTTGAAAGTCGGTAAAGCTCGGTGAAACAAAGATGATTCGGCTCTGGGACCAGTCGACATCCTGACGTTTAAGCTGTTTGCTCTGGCTCTCATTGTACTCAACGATAAAATCAGCCTTATAGTCGAGCATCAGATTCAGATAAGAAACGCCTTGGTCAATCACGCTATAATTGCGTTCACGCTTGTATTCGATAATTACGAAGGCCTGACTTTCGGGATCGAAAGCTAGCGTGTCAATACGATTATTCTTGATCGTGAACTCGGACTTGATGAATTCCAGACCTGTAAAACTGTAAAGATTACTTTCAAACAGGCTTTGAATCTCTCTTTCCAGACGAAAAGGATCTTCTGTAAGTTCTACTAATGACTGTGCTTGGGTTTGATAAAGCTGCATTAAAAATCTCGAATTATTTATTCTTCAAATGTTTGTCTAAGCAGATTCCTCAAAGAAACACTATATAAAAGTTTTAATCTCTCAATTGTCATTGGAAGACCATTTTCGGTTTTATGGAGCATGGCGTGACAATTTGGGCAGACAGGTCTTAGATCTTCTTTAGGATCAACCTCATACTCTTCACCAATCGTATTTAATGGCTCAATATGATGTACATGGATGAAATCTTTAGCAAATGAGCCATACATATGTTCAAAGCTCAAGCCACAAACGCAACAACGTGTTCCATAAATTTCTATACATTTAGCCCTTGCTTCAGGGTTACGCTCATATTTATTCACTAAAACCGTTTGCTTAGCTCCTTCAGGAAAAGTTTCATTTTCTAAACCTGCTTCATCTGGATAGTCGGTATTCACACTATCAGTTTTAAACTCATTAAAAATATGAGTTAAAAAAATGCGGATTGGATCATTTGAAGCTTTATCTCGATCTGTGCGACGGCCTTGAATAGGAGCATCAGGAATTAAGTTTTCCTGTCTGAAATATTCAAAAGACAAAGTGGATTTATCCACTTTGTTTAACTTTTCAAAAATAGAGTACCCACCTAGATAACTTTCAATTTTCTTTTTATCCGACCAAAATGCTTTCTGTGCTACTGGGTATTCTGAGTTTTCCGCATGCCCAATAACTTTGAATTGATACATCACCTTTGAGATGGGTTGGGTCACATATACATGAACAATATCATTGATTTGTAACCCTTTACCTTCACTAGTGGCTGAATTCTTCCAATAAATCTGCGGCAAAGCCTCATAAGCTGCTTCTAAATCAAACTCAGCATAATTCACGGTTACTAGCCAATTTGCCATAATTTCCCCTCTACACAAACATCTGCTGCAACAAGCCTTTTTTCCAAGTTTTAGCCTGTTCTATTTGCTGTGCGACCACTTCAATTTTTTGGTCAATGGCAGATAAGAAATTGGCGATTTTGGTTTGTTCTTCTTGGCAAGGTAATTTAATTTCTATTTTACTTAAATCACCCAGATAAATTCCAGGTTGGGCTGAAACTACCTGTCTAACTAATAGCTCATTCTGAAAATCCACGGCATTAAACAACTGAAAAATAAATTCCGGTTTGGCAGATTTGAAACGCATGAAAGCGACACTTCGTTGAAAAGCGTAGTTCTTATACTCTTCTTTAAATATAGCAACACGACCAATAGTACCAACCACTGACAATAGAATATCTCCAGTGTTCAAACCATAATTTTTATAAATTGAATCAAACTCTAATTTATTAATTCTTCTATCTTTTTCATCAATAACTACATGGCCATTCTGTAAATTCTTAGCACTTAGTAGAAATAAGTGGGATGTTGGATCATCTTGATGTGTACCATGTGTACCATCTTTAATAAAACTTACAGCACTTTTAATAGAAATACTCTCCCACTCCCCAAATTCACTACCATCATCCGCTTTAAAACGAAGCTGCTGGCTAAACAACTTCTGCATCATGCCTTGTTTATATTGGCTGAGTAGCTCATGCTTTTGCGTGAGTTGATTGATCTTTTCATCCACGTTCGATAGAAAAGAGGCGATTTTGGTTTGTTCTTCTGAGGATGGTTTATATAACTTAAGGTTTTGTAGGTCAGCAGTATCCAGTTTTCCAGCACCAATACCTGTAGCAGTTACCTTATTTTGAATAGTATTTTCTTTAGCATGTAACCATTGGAACAAAAATTGTGGGGCAAGTTCCTGTTTTGGGCGAATGCATTTTACATCCTGATTAAAAGCGACATCACCTAATGTAATTCCCATAGGTATTTTATTAAACAACATACTTCCTCTCACCAAAATTAAAATTGAATCTTTTGGTGCTAATTTGGAACCTTTCTGTAGACCTAACCTAGTAATCTTTACATCAGATTCATAAAGCTGATTTGTGTGCATGGAAGCACCACTAATCAATGGAATATCATCCCCCCAATATTCAGGAATATCTTTTGCTGGTGTACCACCTGAAGCCCATAAAGTTAATTCAACAAGTTTTGATTCTGTTAAATCTCCATCAAACTCTTTAAAACGTAATTTAGGCACCGCCATTACTTCACCTCCGCAAACGGTGAAACAATGCCTAGCTCTTTGCAGAAATCTGCAATGATGGCATCGGTCTCTTGGCTGTCTTGTTCCAAAGCTTGAAGCTGTTTTGCAATCGCATCTAAATCAATCTCGGCTTCCGCTTCAAAGGTATCCACATAACGAGGAATATTCAGGTTGTAATCGTTGTCTTTCACTTCTTGCAAGGTCGCCACATGCGCATACTTTTCAATATTTTCACGCTTTTCAAATGCCGCAACAATCTTATCCAAATGCTCAGGCAATAACTTGTTTTGGTTCTTCTGCTTTTCAAACTCGTTGCTGGCATCAATAAACAAAATATTGCCGCTATGCTCACGGTTTTTCTTCAACACCAAAATACAGGTCGGAATAGACGTGCCATAGAAAATATTGGCGGGTAGACCAATAATGGCATCCACCACGTTCATCTGTTCAATCAAATACTGACGAATCACGCCCTCACTCGAACCACGGAACAATACGCCATGCGGCAATACCACCGCCATGGTGCCATTGTCATCCAGTTGATACAGCATGTGCTGTACAAAAGCCATATCGGCTTTAGAACTTGGCGCCAGTTTGCCATACGCAGCAAAACGCTCATCTTGTAAAAATAACGGATCGGCAGACCATTTTGCAGAAAATGGCGGATTCGCCACCACCGCATCAAACTTTTTATCTAAATGCTGCGGACGGGTTAAAGTATTTTCCTGCTTGATGTCGAACTTGGCAAAATGCACATCATGCAGAATCATGTTCATGCGTGCCAAGTTGTAGGTGGTACGGTTCATTTCCTGACCGTAAATCATATCGACATCTTTCACTTCACGTTTTACCCGTAGCAATAACGAACCTGAACCACAGGTCGGGTCATAGACTGAACGTAAACGGTCTTTGCCTTGGGTGACAATCTTCGCAAGTAAAGTCGATACCGTTTGCGGGGTATAGAATTCCCCAGCTTTCTTACCCGCGCCTGATGCAAACTCACCAATCAGGTATTCGTAAGCATCCCCCAGTACATCGGCTTCGGTATTGGAAATATCAAAATCAATATCATCTAAATGACTGAGGACTTTCGCCACCAGTGCATTACGGTCACTGGCATTATTGCCAAGCTTGGTCGAGTTTAGATCCAAATCTTCAAACAGGTTGGCAAAGTCATCGGCAGAGTCGGTGCCTAAAGTGCTTTGTTCAATTGATTTTAAGGTCGCAGTTAAATCATCCAAAATGAATTCGCCCTGACGACCACGCTCGGCTAAGGTATGGAAAAGCTGTTTTGGTGTGAGTGCATAACCGACTTCTTGAATGGCATTCTTTTTGATTTCTTCGATGTATGGAGCATGCTCAGCATTATTTTCATCTAGCTCTAAAAAGCTGATGTCTTCGCCATCGAGCAATTCATTGGCAAAATTGACTGATTTCTCGGATAGATATTTAAAGAAGATAAAACCCAAAATGTAATCACGGAACTCATCAGCTCCCATTTTCCCACGTAAGGTATTGGCGATGTTCCAGAGCTGTTTTTGTAACTGTTGCAGTTGCACCTGGGTCATTGTTATAGCTATCCAATTAAGTAAATCGTTAATTGGATGATTTTACATAAAATCACTCATGATGCGGCAGTAAAATAGTTGAATATGACACAATTTGTCGTACTAGTTACTCATAAATAACAGCGCATAATTGATCAGAAAAATTAGTGTAGCAAATTGCTACACTTTTAAAGATCTAGAGATATTCACACATGTGAATGTAGCAAGTTGCTACAGTTTCTAAATAATTTCTTTCCCGAAAATTTCATTTAAACGAGTACGATTAGCCTGAACGAAATCACGATCATTCTTCAGCTTATGTTTCATTTCTTTTTTAAACTCTGCCATAGACAAGCCAGGCTTAGCGAACTCCATTTGAAATAAATTATCGTTTACTATGACATTAGCCTGAGAATCCGTTAAACAACCTTCTGGTTTGAACCACTTCTTCAATTTCTGACTATTTGGATCATTAGCATAGATATACCAAGACCGCACTGTCATATCAAACTTCGCCCCTAGTTCTTTAACCAAATTATTGTCATTAAAATCTACATCCAGATAAATTTTAGTTTTTTCATTTGATTGTGAAATAGCATTTTCTTTTTTGTCATTCAATATTTTGAATCGAACACCAACGATTGGCCGCCCTTTTTTAATGGTGTCATACTCTAATTTCAGACTCGTTTTGCTCTTAATTTCCGCTACAATTCTATCGAGAATATAACGCCTAAAATCAACCCAGCGATCATATTTTGTTTCACCAATATCTATCAGCGCCTTCAAACCTTCTAGTGACAATTCTACTTCATAAGTGTCTTGATTGGCGTATTTAAACTCTTGTTTCACAATGTACGAATATAAACTCATACTCGTAACAGAATCCAAGGCAAACAGATCCTTTAATTGGTAAGTAGTAAAATTGCCATTTGCGAGACGGGTAAAATAAGGCAAAACCTCACTGGTGAAACGAATCTGTAAAGCATTTTTTAAATCATCTTCCCAGCGTAATTCGCGAATAATCGGCACTACCGAATGTACTTTTTTCACCTTCCTCTTAGGATCATCAGCCGGCTCCTCAATTACAAAGTGAGCGACACGTGATGAGAGTTCCTTATAAATCCGGTCAATCGCCACATTAATAGAGTTTTTCTTGTTGAGACCTAACAATTCACCAAGATCGTCTTTATGTAAGTAAATATAAGTCTGCTCGGTAATTTCACGATCCTGATTGTTTTTTTCACCATAATTAGCCACAGCCATTGCATATAGCAGAGCCTTATATTCATTGGTAGAAAGTTCAATAGGTCGAATTAAACGATTACTGGTACTCACTACCCCATTCTGTCGGATATTGCCAATGCAATAGGGTAGATATTCTTGTTCTTCTGTGTGGTCAGTGTCTGTCATAAGTGGAAAATTAAAAGTTGTTTTCCCTATTTATACATAAAAGTGGAATACCATTCAACTTCCTCACCTTTTAAGAAATTAATTTATTAGATACACCGCCTAAATTTACTACTATTCATGCCTAAAAGTGGAAGATACGTCATCCTCTCATCTATATTTAGAATAATTCTCGACCATAAAGTGGAATATAATTATTTTTTTCCACTTTATAGTGACAAACTTTCCACTTTTCCCCGGAAAACCCTGTTTAAAAGGTATTCCGTACAGTGTTAAGGAGGCAAAAAATACCTTTATAAGTGAAAAAATCAAAAAATTTTCAACTTTTCAGTGACAAGTTTTCCACCTTTAAATGAAATCAAGTACAAAAATTGCCTTTTTCTTGGTCAATATTGATTATTTTTCAACCTATAAATCTTAAAAAGTAGACTTATCCACAAAATAAAAATTCATCGTGACAAGTCTTCCACCTTTAAATTAAAAAAACAACACTTATCAACAACTTAAATGTTTGATTTTTAAAAATTTTATTTATTAAAAATGCTATTTTTAAAAATGTGGTGACAAACCTTCCACCATAGTGACAAACCTTCCACTTTTAGATGACAGACCTTCCACTTTTTAGTGACAAGTCTTCCACCTTTTAGTGACAAGTCTTCCACCTTTTAGTGACAAGTCTTCCACTTTTTGGTGACAAGTCTTCCACTTTTAAATTCATAAGATATTGTTTATAAAATAAAAAAATGGCTCTTAATTATAATTACTTAATTATATTAATTAATACTAATTTTAAATTAGCTAGCTATGTTTTATTTAGATTTTGAATTGTTTATCTTTTATCAAATAGTGATTAGTAATTTAATATCTACTTAATAAAGTGTAGCAAGTTGCTACAAATTTAACTATATTAGAATAATTCTAATGGGGTCTGTTATGACGACAAATAAATCGACTAAAATTATTGCTGTAGCCAATCATAAAGGTGGATGTGGTAAAACCACAACCGTTGTACATTTAGCTTCAGAATTAGCTGATTTAGGCAAAAAAGTTTTAGTCATAGATTTGGACCCACAAGCTAATGCAAGTTTACATATTGGTTCAGAACATCCTAGTGAAGTCGAAACAACATCCGCAGAATTATTGGTCGGAGATGTTGAATTACTTTCTAGTGCTCTTAAAGAAGAAACCAACTTAAAAAATGTATCTCTAATTTATGGTTCTCTTAATTTAGGTAAGACAGAAGACCAACTTAAAGATGATGCTCCAAGACCTTCAGAAGAACTATCAAGTAAGTTAGAAATATTAAAAGGCCTATATGATTATATTTTGATTGACTGCCCGCCAAGTCTAAAACTCTTAACAAGTAATGCATTAGCAGCCTCAACTCATGTCATTATTCCAATCGAGTCTGGATCTCAATATGGACTTTATGGTGTAACAGACTTAATCAATCATTTGAGTAAGATTAGACGAGTCAATCCTCAACTAGAATTGTTAGGGGCTCTTTTAATCAAACATGATGAACGGCAAAATGTTTGCAAACTTATTCGTGATGAAGCTAAAGGACAAGTGGGTGAATTGTTAAAGACGACAATTCCAATGAGTACTAAGGTGAATCAGGCAGCAATTTTGCAACAACCATTGTTAAGCTTAGATAAAAGTTCAAAAGTCCGGAAAGCTTTCCAAGATTTAGCAAAAGAAATTATTGGTCGTGTTGAATAAAAATTCTGAGAATACTATGGCAACTACAAAAGAACTCTTGGCTCAACGTCTTCAGCAAAATACTCAAAAGCATAAAGTTGCTCAAAAAGAGCATGTGAAAGAAGCAAAAGAATTGCGTCGCAATGTACAAATTTCAGATATTCAACCTAGTCCAAATCAGCCGCGAAAAATATTTAATCAACAAGATATTGAAGATTTAGCAGCTTCTATCGAAGAGATCGGATTGCTACAACCCATTGTAGTTCGCAGAGTTGCTGATAAATATGAGCTGATTGCTGGTGAAAGACGCTTAAAGGCACATCAAGTACTCAATAAAAATACAATTGAAGTAATTGTTGTAGATGCATCGGATGAAGAAGTTGCTCTTCTTACTTTGGCTGAAAACTTAAAAAGAGAAGACTTAACTGATTATGAAATTTACATCGGTTTGATTTCTTTAGATGAAAAGCTTAAAAAGAATAAACAGCAGTTAGCTAAGTCTTTAGGCATGAACCGCGAGGATATGTATAAATATTTATCCTACGAAAAACTGCCTGATGAGCTGATTAAAGATATTGAACAAAAACCTGATCTTTTAGCACGAACAGCTGCTACAGCTATTAAAAAGTTTCTTTCTGAGCATGAAGATCATTATGAAAATGCCAAAAAAGCATTATTAAAAGCTTGGGCAAAATTTTTAGCTAAAGAAGTTGAACAAACAAAGTTAGCTGGTCTTGCTGAAAGATTTCTGAAATCAGCTGATAAAAAGGAACCGATTCTTAGTACAGTAGTTCGGAAAATTGAATATGATGGCAAAGTTGCTGGAAATATTAAATTTGATCACAGTACTTTAAAAGTTTCTTTAAAAATGAATGAATTTGATGATGAAAGTTTGCAAGAGCTTGAGAATTTATTAAAAAATATATTATTAAAGTCTAAAAAAGAAGTGTAGCAATTTGCTACACTTCTTTTTTAGACAAATTTGATTAAAAATAAGAGAGTCAGTCGATAATAAATTCGTCATTACTGATCTGAGCGGCTTTGTTGCATAAATATGTAAGCATCTGATTTAAATAAATTTAATTTTGGATCAAAAACAATCAAAACTTTTAAAATCATATGGTTATGAAATCTTTGTGCAACAAAGCCGAGTTATTTGCATTTCTCTATTTTATCAAAATCCAATCGGCTTTTTCTTCAGCATACTTTTTGAAACACTACCAAAAATAGATTAACCTCAAACTTCTAATTCTTATAAATAATGAAAAACACCCAACTTATCTAGCACATCTAAAGACAATTGTTTACGTAGAGCAATATCATCACCAGCTTTCATTTGCATATTTAAAGCAAATGCCACCACTTGCCCATCTGCCTTTTCAACAAAACCCACATACCAACCCACTTGCGGGTCTACAGCCATTCCCCAGCCACTTTTAGCATATAGACGATTCTCCCCTCTGCGCTCTACATACAACATCTCTTTCACTTGTTGCTGAACTTCAGGTTTAAAAGGCAATTGCCCTTGGGCTAAATCATACACAAACTTTACTTCTTGTATAGGTGTAATTGTCAAAGGCCCTTTCAACCAAAATTGATCAACTTCCGTGCCTATTTGCATATTGCCATAACCAATACGTTGCAATTCACTTTGCATTAAGCTTGGACCAATACGACGTGCCAATTCTTGATATACAGGCACTGTAGATGCTTGCATGGCTTCGCCCAAAGTAAAATCTTTGTCCCATGCTTTAAAAAAACGTGGCTTTCCATCCCACTTAAATATTTCTGTAGATGTTGCTTTATGATTTTCTAAACCAATTAGTGCATTGGCAATTTTAAATGTAGATGCAGGAATATAAGCTGTTTTTGCTCGGTCTAAATGCGTGCCATATTTTTTAATATTTTGACCATCATATGTGACAAACACAGCATCAGCTGAGATTTCATTAAAAAGCGCTTGAACATTCTGATCGATGATTGAGTTATTCACTTGTGGAATTGTACTTGTTTTTGCTCGACTCATACTATGCTCAGCACAAGCCCCAATACTTATGCTTAAGCAAACTAAACTCAATATTTTTAATAATTTCATGATATACAACTTTAAAATTTGGTAGTGTTTCAAAAAGTATGCTGAAGAAAAAGCCGATTGGATTTTGATAAAATAGAGAAATGCAAATAACTCTAGCAATCAAATGTCCAACCTGCCTCAGTGATAGTATAAAGAAAAATGGTATCAAAGTAGATGGGAAACAAAACTATCAGTGCAAAGACTGTAAACGTCAGTTTATTGGTGATCATGCACTGAGCTATCTAGGATGTAAGTCAGGTATTACTCGTAAAATATTACAGTTGATGGTCAGAGGCAGCGGTATACGAGATATTGCTGAAGTTGAGCGCATCAGTATCGGTAAAGTTTTACGTACTTTAACTGAATCAACCTATGAAATTCAGCCTCAGCAAAGTCATTATGAATCTCTCGAAGTAGATGAGTTCTGGAATTTTGTTGGAAATAAAAAGAATAAACAATGGCTTATTTTTGTTCAAAAGTCATATTTTACCTCGGAGAAACCGGACATTTTTATTGGTGAGAATATAGACACTTTAAATGGGTTCTAACACTCTCGTTTCGTATAACAGCCATTATGTTAAATATATTTTAGTTAAGTAATTTATCTCTTATCAATTCTTTAAATTTTTCAGGATTTTGCTCCGCTTGATTATTAAAAATATCAAAGTAAGTTAAAGCTTGTTGTTGAATTTTTCCTTTATTTGGAACACGAGAAGCAGGATGAGGGAGTCGAATTACTAAAGTCTTTTTATTCCAGAATCTTACGCTAAATCCTTCTATAGATTCTTTGAAGTTAAGAATATCTTCGTCATTAACATAATTGAGTTTCAACTGTTCCCAATTTCCATGATATGCACCTAAGAAAAAAATATTTTTAGGTTCTAATCTATCAAGTTGATTTACTAAGTTTTCTATTGATATATCTTTAAGATGCTCATACAAATCTATACTTTTATTTTTTGAATTCAATAAGTTAAAAGATTTTTTATTATAATCAAAGAAGTAGAAGTTTAACCATTGTATATACTCGTTATTATTTTTTTCTTTGACTTTACCTAAGAATTTTAAGAATTGTGATCTCACAGGTGGCTTTTCATAAAGATTACGGTATCTAATTTTACTTTCAGAAATTAATTCATTTGTACTTAAATTTCCTAATATAAAGCTATCTAATTTCAATTTCCCCCATCCAGAAGTTTCTTGGCCAACAATTACTACTTTATTTTTGGATTGGTCAAAAGAACTATCTAAAAAATCTGGAATGAAAGGTAAGCTGATTTTTTGTAAAAGAGGGTGATAATCCTTATGTGTAATAAGGTTATTTTTTAATTTATTTAAATTTTCTGAGTATTCAATCATAGTATGTTTACTTGCTTAATTTTTTTTAAGTTATATATGAAAACTTAGGAGAATAACATTGAAAATAGGTATATTTTGGTTTTATAAAAATCAAGTTCTTGGTATTTCTCATGAGTTTGATATTAATAGCTCAGATTCTTTAGGTATGATTGATAGTGCCTACAACCATGTATCTTATTGGGATGAATTACGAAATAAATTTTCTGAGCTAAGGGAAATTGAATATGACGATGTACCTCGGGGAAGAGTAATATTCGATAAAAATAAAAATAAATTGATCATCTATCTAGATAAGAAATTATTAATTAAAGGTAAGGTATCAAAAATTTGTGATTTTTTTGATGCTGAATATGATGTGAATACAGTATTACGCTTAGATCCGCACTATAGAACTTAATAGAAAACTAAATTTCTGATTAGAAAGATTTTCTAAAATTAACATAATACACCTTATACGTAATGCGTTATAATTGGCACTGTTGCAAATAGAGATTTGAGTCGATGATGTTCCCTTTAAAAAGTACTTAGAGACCGAAAACCCTGTTGATTAGACACACTTCACCCTGAGGCTGACCATAATAAAATGACGATGCTTGTCCTTTACGTAGTGCACGCATGACTTCAATACCTTTAATTGTGGCATAAGCCGTCTTCATAGATTTGAATCCTAATGTGGCCCTGATGATCCGCTTTAGCTTGCCATGATCACATTCAATCACGTTATTTTTATACTTAATCTGCCTGTGCTCAAGGTCTGGTGGACATTTACCTTCCCGTTTTAACCGTGATAAAGCACGTCCATATGTGGGTGCTTTATCCGTGTTGATCACTTGTGGAATTTGCCACTTCTTCACATTATTTAAAATTTTTCCAAGAAAACAATATGCTGATTTGGTATTACGTCTAGAAGAAAGATAAAAATCAATGGTATCGCCACGTTGATCGACTGCACGATACAGATAAGACCATCGTCCATTCACTTTTACATAGGTTTCATCAATATGCCACGAGCTCAGATCTGTAGGATTACGCCAATACCAGCGTAAACGTTTTTCTATTTCAGGAGCATAACGTTGAACCCAACGGTAAATAGTCGTGTGATCAACATTCACACCCCGTTCGGCCAGCATTTCCTGCAGTTCACGATAGCTAATGCCATATTTACAATACCAGCGCACAGCCCAAAGAATGATTTCGCCCTGAAAATGCCGACCATGGAAAGGATTCATATGCTGCACCTTTAGCTAAAACAGTCTTCAGCTTACCATTCGTGGTTATTTGCAACAGTGCCGCTGACGCACACCATCGCCCACCGGGTGGGTCGCTATCTGGAACGGCAAGGCCTGCTGGAACGGGATGTCGAAAACAGCTATCTGGCCTCGGATGCGGTGGATGACGACCCGATGACACCCCTGCTGGGGCACTCGATCACTTACCGTATCGCTGTCGGTTCACAGGCGGGGCGAAAGGTGTTCACTTTGCAAACTCTGCCGACCAGTGGTGATCCGTTCGGTGACGGGATTGGCAAGGTAGCCGGGTCCAGCCTGCACGCCGGCGTGGCGGCCAGGGCCGATGAACGCAAGAAGCTCGAACGGCTGTGCCGGTACATCAGCCGCCCGGCGGTATCCGAGAAGCGGCTGTCGTTAACACGAGGCGGCAACGTGCGCTACCAGCTCAAGACGCCGTACCGGGACGGCACCACGCACGTCATTTTCGAACCATTGGATTTCATTGCAAGGCTGGCCGCCCTGGTACCGAAGCCCAGAGTCAACCTAACCCGCTTCCACGGGGTGTTCGCACCCAACAGTCGGCACCGGGCGTTGGTCACGCCGGCAAAACGGGGCAGGGGCAACAAGGTCAGGGTGGCTGATGAACCGGCAACACCAGCACAACGGCGAGCGTCGATGACATGGGCGCAACGGCTCAAGCGTGTTTTCAATATCGACATCGAGACCTGCAGCGGCTGCGGCGGCGCCATGAAAGTCATCGCCTGCATTGAAGACCCTATAGTGATCAAGCAGATCCTTGATCACCTGAAGCACAAAGCCGAAACCAGCGGGACCAGGGCGTTACCCGAAAGCCGGGCGCCACCGGCTGAGCTGCTCCTGGGTCTGTTTGACTGACGAGCCTGAAGGCCAACGATACCAATCAAAATGCTGCGTTCACAGCGCCGCGGCAGGGATCCGCCGTGCTGGTTGTCGGAAAAGGAGCCGCTAGTGGGAAAGAGGAGGGTAAATTTTCAGCGTTGCTGGCTCCCCGTCAGCCGGATTGGGTTGCATCGCAGGGGTGTCGAAAGAGTCAACTGCGGTCCAAAGCTGTTGGACTTGGGTGAAAAGGGCGTTTATTCTTCCTATACGTTGTCGGCAGCGGGCCAAAAAGGAATACGTCCATGCCCATCGAGGTGAAACCGGCTGTGAGCGCGGGTTCAAGCATATAGCCCGACAGGCGCGTATCCTTGCCGATCACGACACGATGGCGGTGGTCACCGCGACGAAAGACACGGCCAGCCGCCATGCCGACGCGCAAGGCGGTTTCCGCCGTCATCGCGCCTTCGTTGGCTTTGCCACGAATACCGTCTGTGCCGAAATATTTGCGCACCATAAGGTCGATTATCCTGTCGTCGGGTCGCCCTCAAAGGGGACATGCCTGCTGAACCGCGAATATAGAGAAATATCCCGAATGTGCAGTTAACGAATTCTTGCGGTTTCTTTCAGCGCCGCCAATACCGCCAGCCCGTCGCGCAAGGGGCGCGGCTCGTGTGTGCGGATGAAGTCAGCTCCACCTGCGGCGGCGGCAAGCTCTGCAGCGAGTGTCGCGGCCCCGACATCCCCCGGACCACGGCCTGTGAGCGCGCGCAGAAAGGATTTGCGCGAAACAGACAGAAGCACCGGCAAATCGAAGCGCAGCCGCAATTCATCGAACCGCGCCAGCACCGAGAGCGAGGTTTCGGGAGCAGCCCCCAGAAAAAACCCCATGCCGGGATCAAGGACAAGGCGGTTGCGTTTGATACCGGCACCCGTCAGCGCCGCGATGCGCGCGTCAAAGAACGCCGCAATGTGATCCATGATGTCGCCAGCGGGTGCCTCGCGCCGATCTGCCTGCCCGTCTTGCACCGAATGCATAACGACGAGTTTGGCAGATGATTTCGCCAATTGCGGATAGAACGCAGCGTCTGGAAAACCGCGAATATCATTGAGATAGGCCACACCACGCGACAAGGCATAGGCTTGCGTCGCGGGTTGATAACTGTCGAGCGAGACGGGAATGCCATCTGCCTTGAGCGCGTCCAGCACCGGCGCGATACGCGCGATTTCTGTGTCGGACGAAACAGGCGCGGCGTCGGGATTGCTGGATGCCGGACCGAGGTCGATCACATCTGCCCCCTCGGCCATCAGCTTACGCGCCTGCGCAATGGCTGCGTCTGGCGCCAGATACCGGCCTCCATCGGAGAAACTGTCCGAGGTTATGTTGACGATGCCGAAAATGATGAGCGATTTATTCATGGGGGCTTCTATAATAATCTCTGTACACGACAAAAATAGATAACTCATTGAAATAATGTCACAATAATTGTTTTCTAACGACGAATACTATGACACATCTCAATGAGTTATATCTTATCTTAAACAAATCTCTAAAATGGAACAAGTCACATTTAAAGTGCTTTGCGCTCATCATGCTTGTGATTATTTTAAAGCAAACATGTAATCTTTCTTCTGCATCTAAAGCCTTGCCCATCAAGTGTTTACCACAATCATTTTATCGACGTATGCAGCGCTTCTTTGCAGGTCAGTATTTTGATTATCGTCAAATTTCTCAGTTGATTTTCAATATGTTTTCATTCGACCAAGTGCAACTGACTTTAGATAGAACCAATTGGAAATGGGGAAAACGAAATATTAATATCCTGATGCTCGCAATCGTTTATCGTGGAATAGCGATACCTATCCTTTGGACATTGCTTAATAAACGTGGAAATTCAGATACGAAAGAGCGTATTGCTTTGATTCAACGCTTTATAGCCATTTTTGGTAAAGACCGTATTGTGAATGTGTTCGCAGACAGAGAGTTTATCGGTGAGCAGTGGTTTACATGGTTAATTGAACAAGACATCAACTTCTGCATTCGTGTTAAAAAAACTTCATTGTCACCAATCATTTAGGAAAGAATCATAAAATTAGTGATTTATTTCGCCATCTTAAAGTTGGTCAAATTGAATGTCGTAAACGACGGATTTTGGTTGGTCGGGTGAAACTATATATAAGTGCACTACAGTTAGAAAATGGAGAGCTTTTACTCGTCGTTTCTCCTCAGTTTAATGCCAATGCTATTCAGGATTATGCATTACGCTGGGAAATTGAAACCTTATTCAGTTGTCTCAAAGGACGCGGGTTTAATCTTGAAAATACGCGCTTGACAGATCCTAGACGAGTGAAAAAATTGATTGCGGTGTTAGCTATAAGCTTCTGTTGGTGTTACTTAACGGGTGAATGGCAACATAATCAAAAAAAAGCGATAAAAATAAAGAAGCATGGACGACTCTCAATGAGTTTATTTCGCTATGGTTTAGACTATGTTCAAATGGCGATTCAGCGTTTAATTGGTTTTGGGAAAAAAGAAGAGTTTAAGGAAATTTTGGCAATTTTAAGAAAGCAGAATCCTGATAGGATAAGGGTTCTGTGAAATTTGTCGTGTACAGAGTATAATAATAATAATCGAGCATGAGTCTCATACGGATGCTCGGGTCGAAAGGGAATCCCCAGGCGAGTAACCTGTTTGCGGTGATCCATTAGCTGCAGGAGCAGAAGAGCATACATCTGGAAGCAAAGCCAGGAAAGCGGCCTATGGAGCTGTGCGGCAGCGCTCAGTAGGCAATTTTTCAAAATATTGTTAAGCCTTTTCTGAGCATGGTATTTTTCATGGTATTACCAATTAGCAGGAAAATAAGCCATTGAATATAAAAGATAAAAATGTCTTATTTACAATAAAGTGGGAGTAGTAATTTCGTTACTTTGTTTAGAATTTCTTCAGAAATATTTCTTAATAAATCGTGTTTTTCAACAAGCGCAAAATTACTTTCTAAAATCTCTTGTTGTTTAGCTCGAGTTTGGGTATAAGCCCCATAATAAAATTGACGAGGATCTTTAAGCACGTACCAATCTTTCATTTGGATTACAGTACGGCCCTTATCGTAAAGATCAAATTCAGGCTGCCATAAAGGTTTGTAATGAAAATTAATTTCTTCCTGAATATCGTAGGTCGCTTCTTGATAACGTGAAGCTGGTTTATCACCAAATCTTTTTTCAATATAAGCATAAGTATTTCTTAAAGGCTTAACTGAAGATGTTTTAATATCAATTTGCATATAAATCTTCCTGATTTTTTAATAAAGACTAGAGTTTTTATTCTCTAATACCGGCCTGTCCAAATCGCCACTTCATGCGGTCATATTCAATCTTTGCAAAATCATCCGTACTTAGGTGCTGTACTTGATGGTGTGCGCAGAATTCTTCAAAAGCCTTGACTGGCATAATCATTTCTACAGCTAACTCTGGATGGGGTCGTTTGCGGGAGGGGGCGGAATCCTACGCTAAGGCTTTGGCCAGCGATATTCTCCGGTGAGATTGATGTGTTCCCATCCGAGCGGCGAAACATGGGCCAAGAGATCGGGCGATAGCAGCTTTCCATCGCGTTTCTGGTTTGCAACGACCTCGCCGAGCTTCATGGTGTTCCAGAAGATGATGATGGCGGCGAGCAGATTCATGCCGGCGATGCGGTAATGCTGGCCTTCGGCGGAACGGTCGCGGATTTCACCGCGGCGGTGGAAGCTGATTGCCCGCTTCAGCGCATGATGAGCTTCGCCTTTGTTGAGCCCGATCTGGGCACGCCGTTGGAGTTCGGCATCCAGAATCCAGTCGATCATGAACAGGGTGCGCTCGACGCGACCGACTTCCCGCAGGGCTGTCGCGAGCTCGTTCTGCCGCGGATAGGAGGCGAGTTTCCGCAGAATCTGGCTTGGCGCGACGGTCCCGGCAGCAATGGTGGCGGCGATGCGCAGGATGTCGGGCCAATTGCGCTCGATCATGGCTTGGTTGACCTTTCCGCCGATCAACGCTCGCAGGTGCGCCGGGGCGGCCGACGGATTGAACGCGTAGAGCCGTTTGGATGGCAGGTCGCGGATGCGCGGAGCGAACCGGTAGCCGAGAATGGCACATGCGGCAAAGACGTGATCGGTGAAGCCGCCCGTGTCGGTGAACTGCTCGCGGATATGGCGTCCAGCATCGTTCATCAGCAGGCCATCGAGGATGTAAGGCGCTTCGCTTGCCGTTGCAGGAATCACCTGGGTTGCGAACGGCGCATATTGGTCGGAGACGTGGCTATAGGCTTTCAGGCCCGGGGTATTGCCATATTTCGCGTTGACCAGGTTCATGGCCTCACCTTGCTCTGTAGCGACGAAGAACTGTCCGTCGCTCGAAGCCGACGTGCCCATGCCCCAGAACCGGGCCATGGGTAACGCTGCCTGTGCCTCGACCACCATGGCCAGCGCCCGGTCATAGGCTTCGCCCTCGACATGCCACCGTCCAATGCGGATCAATTCCCAGAAGGTGTGGGTGTTTGTCGCATCCGCCATTTTGCGCAAGCCGAGGTTGATCCCTTCCACCATGACAACGTGGCCATCCCGATCATTGACCGCGTTATTCACCATTCCAACATCTTTATGCTCGGTGGCGAAAGCTACCGATTGAGGCAAAAAACGGCCTGTCAGTAAACAACAGGTGGGTCAATTTTATTGGCCAAAAGTGGGTCAAAAATAATGGCCATTGACATCGAACGGGACAATATCTATGATGATCTTGCTTCCGGCGGTCGTGATGATCGCCCTGGCTTGACTGCCTGCCTCAAGTCATTGCGTGACGGCGATGTGCTGGTGGTCTGGAAGCTCGATCGCCTCGGACGATCGCTTGCCCATCTGGTCAACACGGTGAAGGAGCTGTCAGACCGCAAGATCGGCCTGCGGGTTCTGACTGGAAAGGGCGCTCAGATCGACACCACGACTGCGTCCGGTCGCATGGTGTTCGGAATCTTCGCCACCTTGGCCGAGTTCGAGCGGGATCTGATCCGAGAGCGCACCATGGCGGGTCTCGCCTCCGCGAGAGCGCGCGGTCGCAAGGGCGGACGAAAATTCGCGCTCACCAAAGCTCAGGTGCGTCTCGCGCAAGCCGCCATGGCCCAGCGCGATACTTCAGTTTCCGATCTCTGCAAGGAACTCGGCATCGAGCGCGTCACTCTCTACCGATATGTCGGTCCCAAAGGCGAGCTCAGAGACCATGGAAAGCATGTTCTCGGACTTACGTAGCAACTCGTTTCTTTTCGCAGGTTGAGCCACCTCCGCGCTTCATCAGAAAACTGAAGGAACCTCCATTGAATCGAACTAATATTTTTTTTGGTGAATCGCATTCTGACTGGTTGCCTGTCAGAGGCGGAGAATCTGGTGATTTTGTTTTTCGACGTGGTGACGGGCATGCCTTCGCGAAAATCGCACCTGCTTCCCGCCGCGGTGAGCTCGCTGGAGAGCGTGACCGCCTCATTTGGCTCAAAGGTCGAGGTGTGGCTTGCCCCGAGGTGATCAACTGGCAGGAGGAACAGGAGGGTGCATGCTTGGTGATAACGGCAATTCCGGGAGTACCGGCGGCTGATCTGTCTGGAGCGGATTTGCTCAAAGCGTGGCCGTCAATGGGGCAGCAACTTGGCGCTGTTCACAGCCTATCGGTTGATCAATGTCCGTTTGAGCGCAGGCTGTCGCGAATGTTCGGACGCGCCGTTGATGTGGTGTCCCGCAATGCCGTCAATCCCGACTTCTTACCGGACGAGGACAAGAGTACGCCGCAGCTCGATCTTTTGGCTCGTGTCGAACGAGAGCTACCGGTGCGGCTCGACCAAGAGCGCACCGATATGGTTGTTTGCCATGGTGATCCCTGCATGCCGAACTTCATGGTGGACCCTAAAACTCTTCAATGCACGGGTCTGATCGACCTTGGGCGGCTCGGAACAGCAGATCGCTATGCCGATTTGGCACTCATGATTGCTAACGCCGAAGAGAACTGGGCAGCGCCAGATGAAGCAGAGCGCGCCTTCGCTGTCCTATTCAATGTATTGGGGATCGAAGCCCCCGACCGCGAACGCCTTGCCTTCTATCTGCGATTGGACCCTCTGACTTGGGGTTGATGTTCATGCCGCCTGTTTTTCCTGCTCATTGGCACGTTTCGCAACCTGTTCTCATTGCGGACACCTTTTCCAGCCTCGTTTGGAAAGTTTCATTGCCAGACGGGACTCCTGCAATCGTCAAGGGATTGAAACCTATAGAAGACATTGCTGATGAACTGCGCGGGGCCGACTATCTGGTATGGCGCAATGGGAGGGGAGCAGTCCGGTTGCTCGGTCGTGAGAACAATCTGATGTTGCTCGAATATGCCGGGGAGCGAATGCTCTCTCACATCGTTGCCGAGCACGGCGACTACCAGGCGACCGAAATTGCAGCGGAACTAATGGCGAAGCTGTATGCCGCATCTGAGGAACCCCTGCCTTCTGCCCTTCTCCCGATCCGGGATCGCTTTGCAGCTTTGTTTCAGCGGGCGCGCGATGATCAAAACGCAGGTTGTCAAACTGACTACGTCCACGCGGCGATTATAGCCGATCAAATGATGAGCAATGCCTCGGAACTGCGTGGGCTACATGGCGATCTGCATCATGAAAACATCATGTTCTCCAGTCGCGGCTGGCTGGTGATAGATCCCGTCGGTCTGGTCGGTGAAGTGGGCTTTGGCGCCGCCAATATGTTCTACGATCCGGCTGACAGAGACGACCTTTGTCTCGATCCTAGACGCATTGCACAGATGGCGGACGCATTCTCTCGTGCGCTGGACGTCGATCCGCGTCGCCTGCTCGACCAGGCGTACGCTTATGGGTGCCTTTCCGCAGCTTGGAACGCGGATGGAGAAGAGGAGCAACGCGATCTAGCTATCGCGGCCGCGATCAAGCAGGTGCGACAGACGTCATACTAGATATCAAGCGACTTCTCCTATCCCCTGGGAACACATCAATCGGCACTGTTGCAAATAGGCTGACATGATAAGCTAAATATCTTATTTATTTCGAGATACAGCAGATGAATCCCTTCCATGGTCGGCACTTTCAAGGTGAAATCATTCTTTGGGCTGTTCGTTGGTATTGTAAATATGGCATCAGCTATCGTGAACTTCAAGAAATGCTCGCTGAACGGGGTGTGAATGTTGACCACACCACAATTTATCGTTGGGTTCAGCGTTATGCTCCAGAAATGGAAAAACGCTTACGCTGGTATTGGCGTAATCCTACAGATTTACATTCATGGCATATGGATGAGACTTATATCAAAGTGAAGGGGCGATGGACTTACCTGTATCGTGCAGTTGATCAACGTGGTCATACGATTGACTTTTACCTTTCCGCTAGACGGAACAGTAAATCAGCCTATTGTTTTTTAGGAAAAATCTTCAATACGGTGAAAAAATGGCAAATTCCACGGGTCATCAATACAGATAAAGCAGCGACCTATGGCCATGCTTTATCACGGTTAAAGCGAGAAGGAAAATGTCCAGTAGATATTGAGCACAGGCAGATTAAGTATAAAAATAATGTCATTGAATGTGATCATGGTAAGTTAAAGCGGATCATCAGGGCCACATTAGGATTCAAATCTATGAAGACGGCTTATGCCACAATTAAAGGTATTGAAGTCATGCGTGCACTACGTAAAGGACAAGCATCGTCATTTTATTATGGTCAGCCTCAAGGTGAAGTGTGTCTAATCAACAGGGTTTTCGGTCTCTAAGCACTTTTAAAAAGGAACTTCATCGACTAAAATCTCTATTTGCAACAGTGCCGTTTGTCCTTTATCTGTTAGAAAAAAATAACGAAGAAAATCCACATTTGATAAATTATTTTTGGGTAAATACATTGGAAAACGATGAGAATCTCGATAGGTATAGTAGAGTGATATCTCGATAGGTATAGTGTTTTGCAGTTTAGAGGAGATATCGCGATGCATACGCGGAAGGCAATAACGGAGGCGCTTCAAAAACTCGGAGTCCAAACCGGTGACCTCTTGATGGTGCATGCCTCACTTAAAGCGATTGGTCCGGTCGAAGGAGGAGCGGAGACGGTCGTTGCCGCGTTACGCTCCGCGGTTGGGCCGACTGGCACTGTGATGGGATACGCGTCGTGGGACCGATCACCCTACGAGGAGACTCTGAATGGCGCTCGGCTGGATGACGAAGCCCGCCGTACCTGGCTGCCGTTCGATCCCGCAACAGCCGGGACTTACCGTGGGTTCGGCCTGCTGAATCAATTTCTGGTTCAAGCCCCCGGCGCGCGGCGCAGCGCGCACCCCGATGCATCGATGGTCGCGGTTGGTCCGCTGGCTGAAACGCTGACGGAGCCTCACGAACTCGGTCACGCCTTGGGGGAAGGATCGCCCGTCGAGCGGTTCGTTCGCCTTGGCGGGAAGGCCCTGCTGTTGGGTGCGCCGCTAAACTCCGTTACCGCATTGCACTACGCCGAGGCGGTTGCCGATATCCCCAACAAACGGTGGGTGACGTATGAGATGCCGATGCTTGGAAGAGACGGTGAAGTCGCCTGGAAAACGGCATCGGATTACGATTCAAACGGCATTCTCGATTGCTTTGCTATCGAAGGAAAGCCGGATGCGGTTGAAACTATAGCAAATGCTTACGTGAAGCTCGGTCGCCATCGAGAAGGTGTCGTGGGCTTTGCTCAGTGCTACCTGTTCGACGCGCAGGACATCGTGACGTTCGGCGTCACCTATCTTGAGAAGCATTTCGGAACCACTCCGATCGTGCCTCCGCACGAGGCCGTCGAGCGCTCTTGCGAGCCTTCAGGTTAGAGGCCGTCGACAATGATAATCTGGATCAACGGACCTTTCGGCGCCGGAAAGACGACGCTCGCTAAGCGGCTGCGCGATCGGCGTTCCAAATCGCTGATCTTTGACCCCGAGGAAATCGGGTTCGTGGTGAAAGAAACGGTCCCCATGCCAGCGAGCGGAGACTATCAGGATCTCCCCTTGTGGAGGGGACTTACGATCGCGGCGGTCAGGGAGATTCGAAGGAATTACTCGCAGGACATCATCATCCCAATGACGCTCGTGCACCCGGACTATCTGACTGAGATACTCGACGGGGTAAGGCGGATCGACGATCAGCTGCTGCACATCTTTCTGACGCTCAACGAGGACCTATTGCGTCACCGGATCGCGAACCAGACCATGCATCCTGACCCGAATCGAAATGCGGAGATTCGAGAGTGGCGATTAGCGAATGTCGCCCGATGCTTGGCCGCAAGGGAACGGCTTCCATGCACAACCCGTGTTCTCGATAGTGGTGCACACACCAGCGATGAACTCGCAGCGATGGTGCTCGACGGAATCGATGGGCGCACCTGATCGCCTTCGACGCCTGCGCAAAGCGTAGCGCGAGGGTGGCGGGCTCACGACCAAACGCCCAGAGGTCGATCATCGCAGGGATGTTTGGCTTTGTGGTGCGGACGACGGGACTCGAACCCGTACTCTCACAGAGAAGCAGATTTTCGTACCACCTCGACTTTCGCCGCCGTCTGATGACGTTCGTGGTCTGGACTGTCCCTTCGCCATTGCCCGAAGGCTTTAGGCGCCGCCCGTCCAGTCTCTACACCTTCCCCCGAAGGGGCTTGGCTCGGGATTGGCTTAGGGTATTGCCCGTTAGCGTTCCCCGACTTTGAGCGGTTCTACTCCGCGGATTTCCCCGCGGGCACTCCAATTTTAAAGTCTGCTGCGTCTACCGATTTCGCCACGTCCGCCTTTTTTCGCCGTTCCTAGCGCTCGTGCGATGCACCTATGTTGCACCTAGCGCCGAATCGTTCTTCGTCATCCTGAAAAACCACGTCTCCTAAAGCCTTGCATAGCTTATCTTGGCACTGTTGCAAATAGTCGGTGGTGATAAACTTATCATCCCCTTTTGCTGATGGAGCTGCACATGAACCCATTCAAAGGCCGGCATTTTCAGCGTGACATCATTCTGTGGGCCGTACGCTGGTACT
>NZ_PJRJ01000034.1 GCF_003711395.1 Acinetobacter sp. B51(2017)
AATCAATCCTAGATCAAGGGTGGTCAATGCTTGTTGGTATGTTGGAGTATAAGCAACAATGGCGAGGTGGTTTACTCGTTAAAGTTGACCCTAAATATACAAGTCAGACTTGTAGTTCATGTGGTCACGTTGCAAAAGAAAACAGGCTCACTCAGGCGAAATTTAGCTGTGTAGAGTGTAGCTTTAGCGAGAATGCGGATATAAACGCTTCTCGCAACATTTTGGCGGTAGGACATACCGTTTTGTCTGTGGAGGGTGGATGCGGTAAAGGTCGCCCTACGAAGCAGAAAGCAAGCGAAATCCGCAAGGAAGTCGCCTAAGAGCATTTGCTTTTAGAATCCCTGAGAAACGAGTTTCGCAAGGAACTAGTCGAAAGTGGTGGGAGTATGTCAATGTGGAGTAGCTTGATTGTTGGCTTGCTCGGGGCACGCTTGGTTTTTGTATTGCTACATGCAGAAATTTATCTATAGTCAAAAATGATCTTTAGTCGAGTCTAAGACCTCACTGACAGTCAAGTGGGGGATCTAAAGGACGCCCTAGGAAGCACAAAACAGGCGAAATCCGTGAGGAAATCGCCTAAGCGCTTTTGCTTTTAGGATCCCTGATAAATGAGTTTCGCAAACAACTAGTCGAAAGTGGGGAGGTGTATCAAGGGCTGAGGGCTATTTAGCTGGTCGCATCGGTTGGCAATACAGTTTATATAAATTTTTCATTATTTTCAAAACTTTAACATCGATAAGTTGATAAAAGATTTGCTTTCCTTCACGGCGCGTGCTGACTATCTTCGCCCGGCGTAATACAGTTAACTGTTGTGATAGCGTAGGCTGTTGTATATGTGTCGCTTGCTGAATCTCCTGTACATTGAGTTCACAATCGATCAAAACACAAAGAATTTTTAAGCGTTCTGGATTGGCTAAAACTTTTAGGCAATCAGTGACATGATAAACGTGGGAGAAATCAATTCTCATTGTTTTTTCATTCATATTATTTCTCTTAAATGACAGATAGACATTAAAAATAATCAAAATACGCTTGAATATTATCTATTAATATATAATATAAAAAAGTATATTGTATAGAGAAAGAACAGTATGCACGATTTTCTCATCGCTTTTATCGGTGGCTCAATGTTAGGTATTGCAGTTGTGGGCTATTTATATGTTCATGGACGCATTGCAGGCATTAGTGGTCTGATTGCACAAGTGTTAAATCCACAAACTATTTTTAAGACACCTGCGATCTGGTTTCTGGCAGGTTTAATCGTGACACCATTTATATATGGTTTATTTGTTCAACCCGAGATTGAGTTAAATGCTAGTCCACTGATGATGATTGTGGCAGGCTTACTGGTGGGTTTTGGTACACGTTTAGGTTCAGGCTGTACCAGTGGACATGGTATTTGTGGTATCAGCCGTTTGTCTAAACGTTCAATAATCGCCACCACGACCTTTATGGTGGCAGGTTTCGTTATGGTTTATGTCATTCGTCACATCACAGGAGCATTCTAACATGAAGAACTTACTTGCTTTTTTGTTTGGTGCTTTATTTTCGCTAGGCTTAATGGTCTCAGGGATGTCAAATCCTGAAAAAGTCTTAGACTTTTTAGACCTGTTTGGTGATTGGGACGCGAGCCTTGCTTTTGTCATGATGGGAGCAATTGCTGTTGCGTTTATTCCATTTCAAAAAGCGGTGCGTGCTCAACAGCCGAAAACTGTATTTAATGAGCCAATTGATTTGCCAAGCCATCAAAAAATCGATAAAAAATTAATCACAGGAGCACTGTTATTTGGTGTAGGGTGGGGCATTGCAGGCATCTGTCCAGCACCAAGCTTTACCTTAATAGGCTTAGGGCACTATCAGATCCTGTATTTTATTGTGGCGATGTTGGTGGGTGTATGGATTCACCGTAAATGGTCAGGAGCTTAATGGATGCAAAGCGTACATGTACAAGAATTTTTTGATAAAAATAGCAATACTTTTAGTTATGTGGTGACTGACGCAAAGACCAAACACTGTGCGATTATTGATAGTGTACTTGATTATGATGCAGCATCGGCAAGCACTTCGACAGCACAGGCAGATCAAATGATTGCCTATATTCAAGCACATGATTTAAAGGTGGAATGGATTTTAGAAACCCATGTTCATGCTGACCACTTAACTGCTGCCCAGTATTTAAAGGCACAGTTAGGTGGAAAAATTGCCATGAGTGAAAAAATTAACCTAGTACAAGAAACCTTTGGCGCGATTTATCATTTAGATATGAAACGCTTTAACGCCGAACAACCTTTTGATTATTTGTTTGCCGATCATGAGCATTTTAAGATTGGGGATTTGGAGGCTTACAATATTCCAACGCCAGGACATACTCCAGCTTGCTTAAGTTATGTGGTCGGTGATGCGGTATTTGTGGGGGATACTTTGTTTATGCCAGATTATGGTACAGCACGTTGTGATTTTCCGCGCGGTAGTGCAGCGACCTTATTTGATTCTGTGCAAACCTTATATCGGTTGCCTGGTGAAATGCGCGTATTTTTGTGTCACGACTATTTACCTGCAGAGCGTCAAGAATATGTTTGCCAAACCGATATCGCGACCCAACAACAGTACAATATTCATATCCATACTGGAGTGACTAAGGCTGCGTTTGTAGCGATGCGAGAAAAACGAGATGCGACTTTAAGTATGCCAAAGCTGATTTTGCCTGCGATTCAAATCAATATGCGCGCAGGCCATTTTCCTGAACCTGAAGCCAACGGGATCTCATATTTGAAATTACCACTTAATTATTTTGCTTGATGGTTTGCAATAGATCAGCATGTTTTTACTTGAATATATTCTTTATGCTTGGCCAAGCGTTTGATATTTCTAACCCATATGACTTGTGAGAATACACAATGCCGCACTCCTATCATTTAGAAAAACATTACTTAGAGCGGGCAGGATGGTTACGCGCTGCGGTATTGGGCGCGAATGACGGCATTATTTCGGTGACCAGTTTAGTGGTGGGTATGGCGGCCAGTGGTGCTTCTAGTCATATTCTCTTGGTCACCTGTGTGGCAGGTCTTATTTCAGGGGCTGCTTCTATGGCAGCAGGTGAATATATCTCAGTTAAATCCCAAGAAGATATTGAAAAAGCAGATTTAGCGCGAGAGGCGAGAGAGTTACAGCAACACCCAGAACATGAGCTTCAAGAGTTAACCCAGATTTATATTCGGCGTGGTTTAGATCGTCACTTGGCTGAACAAGTTGCGCAGCAGTTAACAGAGCATAATGCTTTGCATGCTCATGCTCGTGATGAAATCGGTATTCTTGAGCAAACAGCTGCACGGCCGCTTAGCGCGGCATTTGCTTCAGCGCTCGCGTTTAGCGTGGGCTCCTTAGTACCTTTACTGTCTATTTTAATTTTGCCTGAAGTGTATTTGTCGAAAGGCATTATGTGGGTTGGGGTATTAAGCTTAGGTATGCTAGGTGCAATTGCCAGTTATGCAGGTGGGGTAAATGTCTATAAAGGTGCGGTACGTATTATGCTGTGGGGTATTATTGCCATGTTATTTAGTGCTTGGATTGGCTCTCTGTTTCAGTGAATGCATGCGCCTGAACCGTACCGGGTTTTGTCGGAGAGTCAATATTCTGAGAGACTACCCCGATGACAAAATTAAAATATACCCCTGAAATCAGAGAAAGAGCGGTTCAACTTGTGATTGAATCTGAAAAAGATTATCCATCGAATTGGGCTGCAATCACAGCTATTGCACCTAAGATTGGTTGTACTCCTGAAACATTGCGTGTTTGGCATCAGAAGCATTTGAATCAACAGAATCCAGTCAAAGTACAGCAGCTTTCAGACCAGGAACGCATTAAACAACTTGAACGCGAAAATAAAGAACTGCAACGAGCCAATGAAATTCTACGTAAAGCAGCCGCTTTTTTCGCCCAGGCGGAGCTCGACCGCCCACACAAATAATGGTGGATTTTATCCATAACAATAAAGATCGATATGGTGTTGAAGCGATTTGTAGAATTTTACCGATTGCAGCTTCGACCTATTATCCGGCTTTAGATTTCGTTGATAACCCAGAACATCGAGCGAAACGTGCTCTGCATGATTTACATCATGCAGAGCAAATCAAACGTATTTGGAAAGAAAGTTTAGGTCGATATGGTTTACGTAAAGTTTGGCAAAAATTGAAACGTGAAGGCTATGTTGTACAGTTGCTCGATTGATGAAAAAGCTAGATATACAAGGTGTTTGGCGTGGTAAGAACAAACAAACTACCCGCAACCGAGATGATCAAAAACGAGCAGATGATTTAGTGAAACGGAATTTTAGTGCTGATCGACCTGACCAATTATGGGTCAGTGACTTTACGTATATTCAAACCCATTCTGGCTGGGTCTACACCGCCTTTATTATTAATGTGTTCTCGCGAGTAATTGTTGGATGGAAAGTATCAACACGGATGAATACAGATATGGTACTTGATGCACTGGAGCAAGCATTGCATGATCGAGGCATGCCAAAGAATGTGATTCATCATTCCGACAGAGGTGTGCAATATCTTTCCATTCGCTATACCAATCGTTTAGAAGCAGCAAATTTACGAGCATCAGTCGGTACAACGGGTGATTCATACGATAATGCTTTGGCTGAAACGGTGAATGGCTTATACAAAACAGAGGTGATTGAATATCTAAAAGCAGATTGGCAAGGTTTAGCGGATGTACAACTTGCGACACTCAACTGGGTAGATTGGTTCAATAAAAAGCGTGTACACAGTGCATTGGCTTATGTATCGCCTTTTGATTTTGAAGCAATGTACTATGATAAGATTAACCCGTTAGGTCAGGTGGCCTAACTTAAATAAAAAAATCTCCGACAAACCCGGTACGGTTCAAAGGAAAACGTTGTCATGCATTCAGGTCAGGTGGGCATGGCACGAGACTCAGCATGATCAGTGCTGTTAGATCAAATGCAACATTCCAGTTTATTCAACCTTTAGTGTTTCAAGGTTCGTGTGATCGGAATATTTTCGTGTGTTGGTTAGAGTATTTGTTGCAGGGTTTGTAACAACAGGATATTCAGACTAAAAAATATTTGCTGATGCTCGACAATGCATCGATACACAAAGGAAAAGTGATCGATGATTTAGCAGCTCAATATCAGACGAGAATCGTTTATCTGCCTGCATATAGTCCTGACCTCAATCCTATTGAAAGAGCATGGTCGATCTTGAAAAGTAAAGTCAGGCACATGGTTGCTCAGGACAATAGAAATCTCCCACAAGCCTTAGACATTGCATTTAACTTAATGTAGCTTATGTTTTTTATTTAGCTATACCTTCGGGAAACTATTCTTTTTCAGTCGGAAAAGACAACGATGGGATCAGGCACAAATGCCGATGATGGACTTAACAATCATCGCGCGGTATGAAACCTATGCGTATTCTTATACTGAGTATTGTATGCGTAGATATTTTTATGAATCCTTTGAAGCGGAGCTTCCACAAGAAATTTCAAAAACTGAAGATTGGCAGTTAATCAGTGAATACATTAAAGCGCAGGATTTATGAAAGAATATCAAATATACTTAAAAAATTATATATTTGTTTTTTTGATATTTTGAGCTATTTGATTAATAAAATCTAATACTTCTTTCTGCTGTAATTCAGTCAAAAAATAGAGTTTTGTAACAAGTTCTGCCATTAAATTATCTTCAATATAGAAGTAAGCTACGGGTACTTCTAAAACTTCAGCTATTTTTATAGCCGTCAGAAGATCGGGCGCATACTTTCCTGTTTCATATTGATTCATTCGAGCACTAGCCGAAGCTTCATCAATGCCAGCAAGTATTCCTAATCGTTCTTGAGAAAGCTTCTTCGCTTTGCGAGCGACCTTTAGACGCATTGAAAATACATTGGGTTTTTTGCTTTCCATATGTTTAATAATCAATTAAAAACTAAGATTCTCTTAGGTTTTAATTGATAAATTACTAAGAATTACTTAGTATTATGATCAGCATAGCTATACTTTATAATATTGATCCAACACTCAGAGGGTAAAATGAATAAGAATTTTTTATTTTTAGCGATTTCTTTCGTCTTAATTAACGCAACAGGCTGTCAACATATCCAAACAGCAGCAGACAGTACGGTAGGTGCTATATCGAAAGGAGTAAACGCCTATGATGGCTGGGTAAGTAAAAGTACTCAACGCGTATGGGATGAAATGTCAAATAAAGAAATACGAAACAAATTTTTAGTCCTTTCAAATATCTCTAATAATAATGTAATTGTTCTAAACCCATCATTGATCAATGATAAATTTAAATTAGAAAAACGTACAATGGGTTCAATCCATTTAGAAAAATATATTAATCATGAAGCAAACTTTAGCGAAGCTAATCGAAAAATTAACAATGGTATTTATATTTCAGAAAAAGATTTAGCCTCAAAAATGTTTATTGAACAAGCATTAGCAAAAGGACATCAAGTCCATATGTATAAAAAGAATATTAATAAAGATTTGAACAATGGATTAGTACAATCAATTACCGAGTTTAATGGTGCCGCTAATCGCTATGATGTCGACCCTGCCTTTGTAGAGTTTGATAAAAATGGTAGTCCTGTAGCGATTATGACGCGTTCATGGCAAACAATTTCAGCTATCGGTGTCGATAGCCGCATATACACCAATATTTATTTTGCTCAAGATGCTTTGCGTTGGTTTGAAAATAATTTTTCAAATCGTTATTTAGAAGACTCTTTGCTTCGAAAATATAATTAAAAGCTGAGGTGCAAGAATGATTAAACTTAACTTTTTACACATCGTCTTTTTGACTCTTATACTTGGGAGTGGTTGTAGTAAAAACGACCATACGAATATTGCGGAAGATAACTCACCCTCTCATAGCAAATCTAGCGTGAACAATGATCCGAATGCTAAATTTACAGCACAACAAACCAGTGTAAATTCATTTGAAAGTAGCAATACTTATAATAATTATGGTTTTGCATACCGTTATGAAAGCCGAAGTGGTGATGGGAAAGAATATTTTTATAAATCTATTCAAGAGTTTGTGAACAATGACGTAACAAACCAAAGGAATATATTAGCAGAGTCATGGGTCGAGATTCCTCAGGAAGAATATGCCCAGACTAAACAGCATTATGATCAAACCCGAGAAATTATAGATTTACATCCCGAAATCTTACAGTCGACTCCAATTTATAAAAAATTTCTACAATTTTTAGAAGAGCAACAAGCTAGACAGACTCAATTCGAAAAAGAACGTGCAGATTTTGATGCTCAGTTTGAACAAAGGAGAGCCAAATTTGATGCTGATTTTAATCAAAAACGTGCTGAATTTGATAAAAACTGGAATGAACCAGTTCACCCCTCGACACAATCAAAAAATCTAGATACGGTTTATAAAAATACGTTTGATGATATCCAAATGGCTGAACATGAATTAGTCGATAATGAAAGC
The DNA here is from genome assembly GCF_003711395.1 of Acinetobacter sp. B51(2017). GTDB lineage: Bacteria > Pseudomonadota > Gammaproteobacteria > Pseudomonadales > Moraxellaceae > Acinetobacter. Next base: position 7,490 of record NZ_PJRJ01000034.1, read on the forward strand.
CAATCTGAAAATACTAATGCTTTATAGCATTGACACAATCAATCATTTTAAAAATAGGAAATAATTCATGCACCAATTATGTCGTAATAGTCTTATTGTTGTTGCTTCTATAGTGGCTTCAATGTCAGTAATGGCGGCACCACAATTATTTAATGTAGAGCTAAAAGGAGCAACACGAGATCAAATTCGATCGACTTTACAAAATACCGATGTACATGCAGTTCGTGAAGACAACAATTACTGGATAGATAAATACAATTCTAATGGTGTTCTACAAGGTGCTACAGATTTAAACTTTGGATATTCTTCAAATGGTAAATTTGCGTTTGCAGAATATAAGTTCCCTGCGTTTGTAGATTCAGGAAAAATTATTGAAGTTGCAAATTTAGTTTCATCAAAATATGGGCAACCGAGCCAACGATCTGGGAATCCTAGACTTGGAGATGCAAGTTATACATGGAACTTCAAAAATGGTATGAGTATTACGGCCTATCGTGGTTGGCCTGATACTACAACGTATTTGAATTTCAAAGACAAAACGAACTACTCAAAAATGAATGCAGAAATAGATGCTGAAAATAAACGTCAGTTTCAGCAAAAAGCTCAGCAACAGAGGTCAGCTTTTTAAAAAAGCTAATACAATTAACCCGAATCATGGATAAGCCTAGTTTCACATCGTTGTAAATTGGGGCTTATTCTGATGACAGATTTGATAAGCACATAAGGATGCGTAAATTCCAGCGAAATAACCTGAAATGGAACGATGGCGACTGCTTACTAGGTTGTATTGTTGCTTCAATAAGCTAAAGATCGTCTCTATTTTATTGTGTTGTCTCACATCTTTAAGAATTTTTGCTTCAACGGTCTTTCGACCGAGCTATTTAAGCTGTTTTACTTTTTTTAACCCGAATCATGGATAAGAAATGCAGTTGAAAAAAAAGATGACTGAGTTGATAAGTGAGTTACGACACAAACCATTCAACTAGCCATCCTATGTTCGAGTTTACAACTTTATTCTGCACAATTGATGATTTTTTTCAGAAAAATGAAGCCATCTATTGGCAATATCTAAAACAAGAAAATCCTAAGGCGGTTTTTTATAATTGAAAATAATAGATTGTTTTAGAAGTAAGGATTATGTGGAATATCAACGTCGTTCACTAAATGCTGACCAATATGAGCAGCTTTAAAGTTGGTTGGATTGTGTGAGCTTAAGGTACGGATATTACGCCAGTAACGATCTAAATGGTATTTTTGACTGGTTGACGATGCTCCTGTTACATCAAAAAGCGCTGCAGCTGCCTTAAGTGCCAAAGGTTCAATCGCTACTTTCACCATTGCTGCTTCTAAAGAAGCTTGGTGACTTAAGTGATAATCTGTGATGCCATGTTGAGTGGTGGCTAAGGCACGATCTTGGGCTTGTGCAGCTTTTAAAACAGCATGTTCAATGATATATGCTGTTGCAGCAATTTCGCCCACTTTTTCTAATAACAATGGATCTTGTTTTGGATCTGCATGAAAGGCATAGGCAAACGTACGTTTACGGCTACGTACGAGATGTGCTGCTTCATGTGCAATGGCATTGACATTACCTGCGATGACAGCATGTAAGAACAATTGTGTGAACGGTTTAAATTTTACTTGTTCAACAGGCACGTGATTGAGCTCATGAGAATACACCTTTACATGTTTAAATAACGTGGTGCCACTGGCCGTAAAGCGTTGACCAATCCCATCCCAGTCATCAATACGTTCTACACCTTCACGATCTGTGGGAATAATGACGGAGAGATTGGCACCAGTTGCATCATTAACACGTACTGCGACATAATCGCTGTAAAGCGTGCCTGTAGAGAAAATCTTCGTGCCATTAATTTCAAAATGCTCTGCATCAATTGCTTTGAGCTTGGTGTGATATTGGCCATCCCCCAAGACTTCTTGACCTGCGGGCTCTGTATAAGCGTTGCCAATAATTTTGCCATTTAAGATTTCATTGACCCAATAGGCTTTAAAATCAGCATTTTCCGATCTTAAAATTTCTTCAGTGAGTTGAAAATGTGCTCTTAAAATCTGTGGTAAGTCGCTATCATATTCTGCCAATGAAATTAATACTTTGAATAACTCTTCCACACTAATGCCATAGCCGCCAAGTGCTTCTGGTAAGCGTAAAGTTCCGAATTTGAGTTCTTTAAAGCGTGCCACAGCTTGGTATGGACCGTGACCGCCTTGTGCCAGACGTGTTTGGGCATCGCTTGCTAAGAAAGTCAGATAATCTTGAAAAGCGCTACTGTTCACAAAGCGATAGTTATTTTGAGTTAAATGGGGATGCATGAGTGCTGTCATGATTTAGGCCTCGGTATATTTTTTATGTACGATATGGCGTGGTGAAAGTTTATCACCTTGTCGGAAAAGACGATCACGGAACGAGGTGTCTTGATAATGTGTGCGATATCGGCCACGTTTTTGTAATTCAGGAATCACCAACTCCACCACATCTTCTAGGGTTGCTGGTGTAATGGCTTGATAGACATTAAAACCATCAAGATCAATATAGTCGACCAGCTCTTCAATTTGGTCTGCCACTTCTTCAGGTGTCCCTAAAACCAATAAAGTACGCGCACCAAATTTAGATAACTCATCTTTAATATTCTTTACGGTATACGCGGTTTTATGGCTATACAGCTGAGCAGTCGATTGATTGCCTTCAGAATGGCGTTGTCCAAACAGCTCGTCATCATTCAAGCTGGCAAGATCAATGCCGGTGCTGCCTGAAAATTGGATAAAAGAAGCTTCAGGCAAGAAATATTGTTGATAGTCTTTTAATTTATTTTGGACTTCTTCATGTGTGTGGCCGACTACAATCGTGAGTGAAGCAAATACTTTAATATCATTTGCTTCGCGACCTTGTTCTAATGCAGATTCACGAAGGCTTTTTACTGTTTGACGCAGTTTATCTGGCTCTTGACCCGCGATAAATACACCTTCTGCATGTTTGGCTGCAAACTTTTTCCCTGTGGTTGATGAGCCTGCCTGAAAAATCACAGGTGTTCTTTGTGTAGAGGGTTCACACGCGTGTGGACCACGTACTTTAAAGTAAGGTCCAACATGATCAATGGTGTGAACTTTGTCTGGATCAGCATACATATGCGCTGCGCGATTGGCTTGTACCGCATCCTCTTCCCAGCTATGTTCCCAAAGCTTATAACACACCTCTAAAAATTCATCTGCAATTTCATAGCGTTTATCATGCGGGATAATCGCGTCATGACCATGATTCAGCGCAGCTGCTTCAAGCGCAGAAGTCACAACATTCCATGCCACACGACCATTAGAGAGATGGTCTAAGGTCGAAAAACGTCGTGCTAAATTAAAAGGGTCCTCATAACTCGTTGATGCACTTACCGCAAAACCTAAATGTTCAGTGACACCAAGCATTAGGCCAACATTAATAAAGGGATCATTAATGGGCGATTGCATACCACGTTTGACCGCTGCTTTATACGAGCCTGCATAAGGCTCATAAACGCCACCAATATCGGCTAAGAAAAGGGCATCAAAGCAGCCTTTTTCTAATAATTGTGCTAATTTAATCCAATAGTTGGCAGTTTTATAGTGAATACGCTGGTCTTCAGGATGAGCCCAAAGTCCATGTGCCATATGGTTAACGGTATTCATCTCAAAGGCATTTAAATGGATATATTTTTTTAACATTATTGTTCTCCTTGAGGCTTATCCCAAATCACAAATTCACCATAATTACTTTGGATAAATTGATATGCTGCGGCTGAATCAAAGAAATTTTTCACTTGAATAACGGCAGGTTTTTGTTGTGAAGCTGAATTGGCGACCAAAACAGCAGCCCATTTTTTTGCCGCTTTATCTTTGATTAATGCATCACGATTTGGCACTAAACCAGTACGATCAGCATAAATGCCCGTAATGACTGTTAAGTCTGAATCCTGATAAGCCTTTGGCAGCATTGGCTGCTCAACCTCAATCAATTTAAATTTTTTAGGGTTGGCAATGATATCGCGCTGACTGATTTGATCCCCTAAGTGTTGGTCTTTTAGCTGAATCAGTTTCGCATCATGCAAAAGCTGTAAAGCACGGGCATTATTGGCAGGATCTGAGGGAATAGTAATGGTTGCACCCACTGGTAATTCATCAATCGACTTATACTTTTTCGAATAAGCCCCAAAAACTGTGTTAAAAGTGTACGAAATTGGTTGGAGATCCCAGTTGTTTTTATAGCGTACTGAATCCAGATAAGCTTCATGTTGGTAGTAATTCACATCATATTCTTGGTCTGATACAGCTTGGTTAGCCGTATAAGAATCGGTGAGATATGTAATTTCTAAAGTAATATTCTGTTTTTTGAGTTCATCACGTGCATATTCAAGCAAGCTCGAATAGGGTTTCGTATCCCAAGCAACTGCTTTGACCACGTGTTGTTGTGCTGCAGTTTCATGTTCGGACGAGTTGTTTTTTTCGGTACATCCTGAAAGCAGTAAACCTGTAGATAAAGCTACTGCACTGAGTATAGACATATTAAAATAGCGCATTGAATTCTCGATCAATCAATATAAATGGAATGTGGGTTTACTTATCCCAAATCACAAATTGGCTGTAATTGTTTTGAATAAAGTCATAAGCAGTTTGAGAGTCAAAATATGCTTTAACTTTGGCCACACTTGGTTTTTTTGCAGATTCAGAATTCGCAACTAATACTGCTGTCCATTGCTTGGCAGCTTTATCTTTAATCAACGCATCGCGATTTGGGACTAAACCTGCACGGTCTGCATACACGCCAGTAATTACTGTTAGGTCAGAATCTTTATAAGCTGTGGGCAACATTGGCTGTTCAACCTCAACAATCTTCAGTTGTTTTGGGTTGCTACTAATATCACGTTGGCTGACTTGATAATCTCCGGCATGCGGTTTTAAGCTAATCAGCTTGGCATCTGCCAATAACTCTAAAGCACGTGCATTGTTGGCTGGGTCACCAGGCACGCTGACGACAGCACCTGTTGGTAATTCATCAATCGATTTATATTTGCTTGAATAACCAGCAAAGATGGTATTAAAGGTATAGGAGATAGGCTCAAGATCCCATTTATTTTTAAAACGTACAGAGTCTAAATAAGCTTCATGTTGGTAGTAGTTTAAGTCATATTGTTTTTCAGCAACAACGCGATTAATACTCAGTGGATCACTCATATATGTGATTTGCAGATCAATATTTTGTGCTTGTAAATCTTTTTTCGCTTGCTCCATTAAGCTTGAGTACGGCTTGGTGTCTGTCGCGACGATGGTCACAACATCCGTTGTAGTAGTTTGAGTTTCATTACTGTTTTTGGAACATGCTGTCAGGCCGAGTACTGTAGAAACAGCAAATGTCGTCACAAGAGTAGCGTAAGTTTTTTTCATATCGGTTTCATTCCATGACATAAAAATATAGAACAAGTGAAGATGCTTAGCGCTCAGGCCAAGTCACAGTGTCGGCATAATTTTTTAAGGTGAATTCACGGGTATCTGCTGCAATAAAGGCGGCTTTTACTGCTTCAACTTCAGGGCGATGAGCAGATTGACTATTTGCAACCAAGACACTGTCATATTCACTATTATCTTGTTCTAAATAAATTGCATCGCGTTTAGGCAATAGGTCTGCATGGATGGTATAAGCCCCCGCCATAATGGCTAAATCATTATCTTTGAAACTCACAGGCACCAATGCATGTTCTACTTCAATGAACTGTAATTGTTTTGGATTCGCTGTAATATCTTTAAGACTGGTTTTAGCCCCTGTATGCGGTCTGAGTTCAATAAGATTGGCACGTGCCAATAGATTCAAAGCACGGCCACCATTGGATGGATCAGAGGGAATAACAACTTTGGCTTTAACAGGTAAATCCTGAAGATTTTTATATTTAGGTGAATAGGCACCAAACATTCCATTGAATGTAGAGGTAATGGGCACCAGATCCCAGCCATTTAACTCTTTCGCGGATTGCATATAGTATTTGTGCTGGAAGTAATTTAAATCACTTTCTTTTTCAGCGACTGATCGATTTGGAATTAACCCATCATTGGCATACTTGATTTTAAGTTCAATATTTTGAGCTTTGACTTTGTCACGTACATATTCTGCCACTTGAGGATACGGCGGATTATCACGTGTTAATAATGTAACCACTTTAGTCTCTGTTGGAGTGGCAGTCTTTTGCTCTGGCTTTGAACAAGCGGTGATACCTAATGCGAGTGTGGTAGATAGAACACCGAAATAAAGTGCGCGCGCGTACATAAATATTCCTATTTTTTTATTTATATTTAAGTGATGAATTTAAAAGTAGCCAATATTGGGTACGTCTTGACGATTTACTAAAATATCGCCCAATACCTTGGCTTTTAGACTGACAGGATTGTGAGTCGATAATGTGCGGATATTGCGCCAGTAACGATCATTCAAGGTATCTTTACCCATTGCAGACGCACCAATCACTTCAAACATTAAATTGGCAGCTTTGAGTGCCAGTGGATCAATGGCTACTTTGACTTTGGCTGTTTCAATGGCAGCGGATTTGAGCTGCACCTCATAGTCAGGTTGATTCAGAGCGGCGAGCACGCGATCGAGTGAACGTGCTGCTTTTAAAATTCCTTGTTCAATTAAAAAGGCCAGTGCACTAATTTCACCGACTTTTTCTAAGAACAGTGGTTCTTGTGAGGCATCCTCTGTCGAACCGTAACTAAAAGAGCGTTTACGCTTTTGTAATAATTCGGCTGCACGCGCTTCAATCGCTTTGGTTTGTCCGGCAATAATGGCCTGAATATAAAGCTGCGCGAAAGGTTTATTCACACGTGCTTCAGGCTGTGACCAACGAATTTCATGCTCATAAATCTGCACATGACTAAAAGTCGTCGTACCACTCGCTGTATAGCGTTGTCCGATGCCTAACCAATCATCTTGAATCGTGACCCCTTGACGCGTGGTGGGCACCACCACATGACAGAGCTGCCCAAGATGACTTTTTGCCCATACCAATACATAATCTGCATGCAAAGTACCAGTGGTGAAGTATTTTTTACCCTCTAAATAGAGTTGCTGGTCTTGACTGATGATATGGGTCAGCAATTGACCATTACCAACAGTGTTACTTGATGGTTCGGCGAGGGCATTACTGATCATGGCACCTTGAGCAATACGTTCAAACCAGAGTGCACGGTAGTTGGGGTCAGGATGTTTGAGGACATCTTCAGTAAATTGAAAATGCGAGTGAAAAATATGCGCCACTTCTGAGTCGGCAGCACCCAATTCAATAATGACTGCAAATAACTCTTCAATGCTTAGACCTTGACCGCCGTGTGTCTTAGGCAGGCGTAGGGCACCAATTTTCTGTGCTTTTAAATATTCAATAATCGTTGTAGGTGCCTGTTCACCTTGGGCATCCCGTGCGGCTAAATCTGCTTTAACTTCTGCAATCAGATCTAAAAATTCTCGACGCTGATGATAAGCGACAGGCGCATGACTCAATTTTATGTTCATTGATTGCTATCTCTATTTTTTTAAATACGTTTATCTAGACGCTTAACTAGATAATTCCCTGTAAACTGAATCACTTGAACAATTAAGATGATGATAAAGACCGTAAAAATGAGAATGTCAGTTTCAAAGCGATGGAAACCATAACGAATCGCAAAATCACCAATACCCCCGCCACCGACAATGCCAACGATGGTTGAATATGAAAAATAGCTCACTGCAACAATTGTGATGGAATTGGCAATCGCCGCACGTGCTTCAGAGAATAAAACTTTATGTACGATTTGGAATTTGGTCGCTCCCATAGCTTCAGCTGCTTCAATGACCCCACGATTGACTTCAAGCAGGGCTGCTTCTACAAAGCGGGCAAAATAAGGAATACAGCTAATCGTCATTGGCACAATTGCTGCTGTAGTACCAATGGATGTGCCAACAATTAAGCGGGTTAAAGGCACAATTGAAATCGCTAAAATCAGGAAAGGGAAGGACCGAATAAAGTTCACCACAGTATTTAATAAGGCATTTAAAAACTTATTATGTGAGATCGAACCTTCACGCGTTAGATATAAAACCGTACCCACAATCCCACCAAAAATCACCCCAAGAATGAGCGTAATGGACAGCATGTAAAAGGTTTCACCTAAGGCATTTTGAATTTCTGGCCAAATAGCAATAATTTTCTCGTACATGATTAGACTGCCTCTTTGAGTTGTGTATTTAAGTCATTTAGTAAAAGCTTAGAAATGATGGACTTGACCGGTTGATGAATCGGTTTAGACAAATCGAATTCTTCAATTACTTCACCCTGTTCCATGACCGCAACCCTGTTACAAATTTTGTGTACCAGCTGCATTTCATGGGTGACGATGACAATGGTGATACCGAGGGTTTGATTAATTTTGCTTAAGTAATGCAAAATTGATTCTTTGGTCTGTGGATCAACAGCGGATGTAGGTTCATCACACAATAGAATTGTCGGTTGAGTGACAATTGCACGTGCAATCGCAATACGTTGCTTCTGACCACCACTGAGTTGACTTGGATAAGCCTCTTTTTTTTCTAATAAATCTACGATTTCTAAACTTGCTAAAGCGCGTTTTCTACGCTCTGCTTTAGACACACCTGCAAATTCTAGCGGTAATTCGATATTTTCTAACGCCGTACGATTGGTCAATAAATTAAAATGCTGAAAAATCATGCCAATTGATTTACGTGTTGTGAGCAATTGTTTTTTGGGTAAATCCAGTAAGGCCTGCCCATTAATGATGACTTCTCCACTATCAGGACGTTCCAGTAAATTGATCATACGTAGCAGCGTAGATTTACCTGCACCACTAAAACCAATAATGCCAAAGACATCACCTTGATGAATATTCAGGCTTACATCAGATACAGCTTGGAATGAGCTGTCCTTTTGGGTGAAGACTTTATTCAGATGTTTGAGCTGTATCATGATTCTGTCCTAAAAATAAAAAATGAATATATTTTGTTCTATTAACTAACTTAGGATAGAATTTATTATGTTTGAAATGAATATTTATAATAAAATTATATAAAAAAAGTGAATAATGATTTTGCAAAGCAGTTTTCACTTTTATTGGAATTGATTGTTAAATTTCGTTTAACACAGATCAGGGGAATAAATTAAAATTTAAATAGATAAATATTTGATTTTAATAAAATATCTTTACTGTTTAGTTTTATGTTGAGTATGATGATGTTTGAAATTCAACACTAGTTTTAGCCAATTTTGAGCGTTGTATAGCAAAGAAAACTATGAAGCTAAAATTGTTGTAAGCGAGCTGATGACTCGTCTGGCTTGAGACTGACCTTCTAACAAGGTCACAATAAAAGATATTTTGCGTTGCCATCATCGAATATAGTGTATAAACAACACGGAAAAAACTTATGAAATTTGAAGATATTCAAGCTTTTATCACTTTCGTACAATTACAATCGACCAGTTTAGCAGCAGATCAATTAGGTATTAGCCAGCCCGCAGTGACACGGCGTATCCAAAATTTAGAACAAGCCTGTGCAGTACAATTGTTTGATCGACATACTCGTCCACTTAAACTTACAGCACAGGGACGTGAAATTTATAACAAATGCTGTGTAATTGACACAGAGATGAAAAGTTTAAAACAGATTGTCGCTCAACAAAATCAGGAAAAATTAAGCTTACGTATTGGCTTGCCAAAGAGCTTATTGGAATCAGGTGTATTGAGCATTTTAGGGCAACTCAAGCAAGAGTTTCCGCATACTGAGCTTGAAATTACTAGTGGTTGGGGCAAAGATCTACTGAATAAAATGCACAGTGCAGAGTTAGACGGTTTGATTGCAAATGCCAGACAAGCAAGTGATTTACCGAAACAATATCCGCTTAAAATTATGGGAACTTTACACATTCGTCCTATGGTGGCAAAAACCTTGGCTAAGTCAGGGATGAGCACATGGCAGGATCTACAACAGCTCGGCTGGGTGCTGAACAATGAAGGTTGTGGTTTCCGATATTTTCTGCAAGAAAAATTAAGTCAACAGCAGCAGGAATTGAATTTAAAAGTTGAAGTCACGGGCACACGTCTACAGCTCGATTTGGTTCAACAAGGCGTTGGTGCAGGTTTTTTTGCGCAAGAGTTAGTTAACCAACAACCGCATTGGTCTGAACTCAGCTGTATTGACACAGAAGCGCTGAATTTAGATATGTTGGTTTATCACGCACATCGTGATTCATTAACTGAGCAACAGATAGAGATTTTTGAACTGATTATGCAGCGCTTTCAGGAGAAATTAAGTCTTTCTTGATTTTTTATGCATTAATTTTATATTAGTTTATTATAAATATTCATTTTGCGCATAGTGTGGATTGTATTACAGTCATTTTAGCTTCTTCAGCATGATGACAATTAAAATGACAATCCAAATTTTAGGTATGATCGGGCACCGCCTGAATTCTGAAACTATCCCTGCGACAGGTCCTGTGTTTGATGCCGAGTATATTGCGCGCTTTGCTCAAGCCCATGAGCAGGCTGGTTTTGATCGTGTCTTAATTGGGCAATGGTCAGATCAACCTGATGGTTTTTTAGTGGCAGCACATGCTGGCGCGAGTACAAAAAATCTCAAGTTTTTACTGGCACATCGTCCAGGGTTCATTGCTCCGACGCTTGCAGCACGTAAATACGCCACGCTTGATCACTTATTGGGTGGGCGTTTAGCGATGCATGTCATTACGGGAGGAAGTGATCCAGAGCAACAGCGTGATGGGGATTTCCTGACCAAGGCACAGCGTTATGCACGTACCAAAGAATTCTTAGATATTGTCAAACTGTCTTGGTATAGCCAGACACCATTTCAATACGATGGTCAGTTTTATCAAGTTAAGGATGGTTTCTCTGAGATCAAACCACAACAGCAACAGATCCCTGTATATTTTGGTGGTTCTTCACAAGAGGCTTTACAAGTCGCTGCGGAACATGCAGATGTTTTTGCCTTATGGGGGGAGCCGCTTGCTGGGGCACAAGAATTAGTTCATTCAATTCAAAGCTATGCTGCAACGGTAACACGGGCACAGCCACTGAATTTTAATATCTCTTTCCGTCCAATTATTGCTGATACTGAAGCGCAAGCTTGGGAAAAAGCACAACAGATCTATCGTCTGACGCGTGAGAAGATTGAACGTAAAGGACTACGTCACGATAAGCAACAAGCCCAAAGTGTCGGTGCACAGCGTCTGGTGAATCTCGCCTCACAACAGGTTTATGACAGTAATCTTTGGACAGGTATCTCGACTTTAGTGCATGGCAATCATAATTCAACAGCTTTGGTCGGCACACCTGAACAAGTCGCTGCTTCAATTACTGAATATTACAAGCTTGGCATCCAGAGTGTTTTAATTCGAGGCTTTGATCCTGTGAATGATGTCATTGAATATGGGAAAGAACTGCTGCCACTGATTCGTAGTAAAGCGGATGAGTGGGATCAGCTTAAAAAAACTGCATAAGATGAAAGAATAAGAGCAAACGATGATGAAAACAGTATGGTTGGGGGTGGTCACGGCAGCAAGCTTTGCTTTGACCGCCTGTGCAGAACAAAAAGCAACTATAGAGCAAAAACAACAAACAACAACGCAGCAAATTGAACTTAAAATTGGTGACCAAAAGGGCAATATGCGTGCCCAATTAGAGGCGTCAAAGTTACTCGATGGGATCGATTATAAAATTTCTTGGTATGAGTTTCCTGCGGCTGCCCCTGTTGCAGAAGCCTTAAACGTAGAAGGAATTGATATTGGTTATTTAGGTGATGCGCCTTTTATTTTTGCTAATGCAAACGGTGGTCATGCTAAAGCTATTGCAGTCAATCGCTATGACCCTTATGCGGTTGCATTGTTGGTGCCGAAGGATAGCCCGATTCAATCGGTTCAAGATTTAAAAGGCAAAACAGTGACGGCCAATAAAGGCTCTATTGGACAACTGATTACGCTGCGTGCGCTTGAGCGTGCGGGTATGAATGCCCAAGATGTTAGTTTTAAATTTTTACCACCTGCAGATGGCAAACTTGCTGTTGCCAATGGCTCTGTTGATGTCTGGGCAGTGTGGGATCCCTATACTGCATATGCTGAAGTCATTGATGGCTTTAGAATCATTGAAAATGGGCGTGGTTTATATTCAGGTTTTACTTTCTTAGCTGGTACAGAAAAAGCGCTCAGTAACCCAGAAAAACGCCGTGCGATTCAAGATTTTGTCTATCGTTTAGAACAATCACAAACCTGGGTCAATGCCAATTATCAGTCTTTTGGTCAAGAGCTTGCACGCATTACTGGTATTCCAGAAGAGCCGGCAACCTTGGCATTCAAGCGTAAGAATGCAACTTGGACAGCAATTACAGATGATGTAGTGAAAACCTCACAAGACACGGCGGATTTTTATGCCAAGCATCAACTGTTAAATCAAAAAATAGATGTCAGCGGTTTATTTGATCGGGACTTTAAAACCAAAAATACAGAGCAATAACATGAGCGAATTAGAGACTTTACAACCGGTCATCCGAGCCATTGAACAAGGCTTGCATCAAAATTTACAAGGTGAAAAGCTGATCCAAAACTTTTTACCGAATTTTAAACAAGTATTAACACATAGCACTTGGTTAAGTGAGGAATTTAAACAACCTCATCCTGAGTACTATCAACAGTATCTACTTTATCTAGATCCACAGGAACGTTTTTCGATTGTGAGTTTTGTTTGGGGACCGGGACAAAAGACCCCGATTCATAATCATGAGGTGTGGGGGGTGATTGGAGTGTTAGAAGGGGCAGAGATCTCAACGGCTTATGCACGCACTAAACAGGGCTTTCAAAAATTACCCAATCCTGATTATTTAAAACCAGGCGATACCGATTGGTTTACCCCTGAAACAGGCGATATTCATGCGGTCGAAAATGCCTTTGATAATCGTGTATCGATTAGCGTGCATATTTATGGTGCCAATATTGGCAAAGTAGAGCGCTTTACCTATCAAACCGACGGGACGGCAAAACCGTTTATCTCTGGTTATTCAAATATTTAAATAAGGACAAAAAAATTGAGCACAATCACCTACAACCAAATTCGTGAACAACTTCTAGCAGGTCAAGAAATTGCAATCGTGGATTTACGCGAAGAACATATTTTTGCGCAAAATCATCCGTTATTTGCCACCAATATTTCATTGTCACGCTTAGAAATTGAAATTTATAACCGTATTCCACGTTTAGATACGCTGGTGGTGATTTATGACGATGTGGTTAACCGTGTGGAAGCTGCCCGTAAAAAGCTGAGTGAATATGGCTATGAAAATGTTCAAGTCTTAGAGGGGGGGATTCAGGCATGGCAGCGTGATGGAGGAGAATTATTTATTGACGTCAACTCTGCCAGCAAAGCCTTCGGTGAATGGGTTGAACATCATAAAGGCACACCTTCGATCAGTGCGGAAGAACTGCAGGCCAAAATTGCTGCCAATGACAACATTGTCATTTTAGATGCACGTCGCTTTGACGAATACCACACCATGAGTATTCCAACTGGGATTAGTGTACCAGGTGCAGAGTTAGCTTTGCGGGCACCGAGCTTAGTTAAAGATGAAAATACGCAGATTATTGTCAATTGTGCTGGACGTACCCGCAGTATTATTGGCACGCAATCGTTAATTAATGTCAAATTACCGCATGAAATTTTTGCATTACGTAATGGTACGATTGGTTGGACTTTGGCCAATCAACAACTTGAGCAAGGGCAAACGCGTAGTTACCAAGATATAGCGCCTAAATCAGTGGAGCAGATTCGTCATAATGCACAACAGCTTGCTGAACAGGCCGGCGTAAAAATCATTAATTTTGCACAGCTTGAAGTATTGCATGAAGACAAAGCGCGTACGACCTATGTATTTGATGTACGCAGTGAGCAAGAATATATCCAAGGTCATATCGCCAATAGCCGTTGGGTGGCAGGTGGTCAACTGGTTCAAGAAACAGATCATTATGCAGCAGTACGTGGTGCACGTATTGTATTGGTCGATCCTCTGCACACTCGTGCCTACATGACGGGTTCATGGCTTGCGCAAATGAATTGGGATGTCTCAGTGTTAGTTGGTGAGCGTGATGATTTATACGATGAGCAAGGTGCGTGGAAACCCGTGACACCACAGATTGCAATTGATCAATTCTTAACACCTGAGCAGTTAAAAACATTATTAGCAGAACAAGATATTGCGATTTGGGATTTTACTACCGCTGCCAATTACAAAAAAGGTCATATCCCAACAGCACAGTGGTTATTAAAAGCAGATGTCACGCAGGTGATTCAGCAGCCAGAGTTTGCTCACAAAGATGCAATTGTGGTGACCTGTGGCTCAAGTCTATTAGCACAATACGCCGTGGCAGATATTCAAACACATTTAAAACCTGAACAAAAAGTTTACGTATTGGCAGGTGGAAATGCAGCATGGGTCAAAGCGGGTTTTGAGCTATCTACACAGCATAATTTTCTATCCGAACAAATTGATCGTTACAAGCGTCCATACGAAGGTACAGACAATTCTAAAGAGGCTATGCAAGCTTACTTAGATTGGGAGTTTGGCTTAGTTGATCAATTGAAGAAAGATGCGACACATGGTTTCTTCGTTGTTTAGACGAAAGCAGACTCACCTATTGAGTCTTAAAGCATGTCAATATGAAGGTCGGTATCTAAAAGGGCTAGAGATACCGACTGTTTAGATGAAAATTCTCAGCGTGGATTTGGCACAATGAAATTAAATAACGTGACTCAAGAATTTAGGGCAGTAGGATTAAATTTTACTTGTGCACGGCTTTGTTGCACAAAGATTTGAAATACAAAGCCCCCTAATTGAGCCAAATTTAAGGCGTAACTTGGGTAAGTGGCCGACCTAATTCAGTAAATCTGTTGAGGACTGCTGCGCGAGCATGAATTTCATTCACCTGACTAGGAAAGCTTCTTGCCATTAATTTATCGCCTAATAATTTAATGCAATGCATCTTGGTTTCGACCAAACTTCGGCGATGATAGCCTGACCATTTTTTCCATAATGTCCTACCTAGCCGTTTAACTGTTCGAAGTAATTCATTTCGCTCCTGAGAATGAACTTTTTTATCTTTCCAAGGCTTCGCATTTTTTCTGGGTGGAATCACTGCATGCGCTTGCCGATCTGCAATGACCTGACGACATTGCTTGGTGTCATAAGCCCCATCGGTATAAACGGAGTCAATCTGCTCATCTTGTGGAATCTGATCGAGTAAGTCACCAAGTACCTGTGCATCACTGAAATTATTGGTTGTCAGCTGAATAGCGCGTATTTGAAGGGTTTTAGCATCTATACCAATATGGAGCTTACGCCATTGGCGACGATATTCAGGTCCATGTTTCTTGCGTTTCGATTCACCTTCACCTAGAAACTTCAAGCCTGTAGAGTCCATGAGTAGATGCAGCCCATCGCTACTTTTTTGGTAGCTGATTGCAATATCAATATGCTTTTGTCTTCTACAAAGCGTGGTGTAATCTGGCGCTGTCCAATTTAATCCACAAAGTTTAATCAGGCTTTGGACAAAGCCAGTGACCATACGTAAAGACAGACGGAATAAGGATTTAATCATTAAACAGCATTGGATGGCTGCGTCGGAGTAGGTTTGATTTCGTCCTTGTTTGCCTTTTGATGAAGCATACCACTGCGTAGCAGGATCAAACCAAATCGCAATATTTCCGCGACTCATGAGTGCTCGGTTATATGCGGGCCAATTGGTTGTGCGGTAGATTTTGTGTAGGCTTCTTCATTTGAAAATTATATCGCTGAAAAAGCCTTTACAGATAGGTTTGTGCAACAAAGCCGATCACTACTCAAGAAGACGGGTCTACTCATTTAGCTATACAGTTGGGGGAAGCCTTGTACAAAGCGAGTTCGATGCATGCCATTAAAGCGCAGTAACGCCACCATCCACAGCAATCGCTTGTCCCGTCAGATAAGTATGTTGTGGTGAACATAACATCATCATTACACTAATAATTTCTTTAGTTTCTGCAATGCGTTTCATTGGCGAAGCTATATTCAGAAAATCTATTTTATCTGACAGCTCACTTTGTGTGACTAAGGGAGTGGCAGTGTAAAATGGGCAAATTGCATTAACACGAATATTTTTTTTAGCATATTCAATTGCAGCAGTTTTTGTTAAGCCAATCACGGCATGTTTTGAAGCAGAATAGGCCGCCAATTTAGGTGCTGCATTTAAGCCTGCCACAGACGAAACATTCAAGATATTGCCTGACTGTTGTTTAAGCATAGTCGAAATTTGTGCCTTCATACCCAGAAAGACCCCCTTACTATTTACATTTAAGGTATGGTCAAACTCCTCTAAGGTAATTTCGGTAAAGGCTTTCATGCCTGTGGCAATACCGGCATTATTCACAGCAATATCTAACTTCTCCCAGTTTGATATTGCTAAGTCTACTAACTGATGATGATATGCCTCATCGCAAACATCTCCGGCTAGGGAGACAACAGCAATATTTTGTTGCTGTAAATGTGAGACAAAATGACCTAGTGCTGATGCATTTAAGTCACCTAATACAAGTTTTGCTCCAAGATTGCCGAGTACTTCAGCCAGTGCGGCGCCTAAACCACTTGCAGCGCCGGTAATTAATACAACTATATTTTTAAATTCTAAATCATGAGATGACATATTTTGACCTAAAGCTTGTTGTTGGAATTATTGGGTATCTATACTGATGAATATATATTTATTTTTAATCTAATCGAGTATTGAAAAGTGTTGACATCATTTTTGTAAATGGATGGAAATTTTTTTATGAATTGTATTAATCCCGAATTAAAACGGACACTCACAATTAAGACCTAGGCATAGCACTAGAGTTAAGGAGTGTCTTATGGAACGTATTAAAGTTATTACATCTGTTCAGCTTCGTAGATGTTATACAGATCAAGAGAAAGTACAGTTTGTTGCTATTACCATGCAACCAGGATCATCTGTTTCTTCCTTTGCTAGATAGTATGGAATTATGCCAAGTTTGCGGTTTTAAATGGAAGAAACTTATGAAAGATGGTGCAGTAACTGCCGTGGAAGCCAATGATCAAGTCGTGAGTGTTTCAGACTACAATTCATTATTAAAAAAAGTAAAATAGCTTGAACAGATGCTCGGTCGAAAGACCGTTGAAGCAGAAATTCTTAAAGATGCTTTAGAGGTGGCACAAGCAAAATTATAGAGAGCTAATATTAAAGAAGAAATCAAATAAATAAAAATGATAATCATTTGTATTAATTGAGGTGTTATGATTGCAGCCATTCATAAATAATCATGGGGTGCGATAATGGCTAAGAAGATTTTAATGTTGATGTTATTGTGTCAGGGAGTAGGATTGCACTCATCTATTTATGCTAATCCCGTTAATCTTAAAGACCATTCATTTACCTACGCTTCTCCATGCGAAGAGGTAAAACCTGAAAGTGATTTACTAAGTTATTTAAGTAAACAATTAGAAGCTACACCTAATAGAAGCTACACCTAAAATCCAACGCAATAAAGTCATTGAAAAATTTTGGCAAAGTATCAAGACGTCACAAACACCTATTGTTGAAAAAATCAATTCAGATACAAGTCGGGTCATTTATTTATGGCGTGGGGCAAAGCATAACGTACGTTTGGTGGGTGGCCCCAGCAATGATCACGAATGGTTAACTCGGATACCTGATACGGATATTTGGTTTAAGGAAGCGATTGTTAAAAATGATTTTATCGGTAGTTATAGCTTTGCTGTCGATATCAAAAATGTTGATGGATACTTATCACACTATTGCCCTCATCTAAATACAGAGTTAAAAGAGTCTCGTGGGCAACGTATGGCTTTACGTGATGCATTTCAACTTGACCCATATAATTCAAAGCGTTTTCTAGAACAGCAAATAACGGGGCTTAGAAATGAAAACTTATTGATTTTGGATCAAGCTCCGAAGTTTATTGACCCATCTCAATATCCGAAGCGGACATTAGATTTAAAGACCTTAAGTTTGAAGAGCAATATATTGCAAAATGAACGCAAAATAACCATTTATCAGTCAGCAAAAAAGAATCCTAAGCAAAGTTATATCACGGCGATTTTCTTTGATGGCAATGAATATGCGACTTTACTTAATATCCCTAAAGCCTTAGATATATTAGTTGAACAAGGTAAATTGCCACCAGTTCAAGCTGTATTCATTGATCCGATTAATGCACAAATTCGCCCGAAAGAACTCACACCAAATGCCGATTTTTCACAATTTTTCCAAAAAGAATTTCTACCGTGGTTAGATCAGAAAATTGAGAGAGATACAGATAAAACCGTATTACTTGGATCAAGTTTAGGTGGATTGAGTGCAGCACATCTTGCCTTAGAAAACCCGACTCAAATCAGCCATGTTGTTCCATTATCAGGTTCATTTTGGTGGAAAAAAGACAATAGTGATGAACCTAATGGCATGAGCCAGATCATTCGTAATAAAAAAATTCTGATCAAACAGCATTGGTTTATTTCAGCCAATAGTTATGAAACATCGAGAGCACATAATGAGCTGAGTATTTTAAATACCTCCCCAATCGTCGCAAATGACTTAAAAGAGAAAGGGCAAGATGTAATATTTAAGACCTACACGGGAGGACACTCATATGCTGTTTGGCAAGTTGTTGTGCAAGACGCTTTACAGCATTTCTTCACTCATAAATAGAAAACCTTAAATAAATTAATTAAAAAGATAAAAATCTATCAACTCAGTCCTCCTAGTATTCTTGGAGGATGTAAAGATTAATTTATAAAAAAATCAAATGCTTATGTTGTATTGGTATTTTACTGATTATCTCTTTTTAACTACCTTATCGCTACACTTATTTAAAATTAAGACAGCATTTTTCAACTAAATAGCGATTTAACATTGATATAAACAATAACCAATATCTTTTATAAATAAGAATTATTAACATTTGTTGTTGTATAGTATGGAACCGTAAAAACAACACTTGTTAAGTTAGGGGAATCATCTTGAATAGAACAATTTTATTTTTATCTATGGCAGCAGCTTCATTTTATACGCTGGCAGATGATTCTACTGTCTTGCCAACTATTGTGGTTAAAGCTGATTCACAAGAAACTGATGTGACTGGAAAGTTAAAAAAGAAAGCCACACTTAATATCTTAGGTGAAAAAGATGTCCTTGATACACCCTTTACGATTCGTAATTATAGTGATCAAGCAATTCAAGATGCTCATGCACACACAGTCATGGACGTGCTAAAAATTGATCCTAGTATTCGTACTACCACAAATAGTGGTCACTTGAATGAAAATTTTAATATTCGTGGTTTCAATGTGAACTGGGATGATCTTAATTTAAACGGTGCTTATGGTATGGCACCATCAGGTCGTGTATCAACGGATATTCTTAGCTCTGTTACTGTACTTAAAGGCCCAAATGCTTTAGTTGCTGGTATGGCGCCAGGAGGGAGTGTTGGCGGTGTCGTTGTGGCAAATACCAAACGTGCAGATAAACAACTTACTCGTGTTACAGCGAATTTTGAAGAAGAAGGATTTTATAAATCTGGCTTTGATGTCGCACGTCGATTTGGTCAAGATCAAGAATTGGGTGCACGTTTCAGTGCCAATTATGGCCAAGGTGAACATGTTGTTGACGGTCTAGAAGATGAAACTATTTCCGCTGTATTAGGTCTTGATTGGACCACAGATAAAGCAAAAATTAACTTTGATGCTTATAGTACTAAAGACAATCGTGAAGGTGGTTCACCAGCGATGGTCTCATTTGCAACATTGGGAAAAGTATTAGATGCTCCAGATGGTCGCAGCAACTATTTACCTAATTTGTGGGGCAAACAGTCTGCAAACTACGTTGGTTTATCTGGAGAATATAAATTACACGATAACCTAAAAGTGATTGCAGGTGTTGCAACAGCAGAGCAAAAGTATCAAGGACATTTATTTGGGACTCGTCTAGTAGTCACAGATGAAGCGGGTAAGGCAAATTCGCAGTACTATCATGTGAAAATGAACCAACGAAATACAGCTGCAAATTTAGGTTTAGAAGGCGCATTTAATACAGGCAGTATTGAACATGTTGTGGGTTTAAGGGCAGATTATTTGCATAGAGATACAGATATGCACAGTAAGGCGGGCGAAACCAAGTTTGTAACAAACCTGTATAACCCCACTGATTTGGGTTTTATGCCTGCTGAACCTTCAATCTCTCAAACAGCAGATAATGATTACATGAGTTATTCGTTGACTGATCAAATATCAATACTTGATGACAAACTACAATTGATTTTAGGTGCGCGTTATCAAGATATCGATATTAAAAATCCAACAAATTCAAAGAATAATTATAGTGCAGATAAAATATCACCGAGTTTAGTTATTGTTGTAAAACCTTGGGGTGAAGATATATCATTATACACAAGCTATGTAGAAGGTTTATCTCAAGGGAGTACTGTAACAGTCAATGGCGATGTGAATTTTGGCAAAACATTTGCACCATTCCAAACTAAACAATATGAAGTCGGTGCTAAATACCAACATGGTTCTTGGTTACATACCTTAGCTGCTTATCAAATCGAAAAACCAAGTACGATGGTTGAACAGTTAAAAGATAATCCTGAGGGTTTTACTCAAATCACAACGGATGGTGCTGAAACAACATCAAAAGGGATCGAATATGGCTTCTCAGGTAATATGACAGAGGATGTCATCATTTGGGGTAACCTTGCCTATATTGATGTGGAATATACCAAAAACACCAATGTTCAATTGGTAGGTAAAACAGTAGAGGGACAACCTGAGTTTACAGCAGGACTTGGTATTGAGTATAAACTCCCAATGGATGGTTTAAGTATCAATGCTCGTGGTAATTATGTTGATAGTCAATATCTCAACAATACCAATACTCTAGAACTTCCTGACTATACATTATTGGATATCGGTGCCAAATACACAACTAATCTTGGTGGTGTAGAGACCACTTTTCGTGCCAATGTTGATAATGTAACTGATGAAAAGTATTGGGCTGGTGTATTCAATAGTGGTTTTGCGACGTTGGGTGCAGGTCGTACCTATAAACTCGGTGTGACATTTTACTTCTAAGTCAAACAACATTTATCAAAAACAATATATGTGAGACAGATGGGAAAAAGTCTGTCTCATTTTTATATTTTAAGCCATTTATTTGTGGAGAGCGGTGTTTTTATCTTGATCGAGCGTAAGACCCCCACCGACAGTCAGGTGGGGGATATAAGCGAGTGGCGATAGCCATAAATAATCTAATATTATCTTTATTGTAGTGCTTTAATTTGCTATAATCTATTTACAACAATCCCTTTATAAACAATGATTTAATGAAGATTTTACAACACTATAAATTTAGGCTTTTGCCTAATAAAGAACAGGAAATATTGCTTAATCAAGCAATAGGTTCTGCTCGTTTTGTGTGGAATCAAGTTCTTGCTAAATCGTTTGAAATGTTCGCTAAAAATGAACGTATCCGCTACGA
>NZ_PJRJ01000035.1 GCF_003711395.1 Acinetobacter sp. B51(2017)
GTAGGGATAACAGCGATTTTATCTTATGTTCTTCTCTCCAATCGTTAAACAATACAAGCGCTGCTATTGGCGCCAAAAATGCTGCTGTCAAACCTAAAGTACCTTTGAGCAAAAAATAAACTTTCCCAAGCCCAAAAGTTTCTTCTAGCCAGTTGCTTTGACGTAAATATGCAACCAGAAAATAAAAAATAATGAAAACCGCAGTCCAAAAAACCATATCGCCAATTTTATCTTTTAAAGTTTTCTTACTCATATATCCACCTGTTATTTACGGGGAATCATACTAAAAAGAATCCATTATTTTTAAACTTTTATGCTTGTAGCGCCCCTTTCAAATTCTTAATCTAAGCCTTGAGCGTTTCAAACTTACGATCCACCGTCTGCATTTCTTCAGATGTCATCACACTGCGTTCTAATGCCAACCATTTTTCTAATTCAGCGTTATAGCGTTTTAGATTTTTTGTTGCTTCAATTTTATCAACCATGGCGCACCTCACTTATTAAGCCATTTTAGAGCCAACACAAACCATCCGGGCATAAAAAAACCTCCTAAAGGAGGCTTACTTAAGATGTTCGTCTGTATAATATTTTTCGACTCTATCTTTTACTGCAGGATCCACATCATCATCTAAATAGAAACAAAGACGATATTTACCAATTAGTTCATGAATAAAATATTGTTTATCTGGGACCGTATGCTTCAACATGATCTGTGCTGCTACAGTAATCAAATTATTTGACTGTCGCATGAATGTTAATAGTAAATCTTCATTAAATCCCATGATGTTACGAGTAAAAGATTGCTTACCAGTATGAACTACGGAGTTCAGTTGTTTAAGATGATATTTCTTAAATGCACACAAATGATCAATTACCGATTTAGCTGGTAAGTTAGCCTTACTTAGCTTTTCCAACATCTCACTTATCATTGGATAGTTATCTTTTTCAAACTGTTCTTCAAATGTGTAGCTAAAACTTAACTTGGATATTTGGTGGTTAGAAGCAAGAAAAAGTAACCAATATGCTCTAGTTACCGCTTCAAACTGCGCACGGAACAATACCATTGCTTGCACAGGCAATCCCGCAGCCAAAAGACTATTTACCCCTATTCCATGCTCAAATGAAATATCAATACACTGTTCAACCAATTCCAAACGAGGACCGCAATCTATAATCGTACTCTCTAACAACTCTTTTTTTAATTCCCCAATCATTTCTAATGAGAGTTCAAATAGTTTAGTCTTTTTCATTCATTTAGATCACTTGTGATTTTTTACATACTACATAAACTTATGATTCTCATCTATAAAAACATCTATTAAGCCATACTTAGACTGTCTGATTTCTGACTATATAAAAAGAAAACCCCCAACAAATGTCAGGGCTTTTACAAAACTATATTTTTA
Organism: Acinetobacter sp. B51(2017); assembly: GCF_003711395.1. Classification (GTDB taxonomy): domain Bacteria; phylum Pseudomonadota; class Gammaproteobacteria; order Pseudomonadales; family Moraxellaceae; genus Acinetobacter. Next base: position 1,407 of record NZ_PJRJ01000035.1, read on the forward strand.
GATAGCTGCTTCAATAGAGGCTTTTATATTTGCTACCTCATCCTGAGTAAGAATTAACCCAATCTTGTTACCACTAATCATTATAATAACCCGAATCATGGATAAGAAATTCAGTTGAAAAAAAAGATGACTGAGTTAATAAGTGAGTTACCACACACGCTTATTAACTAGTCATCCTATGTTCGAGTTTACAACTTTATTTTGCACAATTGATGATTTTTTTCAAAAAAATGAAGCCATCTATTGGCAATATCTAAAACAAGAAAATCCTAAAGTCAGACAGCGCTCAGGTGTTCTATGCTTATCTGAAATTATCTTTATCGCAGTTTGGTATAAAAATTCTCAACTTCATCATTTCAAAGCCTTTTATAGCATGCTAAAGCGCTTTTACTCCAAGCTTTTTAAAGGATTACCATCCTATCAACGGATCGTTTATTTGATCAATCAACATCAACTCGCACTTCAAGCATTACATATTTCTTTAGCTTCCAATGCTCAAACAACGTGTGCTTGGGTTGACTGTACATACCCGTATGTAAAAATCAGCGTATTCAACGTCATAAATCTTTAAAACAAATTGCCACACGAGGTAAAAGCTTCATGGGGTGCTTCTATGGATGCAAATTGCATGTATTGGTGGATGCTCAGGGTAAATTCATTCGGACCCAACTCTCGAATGGCCATACTTCAGATATAAAGCTTCTACCGAAGCTCGCTCAAGGCTACATCGGTAAGATCTTCGGTGATCGTGGCTATATCAGTGAGATTCTAAGAGATAAGCTAGGAGCGCAAGGTGTTGAGTTGATTACGTATCATCGCAAGAATATGCGACGAGTGGAGCTATCATCAGAGGGTGAAATCATGCTGAGACAACGCAATAAAATAGAGACGATCTTTAGCTTATTGAAGCAACAATACAATCTAGTAAGCAGTCGCCATCCTTCCGTTTCAGGTTATTTCGCTGGGATTTATGCATCACTCTGTGCTTATCAAATCTGTCATCAAAATAAGCCTCAATTTATAAAGATGTAAAATCAGGCTTATACATGATTCGGGTTAATTTAAGGATTTGATAACACATCACTTTCAATACGCCCATCGACCAATTTGATGGTCCGATCACAGGTTGCAGATAGACGTGGATCATGGGTCACCAATAACACGGCACAATCTTGTGTGGCATTGACCTCACGAAATAGTTCAAATACTTCCGTAGCTGTTTGACTGTCTAAATTGCCAGTCGGTTCATCAGCAAGTAACAAGGCAGGCTGGGTAATTAAAGCACGTGCAATGGCAACACGCTGTTGCTGCCCGCCAGAGAGTTGACTGGCTTTACGTTTGGAAAAATCCTTTAATCCGACAGCTTCAAGTAAATCGTGTGCTCTTTCAATTGCTTGTTTATTAGGTTTGCCATGTACTAACATCAGTGGCATCAGCACATTTTCAATGACTGTAAATGCTTGAATGAGATGATGAAATTGAAAAACAAAGCCAATGCTTTCTCCACGTAAACGTGTACGTTCTTGATCAATCATTTGGCGAGTGGCCTGACCCAGTAAATAAATCTCGCCTTCGGTTGGTTGATCCAATAAACCTAAGATATTGAGCAAGGTACTTTTGCCGGAGCCAGAGGGACCAATGAGTGCGGCAAAATCATGCCGTTTGATCGTGAAATCAATCCCATGTAATACTTCAATTTCATTGGGTTGACCAATATTATAGGATTTTTTCAGGGCTTCTAAACGAAGGACTTCATCATTAGACATGGCGAATGGCCTCTACAGGATCAAGGCGCGCAGCACGGCGTGCTGGAATGGCTGCTGCGATTAAACCACTTAATGTGGCCAGAAGCAGCGCTGCGATAATTAAAGTTGGCGAAATAGGAATATAGAATAAGCCTGGTCCAAATTGGTTAAATGACCATACTAAGGCATAACTTGTTAAAATACCGACCAGTGAACCCAATAAACCAAACACTGCACCCTGGATTAAAAAAATCACTAAAATTTGGTTACGCGTTGCACCGGTGGCGCGCAAAATACCAATTTCACGTGTACGTTGTACCACACTAATCGACAGTACGCTGGCAATGGCAAATGCAACAGAAATACCCACAAATACAATAATCATATTGGTTGATAGGCTCTGTGCTGAAATAGCATTCATCAGCTGGGCATTACTGCCAATCCAACTTTCTGATTTGAGACCAGTCAGGCGTTGCATTTGTGCGGCAACCTCTTCTGCTGCAAAAATATCCGAAATCCTGAGATCGATGATGGTAACACCACCGGGTAGGTCAAGCAGTGATTGCGCGCGTTTTAGGTCAACATACATATAGCGTGAATCAAGTTCTCGAACACCTAATTCAAAGATACCGGCCACATTCATGACAGCATTCACATCGAGGCCATTATCTAAACGTATTTTACTGCCTACTCGTACGCCTAAATCTTTTGCCATTTCAGTGCCTATGAGCACGTCATCTGCTTTTAAACGTAATTGTCCGCTCGTAATATAATCTTGTAATGGCACAATACGCTGATAACGTGGTAGATCAATGCCCATAATTGCCACTGATTTAATCGCCTCGCCACGTTTCACTAAAGCAGGACCAGACACCATCGGTGACACAGCATTTAAATTCTGAATGTTGTCTAAATTCTCAACGACTTCTTGCCAATTATTAATTGAACGTAAGCGCTGTGCGCGTTGATCCTCATAGACCAGTTGTACAGCATTGTTCGCTTCGACAATACGATTAATTTCATCGGGTGCTGATAAGCTGATATGTGCTTGTGTTCCCAAAGTACGTTCAATTAAATTGGCTTGTAAACCCTGAATTAAAGCACTAATAAAGACAATGACAGCGACACCAATGGCAACACCGCCAATAATCATGAGAGATTGACTACGACCTTCACGTAAAAAGCCGATGGCAATGAGCCAATCTGTCCATAAGCGCTTCATATTCAATCTTTTTCTACCTACTCAATACGCACGCGTTGCTCTAATTTTCCTTGTGCAGGATCTTGTAATACTTGGTCACCCTCCTTTAATCCTTTGAGTATTTCAACTTGGGTTGCACTTTTTAGACCAAACTCTACGTTTTGACGGTAAAGCTTATGATCCCGTACCACCCATACATTGGCTTTATTGCCTTTAATATCAAATAAAGCGTCATTATTGATCACTAAAGCGTGATCACGGCGTGCGGTTTCAATGTTCACCGAGACAGTCATATCTTGACGTAAAAAGTCAGGTACTGGATTGACACTAAGTTTGACATCCACTGTGCCACGCTGTGGATCAATACTCGGAGCGATAAAACTCAACTGAGCAGGAAAAGGTCGTTCTGGATAGGCATCTGCAATGATCTGTGCTTGTTGACCTAATGCTAAGAAAGGTAAATTTTGTTCATCAAGCGGGACTAAAATCTGAGTAGGTCCATCTACAGCGAGGGTAAATAAGGTTTTACCCGGTTGTACCACGTCCCCAGCTTCTACTTCACGGGTTAAGATGGTACCTGCGACTTGTGCACGGACTTCACTTTTGGCCAATTGTGCTTTTAAGGCATTTAGACGTTCAATGAGGGTGCGCTCTTCGACTTGACCGGGCGCTAAACTTTGTGCCTTTAAACGTGCTGCCGCTAGATTGTTACGTGCCAAACGTTCCGCTTCTACAGCCTGTTCTTTTTCTTCTAAAGACAAAACGCCAGGTTCAGTGTTTTGACGACGTTTTGCTTCACGACTAGCTTGTTGTAGCTGAAATTCGGCACTTTGTAGTTCAACTTGTGCTTGCGGATAGCGAATACGACGTAATTCTTGAATGGCATTTTCTGCTTCACGCACTTGTGCTTTTAGATCATCGGACTGAATGACCAATAAAAGGTCACCCACTTGAATCTGATCACCCTCTTGCACACGCCGTTCAAGGACTATACCTGAGATTTCACTGCCTATTTCAGTGCGAGATACGTTTTCTAAGCGTCCAGAAGCAACAACAGTTTGTACTAACGGCTGCTGCTTCACAATATAGGTGCTGACGACAGGTCCTTGCCAGCTACGCCAAGCCAATATAGCCATCAGCAATATCAGTACAACAGCAATGATCCAAATTTTTTTACTGTCAGACGCGACCAAAAACGTTCTCCTTTACCCTATGCAGGTTTATATTGACGACTACAATAGGCGCGTGAAATTTCAGGTGAACGTAGAGCCAAATGTTTGGTTTTACGTCCCGTTACACGTTGACGCCATAACTTAAAACTACTTGATTTTAGCTCCTTACGCATCAAGCGAATCACAGCGGATTCATTTAAACCATATTCACGGAAAATGGCTTCAAATGGGGTACGATCTTCCCATGCCATTTCAATGACGCGAGAAACTTCTATAGCACGATGTAATATCACGTTTTTATCACACATAAATATATTTTAAAATTGATCTTAAGTGAGGAAAAGTGAAATATATGTGATTTTTTCGTTGCTTAAACTGTGTTTTGTCTTAGTTGAATACTTGAGGTCGAACCTAAAATGAAAAAACAACATTTACCCCAAAAAATCTGTGTGAGCTGTGGTTTAAGCTTTGATTGGCGTAAAAAGTGGCAACGCTGTTGGGATGAAGTTCGCTATTGTTCAGAACGTTGTCGTCGGCAAAACAAATCAAAATCTAAATAAGCGATCAATTTTATAGTTTTTATTTGTTTTAAAAATTTTATGATTTTGCTTAATCTATCTCTATACCAAATCAGCAGCCATAGGCTGTTAGATCGACAATTTTCATAATTATTTTGTAAACCAGGCAATTCTCCCCTCTTTGCCTGGCTTTTTTTTATGTTATTAAACCATCAGGATAATACCAAAAGCAGATATTTCTGATCACTCTGTGGTGGGTAATGTTCAGCAAGACAATGAGCCAATAATAATGCTTAGTGTGAGCGTATTTTTAGAGGGGCATTCGATTCATGCTAAGCCTGCAACCAGGAATTAATACGCAATTTGCATGAGCATCTCTCTGGCAAGCCTTAGAGCACTGTCGTGATCATAAGATGAGGATTCAGGTTTACCTCTCTTTGCTGACCACGACAATTTGATTCTCTTCAGCACTCAAGAGCAATGAATAGATTGCTGAAGACAGAATGCTTAAGGTTGAATATACCAACCCCAAGCTTGATTAGACATATACGTGGTAATTTGCTTCGGTTCTAAGTATGATGCCAGCCCCCAAGGGCCTAATTCACGTCCAATCCCCGATTGTTTAAATCCACCCCAAGGTGCTTCTGTAAAAGTGGGTTGAGAGCAATTGACCCAAACAATACCTGCGCGTAGTTTCTGAGCAACCCGTTTCGCTTTAATAGAATCTTGGGTCATAATGGCAGCAGCTAAACCATATTTGCTCCGATTTGCGTTTGCAATCGCTTCTTGTTCGGTACGAAATGGGCGAATACATACGACAGGGCCAAAAAATTCCTCATTCCATGCTTCGCTGTCCAAAGGAACATCAACCAAAATGGTGGGTTCATAATAATAGCCTTTATCAAACTGCGCGGCACGCTGACCGCCAGTCAGCAGTTGAGCCCCAACTTGCTGGGCACGTTTAACTCCTTGATCAACTGTATCTAACTGTTTTTTTGACACTAAAGGCCCAAGTAAAACCCCTTCATCTAAACCATTGCCAATTTTAATTTTTTTAGTTTCTGCAACTAAACGTGTTAATACTTTTGTATAAATAGAATCTTGAATCAGCACACGTGATGTTGCTGAACAAACTTCGCCTTTATTCCAAAAGATACCAAACATAATCCATTCAACAGCGGCTTCAATATCACAGTCATCAAACACTAAAAAAGGTGATTTACCACCCAATTCCAAACTCACACGTTTAATATCTTGCGCTGCTTGACTCATAATACTTGAGCCTACAGCACCTGAACCTGTAAAGGCGATTTTATCCACCCCTTCATGCGCAGCAAGGGCATGTCCAACAGTACTTCCTTGCCCGGTCACAACATTGAGTACGCCGGCGGGCAAACCTGCTTCATCTGCGAAGGCTGCCAATTCGAGGGCGGTAAGTGATGTATTTTCAGCAGGTTTTAAAATTACTGTACATCCGGCAGCTAAAGCAGGTGCAACCTTCCACGCCGCCATAAGCAACGGATAATTCCATGGAATAATTGCCCCCACCACTCCAACAGGTTCATTGACGACATAGCAGTTAAAACGCTCATCTGTAAGTTGAATTTGGGTTTCAGGTTGTTCATCTAACTGTTCGGCTAAATTGGCATAATAATGAAAACAACCCGCTGCATCTGCAATATCACCTTGTGCTTCGGCTAAAGGTTTACCATTATCTAGGACTTCTAATTTTGCGAGATCATCGGAATTTTGCTGAATAAGGTCTGCAATTTTTCTTAAATATGCAGCACGTTGCTGACCTGTTGTTTGAGGCCAACCTTGATCATCAAAAGCGCGCCGTGCAGCAGCGACAGCTAAATCAATGTCTTTTTCACAGCCACTGGGTAATTGGTGAATCACTTCTTCTGTTGCTGGATTAATGACATCAAAATATGCGTCACTTTGCGAGTTAAGCCATTGACCATCGATATAAATTTGCGTGCGCATGTTGGTTCCTGATCTTTATGAAGTATTGATTATCTATGGATAAACAATCATTTTTCTTCTTGATATTCAAGTCTGTTTAGTAATAGGAGGAAAAGGAATCTTGAATTTCTAATGTGAGAAGTGCTGTAAAAGCCAATGATTGATGAAAGATTAAATAAGATTAAAATATGTTCAAGGTAGATTGATGTTATCAAAAAGCGTTTAAAAAAAATCATGATCACTTAAATTAGCTCGATGCTTCCTTTTTTATTTTTATTTGCTTTCCTTCCTTTTAAAAGAATACATGTAAGCGTAAATAGCTGACCTGTTCACTGTTTGTAAATGAGTCAGGTTTTTTAAAAGACATGCTGTTATAACATCACCTTGATGGATAAAAATAATGAATAAACATGCTACTTACCTGTCAGACTGTATCATCTTTACTTGATCATCTAGCAGTGCATAGCCCTTATGCACTGTATTTAGATATTGACGGCACTTTAGCTGAATTTCAGCTTGATCCTAAAGATAGTTTTATTCCCGAAAAGACTTTACATCTGCTGAGTTGTTTAATTGCGCTTGATGTACCTGTGATCTTACTTACGGGGCGTTGTTTGGCAGAAGCTCAACAATTGGCCCAAGGTTTGAATGTCACTATTGCAGCAAGTCATGGTTTAGATCTGTATTTAAGGCGACAGCATTATGCTCCTTCAATCGATCAGCAGCAAATTAAGAGCCTGCATCAGTGTGTGAGTCAGACTTGTAGAGGAACACCTTTACGTTTGGAATATAAAGACTATTCCGTGGCTTTGCACTACCGTGAGTATCCACAATCAGCACAACTTGCTGAAAAAATTGCACTACATATTGTGAAAGGCTTTCCCGATTTTTATATAAAAGCAGGTCAATATGTCTGGGAAATTGCACCAAAAACTGCCAACAAAGGGCATGCAATACGGCATATTCAACAGGCTTTGGCATTAGAACAGCATTATCCAATTTTTATAGGGGATGATGTGACCGATGAAGATGGTTTTCAGGTCATTAATCAAATCGGTGGCATGAGTATTAAAGTAGGACGAGGGTCAACCCAAGCGCATTATGGTGTGCAAGATATTCAAGCGTGCGCAGAATTTCTAGAACAATTGACAAAAAAAATAATCAATCAAAAGCACAGGAGTCGCGAATGAGTCGCTTAATTGTACTGTCAAATCGAGTCAGTTTACCGCATAAAGGTCAGAAAAGCGCGGGCGGATTAGCTGTCGCACTTGAGGACGCACTACAAGCACAAGGCGGTATTTGGCTCGGCTGGAATGGTGAACAGATTCAAAATGGTGAAAGACCTGAGTTTATAGAGCAGCAACACCTTCAAGTGCATTATATCACGACCCCCCTCACCGTTACGGAATACCAAGACTTTTATTCAGGCTTTGCAAATAATACGTTATGGCCAATGTTGCATAATCGTAGTGATTTAATGCGTGAAGACCCAGAGCAGTTTGCTGTTTATCAACAGGTTAATCAACGTTTTGCTGAGAAAATTGCGCAAATCGCGCAGCCTGACGATATCATTTGGGTACATGATTACCATTTTTTCAGTGTCGCCACATATTGTCGACAATTAGGGCTGAATAATCGAATTGGATTTTTCCTGCATATTCCATGGAGTCCGCTGCAATATTGGCAGCAACTGAGTGTCGCGAAGAATGTATTACAAGATATGTTAGCCTTTGATGTGCTGGGTGTACAAACTCAAGCTGATCAACAGACGTGTATCGAGGTATATACATCTTTGTTTGAGAGTAGTGTTCAAAAAAATACCATCCTTCATCATAAACGACAGGTTTTGATTCAAGCTTACCCAATAGGTATTGATGCTAAACTGATTCAAAAGGCAGCACAAGGCAATACTTTGCAACTTGCAGATTACTTTGATCCTTGTCCAGAGCTCAATCAACCCTTGGTGGTTGCTGCAGAACGGACAGATTATTCCAAAGGTATTCCTGAACGTGTTGATGCGATTGAAGCGTTATTGCATGAAAAAGCACTGTATGGTCGTTTTGCTGGCGTGCAAGTGGCCTGCCCTTGTCGGATGGAGGTTGCCACATATCAAAAGCTGTACCAACAGATCAATCAACGCATAAATAGCTTAAATCAAGCCTTAAAAAGTGAAGATTGGCAACCTATTTATCTGACCAATGACATGATTCCGCATCATGATTTAATGCAGTTGTATCGAAAGAGCGCAGTGGGCTGGGTCAACTCACTTAAAGATGGCATGAATTTAGTCGCAAAAGAATATATTGCTGCCCAAGATCCGCATAATCCGGGGGTGCTGATCTTATCGCGCTATGCAGGTGCCGCTGAGCAAATGCAGGAGGCTTTAATCGTAGATCCACATGATATTAACGATTTAAAAAAAGCCCTATATCAAGCATTAACCATGTCTTTATCAGAGCGAATCCAACGTTATAAAGCCTTAATGCATGGCATTATGCAGCACGATATTCATGCTTGGCGAGAACAGTTTTTAACTGATTTAAAAGCTGTGAGTGAAGTAAGCAAGAGTGCCGTCTAAATTGCACGGCGCTCTTGTTTAAGACTGAATTGGTTCAGCAAAGCAATCAAGCTTAAACCGACAGCAATAATGATAAACACAGCTGTTAGACCAAAAACTTCACTCCCTAAGCCGACCAATGCTGGCCCCAATAAAGAGCCTGTATAAGCGAATGTAGAGACATAAGATAAAGCTGCTGCTTTAGGCATCTGATTTTGTCTACCCACGCGTGAGAACATAATGGGCACGATATTGGCACAGCCTAAACCTAAAATCGCATAACCGAGTAATACAACGAGCCAATGTGGAGCCAAAATTACGATGCTTAAGCCCACACCTGCCGCCAATGCACCAAATAAGATAGTTTTCGCTTCACCTAAGGAGTGTTGGATTTTACGTCCTGCAAAGCGGCCTACGGTCATGGTCATTGCAAAGCAAGTATAGGCAAGTCCTGCATAAGCGGCTTGAACACCAAACTCTTGGGTCAAATAAATACCGCTCCAATCCATGGCAGAACCTTCAGATAAAAATGCAATAAAACACATTATCCCAACAAGCGCGACAAATGCACTCGGTAAGCCACGTTTTACTTTGGTCTTGGTGACTTCAGGTTCTTGCTGCTCTTGTCGGGTTAAGCATTTAGGGACTGCAATCAATGCGAGTAACAAAACTAAAGCGACAAGGATAGATGCTGCCAACCATGGGCTTAATCCGAATGCCAGTAAAGCTGTCATACTCATAACACCGAGTAAACCACCTAAACTACACATGCCGTGAAAGCTTGACATCATGCTCTTTGCATACTGTTTTTCAATGATGACTGCTTGTAAATTAATCGCCACACCTAAACTGCCTGCTGCGGCACCAAAGCTAAATAGACTTAACGCAAGTGCCCACGTATTTGGCACGATCGCTAAGGCAGGTAGGACCAAAATAAACAGTGCTAAAGCTATCGCAATGATAGCACGCCCGCCAATTTTTTGAATGATAAAGCCCGTTGCTGGCATTGCCAGCATGGAACCCACACCTGCACATAACAGCAAACCACCGAAATCGGCGTGATTAAGCAATAATCTTTGTTGCACAAACGGAATTAATGGTGCCCAAGCAGCTGTAGAAAAACCCAAGCTAAAGAAACATAACAGGGTCGCTAAACGCTGAGCAGATAAACGCGATGATTGGACGCCTGATTGCAGCGCAATGGTTTTGGATTGAAGCATGTCATCACCTGACCAAACAAAATAAAGCATCCAATTGCGAAAATTCCATAGAAAAACCCCTGTAAAATTAGATTAAAAAATAATCTATACAGGGGTAATTTGGCGAAATTATACACAGTTTTAAGCAGAATACAGCTTATTTTTAAGTCAAATTAAATAAAAATGATCTCGTTTTATTTTTAATTTACGAAACAAAGGCTTATTTTTAGAGTTTAATTATATGAGTGCATCTGTTTTTGCAATAATTGCTCTTTATCGTGTAATTTTTTTAAAAAATGAGCAAAGCCATCATCAACACGGCCTTCTAAACGGCTACTCGTCGTAACACGTACTTGATTACTCCAGACAATTTGACGCTGTTGAGATTGCATGCGTTGCACAAGATCAACGTCTTCATGACAACTGAGGCCTTGAAAACCTCCGACTTGCAAATAAGCATCACGACTAAAGCTTAAATTGGCCCCGTGAATGTGGCGGTGATGCATACGGTCTTGGTAATGAGCTTGATAGAGTTCTTGAGCATGTGCAGATAAATTTTGCCAGTCTTCAATGATCACCACGCCACAAATGAGATCCGCGGGTTGATGTTCAAGTTGTTGCATGAGCCAATCAGGGTGCACACAACTGTCTGCGTCTGTACACGCAATCCAAGTCACACCTTGTTCAATTAAATGCCGTACACCTAAATCGCGTGCTTGGCCAACACAGCGTAGTTGACAAGATAAATAGTCTACTTGGAGTGCCTGCACGCGTTGTAAAGTTTGATCTTCGCAGCTATCCAAGACCACAACCACCTTGACTTCAATGTCGACATGCAGTTGTTGGATAGCACGTTTTACTGCCAGCAAACAGGCTTGGATATTATCTTCTTCATTACATGCAGGAATCACTACACCGATCATATTAAGCCCTCTTGTTTGGCAAGACTTAAACCAGATTGCGACCAAACATCAATTAAAAAATCTGGATCTTTTAAACTTAAATAGTGGTTTAGATGAAGTTGTCTGAGTGACTGATGGACTTGATCGCCAGTGAGCTCAAAGCCGTGGATAGGATGACGCCAATGGCAGCATAATAACGTCCCAGAAGGATGAAGATGTCGATCTAACCACCCCATCAATTGTTTGAGTTCCATCGGGCTGAGGTAATATAAGATTTCCCCTACAACAATCAAATCAAAGCTTTGCGCTGGGAGTGCCTCAGGCACCCAAGCCTGTTCAACTTTTATATGTGAATAAGCAGCCACACGGCGCCGTGCGAGTGCCACGGCTTGTGCATGACCATCTAAACACAGTAATTGGCGACAACGTTGTCCAAGTGCTTCACTAAATACCCCATTACTACAGCCAATCTCAAGTGCATGATCATATTCAGGTTGTAATAATACGCTCAAACAAATCTGCCGTTTACGTGCTTCATACCAACGTTGATCATATCCCCAAGGGTCATTTCCTTGTGCATAAATTTGATCAAAATAGCTTTGGGTTTTTAGCATATATAAACCTCCCATGCCCGTGACATACGTTCAATCGCGGCGGGCGATAGAATAGGAGTATTTTGAGTACTTGGATCTACTTCGATCTGAGTTTTAAAGCAAGCAATGGCTTGACGTTTTTTATGTTGCTGGTTTGGGGTTAAGTCTAAACGCTGGGCGCGTTGCCAAGGAATCCGCTCATCATGGGGTTTTGCCCAATGCCATGCCCAAATTAACACTTGATAACATGGCAAGCCATGGTCACGGGCAAATTTTTCGGCAATCTTACCTGTTCCTTCATGATCTGGATGGCCATCTTGAGAAAAAGTAGCTACCAAGATGTCATCCGCTTGAATAATATTTTCAAGGGCTAAATACAGTGAATTTTTTTGTTGATAGACTTGACCATCAGGTAAATTCAGGGCAATTCGCTGTATCTGCTGCTTGGCGCCTAAATGTGCTAAGGCCGTTCTAGTTTCTTCTGGTCTTAACTGGTTTAAATCTTGAGGGCTATAGTGTTTCGAGTTGGGATGACTCGCAGTGCCATTGGTGACGGCAATAATGACAATAGGATTGCCTTGTTCAAGCAACTGCTGAATTAAGCCACCACAGCCTAAAACTTCATCATCAGGATGAGGAGCTAAAATACAGACACGGCGCTGCTTGGGAAAGGCACTCTGTATATTCATCGGGGCTAATTGTTGTAAACCTTGCCAATTTTCCCAAGTATTGCTCGAAGTCCCCTCACCAAAAATGACCCGATCATCAACAATCTCATGCTTTATAATGTCCATTGTTCTATCTCCCGCTCACTTGTCAATTGTCCAATCTGTTCTAAATCAAAAGCCCCATGGGTTTGACGAATAAATACGCTTAAATCTGCACTTAACTGGGCAAATTGGCCATCTTGGCAGAAAGGCGCTGCGCCTAAGGCCAACCCTACTCGTTCCATCACCAAACGTGCAGTCTGTTCAGTCAACTGCCGCAACATACGGACTTGATATTCATGGGTTTGCTTTGGATATTGATCAATACGCCGTGCTAGCGCATAAAAGTATTGCCGATTAACATGTAAGGCGGTACTCACTTCACCTAAATACATAGCTTTAAAGTGATGTGGTTTTTGTTGTACATGGCTCATTAATTGCTGTGCTAAACGACTACTCGCACCATACCAGCAGGCTGCTACACCTGCAGCGCCATGCCAAAAGCCTGCTCGATCCAGATACGCATTTGGCTTCGCAATTTTTTGTACTGCAACCTGATCAAAACGAATATGGGCGGTTGCTGTATGTTGCATGCCCACTGCCTGCCAAACGCTATGGTCAATGTGAATATTGGCATCACGTAAATCAACCAAAATCAATTGAGATTGCTGCCGCTCATCACGGTAAGTCATCAATGCCTTTTCAACAATTCCTGCACCTGAACACCAGGTTTTAATCCCATGACAAGCATTATTATGTACCTCTAGAGGCTGGGGACTACCCTCTGCCGCCCATACTGCATAAATCGCATCATGCTGCACGGCATGACCGAGTTCATGCAAAATAGATAAGGCATCTAAATGTGATTCAAACCATTTAACTAAATTTAAATCTGCTGCCGCCACTTGCGCAAGAATTTGCCAACGCTTGAGAGTTTGTCCTTCGCCAGGGTGCGGAACCTCAGCACTCGATTGAATTAACTTCTGTAAATTCACCGCACAAGTCATACTATTTTTTTCGCGTCGCTCCGCCTGTATCGTTTTTTGAATAAATTCTTGAACTGACATATGCTCTACTTGTTATTTTCACTTATATTTTGAGTGTACGCGCAGCTAATTACCCGAAGCGTCAATGAATCGTGGTATTTATTAAGTTTTTTGTAATAGCAATGGTTGATTTTAAAGGCTTGTTACTGTTTCGCGACTATCATAATGGGAGATCTTTGGATTTTCCAATCAGCAGCAATGATTAAAATAAAAGAATTTTTGATGTCTGACTGTTTTTAAAGCTGTCTGCTTTAAAATATTTTGCATAGTTTTAAAACTATAGAGCTCGTGATGATATGCGATTAAAATACTTAGACCTCATTAAATGGATTGCACTCATTGCGATGGTGATTGACCATTTACGGTTTTTAAATCCAAGCGCGAGTCAATTTGATGTATGGTGTTATTCAATTGGAAGAGTAGCTTATCCATTATTTTTATTTTTAATGGCACATTACTTTTATCGTAGTAGAGCGCAACAGAATAGTCTATCTAGTGATCAGCGTTATATTAAAAACTTAGTCATATATGCTTTTTTGAGTGAAATTCCTTATCGATTATATTTCCATGATTCAAACAGTTTAAATATTTTCCCAAGCTTGATTTTATGCTTTGTGCTGCTTTATGCTTATGTACGTCAGCCGAAGTATAATCAGATTTACTTTTTCATCCCCATTTTGATTATTTTAGTTTTACATCAAACTGCGTTTTCTATTCAATATGATGTGCTTGGTGTATATGCAATTTTATGTTTTTATTTGGCTTTTGTTAATCGAAAATTAATTTTTTTACCTATTTTAGCTAGTATTTCTTTAAACTTGTATCTTGTTTTTAATTTATCTGAAGGTTTTAGTTCTATATTAAATTATAATTTGTGGCGAATGAATTTACCTTTTACACTTTTATTAATCATCGTCATTTTTTTGAGTTATTTTGGCTTAGATCGTAAAATAAATTTTAAAATTTTCCAAGTCAATAAATGGGCATATTTATTTTATCCTGCCCACTTACTGATTTTATTGTTCATCCAAAAAATATTTTAATGCATATGTTTAGCTAAATAATCTGCCCACCATTGCATCATTTCTTGGCGTTGATTTAAATATTCAGCATGGTTATAACTACCACGCGTTTGATCTTTATCGGTATGAGATAGTTGCGCCTCAATCCAACTTGATTGAAAAAGACCAGAATCATTTAAAATGGTGCTTAATGTTGAGCGTAAACCATGTGATGATAATTGCTCACTACTATAACCCATACGACGAATTAGCGTATTTAAAGTATTAAAATGAAGTGCTTGACCTGCTTGACGAGGACTAGCAAATACATATTTTTCACCCGCAGACCAATCCATCGCAGATTGCACAATTTCAACTGCCTGATCAGATAAGGGGACTAAATAATCTGGCACTTGCATTCCTAATACCACCCGACGTCTAAATTGTTTGACGTGCATGGCAGGAATACGCCAAATTTTATTTTTTAAATCAAAATGCTGTGGTTCTGCCGATAGAAGCTCTGCCCCACGTACACCAGTATAAAGCTTTAACCATAATGCTTTTTTCACAATTGGGTGAGCTTTATTTTGTTGTAAGCGTTTTAAAAATTCTGGCAAATCATCTGTTTGCAAGTATGGGTAGTGCTGTTTAACTCTTTGCTTAATAATAACCTTTTGTAAACCAATTGCGAGATTGTAGTCTGTATAGCCCATGGCGACTGCATAATCATAAATTTGATTCAAGTAACTACAGGCTTTTTTAACGGGTTCTTTTACACCACGGCTTTCAATATGGCGAATAACTTGTACCAAATCAAAACGCTTTAAGCTTAAAAATTCACGCTCCTGGAGTAAAGGCAAAATATCTTGCATTAAGGCCTTGCGTGCCAGTTCAAGAACACCTGAGCGTGGTCGATCTGCTAAAGCATTTTTTTCTTTAAAGTCCAACCATTCCAATGCAACCTTCTCAAAAGTTAACTGATTTGAACTTGGTTCATGTTCACTAAAAACTTGCTCTTTTTTCTCATCCCGAGCCAGACGCGCTTCTTTAAGCGACATAGTTGGATAAGTGCCCAACTTTACGCGTGGACGTTTATTGCTGTTGGGTAGAGAATAACGATAGCTCCATGACTTATTACCGTTAGGTTCTACTTTTAAACTTAAGCCATCGTCATCTGCAATAAAATACATTTTGTCGCGTGGTTTGGCTTGGCGTACACGTTGTTCGGTTAAACTCATAGCAATTTTAATAGTGAATACATGTAGTGCAATCTAAAACACTTTTATTAAAATAACAAGTACTAAATATGATGCGTGTAAGACGCATCATATAAGTAATTAAGCTTATGTAATTTATAATTTTTTATACCAGCTTTAACTAAAAATTAACCATAGGTGTAACCCATAAAATAACCAGTTATTAAAGCAATACTGGTCAAAAACCTAACCATCACTTTGTTAAGCCTCTTCGGCCGTGATATTTAAAGGGTGTTGATCTCATATGAATACATTAAAAGATTGTAGAAAATCGAATCATTTGGCTAATTTTTATGTTTGCCAAATCAAAATTTAAAGTTGTTTTGCGGATGCAGTGTAGAAAAACCTGCGTACGAAGACATGAGATAGATTAGAAAAATTGGAATAATGCAGGGTAAAATAAGATGAAGTTTTATTAAGAATGTATTTGAAAAATTCTCCCTATCCAGTAGGATAAAGAGAATCGTTTAAGTAACGTTTTTTATGATGCCCATAGCTCTTGATAGAGTTTAATCATTTCGGTGACTTTTGGTACGCGTGGATTATTATTGGGTGAGCCTGAAGCCAATGCTTGCTCTGCCATGGTATTTACCACTTCGTCAAAATGCTTTTTATCTACACCAAATTCAGCCAATGTAGGCACTTGAAGTTCTTGATTAATTAACTTCAATTCCTGTATCAATTTTTGGTTAGCAATCAAATCTGAATCTTCTAATGTAGCCACACCAATTGCGCGCGCACAATCTGCATAACGTTGTGGTGCTGCGGGAATGGAAAATTCAGTAATCATTGGCAGCAACATCGCATTGGATAAGCCATGAGGTACATGGAAAAATGCTCCAATAGGACGACTCATACCATGAACTAAAGCAACCGATGCATTAGAAAAAGCAATTCCTGCTAAAGTAGAACCAAGCATCATACTTTCACGTGCTTTTTCATTATTCGGTTCATGATATGCTAATTTTAAATTTGGACCGATCAAACGCATTGCTGCTAATGCTTGTGCATCACTATACAAGTTGGCTTTTTGACTGACATAAGCTTCTATGGCATGTGTTAAGGCATCAATTCCAGTATCTGCTGTGGTTCTTGGTGGCAAAGAAAGCGTTAACTCATAATCTACAATTGCTGCAACCGGAAGGAAGCCTAAGCCTGCACAAAGCATTTTCTCACTGGTTTTTTCATCGGTAATAATGGTAAATCGTGTACATTCTGAGCCAGTACCGGCTGTCGTTGGAATGGCGATGATCGGTAAACCCGCTTCATTCACCTGACGTGGGAATTTATAGTCACGAATCTCACCACCAAAGCGACTTAAAATACTGATCGCTTTGGCACTATCAATCGGGCTACCTCCACCTAAAGCGATAATCGCATCATATGGTTTGGCTTTAATGCATTCTACCCCTGCAGTAATAGACGCGGCTGTTGGCTCTGGAATAGTTTGATCAAAATAATCGCTTTCTATATGTGCTTGATTTAATACATCTTGTATTTGTTTAACATAGCCTAATTTCACCATCATTTGATCAGTAATAATCAGCGGTTTCTTTGCTCCAAGGCTGGCTAAAATCGTAGGTAGTTGATTTCTAGAGTTTTTACCAATTTCGATAATGCGTGGTAAATGAATGGTATGCGACATAAAAATGAACCTATATATTGTTATTGTTTAAAAAGAGCCAAATAGTGTGCCTAGGGTAATGACACCAATAAGCGCAATCAGTGGAATGACCACACATACAATAAACATATCATAATAAGATTGTTTATGAGTTAAACCACACAATGCGATGATCGTAATGACTGCACCATTATGTGGTAATGAGTCTAGAGCACCTGAAGCCATCGATGCAACGCGATGCATCAGCTCTAAAGAAATACCATGTTCAACAGCGAGATTTCTGTAGGTTTCGCCCATCGTATTTAAAGCGATACTTAAGCCACCTGAAGCAGAGCCAGTAATACCAGCCAGGACGTTAATCACAATCGCTTCAGATATCAATGGGTTATTAGGCGAAAGTCCCACTAAAAAATCACGCAGAATAAGAAAACCTGCCAAGGATGCGATCACGGAACCATAGCCTACTTCTGAGGCGGTGTTAAAAATAGGTAAAAACGAAGATGACACACCTTGTTGAATCGAATCTCGAATATCGGTTATATTTTTCCAATTCAGAATAATAATCGCGATACATGCTAAAACTAACGCACATACAATGGCCCATAAACCAATCACTGAGCTTAAAGATGTGTTTCCAAACTTATCTGTGGCTAAATAAGCGGTATTCATGGAAGGGAAAATAATTTTGCTGAGCAGTAAGTTACTAATGATCACCACAAAAATTGGAATAAAGGCTTTGATTAAACTAGGATCATTTTGATCTAGTTGAGGTTTGCTTTGTTCAGGTTCATGATGTTGTCCATAGCCCTCACCTTGCGCTTTCGCTGTAGTCACACGTCGATTCAGCCACCACATCCCTGTAATTAAAATAAATATAGAGGCAATTATACCTAGACCAGGTGCAGCATAGAGATCAGTAGAAAAAAATGGCATAGGGATGGCATTTTGAATTGCAGGTGTACCAGGCAATGCCGTCATGGTAAAGGTCAGTGCACCCAATACAATCGCACCAGGAATCAGACGTTTAGGTATATCTAGCTCTCTGAACAATGCTGCAGCAATTGGAAAGACAGCAAATCCAACCACAAATAAGGACACGCCTCCATAAGTCAAAATAGCACAGGATAATACGATAGATAGCATTGCCCTATGATGACCTAATTTGTGAACAAAAAAGTGGGCAATGGTTCGAGCTGAGCCTGAATCATCCATCAACTTACCAAAAATTGCACCAAGCAAAAATAAGGGAAAATATTTGATGATATAACCGCCTAAGCCAGTCATGAAAATTTGTGAGTAAAAGCCAAGTAATTCATTGCTTAGTCCACTCCAAGCCACTGCAAAAAGTGCTAACAATGGTGCTAAGACAATGACGCTAAATCCTTTATATGCCAAATACATTAACAATATTAAGGATAAGACTATTCCGATTAGTCCAATCATGTTTATTCCTATTTATTATTATGACAAGATGAAAAATGCATCTTGAGTTATGTATATATTTCGATCAACAAAAAAGTCAACTTATGCTAAACCTTATCGATTGCTGCAAAGGATTGAAAGCGAAGAGCCGATGACCTATATTTTATAAGACAATTAAATATGTATATAAAAAAAGTTGATTAATTTATTTTTTAGCGTATAGTGGACTTAACTAGAAAAAAGTCTTGTTCGGTCAATCTTTATTAAGTATCGCAGTTTTATTTATAATCCTTCGTTTTTTTCAGATTTTAAGTGCCAATCTTTATTATTTTCAAAGTTATCTCCAGTCAGTAAAATGACTTAAAATTATTAAAATTCAGTAGGATATATTATGTCAAACTCAAATGTTGTAAAGGGTACAGTAAAATGGTTTAACGAAACTAAAGGTTTTGGTTTTATTCAACAAGAATCTGGCCCAGACGTTTTTGCACATTACAGCGAAATCGCAAATTCAGGTTTTAAAACGCTTATTGAAGGGCAAATGGTTGAATTTAGCGTGACCCAAGGTCAAAAAGGCCCTAATGCTGTGAATATTGTTGCCGTATAAAGCACCAATAATTTGTTTAAGAAGCACTAAATTTTAGTGCTTTTTTATACTCTAAAATTAATACGATACATTAAAATTTTTACTCTATTTCTTTTTTTAAACGTTTCTCATGTTCTCTAGCAGTTTTAAATTGCGATAAAAACAGCTGCGTTTTTAAACTTATTTTTTCTTTTTTAATTATAGGTAACTCTATGCTACAACACAGTATTCGTGTCGTGGATCAATTTGGAAGTCAATTGTCTATTCAGGCGACCTTTCATCGTAATCTTGCGCAACCGTACGCTTTGAACCATCTTAAACATATCACTGTAGATGGTGAAGATATTCGCCCAAGTTTTGAAATGCTGTTCCAAAGTACCATCACGGCAAAAATATATAGAATTGTCTCGTAATGGCTGACTCTTAGTTTTCATCATATACCGCATGGCTCAATGAAAATTGAGCTTTAAAAGATGTTTTGTTTAAGTTATTGCACTTTCTTACATAATTTAACAATTCGGCAGAAAAATAACATATTCAACTTTTTTAAAAATCGATAAGATGTTGTTATCTTCACAACTTAAATGTTATATGTCCCCCCGAATACGTCAGTTTTTTAAACGCTTTTTTCCTCAAAATACCACGCACGTTTTACAGCTCAAACAAGTATTACGTAGCGAAAGCGAAGTGTATCTATTTCAAAAACATAAAAAAAGTCAGTGTCCTCAAATAAAACGTGCTATTTATGCGACATTACGCGAACGCGGTTATAGCCGACAAGAAATTGGTTTGATGTTGAACTCGTAAAAAAAGGGCAATTGCCCTTTTTTAGTTTTTAGACTTTGGACTATGACCAATTTGCCAAACATAAGGTAAAGGTGTTTGATTAATCAACCAATCCCCAATCACTTTCTGTTTGTAGATAATTGGATTATGAGACGAAATTACACGTGCATTACGCCAAAAACGATCAAGTTGCTTTTGATTACTTGCTGCTGAAGCACCTAAGGTATTAAATAACTGTGTCGTCAGATCCAATACTAAATGACTCATCACAACTTGCCCTTGTGCTGACACTAATTCGGCCTGATCATTAGCAGCCGCATCTTGATCAAGATGTTGTGAAAAATGGCTGATATACGCCTCATCTAGAGCTGCAGCGGTGCTCAGTGCGATTGTTTTTGCAGCATAGCTTTGTGCAGCAGCTTGTCCAATCACTTGCAAGATTTGTGGATCATTGCGTACCAAGTCAGCATTGCCGTGACTATAAATACGGTCACGTTTTTTAACTTCTAGACTAAATGTTTCGACCGCAGCTTGTGCAATACCCGCTAAAGTCGCTAAATGTACAACTTGGTAAAATGCTGTTTGATATTTAAAACGTTGTGCAAATGGCAGAATATGTTCTGCAGGCACTGGCACATGCTTTAAGATTAAGGTACCACTCCCCGTCGTTTTTTGACCAAAGCCATCCCAGTCATCTTTTATGTCAACGCCTTGTACATGGGTAGAAACCGCAGCAATGACATGCTGTTGTGTACTTTCATCATAGGCAAACAAGTCAATCCAATCCGCGTAGATAGTCCCGGTTGAATAGTATTTTTCTCCATTCACCCAGCATTTACCCTCTTGATCCTTATGAATACGGGTAATGACATCACCAATTTGGACTTTACCAATTTCAGTCCAAGCATTACCCACCAGATCACCTTGTACAAAACGCTTAAACCATACACTCTGATCTTGATCACGATGCGCCACTAAACGATCTTCGACAAAAGCAAAGTGGCCCCGTAATGCTTGCACAATGTTTGAATCCGCTGCTGCGAGTTCAATCAGAAGCTCAAAAAGCTGTTGCTGAGATACCCCATCACCCCCATATTCAACAGGAATACGCACGGCGCCAAAACCTGCTTGTTTTAACCATTGAATTTGTTCAAATGGTAATTGACGCTCATTTTCTCGCTGCACTACACCCTCAGCAATTTTTGCAAAAATCGGACGATATTTTGCGGCTACCTGTTGGTAATCCGCACCTAGAGATAAATGAGAAGTTGTAATTGTGGTCATGATTTAGCTCCAAGCGTGGCGTGGTGGTGGTACATCGTTAAGATAATAGTTACCAATTAAGTTAAATTTCCAACGTACAGGGTCATGTAAAGTATGGGTGCGTGCATTACGCCAGTGTCGATCTAAATTGAGCTCACTTAAGGTTGAGCGTGTACCCGCCAATTCAAAGAGTTTATTGCTAGATAAAATGGCCAATTCAGTAGTAAGCACTTTAGCTTCTGCTGTAATTAAAGTTGCTTCGGTCACTTGTTGTTCTGTTGGCGTATGCAGGGCTTGATCAATGGCAAGTCCGGCTAAATCAAGCACAGCTTCTGCAGCACGTTGTTTGATTTTAAGTTCACCAATGTTGGCCAGTGTATAAGGATCTTGTGTGGCTTTTTCGAGTCCTGAATCAATCCAAGGGCGAGTATATTGCTTGACGTAAGCAATGGTTTCTTCAATCGCACCACGTGCGATACCTGCATCAACCGCTGCCTGAATAAATTGTGAGATTGCCCCTGCTGCGGTTGGACGTTCAAAAGCTTGATGAATAGGAATTAGGTGCTTTAAATCGACATATACATGCTCGAGTATGACTGTACCACTGGCTGTTGTGCGTTGGCCAAATCCACTCCAGTCGTTAATGATGGTTAGACCTTCACTGTGCTGGGGAATAATTGCAGCATAGGCTTGACCCTCATGTACTGCAACAACGGGGATCCAATGTGCAAACAGCGCCCCTGTAGCAAAAAACTTACGCCCATTTAAGATAGCGTGATCATGATGGATTGTCAGCGTTGTGGTTAAATCAGCTACAGTTTTAGAGCCTTTTTCTGAAAAGGCATTGCCTAATCGCTTCCCTTTTAATACCTCTGTAAAGAAGAATTGCTGTTGTTCTAAACTCGCATCAAGACGTATATGTTCTAAAAACGCCCAATGGTTTTGTGCCAGTTGTCCTAAAGAAGAATCAGCTGCTGATATAATTTTAACCACTTCACCTAAAGTCTTATAACTGACTTCAGCTCCACCAAAGCGAGAAGGGATCGTGATTCCCCATAAACCTGATTGTGAGTAGGATTGGATTTCTGCTAAGGGTAACCGACGCTCCTGATCACGCACAGCTGCCTCTTGGCTAAATTGTGCTGCTAATTGTTTGGCAACAGCAATTGCCTCAGCATCACTTTGGATAATATGTGCAGGTGAATCAAGTTGATAAAAATCTTTTGGAATCTTCTTATCTATTTGAATTGGATCAATAATTTTTGCAGTCATTTTCGTTAACCTCAATGAAATTAGCCTTAAACTAGCACGCCACTTTTTCAAGAGTGAAATAACAAAAATTGCAAAATTAATTGAAATTTTCATGTTGATATTAAGACAGTTATTTTTCTCTCAGCATTTTTAACACTATCTAAAGCAGATTTTTACAAATATAAATAGCTGATATTCAAACACTGAATTGTTATAAATATCACTGGATTTTTTATTTAAGATGCTGAGTAATAGTTACTTAAATAGATACAACAAATGGCTAAACAAATTCGCTTTAATGCTTTCGAAATGAACTGTGTTGCGCATCAGTCTCCTGGTCTTTGGCGCCATCCTGATGACCGCTCAACAGAATATAAAGATTTAAAATACTGGACTGATTTAGCCAAAATTTTAGAACGCGGTAAATTTGATGGCGTCTTTATCGCCGATGTACTGGGTGTTTATGACGTTTACCATGGTAATAATGAACATGCCCTGACAGGTGCGGTACAGGTCCCTGTCAATGACCCACTACAGGTGGTACCTGCCATGGCTGCTGTTACTGAGCATCTCGGCTTTGGTGTAACCACCTCGATTTCTTTTGAGCATCCTTATCCTTTTGCTCGACGTATGACGACGCTTGATCATTTAACGCAAGGCCGTGCAGGTTGGAATATCGTCACCTCTTATCTTGAGAGTGGCTCTAAAAATTTAGGCCTTAAAACTCAGGTCGGTCATGATCAGCGTTACGACATTGCTGATGAATATCTAGAAGTTCTATATAAGCTTTGGGAAGGCTCTTGGGAAGAAGATGCTGTTGTTCGTGATAAAGCGCGTGGTGTATTTGCCGACTTTAAAAAAGTCCATCCAATCCGCCATGAAGGTAAATATTTTAGTGTCCCAGGGACGCATATTTGTGAACCATCGCCACAACGTACACCTGTCCTATACCAAGCCGGTGCTTCAAGCCGTGGGCAGCGTTTTGCCAGCCAAAATGCTGAATGTGTCTTTATTTCTGCACCAACAAAAGCAGCAGTAAAACCATTGGTAGATGGGATTCGTGCCAATTTAGTTAAAGAAGGCCGTGCAGCAGACTCTGTTTTAATCTATACGATGTTGGCAATTGTCGTTGATGAAACGGATGAAAAAGCACAGCAGAAGTTTGCTGAATACCAAAAATATGCCAGTTATGATGGTGGCTTAACGCTGGTTTCTGGTTGGACAGGCGTAGATTTCTCACAATATCAATCCACTGATCAAGTGGAATACATTGAAACCAATGCCATCCAATCTCTACTTAATTCTTATGTAAAAGCGGATCCTGAGAAAGTATGGACCATTGAAGAAATTGCAAAATGGACCAGCATTGGTGGTAATGGACCTGTGATTGTGGGTTCACCGACTACTGTCGCAGATCGTTTGCAAGAATGGGTAGAAGAAACCGGTCTCGATGGTTTTAACTTAGCCTACATTCTCGCACATCAATCTTTTGAAGATATTGTGGAATATGTGGTACCTGAATTACAACGCCGTGGCGTCTATCAAACCGAATATCGCACGGGGACCTTACGTGAAAAGTTATTCGGTCAAGGACCACGCCTAGGTGATGAGCATCGTGCAGCACAATATCGAGACTTAAGCCACAGCACGGCGCAACATGCCGAATTAGCAGAAGCTTAATATTCAAAAAGCCCAACTTCAGTTGGGTTTTTTGACTTGCTATAAAACAAAGGATCAGCTACACACGACCATGACTAGAGAAAATAATATTGCCCGTGTTCAGCCAGCAATGATAAAAGCTCTTTTTACTTTAGGTTAATTTTTAACTTTATTTGTGATGATTTTTTTTAGTGTATAAATATACCCCAAACTGTAAAAATACAAAATAAAGTAATTCCCTAGAGAAATCTATGAGAAAACTAGGTGGTCCCCAAATTGAGTTGGTGATGAACAAACCAATCACAAGAAAAAGATGTAAATAGGTCGGGGTGACACCCTGATGTCGAGCTGCACTCGTCGCATTATAATATCCAATAAGGATTGCTCCTAAAATAGAAGTCAGAATAGCTAAGCTGATACTCCAATAGGTATAATTTTCTGGCATATAGTCAAAAATTAAACCCATGATCCCCGCAATGAGCACTAGACCAGCAAAGGATAAAAATGAATTTTTTATATAATATTCAGCTATATAGTAGACCTCTTGCGAAAGTAAAAATCACCTCCATATAAATTTCATGAGATATCAGAAATTAAACCGTTTTTCAGATTCTGAATTCAAACGCTTGGTTGGCGTACCTCGACAAGTTTTTACTGAAATGGTAGAGGTTCTAGAAAAAGCAGAATCACTCAAAAAGAAATCAGGTCGACCTCATACTTTAGATATAGAGGATCAGTTGTAATTAACTCTCAATTACTTACGCAACTACAGCACTCAACTGGAATTAGCGGCAAATTACCATATCGCTGAAAGTAATGTGAATCGAACCATTAAGAAGGTTGAAGATGCATTGATGAAATCAAGACGTTTTACCCTGCCAAAACGAAGTATAACCACAGCAGAAGAACACTTTAACTGGGTCATTATTGATGCGACAGAATGTTCAATCGAACGCCCGAAAAAAAAATCAGAGTAAGTTCTACAGTGGTAAAAAGAAGAAACATACGCTAAAGGCC
>NZ_PJRJ01000036.1 GCF_003711395.1 Acinetobacter sp. B51(2017)
ACTGAGCTCTATTAAAGAAAACGTTAAAGATAACCATTTTTACTACGTTAGGTTACTCAAGATACAGTTTGAAACTTACAAAGTATTTACATGAAATTTCTTAATCTTACAAAAACGCGGCTTATGTCGCGTCAAATGCTTAAAAAATAATCTCAATTATTACATTTTTTTAATTTTCTATATTTATCCATCTAATTTTCCTATGGTGTTGAGCAAACCTTAAACACTTATGGAGAATAAATACACAGATGCTAGACTTTAAAACACATGTCATACACGGCGCAATTTTTGATATGGATGGCACGATGTTCGATACTGAACGTCTGCGTTTTAATACTTTACAACAAGCGTCAAAAGAACTGATTGGGGTAGAATTTTCGCATGATTATCTCATGCAGTGTTTAGGCTTAAGTGCCAAAAGTGCAGAGCAGCTCGCGCAACAACAGTATGGCACTGATATTCCCTATGCGCTGATTCGTAAACGCGCTGATGAGCTCGAACTCGAATACGTACGACAATATGGCGTTCCTGTCAAAGCTGGCTTAGTCCAAGTGCTTGAACGCCTACGTAAATCTGGCTTAAAAATGGCTGTTGCCACTTCAAGTCGCCGTGCCATTGCAGAAGAATATTTAATTAATGCCAATGTCTATAAATTTTTCGACGTTTTAGTCTGTGGTGATGAAGTACAACGTGGCAAACCGCATCCAGAAATCTTCCTCAACGCAGCTGAAAAAATTAATTTAACTCCAAAACAATGTTTGATGTTTGAAGATTCAGACAATGGCTTAAAGTCCGCCAGTGCTGCAGGTGGTATTACGATTCTCTTTCAAGACTTAAAAGTACCCACAGCGGAAATGTTAGCGCGGGCTGATTATTTTTATGTGGATGTCCTGTCTTATCTTCAAGATTTAGACCGTTGCGTCCCCATTTTACCGATGCCCGAATTACATACACCATTCCCTCAAACCTTAAATCAACGTCAAGTGGCTATTCATGGCTTTGGTGCCATCGGTGGTGGCTATTTAGCACAGGTTTTATCACATTGGGATGGCTATACGCGTCCCCATAAAATTTTCGCTTCAACCCGTAATCGACTCTACCAATCTACAGTAAATGCCTTTGGCAGCTATTGCATCCGCTATGGACAGCATTCCTATGATGAGCGGATTGATCATATTCAGATTGTTGATGCGCATGATCAAACACAAATGCATGACATGTATATTCAGTCTAGCTTAGTCTCGATTTGCTTACCTGAAGCTGCCCTATTAGAAGACATGCCGACCATTGCCAGTGCACTTTATGCGCGTTTTAAACACTATGGCGATGCAGAACAAGGACTGACCTTGTTGCTGATTTTAAATAAAGTCGGTGCCAAAGCATTATTCACACAGGCCTTAAAACAAGCCTTGCTTGCGATCACCAGTGAACAGATGACATCTGAAATCTTGAACCGACATTTTATCTGCGATACAGTCGTCAATAGAATGGTGTCTAAGCTCTCTGAGCAAAAACTCTATCGTCAGCTGCGTATTAAATACAATATCTTCAAACAACAACAAGCAGAAGAAGAAAATCTCCAAGTCGATTTAGATGATGCAACCGACCTAAGTCGCGAGCAGGAGCATCAGGCTGGATTATATGTGGCTGATCTACAAAAAAACTTCCAGCCTAGCCATAGTTTGCAGCATATTGATCTCATTTTGTTCCAAGCAGAAACCGATATGCCCCTGTATGTGGAAAATAACAGTCCACTGCTAAAAAAAATGCGTCAAATGCATTTAGTCGATGATATTAGCCAAATTCAATTGATTAAAAATCGCCTGTGGAACGGGGTACATGCCATGTTGGCTTGGTATGCCATGCTTCGAGGCCATCAAAATATTGGCGTTGCACTGGCCGATGAGCAAGTTAAACGCTTTATGTTGCAGTTATTGGCGCAAGTACAACAAGGCTTAAGACAAGCGATACCACAACATGGTCAAGAATTAAGTCGTTTGAGCCAAAGCTTTATTGACTCGTGCGCGCATGCTTATCAAGATCCATGTGCGCGTGTGGGGCGTGATCCGTTACGTAAACTTGAGGCAAATGAGCGTGTATTTGGCTCTATTGCATGCCAGTTACATTATGGCTTAGCTTATGATGTGCTATTAAAAGGTGCTGTTCTAGGCTATGTGTATGCCATTGAACAGGGAGAATGTGACGATGTTGAAGCATTATTACATTTACAAATGCAAGTCAAACAATTGCTACCTGAGCAACAGCGCTACAGTCGTCTATATGATGTCATCGCAGAACATATTGAAGCTTTGATTCAACAAGACATGAGTATTCAGCAATTTATGCAACATGACTTTCAGCGCCAACTGATTTAAAAAAAGCGGCTTATCTTAAAGATAAGCCGCTTTTTTTACTTAACACTGACTTGCGTCATACGCGGAATTTTAGGTAAATCCGCCAGTGCTGGATCGATTTCATCATCATTAATATGCACAAGCGCATCGACCCGTTGTCTTAAGGCTTTAAACTCAGCGCTTTGCATCACGTCCATATCACGTGGACGTGGTAAATCAACTTCAATAATTTCTTTAATCTCACCCGGATTGGACTTTAAAGCCACAATTCGATCAGCAAGTAAAATGGCTTCGTCCATGTCATGTGTGACAAAAATAATCGTAATATCAATATTGGCCCATAAATCCATCAGGTGCTTTTGCATTTTTTGTCGCGTGTGGGGATCAAGAGCACCAAAAGGTTCATCCATGAGCAAGACTTTAGGTTCATTCACTAAAGCACGAGCAATCGCCACACGTTGTTTCATGCCGCCTGATAATTGATGCGGATACTGATCTTCATATTTATCTAGACCAATAATATTGATCCATTCTCGCGCATGTGCTTCTGCCAAGGAATGACTTTCGCCCTTCATTAATGGCCCAAACATCACGTTTTCTTTGACGGTTTTCCACGGAAATAGGGTATAGCCTTGAAACACCATGCCACGTTCAGGGCTTGGACCTGTCACTAAAGCATCGTTTACGCGTAGTTCGCCAGAAGTGTAAGGATCCAAACCTGCAATCACACGACTTAAAGTGGATTTACCACAACCTGATGGTCCAATGACACAAATAAATTCACGTTTATAAATTTTAAGATCAATTTGATTTAAAACGGTGCGCTCGGTTTTGGCTTGCTGAAAGACTTGGCTGAGTTGTTTGGCTTCTAAGATGACAGGGCGCTGTTTTAGATTTTCAAAGTATGTGGCATGCATCATATTATTTTACTCCTGCTTTCCATTGAAAGAGACGTTGTCCAAGTTTCATTAGCACCACATCACAGATCAGACCAATGATGCCAATAATTAAAATTGCAGCAAAAACGTTGTCGAAATTTTGGTAGCGTGCTTGTTGGGTAATAAACCAGGTAATCCCTGAGGTACTACCAATCAATTCTGCTACGATCAAGTAAGTCCATGCCCAGCCCAGCAATACTCTTAAATCTCGGTAAATATCAGGCAAGGCAGCAGGAATTACCACATGAAATAAACTTTTGATTTTATTGGTGCCTAGGGTAAAACCCGCTTCGATTAGACTTTTATCAACGGCTTTGGTGGTGTTGGCAATAATCAGGATTTGTTGGAACAGGGTACCTACCACAATAATAGCGATCTTAGGGGCATCATTAATGCCTAAAATGGCGACCGCAAGTGCACCAAAGGCAGGTGCCGGTAAGTAACGAAAGAACTCCACAAACGGTTCTGTCAGTTGTGACAAGGTTTTAGAAAAACCACATAAAATTCCCAAAGGAATACCGATGAGAGATGAAATGAAAAAGGCACTAAATACCAGTTGAATACTGTGCCATAAACTCTCGTGAAACCACGGCGCATTGTCTTGTGCTGGTGGGGTGGTAAATGCGGTGACTAAAGCACGAGCAACCTCATGCGGTGCAGGCAGATAAATGGGATTGGTCAGTAGACCTTGAGGCGGTTGCAAGCCTTGATCCACGGCAATTTGTGCCTGCTGATAAAACTCGGCCCGATCTACTCTGCTATCCACTTGTAGAAAAGCACTACTGCCTGCATCCGTAATATGCACTTGTGGGTGCCAAAACATAGGCACATAACTAATAGCACACCACATCAAAATTGGAATCAAAAAGGAGCCAAGCCCGAAAAGCATCTTCTTTTGTTGGCTAAGTTCTTTAGTCACATACCCCATAGCTTTGCCTTTTAGTCATACTTTTTTTAAAAAACGTAATACTAATAAGCAAAATAGATGCCATAAAAAAAGCAGCCCTTTAGGCTGCTTTTTAATACTGAACAATTTATTTGGCTTTATACGGTGTATAGATCACATCACTTAAATCATAGCCCATAGATTGCGCGTAATTTAAATACTCTTGCACCACTTGTTTATTTGGCTCTGGATCACGTGACAGTACCCATAGATATTTTTTCTTAGGCTCACCTACTAATACAGTTTGATAATCTTGATCAATTTTTAACACCCAATAATCACCGCGCGCGACAGGAATCCAACGAATCGCTTTGGGTAAGAAACTGACTTTGAGTTTTGAATTTGCAGGCGCATTTTGTACATAAGCTTCTGCTGTTGATTGTTTCATTGTGCCATCTGCTTTATAGCAACGGTTATCTACATTGACATTACCTTTACTATTTAAACTGTAATTTGCAGTCACATTGTAAGCACAGTCCTTTTGGAAAGTTAAAGGCTTACGTGCCACTTCATGCCATTGACCTAAATATTGATTTAAATCCAGTTGCTCTACGGCTTTTACTGGCTCATTTGCAAAAGCTGTGCTGAGCATACTTGCAGCAAGGAACGCACCAACAGTTATTTTTTTCAATTGCTTCATGTATTTATCCAAATGGGTTGTTATGTGACTATCATGCTGAATTTCATCTTCAATTGCATAGGGTAAATGACTTACATTTGTATATTTATTGTTCCAAAAATCATTTAAGTGTTTTATTTATAAAAGTTATTTTTTATGTTTATGTCAATTAAATGCTGAAAAAGTAACGTGATTTCAGCGCTATTCTTGCCAAACCCCTAAAATACCCGTGACAATCATATCAATGGCAATGGTACCAATCAGCAGTGCGGCAAGGCGTCCCACGATATCCACGTATAAATCAATGTAGCTTGAATAACGTGTCTTTAAATGATCATGTGCATATTTCATTAAGATTAACAAACTACAGCTGAGAAAAAGGGTCGACGCAATCACAGTAACGGTATGCGTAAAGGGTAATTGCACGCCGGTAATCACAGCAGCACTAATGGTGCCTGGTCCAATCATAAAAGGCATCGCAATGGTGCCTGCAAGATGCTGCGGTGCACCGCGCATGACACCAATGGTATCCGCCCCTTCAAACACATAACGATAACCAATGACCAAAAAAATAAGACCGCCAAAAATTTGAAATGATTCAAAACGTACATGCAGCACATCATTAAAAAATGCTTCGCCGGTTTTGGCAAAAATAGTGAATACAATCAGACTAATTAAACTGCCTTGAATAAGTGCTTTGCTAAAAGTGCCTGCGTCGGTATGTCGAATAATCCCGAGCATATAGATGCTCATGAGAAAAGGATTCAGCAAAGAAAAGAACAGGGCAAAACTATGTAGCCAAGCACTTGTCATGGTTATTCTCCTTCGTGTTCAGGGAAAAGCGGGCGTGTGCCTGGACTACTTCGGTTAATATGCAGAAAGTTTAAATGACGCTCATATTTGTCCAAAATATCGTTAATCACCTGTTCTTGGCTATAACCCACCAAATCATTGCCTTGTGAACCTTCAAATAGATAGGTCTCTAAACGGTAGTAATATTTCTCGTTACGTTTACCGCGTTGACTAAAACTCGGGGTGATATAGCGTACTGGCCAAATTTGATAGACGAAGTTTTCTTCTGCCTCTAAGGCGATATGAATATCGAGATGATACAATTCCGGCTCATCTTCCAGGGTTTTTTGAGACAGTTGCGCTGTGATACCACGCAATTCGAGTTCGTCGGCAACAGCCCGCATCGCCGGTTGACAGACCCGATCTAACATGCCACGGGTTTGCAGTGCATTTGGGTGTTGCATCACACGCGTTAAACGACGACGCCAATTGGAAATATCCACATTACCCACAACAGGTGCGGCACTCGCATAGGTACTGGCTTGTCGAAAATCCTCCAAACGTAATGACTTAAATAATCCTGCTGCAACAAAGAAAATCACAAAGCTAAAAGGCAAGCCCATGATGATAGTGGCATTCTGTAGTGCTGTGACACCATTGGTCATCAGCATGGCTAAGGTCAATAAACCAATGGTAATTGCCCAGAATACACTTAACCAACGTGGCGAATCATGATTGATATTACTAAATTTAGTGGTGAAATTACCCAGTACGAGCGCACCAGAGTCCGCTGAAGTGACATAAAAGAGCAGACCGGTAATCGTTGCAACCCCAGCAATAAAACTAAAAAATGGGTATTGTGCGAGTAGGTCGTAGAAACCATGGGCTGGATTAGATAAAACGGTTTCAGCGAGTTGTTGATTGCCTTCAAAAATGACATTGTATAATGCACTATTACCAAAAATAGATAACCAAGTGAGGGTAAATAACAATGGAATAATGAGAGTACCAGCTACAAACTCACGAATGGTACGACCGCGTGAAATGCGTGCTAAAAATAAGCCCACAAAAGGCGACCATGCGATCCACCATGCCCAAAAAAACAGTGTCCAACTGTTCATCCATTCCTTAGGTTGCTCAAAAGGAAAGCTGGTCAAAGACAGTTTAGGAAATTGACTCAAATAGTCGCCAAAGTTCTGAATCAGCGCAGCCAGTAAAAATTCGGTATTGCCTAATAATAAAATAAACAGCAATAAGCCTACCGAAACATAAATATTAATTTCCGAGAGAACCCTTAAGCCTTTATTCACCCCTGTCACCACAGAAATAATCGTAATCACCACAGCCAAGGCAATTAAGGCGGTTTGCATCCAGAGATTTTCTGGTAAATCAAACAGCACATGTAGACCATAATTGAGCTGTACCACACCAATGCCGCAGGTGGTGGCAATACCAAAGATCGTACCTAATACCGCTGCAGTATCGACCGTATGACCAATCGGACCATGAATACGTTTACCAAAGATTGGATAGAGCGCTGAGCGGATGGTTAAAGGTAAATTATAACGATAACTAAAGTAACCCAGTGCAACACCAACTAAGGCATACATACTCCAACCGGTAATTCCATAGTGGAACAATGTCCAGACTAAGCTTTGTCGTGCTGCTTCATAGGTTTCGCCACTGCCTACAGGCGGATTCATATAATGTGATAGCGGTTCTGCGACCGAGAAAAACATCAGGTCAATACCAATCCCTGCTGAAAATAGCATGGCAGACCAACTCAGTAGACTAAATTCAGGTTTAGAATGTTTGGGTCCAAGTTTAATTTCGCCATAACGAGAGCAGGCAATAAAGACCACAAAAATAAAATAAAGCGTGGCAGCCAATAAGTAATACCAGCTAAAGGTCCGGCTGACCCAATTTAAGGCATGCAAAATAGCTTGATTGACAGGCTCATTAAAAAAAATAGTAATAATAGAAAAACATACAATCAAAAAAGCTGAACAAAAAAACACGACTTTGTTGAGCTGATCACGATTTTCACTTTGTTTATTGTCCATCACGCGTTAAACCGCACCTTTATTATTTACAAATTCACAGCAATTTAGAATTGCTACTGTCCATATGTTAGGACTATGATCTTTTTTAATTGAACGTTCAATTAACAAAAAGTTTTTAAATGTAAGTGTAAGGGAAACGCCATGCCTAAGGTTGGAATGCAACCGATTCGTCGTCAGCAACTCATTGAAGCCACTTTAAGTGCGGTAAATGAACTTGGCTTTCATGATGCAAGTATCGTGCAAATTGCACGGCGGGCGGGAGTATCCAGCGGCATTATTAGTCATTACTTCAAAGACAAGCACGGTTTAATGGAAGCAACCATGCGCTATTTACTCAAGCAACTGAGTCAAGATGTTGCAACGTGTTTAGCTGATGCCGAACCCACAGCACAAGCACGTTTATACGCCATTGTTGCAGGTAACTTTTCCCAATCTCAAGTCGACCATGCAGCCATGAAGACTTGGTTGGCTTTTTGGGCTAACAGCTTACATCACCCTGACTTACAACGTTTACAGCGTATTAACCATGACCGCTTACATTCTAATTTAAAGCATGAATTTGCTAAGCGAATCGCACCAAAAGCTGCTGATCAAGCGGCTTACGGACTTGCAGCTTTAATTGATGGTTTTTGGCTCAGAGGCGCGTTATGTCCACACGCATTTGATCCCGATCTAACCCTACAACTTTGTCACGACTACATCCAACAACAACTCAAACAGATTTAAGGACGCATCCATGCCAAAATTTAGCGAACAATATCCGTACATCAACGGTCAATATCATCAAAAAGCAGGCCGTAAGAGTTTTGAAAGTATTAATCCGAGTAATGGTGAAGTACTTGCGGTTTTACAGGCATG
Source organism: Acinetobacter sp. B51(2017) (assembly GCF_003711395.1). Classification (GTDB taxonomy): domain Bacteria; phylum Pseudomonadota; class Gammaproteobacteria; order Pseudomonadales; family Moraxellaceae; genus Acinetobacter. The sequence goes on from NZ_PJRJ01000036.1 coordinate 8,571, forward strand.
TGACCCACAAGATATTGATGAAGCTGTTAAAACCGCCCAAGCCGCCCAACGTGATTGGGCCAAGCGTCCAGCCATTGAACGGGCAAGAATTTTACGTAAAGCGGTCGATTTACTCCGTGCCCGTAACGATGAGTTGGCTGTTCTTGAAAGTTTAGATTCTGGTAAAGCTTTGAGTGAAACCTCTACTGTAGATGTGGTCACTGGAGCAGACGTACTTGAATACTATGCAGGACTTGCGCCTGCCTTAGAAGGGCAGCAAATTCCACTGCGTGAGAGTTCATTTGCATATACACGCCGTGAACCGTTAGGTGTTGTGGCGGGTATTGGCGCATGGAATTATCCGATCCAAATCGCGTTATGGAAATCTGCACCTGCACTTGCAGCAGGTAATGCCATGGTGTTTAAGCCGAGTGAAAATACCTCACTCACTGCACTAAAACTTGCTGAGATTTATGTTGAAGCAGGCCTACCAGCAGGCCTATTTAATGTGGTTCTGGGTGGTGGTGAAGTCGGTGATGCGCTCAGCCGCCATCCTGAGATTGCGAAAATTTCTTTTACAGGTGGTGTCGTGACAGGCAAAAAAGTCATGTCCAGTGCCGCAGAATCCAGTCTCAAAGAAATCACCATGGAGCTTGGCGGTAAATCACCTTTAATTATTTGTGAAGATGCCGACCTTGATCTGGCCGCTGATATTGCCATGATGGCCAATTTCTTTAGTTCAGGCCAAGTATGCACCAATGGCACACGCGTCTTTATTCCCAAAGCCTTACAAGGTGCATTTGAAGAAAAATTATTACAGCGTATTCCCTATATCAAAATTGGTGACCCATTGGCAGCAGGCGTTAATTTTGGTCCACTGGCCAGTTTTCCGCATATGCAAAAAGTGCTTGATTATATCGAGCAAGGCAAAGCCGCAGGCGCACGTGTCGTCACAGGTGCGAAGCGCTATCAAGAAGGTGCATGTGCAAAAGGGGCTTTTGTGGCACCTACCATTTTTAGTGATTGCCACGATGACATGTCGATTGTCCAAGACGAAATTTTTGGTCCTGTGATGTCTATTTTGACCTATGAAACTGAAGAAGAAGTCATTCGCCGTGCCAACAATACGACGTATGGTTTAGCTGCAGGCGTCGTTTCGCCAGACTTAGTACGTGCCCATCGTATCATTCATCAAATTGAAGCGGGTATTTGTTGGATTAATACGTGGGGTGAATCACCGGCAGAAATGCCTGTTGGAGGATATAAGCATTCTGGCGTAGGTCGTGAAAATGGTATCACCACCTTGCTTGCCTACACGCAATTGAAAGCCGTGCAAGTTGAACTGGCACCTTTTCAATCGATCTTTCGTGCTCAGGATTAAGGCGGTGTAATGCAATATTTTGATTATATTATTATTGGAGCAGGCTCAGCGGGCAACGTATTGGCTGCCCGCCTGACGGAAGATCCTCAAGTTAAGGTGTTATTGTTAGAAGCTGGCGGGCCGGATTATCGCTTGGACTTTCGCACCCAAATGCCTGCAGCCTTGGCCTACCCGTTACAAGGCAAGCGCTATAATTGGGCCTATTTAACTGACCCTGAGCCCTATATGAACGGGCGTCGTATGGAATGTGGACGCGGCAAAGGGTTAGGTGGTTCATCACTGATTAATGGCATGTGCTATATTCGCGGCAATGCCATGGATTTAGAACAGTGGGCCAACTTAAAAGGCTTAGAACATTGGCATTATCGCGCCTGCCTGCCGTATTATAAAAAAGCTGAAAGCCGCGACATTGGTGGCAATGACTACCACGGCGACTCAGGCCCAGTCTGTGTTGCAACGCCTAAAAACAACAATAATCCTTTATTCCACGCTATGGTAGAAGCAGGCGTCCAAGCCGGTTATCCACGCACAGATGACTTAAATGGCTACCAGCAAGAAGGCTTTGGTCCTATGGATCGTACGGTCACGCCACAGGGGCGTCGTTCGAGTACAGCGCGTGGTTATTTAGATTTAACAAAAACGCGTGACAATTTAACCATTGTGACGCATGCCATGACCAACCGTATTTTATTTTCGGGTAAAACGGCGATTGGTGTAGAGTATATTCAAGGTCAAAATACCCAAGCCCCTATACAAGTTTTTGCTGATCGTGAAGTTTTACTCTGCGCAGGCGCGATTGCATCTCCACAAATTTTACAACGTTCAGGTGTCGGTGCGGCACAACTGCTCAAAGAGCATCAGATTGATGTGGTGCAGGATTTACCTGGGGTTGGGGAAAACTTACAAGATCACTTAGAGATGTATTTACAGTATCGTTGTAAGCAGCCTGTGAGTTTATATCCTGCCTTAAAATGGTATAACCAACCTAAAATTGGCGCAGAATGGTTATTTTTAGGTAGCGGGATTGGAGCCAGCAATCAATTTGAAGCCGGGGGCTTTATTTGCTCATCTGACGAATTTACTTGGCCAAATATTCAATATCACTTTTTACCTGTGGCGATTAATTATAATGGCAGCAACGCCATTCATGAACATGGTTTCCAAGCCCATGTGGGCTCCATGCGTTCGCCCTCTAGAGGCCGCATTCGTTTAAGCTCTAAAGATCCGTTTGCGCATCCGAGTATCTTGTTTAATTACATGAGTCACGAGCAAGATTGGCGTGAATTTCGTGATGCCATTCGCATTACCCGCGAGATCATGCAACAAACCGCACTTGATCGCTATCGCGGTGAAGAAATTAGCCCAAGTCGCCATGCCCACAGCGATGATGAACTAGACGCGTTTGTACGTCAACATGCTGAAACTGCCTACCATCCTTGTGGTAGCTGTAAAATGGGGGAAGATGATCAGGCTGTGGTGGATGGTTTTGGCCGTGTGCATGGTGTTTCACAACTGCGTGTGATTGATGCATCTATTATGCCGCTGATTATTACCGGTAATTTAAATGCAACGACGATTATGATGGCAGAGAAATTAGCTGATCATATTCGGGGCAGAACGCCTTTAAATGAGGCACAGGTCGACTTCTATCAACGTTAAATCGTTATTTTTATTGTTTTTACTGCTACTTTTTGTAAGCAATGCATGAACTTTCAACATTTCATATTATGGTTGAAAGCACCTATAAAAATGACGCTTATTTTAACAATGATAAAGAAAGCTGTAATACCTGTAGCAGGTTTTGGAACCCGCTTCCTGCCTGCAAGTAAAGCCATTCCAAAAGAAATGCTCACCATTGTCGATCGTCCTGCGATTGATTATGTGGTGCAAGAAGCCATCGCGGCGGGAATTGAACATATCATTCTTGTCACTCATGCTAGTAAAACGGCGATCGAAAATTACTTCGATCGCCATGCTGAGCTTGAGCAATTACTGACTCAAAAAAATAAGCCTGAATTACTCGAGCGCTTGCAAGTTATCCCTTCCCATATTCAAATCACCAGCGTGCGCCAAGGTCAAGCCTTAGGCTTAGGTCATGCGATTTACGCAGCACGTCATTTAATCGAACCTGATGAGGCATTTGCTGTTTTGCTCCCCGATGTGCTGATTGCTGGGGATCATGCTGATTTAAAACAGATGATGCAGGCCTATGCTCGCCATCAAGCAGCGCAAGTGATGGTCGAAACCGTAGATGCCAATCGTGTCGATCAATATGGCATTGTTGATGTACGTGACGAACTACAACCCGGACAAAGTATTGCCATGCAGGGCATTGTCGAAAAGCCCGCGCTTGATCAGGCACCCTCTCAACTAGCTGTGGTGGGTCGCTATATTCTGCCCGGTCAAATTATGCAAATCTTAGCAGACACACCTGCCGGACAAGGTGCAGAGATTCAACTGACCGATGCCATTGCACAGCTCGATCAGGTAGACGCCTATCTGATGCAAGGGCAGAGCTTTGATTGTGGTAGTCCATTGGGTTACCTACAGGCGATCGTGCATCATGCCCATCAACATCCCACCTTTGGAGCTGCCTTTCGTGAGCTAATCAAACATTATAATCATGAATGAGAGGAAGCATATGAAAGTTGCCGTATTTGGAAAAACGCTGTATGCCGGCGTCATCAGTGCCTTATTAGCAGAATCTGGTCATGACGTGTATTGGTGTGATCATTTGGCAGAAGATTTTAATCTTGAAAATAACTTTGATGATCCAGTATTAAAACTCATTATTGTTAAACAAAAACAACAAGGCTTTTTAAACGACTGTTATTTTGAAGATTTAGATTTAGACATCGATGCATATTGGTTTTGCTTAGGTCCTCATGAACAACAACAATCTCTGTCTATCGCCCAACATCTTAAACAACGTCCCCTGATTCATCCAAAGCTCATGATTAATACTGCGACCTTTGGTTTATATGGTACACAGCGCTTACAACAAATTTTAGAAGATGATGAATGGGTATATTTACCCGACAATATTCGTGAAGGTGATGCATTGGGCAGCCTTACCGATGCAGAGCAACTGATTGTCGGCTGTGATTGTGGCAACAGTTTAAATAAATTACAGGAGCTATTAAGACCACTTTTCCCGCTACCACAGCAATATGTCTGTATGCCCATTTTAGATGCCGAATTTAGTAAGCTCAGTATTTCAGGCATGCTCGGCTCAAGAATTAGTTTTATTAATGATTTAGCTTTGGTTGCTGAAAAGATTGGCGTAGATATTCATCATGTGCGTTCAGCCATGGCAGCTGATCCGCGTATTGGTGGAACTTATCTATTTCCAGGGGTTGGCTTTGGAGGAGAACACTTCTCGCATGATATTTTAACCTTGACCCGTGCGGTGGCAGATGCAGGGGGGAAGAGTCGCTTACTTGAACAAGTCTGGGAAATTAACGAAGAACAAAAAGAATTTATGTTCCGTAAGCTGTGGCGTTATTTTAATGGCGATCTCAACGGAAAAACTATTGCGATCTGGGGCGCATCTTATAAAGAAAATACCGCGAGCGTACATCAATCACCGATTCATCCCATGCTCACTGCCTTATGGTCACAAGGCGCCATTGTACGTTTACATGATCCTGCAGCACTCAATGCGATTGCACGTATGTATGGCGAACGTGATGACCTGATTCTATGTGAACAACAATATGATGCCATTATTGATGCACATGCACTGTGTGTACTGACCCCATGGCGTCAATACTGGAGTTTAGATTATCGGCATTTAGTCAATCGCATGCAGCATCCTTTATTGTTGGACGGACGCAATATTTATCGACCTGAATATGTCAAAAATCAAGGTTTGGCTTATATTGGAGTAGGACGCAAATGACCAGACAAGAACAACAACGTTTAAAACATTTAGCCGATCAAATCCAGCAGCAACATTTGCATGATTTATTTCAACATGATCAACAACGTTTTGAACGTTTATCCCTACAGCATGAACAAGTCATTTTTGATTTTAGTAAGCAACGCTTAGACGACAATATACTGGATCAACTGATTGCATTTGCTGAAAAAAAACAACTTACAGCGTGGATTAAACGTTTATTTTCAGAAGAAAAAATTAACTATACCGAACAGCGTGCCGCCATGCATTGGGCACTGCGCTTACCTGAACATGGCACACCTCATCAAGACTTAGCGCAAGCCGTGCATGAGCAATTACAACGTATGTTCGCACTGGTCGAACAAATTCATGCAGGACAATATCGCGGTGTGACTGGAGAAGTCATTCAAGATGTAGTCAATATTGGCGTTGGCGGCTCAGATTTAGGTCCTGTCATGGTCAGTCATGCATTGTCAGATTTTAAACGTCAAACAGCGAAAGACTTAAATCTACATTTTGTTTCGACCATGGATGGTAGCCAACTATCTGATATTCTGCATAAATTACGTCCTGAAACCACCTTGTTTATTATTTCCTCTAAATCCTTTACCACTATAGATACATTATCCAATGCACAAACTGCGCGCTTATGGTTAGAGGCGAGTTTGGGCGAAGCTGCGTTATTTTTAAAACATCATTTTATTGGCGTCTCTACTCGAGCAGATAAAATGACGGATTGGGGTATCGCCCCTGAAAAACAGTTTCTGCTTTGGGATTGGGTCGGTGGACGTTATTCGCTGTGGTCTTGTATAGGCTTGCCCATCGCCTTATCGATTGGGGTTGGGCATTTTAAGCGCTTACTCGCAGGGGCACACTCAATTGATCAGCATTTTCAACTGGCGGATTTACGCCATAATATTCCAGTACTGATGGCACTGATTGGCATTTGGAATATTAATTTTTTAAATATTAATACCCATGCCGTACTGCCGTATGACGGTCGCTTGAAATACTTTACTTCCTATTTACAGCAGCTTGAAATGGAGTCCAATGGCAAATCCATCCAACGCAATCATCTCCCTGTGGAAGTGAATACTTGCCCCATTATTTGGGGTGAAGTCGGACCAAATGCCCAGCACGCCTTTTATCAACTGTTGCATCAAGGCACCAGCAACGTCAGTTGTGATTTTATTGCCCCTATTCATCGTTATGATGATGAACAATTTGGTCATATTGAAAATGCAGCCTCTTTGGTGGAGCAGCATTATTTAGCACTCTCAAATTGCTTAGCGCAATCGCGTCTCTTGGCATTTGGCAATCATGCTTTAACTGAACAGAACCTCACGGATTTACCACTGTATAAACATTACAGTGGTAATCAACCGAGCAGCACTTTATTGATCAAGGCTTTGGATCCTTATTCACTCGGTATGCTAATTGCACTGTATGAACATAAAGTGTTTGTGCAATCGGTGTTATGGAATATTAATCCCTTTGATCAATGGGGTGTCGAAAAGGGCAAAGAAATTGCCAATGAGTTATTGCCTGTGTTAACCCGAGAACATGCTGATTTATCGCATCTAGATGCTTCAACTCGCGGTTTAGTCCAAACGATTCAAATGTTCTAAAGCAACGCATGGTGAAAGCCATGCGTAATCTTATGCTGTGCTGTCAATTAGCCCGCTTAACAGCTGCACGTAATAATCTAGAGGCTGCGTCGCTTTCTCCTGATTAATTTCAATATTCAGTCTTAATAAGGGTTCGGTATTTGAAGCACGTATATTAAAACGCCATGTTTTAAAGTCAAAGCTTAAGCCATCTGTGCTATCGAGTTCAGGCTGATCCTCAGCAAAATGATGCTTTAAAGTGGCAATGGTATGCGCAGCATCTTTTACGGTAAAGTTAATTTCACCACTACAGGGAAAACGTTGCTGCATCGCTTGGGTGAGTTCGGATAAGGGGCGCTGTTTAGCTGAGAGTAAGTTCACCACCAACAACCATGGAATCATGCCACTGTCACAGTAGCCAAAATCACGAAAATAGTGATGAGCACTCATTTCGCCGCCATACACCGCATTTTCTTCACGCATCACTTGCTTCATATAGGCATGCCCAGATTTGGACTGAATGGCAATACCTTGATAATGCTGGATAATATCTAAAGTATTCCAAATTAAACGCGGCTCATGGACAATTTTCTGCTCTGGTTGCTTTTGCAGAAAAGCTTCAGCCAACAAACCAACCAAATAATAGCCTTCAATAAACTGACCATTTTCGTCAAATAAAAAACAACGATCAAAATCACCATCCCATGCCACGCCTAAATCGGCTTGATGTTGCAGGACAGCTTCTGCGGTCGCCTGACGATTTTCAATCAGCATCGGATTTGGAATCCCAGTTGGGAAATGACCATTGGGTTCATGCTGAATTTTAATCAATTCAATCGGAATATGAGCGGCTTTAAAAGCTTGCTCTAGGGCATCTACCACATGTCCAGCAGCACCATGCCCTGGATTGGTCACAATTTTTAGGGGACGAATCTGCGGATCTAAGTAACTCATCAAATGGGCGGTATAGGCAGGTAAAATATTATAGCGAGTGGTTTTCCCCTGATGCTCAGCACAGCTAAACTCACCTTGTTCAATCAAGGCTTGAATCTGTTTTAAACCGCTATCTATACCAATAGGACGTGCACCTTTAGCAACCAATTTCATACCATTGTATTCAATTGGATTATGGCTGGCAGTAATTTCAATGCCACCATCAATATCGAGTGCAAAAGCCGCGAAATATACTTCTTCTGTGCCTGCTAAACCCAAATCTAATACATCTACCCCTGCATCATTTAAGCCATGAATGAGCGCCGTTTTGAGCATGGGACTACTTAAACGAATATCTGCACCCACAGCAATACAGCGCGGTTTAAACAGTGCTGCATAAGCATGTCCCAAGGCATAAGCAAATTTAGGGGTGATCTCTGTATCTAATTGACCGCGAATATCGTAGGCTTTAAAACAACTCATTTTTTTATCTATCTATTTAATTTATATTAAAAATTAAGCTAACAGTTTTTTGAGCTATTTTGGGTAAGAAATCATTATTTTTTGTTAATTTAAATCGACTAGACTGTACTTGATGGCTTGACAAGCTACTCAAAATTTATCTAAATAGACGAACTTTAGGCAGGGGAGTCTCCAAAGAGACTGAGAGGCTAGATGAGTTTTGACTCGAGCTAGCGACCCTTTGAACCTGACCCAGTTAATGCTGGCGTAGGAAGACCATCTCAATACGGCATCGCTTGTTTTACAGGTGCAGTCCGTCTTTCCTGCACGTCGCATGGGTCTCTTGTCGGAGATCAACATGTTTCTTGAGTTATTATGATGAGCCACTGGTCAATTTTGGGCAGTGGTGTGAGTGGTTTATGCGTGGCCACTGCCTTACACGCACACGGCGAGACGGTTGAAATTATTTGTTCTGCTGCGCACACAGCGGCCTCACATTTTGCAGGCGGCATGCTAGCGCCTTTTTGTGAAGCAGAGGCTGCACCTCATTTTCAGGCTTTACATGATTTTGATGCGATTGCATGGTGGCAGCGCTATAGCACACAGGTAATACAAAACGGTACCTTAGTAGTCGCAGCAGCACGGGATCACGCTGAATTAGCGCGTTTTTCTAAACGTACCACACAACATCAATGCGTTGCCCCAGCAAATATTGAGGCTGAGCTGACCCATTTTAGCCAAGCTTTATTTTTTAAAGATGAAGCGCATCTAGATCCACGTTTAGTCTTGGTTGAACTGAAAAGTAATTTAATTGCAAAAGGGGTTGCTATTCATACGGGTCAACCGCGTGGCAAAATCATTGATTGCCGCGGCATTTATGCTCAGGATCAGCTGTCTTTACGCGCCGTACGTGGTGAAATGCTGATTTTGCGGCAACCCGAATTACACTTTTCACGTCCGATTCGTTTATTACACCCACGTTTTCCTTGTTATTTGGTACCACGCGCGCAGGGACAATTTATGCTTGGCGCCACCATGTTAGAAAGCGATTCCCGTCAACCAATGACCGCCCGCAGCATGATGGAATTACTGAGCGCAGCCTATACCATTCATCCTGCTTTTGCAGAAGCTGCAATTATAGAAACGGGTGTAGGTTTAAGACCTGCCTATTCGGACAATATTCCCAAAATTCTCTACCAAAATAACGCATTTTATATCAATGGTATGCACCGCCATGGCTTCTTATGTGCCCCATGGTTAGCAGAACAACTCATTCAACACATTGCAGGGAGTGCAGTATGAACCTCTATTTAAATGGCAAACGCATAGACACCCAAAGTCAAACCTTAAGTGAATTGCTCGAAGAGCAGCAGTTTGATTGTACTGCCGTGGCCAGTGCCATCGATGGTAACTTTGTACCACGCAGCCAATATGCAACGACTGTATTGTGTGCTGGGCAGAAAATTGAAGTCCTTGCACCGATGCAAGGAGGTTAACATGCAAGTATATGACACAACGCTCCAATCGCGCTTATTTTTAGGGACAGCAGGCTATCCGTCACCAGACCATTTACTTAAAGCGATTCAAAGCGCAGATGTGGAGGTCATTACAGTAAGTTTGCGCCGTGAGGGTCAAGGTGGGCAAGGCTTTCGCGACTTACTTAAACAGGTCAATTGCCGCGTTTTACCCAATACGGCAGGCTGCTATAGCATCAAAGAAGCTGTCACCACGGCGCATATGGCGCGTGAAGTGTTTGCTACATCATGGATTAAGCTTGAAGTGATTGGTCATCCAGATACCTTGCAACCCAATCCGTTTGCCTTAGTCGAAGCAGCACGCATTTTATCTGAAGATGGTTTTCAAGTTTTCCCCTATACCACGGACGACTTAATTGTAGCCGAAAAGTTGTTAGAAGCTGGCTGTGAAGTCCTCATGCCATGGGGCGCACCGATTGGTTCTGGTCAAGGCTTATGTCATATCGATGCTTTAAAGCGAATGCGTCACTACTTTCCCAATATTCCCTTGATTATTGATGCAGGCATTGGCGCACCGAGTCATGCCGCTTTGGCATTAGAGATGGGCTTTGATGCAGTGTTACTCAATACTGCAGTTGCACAAGCCCAAGATCCTGTGGCAATGGCTCAAGCCTTTGCATTAGCAGTCAAGGCTGGATACCTTGCCTCTCAAGCAGGGCTCATGCCCAAACGTGACTTAGCCCAAGCTTCGACACCGCTGTTTGGTTTAGCGGAGTTTTAATATGCAAGATAGCACACGTTATCTCAGACAAATGCAACTGCCTCAAGTGGGTCGTACAGGACAGCAACGCTTACAAGCTGCTCGTGTCCTTGTGGTGGGCGCAGGTGGTTTATCAGCATCTTTACTGCCCATTCTAGCCGCCAGTGGTGTCGGTTATTTACGTATCTATGATGCCGATCAGGTTGAACTGTCCAATCTTCATCGGCAAATCATGTTTCGTATGTCAGATTTAGGGCACAATAAAGCCACAGCAGTTGCGGCTCACTTAGCACAGCTGAATCCTGAAGTGACGATTGAAGCACATGCAGCGCATATTTGTAGCAGTAATCTTCAAACAGCACTTCAAGGGATTGATATTGTGGTCGATGCAGCCGATCGCTTTGCTACCACTTACTTACTTTCCGATGCCTGTTTAAAGCACAAAATCCCTTTGATCAGTGCCTCAGTCTTGGCTGAGCAAGGCTATGTAGGCGGATTCTGTGGTGCAAATACCCCCAGCTACCGCGCTTTATTTCCCGAATTACCACAACATGCTGCTTCCTGCCAAACGACAGGGGTACTGGCATCAACGGTCGCCACGTTGGCCAGCTTACAAGCCCATATGGTGCTAAATGTCATTTTGCATGGTGAAACATCAGCGCTTGGACAATTGCTACGTTTAGATTTAGAACACTGGCACATCAGCAGTTTACGTTTTGATCAATTGCCAGAACCTGATGAAAGTTTATTGTGGTTAGATCGAGCGCAGCTTGAAGCGCATGATTTAATCTTAGAGCTACGCGAGCCCCACGAAATAGAGCAACCCATTGGAGGTTCAATTTTCACCCATCTCGATCAACTTCCTACACAAATCACGCCGCAGCGTGTGGTATGTGTCTGTAAAAGTGGGATTCGTGCCGCTAAAGCAGCTAGACTGCTTAAACAGCGCGGTTTTCCTGATGTATTTATTATGGCAGAGTAAAAAACCCTTGACCTTCCCATCATGGGAAGGTTTATGCTATGTCTATCGTGGCATAAGTTTAGGGACCTACACATGCAAAGTGTTCAACTGCAAATTTTAGGCATGAGCTGTGCCTCCTGTGTGGCACGCGTGGAAAAGGCCCTAAATAAAATTGATGGTGTAACAGCGAGCGTCAATCTCGCCACCGAGCGCGCTGAGGTACATGCACAACAATTAGATTACCTAGCCTTACAACATGCTGTGCAAAAGGCAGGCTTTGATTTACAAGTCTCTGAATTTGACTTAAAAATTATGGGTATGACCTGTGCTTCTTGTGTAGCACGCGTGGAAAAGGCCTTGAAAAAAGTCGATGGGGTATTACAGGCTCAAGTTAATCTTGCAACGGAACAGGCCCATGTACAGGCATTAGCACCCACTTCCAGAGCGCAACTATTGCAAGCGGTGCAAAAAGCGGGCTTTGATGTTGCATCAGACAATATTCAACTACACATTTCAGGCATGACCTGTGCTTCTTGTGTAGCACGCGTCGAAAAAGCCCTAAAAAAAGTCGATGGTGTACGTCAAGCCAACGTCAATTTAGCCACTGAACAGGCAACTATTGAAACTGAACATGAAGTAGATACGCTTAAATTAATTGAACAGGTTAAAAAAGCAGGCTTTGATGCGAGCTTAATACAAGATCAACCGATCAATCAAAAACAGCAACAACAACAAACCCTCAAGCGTGATCTTCTGCTTGCCATAGTGTTGGCTTTACCCGTATTTGTCTTAGAAATGGGCGGGCACTTGATACCAGCCTTTCACCACTGGGTCGTTACCCATATTGGACAGGATAATAGTTGGTTACTGCAATGGGTACTCACCAGCCTCATCCTGATCTTTCCTGGACGTGGGTTTTATCAAAAAGGTTTGCCTGCTTTATGGCGTTTACATCCTGACATGAATTCGTTGGTTGCTGTCGGTACCTTAGCTGCTTATAGCTATTCTATGGTGGCAACCTTTTTGCCACAATTATTACCTTCTGGCAGCCAAAATGTGTATTTCGAAGCTGCGGCTGTCATTACAGCTTTAATCCTACTCGGGCGTTATTTTGAAGCACGCGCCAAAGGACGTACGTCTTTAGCTATTCAGCATCTTTTAGGGCTACAACCTCAAACTGCCACTATTGAACAAGCAGGGCAAGGCGTAGAGATTCCGATCCAACAGGTTCAAGTGGGCATGTTACTGTTGGTACGACCTGGACAACGAATCGCAGCAGATGGCCAAATCCTTGAAGGCCAGAGCTTTGTCGATGAATCTATGCTCAGTGGTGAGCCAATGGCGGTGGCAAAACAGTCAGGAGATAGTGTTGTTGCCGGAAGTATTAATCAAAATGGTCATTTAAAAGTGCAAGTGAATGCTGTGGGACAGCATACCGTCCTAGCGCAAATCATTCACATGGTCGAACAAGCACAAAGTACTAAATTACCGATTCAGGCACTGATTGACCAAGTGACCATGTGGTTTGTACCTGTAGTCATGGGCTTATCGTTATTGACTTTTTTAGGTTGGTGGCTATTTGGCCCAGAACCAAGTTTAAGTTTCGCTTTGGTCAATGCTGTAGCTGTACTCATTATTGCTTGCCCATGCGCCATGGGACTGGCAACACCCACCTCGATTATGGTGGGTACAGGACGTGCGGCTGAACTTGGTGTTCTGTTTCGTCAAGGCGAAGCACTGCAATTGCTTCAACAAGCCAAAGTGGTCGCGTTTGACAAAACAGGTACGCTAACCGAAGGCAAACCGACCTTAACCGATCTGCAGCTCATCATGCCGTGGGATGAAGCTAAATTGCTCAGCCTCGTGGCAGCAGTAGAGCGTCAATCCGAACATCCCATCGCCCAAGCAATTGTAGATGCTGCCGATCAGCGTGGCTTAGTACCAGAAAACGCAACAAATTTTCAGGCCCTGACGGGTTATGGTATTCAAGCAACGGTGAAAGGGCATCTGTTACATATTGGTGCTGAACGTCTAATGCAGCAACTCAATCTTGATACGCAAAGTGTTTATGAACGCGTACAGGATTGGGGTAATGCCGCCAAAACCCCAATTTTTGTGGCCATTGATGGACAACTTGCTGCGATTTTAGCGGTCGCAGATCCTATTAAGCCGAGCAGTTTTGCAGCAGTTCAAGCCTTACATCAGCAAGGTATACAGGTGGCGATGATCACAGGCGATCAACAGCATACGGCGCAAGCAATTGCAAAAGCGCTTCAGATTGATCAGGTAATGGCGGAAGTATTACCTCATGGTAAGGTCGATGCGATTCAAACACTACAACAACACTATGGTCGGGTGGCATTTGTAGGCGATGGTATCAACGATGCACCAGCACTTGCACAAGCAGATATTGGCATCGCCGTGGGGACAGGTACTGATATTGCCATTGAAGCAGCTGATGTGGTGCTAATGTCTGGTAATATGCAAGGTGTAGCCAATGCAATTGCCTTAAGTCATGCCACTTTAAACAATATACGTCAAAATCTATTTTGGGCTTTTGCCTATAATGCCGCCCTAATTCCCCTTGCTGCAGGCCTCATGTATCCATGGTTTGGGATTTTACTCTCACCTATGTTTGCTGCAGCAGCAATGGCACTGTCTTCAGTCTTTGTCTTAAGCAATGCTTTACGTCTACGACGATTTAAAGCCCAATTTGAGGGAGCAGCATGAACATTGGAACTGTCGCGCAGCAAAGTGGCTTGTCTAGCAAAATGATTCGCTATTATGAGCAGATTGGTTTAATTCGTTCTACACGGCGTGAGAACGGTTATCGTGATTATCAAATCCAACATGTAGAAACCTTAAAATTTATTAAACATGCCCGTGATTTAGGTTTTGATTTTGGCAAAATCCAAAGCTTGCTGCAACTTTGGCAAAACCCAGAGCGCAGCAGCCGTGATGTTAAAGCGCTGACGCTCGAACATATTGCCGATTTAGAACAAAAGATTAATAGCTTAACCCAAATGCGCCAGACTTTAGTCAATTCATTGGCTTCTTGTCGCGGCGATGACTCATCTGAATGTAGTATTTTAAGCCAAATTCAATTTGGCGAGCCTCTTTTATCAGGAGAACCGAACATGAAATTTCGTATCGACAATATGACCTGTGGTGGCTGTGCCCGTAGTGTGACTGCCACCATCCAAGATTTAGACCCCAATGCACAGGTCAATATCGATGTTGCAAGCAAATTGGTTGAAGTCAACACCACGCTTGACCAACAGCAAATTGTTGCCGCGCTAACAGAAGATGGTTTTCCACCTGTGAATGCTTAAGCTGTCAGGCGGATAGGGCAGTATATCCAGCTATCCGCCAACAGATTTTTTAGTTTAAACTGCCGCACAGCCAAGCTCATCTGCTCGATTATCACTTAATAGGGCTTTTTAGGCCGTGTTGACCACCAACATAAGCTCAGACACTCTTTTATTTAAATAATAATCATTCTCTATTGTATGCTAGATTTGGTTGCTTGAATAGTGTTCTTTTTTGCGGTATTGAAATGGGTATGCGCATCTAGCAGGACGCATCTCTGTAATTTTGACCAAGTCGAATGGTTGATTTGGCTGATAATAGATCAGAGGGTTAAAATTAAATGCTGATTTTTAAAAAAACTCAATGGCAGGGTTAGGCTTTGCATTTCCTATACAGCAGTTGATTTGTGGCGCTTTAAGAAACATGTTTAAATCACAGCATGCTTGAAATAGGTGAAATGATGAAAAATAAAAAATCCGAGGATCAAAATATCCACAGTGCAAAGCCTGAAAAAAATAAATCAGCGCCTAAAGTGAAAGATACAACCCGCGATCAACTTAAGAAAAAAGAGCTGAAGCCAGCTAAAGAGAAGAAATCTGAAAAACTAAGCAAACCTAAAAAGATCACGCGTGGTAAAAGCAGCGCATTACACCCTTGGTATGATCTATCTAATGCAGAAGTGGCTGCGACTGGCACCGATATGTTGCAGGTATGTTATGAATTTTTTGATCAACTGATACAGGATTTTCCACAATATGTCAGTCGTCAGGTTCTTGGATATGAAGAAACAGGTTTAGAAATCCGCGAATATTGGATTCAACCCCGTT
Organism: Acinetobacter sp. B51(2017); assembly: GCF_003711395.1. Classification (GTDB taxonomy): domain Bacteria; phylum Pseudomonadota; class Gammaproteobacteria; order Pseudomonadales; family Moraxellaceae; genus Acinetobacter. The sequence goes on from NZ_PJRJ01000036.1 coordinate 24,166, forward strand.
TAATTGGCAAAATGCGTATTGCATCTGAGGACATTAATCATCGGCCTACCCTATTAATGATTTCGGGGCAGCACGGACAAGAATATACTTCCATCATTAATCTGATGTTGATGTTACATGATCTGTTTTATCAGACTAAACAGCATCCTACCTTGTCTTTATTGCATGCGACCTACCATTTACGCATTATTCCTTGCTTAAATCCTTGGGGTGTTGCCAATGAGAATCGGCGTAACGCGCGTAATGTTGACTTAAATCGTAATTTTAGTGTCGGTTGGCAACAAGCACAGGGCAACAAAGGTGAAGTGGCTTTATCTGAAATTGAAAGTCGTATCTTACTGGATTGGGTAAAACGACATAAATCAGAAACGACTTGCTTGTTAAATTTACATGATCATAGTGATTTAGCCGTGTCATGGGGGGCAGCCTCCCATGAGATGACACAGAAAATTTTACTGCATGCTTTTCAACATTTTTCAGTGTGGTATCAGCAACATTTTAACGACCCAAACCCAGAAATTCCGCTGACGTGGTTAGGTATACCACGAGCAGGTTATAGTGATAAACATATTGCTGAGGTACTTCAAGTGCCAACATTACTGTTTGAATGCCCTTATATTGGACATGCTCGAATTTCAGAGCAGTGGCGTGATGTCCGGCAAGTGTCGCAGCAGATTCTGCGATTAATTTTAGAGCGTTTGTTAAATCGCTATTATAATCAAAGCTAGTGCTTAAGCATGACTAAGTAAGGCAGTAGACCTCTTGCGAAAGTAAAAATCACCTCCATATAAATTTCATGAGATATCAGAAATTAAACCGTTTTTCAGATTCTGAATTCAAACGCTTGGTTGGCGTACCTCGACAAGTTTTTACTGAAATGGTAGAGGTTCTAGAAAAAGCAGAATCACTCAAAAAGAAATCAGGTCGACCTCATACTTTAGATATAGAGGATCAGTTGTTATTAACTCTCAATTACTTACGCAACTACAGCACTCAACTAGAATTAGCGGCAAATTACCATATCGCTGAAAGTAATGTGAATCGAATCATTAAAAAGGTTGAAGATGCATTGATGAAATCAAGACGTTTTACCCTGCCAAAACGAAGCATAACCACAGCAGAAGAACACTTTAACTGGGTCATTATTGATGCGACAGAATGTTCAATCGAACGCCCGAAAAAAAAATCAGAGTAAGTTCTACAGTGGTAAAAAGAAGAAACATACGCTAAAGGCC
>NZ_PJRJ01000037.1 GCF_003711395.1 Acinetobacter sp. B51(2017)
ATATTGAGATTTATTACAATCGGGTCAGAAGGCATTCCGCAAACGGCTGGTTAAGCCCAGAAGCCTTTGAACAGAAATATTTTAAGAATTTAGAGGGATTTGTTGTCCACGATACTGTCTAGGATCAGTCATACTGTCATGGCGCATATGCATTGGGGTAGTACCCGCATGGGCGGCTGTGCCAATGGTCTTGGCATTGAGCCATAAAATACCTTGTCCGCCTGTCACCACACCAATCTCACATTGATTGGCTTCTAAAATGGGTCCTTGTTCAATATGCGCTTCATAATAGGCACTAAACGGACGTCCTAAGGCTAAATCACCTTGTTGTTGGTGGCGTTGTAATTCTTGACCGACACTGATGCCATGCTTGTCTGTGGTTGCCAGTACATCTCGCAACCCAATTTTACCGATAAAAGCCGCAGAACCCATCATGGCAGGAGCAAAACGTGAACCTTCTTCATTGGTCCATACCGCCACTTCAATTGGATGAAGGTGCACAATATTGTGCTCATGCAAGGTGCGTAATACCTCAAAGCCTGCCAAGACCCCATAAATTCCATCAAAACGGCCGCCTTTGGGCTGAGTATCTAAATGACTGCCCATGACAATTGGGGCTAAATCTTGGCTGCCTTCACGGCGTATAAATAAATTACCCACGGCATCATAGCCGATGCTGAAGCCTAAGTCGCGTGCCCATTGCAACAGTAAAGCACGACCTGCGATATCTTCATCACTGAGTGCCAAACGTGAACTTCCGCCGAATTCTGTCGCGCCGACTTGTGCCATATCCATTAAACTTTGCCATAAACGTGCAGCGTTAATTTGCATTCTTATTCTCACTCATTTTTATTCTGTTACTTAACATAACCTGTTTATTTTTAGACAAGCAAACAATATTTTCTAAGCCTAACTATTAGTAAAACTTATGGGTTTAAATACAGGGCAAAAGCCTAGAGATTAATGGGTTTATTTGCAGTGGTTGGTGCAAATGAAGGGCAAAAAATGAAAAAACGCACAAAAATAAGGCATTTTCGTGCGTTAAACATTTAGATATTTTAATAGGAGATGTTTGGCTTAGGAGCCAAGCATTATAAACTGGCTAAGCGGGTCTCAATGGCCTGAATACGTTGCTGCATAAAACTTTGTGTCATTAAAGGTGCATCACCACCATTTTGGGCGCGGCGGCTACTTTCCTGTTGGTATTTTTCCCAAAAGCTCATCGCTGCCGCAGGGTTATAGCCTGCTTTTTTAATCATCTCTACACCTATTAAGTCGGCCTCTTGTTCAAGAGTGGCGCTCATAGACTTACCGCCTTGTTTAAGTGCTGCTAATGGCCCAAGTAGCAGTCCAGTGCTGACACGTTCACGGCTATGTTCACGTAAAGAATGTGCCATTTCATGTGCAATCACATAGGCCAGCTCATCATCGTTGAGATTTAAGCTCCAATAGATGCCTTGATGCAAAAGTACCTTACCCCCAGCAAAACCATGGGCATTGAGTTTGTTACTCATCACGGCACTAATTTGCCAATTCCAATGACGTGAATCAGGACGGTATTCATAGGCCATAGGTTGTAGTTTTTGCATAATTTTAGTGAGGCGCTGATCATAAATAATCGTGCCATTTTCAGTCAAATCATCCAGCACCTCTTGATAGGCTTTGTCTGCATTGTGGTGCCATATTTTCTCTGGAATCATGATCAATTGTTGACGCTCAGTACCGTGCAGCTGTGTAGTTTGCATACAACCGACAAGCGTAAAACCAAATAACGCAGTTGAGAAGATTTTAAACAGAGGAGAAAACATAAAAAAAATTAAAGCCACCTAAAAACAGGAGCTGGTTATCATAGTTATTTTATATTTATAGTCACTATGCTAAGCGTTAAAAACATATTTCAATATATTTCTAAATTTACATGTGGTTGAATTTTAAACAAATTTCAGGTGATTCCTAATTAGAGCGATTATCTATACAGTTATATATTTTTTATCTTACTAAAACTTCATAACACATATGACGCAGCCATTCATGACTGGTTTTATGATGCGAAGACAGATGCCAATATTGTTTAATGGCATAGGTCGGAAAGGCAATAGGTGCTTGCAAAATTTTAAGATTTCCACGTGCTAACAATACTTCACTTAAGTAATAAGGCACAGTGGCAATGGCCTCGGTTTCTTGAACTACTAAACCTACACCTAAATAGCTGGGTAGACGCATCAGAAAGTCGCGCTTTACCCCGAGTTTGAGCAATTCGTTTTCAATATGGTAATGTCCAATGCCTGCATCAATATCAATATGTGATTCTTGTAAATATTCTTCGATCGTTAAAGTGTCGCCTTTTAAGCGCGGATGATTTTTAGCGGAAATCACCACATAATGCTGCTCAAAAAGTTTTTGTTGATAAAAGCCATTTTCAAGATGTGGTAAAAAGCCCATCGCGAGGTCAATTTCCCCATTGGCCATTTGATAGCTGGTTTCTGAGGTCATCGCACGCACGTTGAGTTTTACTTTAGGTGCATGTTTTTTTAGATATTGCGAAATCTGGGGTAACAAAACCAAGTGTGCGACATCGGTCATGGCAATAGTAAATTGTTGTTGCGAATTCATTTGATCAAACTGCACGGTATAGTTTTGAATCACTTCAACTTTACTGAGTACTTCACTGACCAAAGGAAATAGCTGTTTGGATAGCTCCGTGGGCACCATCTCATTGCCAATGCGTACAAATAATGGATCTTGATAATAGTGGCGAATTTTATTCAGTAAGTTACTCACCGCAGGTTGGCTTAAGGCTAAATGATCTGCAGTGGCGGAAACACTTTTAAATTTATAAATATGATAAAAAATACTGAGTAGCTTGAAATCCAGTTCAAACATTGAGTTTCATCTCCCGACGAGTTTTGTTGATGTAAGATCAATATTTTAACTGAATTGTGGCTTGAACATTGGGTAAGTTTTCAACATTTAGTAAAAAATAGAGGCTGTATCACAGACCCGAGAATACAGCCTCAATGCGATGACTCAATTATATAAAAATTATCCTTTGAGTCACGAGATTGACATTACTGCCAATATTTACGTTTGGAGGTATGGCCAATGCCAACGTTAAAGCGATTGGTTGGATCTAGGTGTTGATAGTGCTGCTTAAGGGCTGGCTTTGCCACATATAAATGTCCGACATTATGTTCAGCAGGATATTCAGCCCCACGTTGATCCAGTAGTTTCCACATCGCATGTTCCATTTTTAAAGGATCAACGCCTTTTTTGACAATATAATCTTGATGGAATACATGGCAAATAAAATGCCCGTAATACAATTTGTGGATGATTTTGTCGTCCATCTCGGCAGGCAATGTTTCCACCCATTCACGGTCATTACGACGTAGGGCAATATCTAGGGCGACAATATCTTCGACTTCATCTAGATGGGTATCACGGTAACGAATGGCAGCACCGGCAACCGCAAAACGGTGTAAAAAGGCTTTGCGTCCTTCATCTTCATCACATAAGAAGTAATGACCACTTTGCATGGCGCCAAAATACTGCTTTAAAAAGCGATTCACTTGCTCGACGTCTTGATTTTCAATCCGCAAAATTAAATGATGTTCGTATAAATCGCGGAAATCATTCATGCGTTTAGGCAAATGGGACGGTAAAAATTTGGTGACCAACTGTAAGATTTTATCGCTTAAACCGCGCATACCCCATTTATTTAAGTAGCCATCGACTTTATCTTTCATGGCAAAAGCGGCAGGAACTTTGGCAGTACCAAATTTTTCAATAAATAGGAAACTGTCTTTGCCATATTTGGCGCCAATGTCATAGGCTACCCGGTGAATATATTCACCCGCAATGGGTAAACGCGGTAAATCAGTGAGTAAAAAACGACGAATGGCAGTTAAATCTTCTTGTGAATTGGTGCCGACATAAAAGACTTGGCTTGGAATTTTTTCAAAGGTATCGAGACGTACCGCAAATACGCAGACTTTACCGGCAGAGCCTGATGCTTCGAATAAACGTGATGGGTTGGCATTAAAGCGCGCTGGGGTATCGGCATCTACCTGACAGACATCATGTTGATAATGACGGTCTGAACCACAGCGATGCTCGTCTTGTTGAATATCTTGGGCTTGGTAATCCCCACGTTCGAGGCGGGTTAAAATCTCTTCGGGGCTATGACCTAAATCAATGCCCAAATGGTTAATCAGTTCTAATTGACCTTGTTCATTGACGCGTGCATATAAGGCCAGTTCGGTATAGGCAGGGCCACGGCGCACTAAAGCACCGCCTGAGTTGTTACATACGCCACCTAAGACAGAGGCACCAATACATGACGAGCCAATGACAGAATGCGGTTCACGGCCATGAGGCGCGAGTTGTTTTTCTAAAGTATCTAAGGTGGCACCAGGTAAACACACTACTTGTTTGGCATCATTAATGACCTGAACGCCTTGTAAACGCCGTGTGCTCATTAACACGATAGGACGATCATAATCATCGCCAAATGGGGTAGAACCACCGGTTAAACCGGTGTTAGCCGCTTGCATAATTACAATGCAATCGGCAGCGACGGCAATTTCTAACACACGCCATTGCTCAAGCAGGCTACCAGGACTCACCACAGCAAATACTTCACCGGCACCATAACGACGACCTTGCCGATATAAACGCGTATCTTGATCATCGGTGAGTACATGGGTTTTACCCACTACATGTTGCAGTTGTTTTAACGTATCTTGAGCATTAAAGCCAGCTTGAGCATGCATGTTGACTTATCCTTGTTTTAATTCGCGGTCTAATTTTACTAAGCAATCTTCAGTGATATCGGCAATCGTACGTGCACCGGTTAAGGTCATCGCAACGCGCATTTCTTTGTCAATCAGATCGAGTAAATTGCTCACACCTGCACCGCCTGCAGCGCCTAAGGCATACACAAAGGCACGGCCGAGCATACAGGTATCTGCACCGAGGGCTAACATACGCACCACGTCTAGACCGTTACGCACCCCTGAATCGGCTAAAATGGTCAGATCACCTTTCACTGCATCGGCAATCGGAGGCAGGGCGCGTGCAGATGAAAGTACGCCATCTAACTGACGACCGCCGTGATTGGACACCACAATCCCATCGGCACCAAAACGTACTGCATCTTTGGCATCTTCCGGATCTAAAATGCCTTTAATCACCATTGGCCCATCCCAATAATCACGAATCCATTCTAAATCTTTCCATGAAATTGAAGGGTCAAAATTGGCACCTAACCAGCCAATATAATCTTCAAGCCCAGTCGGTTTACCTAAGTATTTGGAAATATTGCCAAGATCATGTGGACGCCCCATCATGCCGACATTCCATGCCCAATGTGGATGTAGACACGATTGCATATAACGACGCATTGCTGCATTGGGGCCACTCATCCCTGAATGAGCATCACGGTAACGTGCACCCGGAACTGGCATATCGACCGTAAAGACGAGTGTTGAACAACCCGCAGCTTTAGCACGTTCCAAGGCATTTTTCATAAAGCCACGGTCACGTAGTACATATAACTGGAACCACATTGGGCGTTGAATGGCCGGTGCAACTTCTTCAATTGGGCAGACAGACACGGTCGATAAGGTAAAAGGAATGCCTTTTTTGTCTGCTGCAACAGCGGCTTGCACTTCACCACGGCGTGCATACATGCCTGTTAATCCAACAGGTGACAGTGCTACGGGCATTGACAAATTTTCATCAAAAAGTTTGGTTTCTAATGACAATTGTGACATGTCATTCAATACACGTTGACGTAAGGCAATTTGCGATAAATCTTCAACGTTACGCTTTAAGGTATATTCTGCATAAGCGCCACCGTCAATATAATGAAATAAAAAAGGCGGCAAGCGACGACGCGCGGCTTCACGGTAATCATTTGCAGAAGAGATAATCATAATGAGATCCTGTTTAATCGACTCGCACGTTGACGACGCGCATCGGCTTCGTCAATCGCACGCACTTGTTCAATGACATATTCGATGTGTCCACATACGGCTTGGCGTGCAGCCTCTGGGTCACGTTGTTCAATGGCATGCATCACCTGAAAATGTTGGTCACGCAGTTGATCGTAACGATTATGCTCGGTATAGACCTTACGGCGGCCCAATACCACGTTATATTCCAGCAGATCAAATAGACTGCGCATCATTTGAATCAGCACTAAATTATGTGAGGCTTCGGCAATAGCCAAATGAAATTCAGCATCGGCTTTCGCAGCTTGATGATCATCGGCTAAGGCTTGAAAATGGCTAATCTTGTCATAGCAACGGCGGATATTGGCTAAATCTTCAGGTGTCGCGCGCGTTGCTGCATGCCATGCACAGCCACCTTCTAAAATCAAACGTGCCTCTTGTACATCAAAACGATATGCTGGATCTTCATCCATTAAATGGCTAATCGGTTGTACAATTTGCTGCTGTGACCAGTGCTGTGGTAATTGCTGTAAATAATTACCCGCACCCATGCGGCTATACAGCATACCTTGGCTGACCAGTTGCTGGATGGCTTCGCGTAAGGATGAACGCGAAACCCCAAGCTGCTCACATAATTTACGCTCCGCAGGCAGTCGATCTCCGACCTGTAGTTGTTGGGTCTCAACCAAAGTTTTTAAACTTTGCACCACTTTTTCGGAAACTTTCATACCTGAATCACCTTAATTGCCACTTATGGAATCATCCATGGGAAGACATATGCTTGTAAGGTGATAATAATACCGATCATGATGGTAAACACGATACTGTGTTTCACGGTAAAGCGGAATAAATCGGATTCTTTACCTACTAAACCAACTGCAGCACAGGCAATGGCAATTGATTGCGGTGAAATCATTTTACCGGTCACCCCACCACTGGTATTGGCGGCCACCAATAACACTTCTGGCACACCAATTTGCTGCGCAGTTGTGGCTTGTAAAGCAGAGAACAAGGCATTGGCAGAAGTGTCTGAACCTGTTAAAAACACCCCAACCCAACCTAAGAATGGTGAGAAGAACACAAAAGCATCACCCGTATGCGCCAAGGCTAATGCTAGCGTTGCTGACATACCTGAGTAGTTGGCGATAAAGGCAAATGACAGCACCATACCAATTGAATAGATTGGCGTTTTTAAATCTTTAAAGGTTTCCGCAAAGGTGCTTACTGCATCGCGGGGCTTCATTTTTAAATACAGCATGGTAATGATCGCTGCAATAAAAATGGCGGTACCTGTTGCAGAGAGCCAATCAAATTTATAAATCGCGTCATAATCTTTGATCGCAGGCACGACAGGCGGCAGCTTTTGAATCATTTGATGTAAATATGGCACTTCAAAAGAGAATACCAAGTGTTCGAGTGGACCGCCTTTAACAAACAAATCTTTAAAGGGTTTAATACTCCACAGGGTGACCATCGCGGTTAAAATTGCAAATGGCGACCATGCTTTGGCAATTTGGCCAATGCTATATTTTTTATTGGCATCTGCTAAAATATTTGAGTCAACTTGTGCATCTTCATCTTTAAAACGGAAAATATGTTTGGGTTGCCAGTATTTTAGCAAGATGGTTAAGCTGACCAAAGCGGCAATCGCTGCGGTAATATCTGGTAATTCTGGACCAACAAAGTTAGAGGTTAAATATTGCGCTAACGCAAATGAACCGCCACCAACAAAGATTGCAGGCCAAGTTTCTTTCACACCACGCCAGCCATCCATAATCGCCATAATCCAAATCAGGACAATTGGCACCATAAATGGCAATTGACGCCCCACCATTTGGCTGATTTCCATGGTGTCTACACCAGAGACTTGCCCTGCAACAATAATTGGAATCCCCATAGCGCCGAAGGCCACTGGTGCCGTATTTACAATCAGGCAAAGACCTGCTGCATAAAGCGGTTTAAAACCTAAACCGACCAATAACGCCGCAGTAATCGCCACTGGTGCACCAAAGCCTGCCGCACCTTCTAAGAAGGTACCAAAAGCAAAGCCGACCAATAGCATTTGTAAACGTTGGTCTTCAGTAATCGACAAAATCGAAGAACGAATAATGTCAAATTGACCAGTTTTAACTGAAATTTTATATAAAAATAAAGCGCCTAGAATAATCCAAGCAATTGGCCATAAGCCATACAAGAAACCGTAGCCAAGCGATGCAAACGCCATCGCAATTGGCATGTCATAAGCAAACAGCGAAACGAGTAAAGCCAATACGACAGTCATCGTACCCGCAACGCTGCCTTTCATACGAAAAACCGCTAAGGCTAAGAAGAAAAAGATAATCGGAATAAGGGCAATTGCGCTAGAAAGCCAAATATTGCCCATTGGATCGTAAATCTGTTGCCACTGTTGCAGCATTGTCATCTCCTTGAAATGCTTGCGAGTACAAAAACATGATTAATTTAAAATTGGTATGACCAATTTACCTTAAAAATTGGCTATTTATTCCAATTTAAGCAGAGATAATATTTTTAAAGTGGATTTTTTGCAATATTGGGTTAACATTTTTAAATTGGTAATACCAATTTTAGGGGTAAATTTACCTATTTGGTCTGAGATTGCTGTTTAAAAAATGATTAAAAATCGCCAATTACGTGGTTTTTTAAGCAATTGGCGGAGGGGGTGTTGGATCTGCAACTTTAGTCGTACAGGTGAAATTAAGGCTAAACCCAGTGCGGTATGTGCTTATATATATCCACTAAACTAAGCGTGATATTGTTTAGCTCAGTAGGGTTAAAATTAGATGCTTTTGCGAGTAACGCAATTTTTTTCGTTTAAATGTGACTGTTTAACATAATTTTACACTGTGATTTAAGTCTCATTTTTTCTTGATAATTTAAAATTCTGCATTATTTGTAATTTTGGCACTGACATAAAGGCAATTAAATTTGCTTATAGCACTGTTATTTTTAAGATTTGAACCAGATCAGCATGAATGAACCCGTGCCTAAATGCGTCATTTAAAAGAATAGTGATGTTTTTATCAGCTTTAGCCATGAGCTAAGTGATGAAATTATTATGCGACTTATTTAAAAAATAATTAAAAAACAAAGTTTTATATTTTTTATTTTAAGTAAGTGATAAAGTAATATAAAAATAAAAAATGATAATGAACATAATTAAAGTGTTTTTAAGTAAAAATTATAGATATTTCACCTATATTTTGTAATTTTTTGTTTTTATAGCTATACTGAATTTGACGTAAAACAAATACAACGGCGTCAATTAAGGAGGATAAACAATGAGCATCGCGGAGCTAAGCGTATTATCAGCATCAGCCATGGGGATGATGATTTTAGTCTACAAAATTGGTCAACTGTTTTATTAAAGAAGAGCCCCTCAGTTGAGGGGATTTTTTCTATAATTTACGTTTATCAAGATGTTTGGCAACATGATCACCTGTGGCTTGTACAAACATGACCAAAATCACCAGCACGACAATCACTGCCAGCATCATTTGCATATCAAAACGCTGATAACCATAGCGATAGGCGATGTCGCCTAAACCACCGGCACCAATCGCACCGGCAATGGCTGATGAGTTAATCATGGTCACAATAGTGACGGTAAAGCCAGCCACAATACCGGGCAGTGCTTCTGGTAATAATACATGCCAAATAATTTGTTTACGGTTACAGCCAATTGCTTGTGCCGCCTCAATCAAACCTTGATCGACTTCGCGTAAGCTAACTTCAGCAATACGGGAAAAAAATGGTGTTGCGGCAAGGGTGAGAGGTACCACAGCCGCCCACACGCCATAACTGGTGCCGACAATTAAACGCGTCAGTGGAATGAGTGCCACCATCAAAATTAAAAATGGAATAGAACGGGTAATATTTACCACCCAACCTAAGGCTTGGTTAATGCTTGGTGAAGGATAAATGCCATGTGTTGAGGTACTGACCAAAACCACTGCCATAGGCAAACCAATCAGGAAAGCCATAATTGCCGATACACCGACCATAAGTAAGGTATCAATCGTACCGGTGAGGAGTAAATCAATAAGTTGGTCGTGCATAGCCAAGTTCCTCTACTGCTGCAACATGGGGTTGTAATTGTTGTTTTAACTGATTGATATTTATGTGCGTACCTTCTACAGCAATGAGCATGGCACCAATTAAATGCCCTTGAATATGATCAATATGGCTTTGTAATAATTGTACCGGCTGTGAAAATGCAGCAAAAATCTGGGTCAAATCAGGTGCTTGTTGGCTACTGGCTTCATAACGAAGTTTTAAAATGCGATGCGTGTCATCCTGATACGGAGATGAATGCAGGGCAAAAGGTAGATCAAGTTGCTCTAAGCTGAGTAACTCTTGAGTAATGGCTTGCTGTGGGCGTGAAAATACCCGCCATACTTGACCGGCTTCAACAATTTCACCCCCATCAATCACCACCACTTCATCGCAAATTTCTCGAATCACTTGCATTTCATGTGTGATTAAAACAATGGTGAGCCCTAACTTTTGATTAATTTCTTTTAGTAAGCCCAACACGACCGAAGTGCTTTCAGGGTCAAGCGCAGAAGTGGCTTCATCACAGAGCAAAATTTCTGGATGATGTACCAGTGCGCGAGCAATCCCGACACGTTGTTTTTGTCCACCTGACAGCTGCGATGGATAATGCTCGGCTTTGTCGCTAAGGCCCACTAAGCTTAACGCTTCATCAACACGGGCTTTAATTTGCTCATGAGCCACGCCGGCAATTTTTAAAGGTAGCGCGACATTGCCCCACACAGTTTTAGCCGACATTAAATTAAAATGCTGGAAAATCATGCCAATACGTTGGCGCAAGCCAATTAAATCTTGATGATTCAGTTCAGCCAAATTTTGCTCATGAATATGAATACTGCCCGAGCTAATACTTTCTAAGCCATTTAAGGTACGAATCAAGGAAGATTTACCGGCACCACTTTTACCAATGATGCCAAAAATTTTACCTTTTGGAATATCGAGTTGAATGTTTTTTAAAGCATGTACCTGACGGCCTTGCACATCATAGTATTTATTTAAATCGCGAATTTTAATATGCGGTAGGGCAAATTCTACTTGTGCGCCAAAACTCACCATGTTGTTCTCCTTATTTCCAGCCTGCAAACCATAAGCCTTGACCAAAATCACGATCTAAAATTTCGCGTACTTTGCTCGAGGATTGAAAGGTTTTGACAAAGGTTGCCAGTTTTTGTTGTTTGTCTTGATAATCCTGACGCGTGACAAATAAAATTGCGAAACGTTGATCAATAGGGTCTAAAACCAAAGCGTCTTTAGGATCAATGGCTTTGGCTAGTTTTAAGTAATGTGGATAACCAAAAGCTAAATCGGCATCATTTAGGGCATGTGCTGTTTGTGGCCCTTCGACTTCAATAAACTGTAGATTCTTAGGGTTTTTGGCAATGTCACGCACCGTTGACAGCTTTTTTTCTAAATCTGTTTCTTTAAGTTCAATTAAGCCTGCACGGTGCAACAGCACTAAAGCGCGGGCTAAATTCACAGGGTCATTTGGAATTACCACTCGCGCAGCATCAGGCAACGCTGCTAAAGATTGATATTTCTTGGAATATAACCCCACATGGCTACCACTGCCGATGGCAAAGGGATGTAACTGATAACCACTTTCTTTAATGGCGTTATTTAAAAAGAAAGTTTGCTGGAAAAAGTTGGCATCAATATCGCCATTTTGTACCGCGACATTCGGCGCATGCCAATCAGAAAACTCGACGAGTTTGACTTCAATCCCTTGTGCTTTAACCTCATCCGCCACACTTTGTAATAACTCGGCATAAGGGGGGCTAATGCCAATCGTCAAGACTTGATCTTGAGACTGTGATGTATTGAGACGATAGCCTGTCAGTGCTGCTAAAACAGCAATCACCCCTAGTCCCCAAATCAGTGCCTTTTTCTTTGTTGTAAATGCCATGGTTACCTCTTATTTCCAGCCTGGGAACCAAAGCTTGCGACCAAAGTCAGCATCTAAAGCGGCTTTGACTTTAGGTGAGTTTTGATACACCTGTACAAATTTAGCCAATTTGTCACCTTTATCTTGGTAGTCCTCACGCACTGCAAATAAAATTGCATAACGGGTATTGGTGTTGTCATCAAATAATAGTGCTTGCTCAGGATCGGCAGTTTTCGCCATACGTAAATAGTGTGGATAGCCAAAAGCTAAATCGACATCATCAATCGCGCGTGCAGTTTGTGGACCTTCTACTTCAATAAACTTAAAGTTTTTAGGATTTTGTGCGATATCACTGACTTTAGCTAAATAGTCATTTTGATCTTTGAGTGTAATTAAACCAGCTTGCTGTAATAACTGCAGCGCGCGGCCTTGGTTGACGGGGTCATTGGGAATGGCCACTGTGCCGCCTTGTGGTAATTGATCAAAGCTTTGATATTTCTTTGAATATAAACCGACATGTGTTGCTGCCCCTTTGGCAAAGGCTTTAATTTTAAAGTCAGTTTCCTTTTTGGCATTGTCTAAAAATGGCTGATGCTGGAAGAAGTTGGCATCAATATCACCATGGTTTAAGGTAATGTTGGGCGTGTTCCAGTCAGAAAACTCCACCAATTTGACATCTACGCCTTGCGCTTTGGCTTCCTCAGCAGCTACTTGTAATGGTTTGGCGAAGGATGGGCTAATGCCAATTACCAATTGTTCGTTGGCTTTATTTTTGTTGATGCTCCAAAAGCTTAAGCCTAAGATTACGGCTGCGACAATTACGCCGATCGTAATGAGTTTGTTTTTGTTTGTTTGCGTTGTCATGTACTCAATCCTAAAAAGTATGCGCTAATCGGTTGTTGTGAAGCGATGTTTTGATCAATACGATAGGCTTGTACCGGATGTGTGCTGGGTAAACGATCTCCTTGACCGATCAACTTATGGCGTAAGCTACCGTCCTGATAGGCGGTTTTATAGCGGCCGCGTTGTTGTAATTCTGGAATCACATAACGGATAAAATCATGGTGTGATTCAGGCGCAACGGTACGCGTTAGGTTAAAACCATCAATGCCAGTTTCGTCTAAATAAGTAATCAACTGTTCTGCGATGCTTGCGCCACTGCCAATAAATAGTGGATAACGTCCACCTAAGACATGTTGTTGTTTTAAATCAGCAATGCTTACGCTTTGTTGTTTAAAGTGTTGGTTGACTGAGGCAATGCTATTGGTCTTTTGATAAGGAATAGCTTCATGCTCCTGAAAACGCGATAAATCCATACCAATAGAGCTCGAAAAATGTGCAAGACCCGCTTCTGGACTGGCATAGCGACAATATTCGGCAAATTTTTCTTGTGCGAGGGCATCGGTTTCGGCAGTAATGACGCTAATGCCCACAAATAGTTTCAGTAAGGCAGGGTCACGACCTTGTTGCTGCGCTAAGTCACGAATATTGAGTACTTGCTTACGGACTTTTTCTGGGGTGTCAGCACCAATAAACATTGCTTCGGCATGTTGGGTGGCAAAGCTCAAGCCACGGCTTGAAGCACCAGCTTGGAATAAAACCGGAGTACGTTGTTTAGAGGGTGCCACTTGAAACACACCGTGGCTTTGATAAAACTGACCATGATGAGAAATGGCATGGACTTTACTTGGATCAGTAAAAATACGTGCAGCTTTATCTTTTTTAACTGCATCTTCTTGCCAAGAACCTTCCCAAAACTTATAGCATAAGGTTAAAAACTCTTCGGCTTGGGCATAACGTAAGTCATGTTCAGTTAATGCGCTTTGACCGACCAAACGCGCCGCACTGTCTAAATAACCGGTCACGATATTCCAGCCAATCCGACCTTGGGTCAGATGATCTAAGCTGGAAAAACGCCGTGCCAATTGATAAGGGTTTTCATAACTTAAGTTAACGGTAATACCAAAGCCTAAATGCTGCGTGACCGCAGCCATGGCAGACACTAAAGTGCTTGGATCATGGCTAGGTAACTGAATGGATTCTTTTAAGGTCAAATCTAAGTTGTTTTGATAGACGTCATACGAGCCGGTAATGTCGGCAATAAATAAGCCATCGAATAAACCCTGTTCTAGGGTTTTCCCCAAATCAGTCCAGTAACTTAATTCGTCAAAGCGATGTGATTGATCACGTGGATGGGTCCATAAACCATGATTAATATGCCCAACACAATTCATGTCAAAGGCATTGAGTAAGATGTGTTGCATTACAATGTTCCTCGACGTGGTGGTCGTGTGCCGTTTAAAGCAAATTGACCAATAAAGTAATATTTCCAACGTGCCGCATCATGGAGGGTATGCACACGCGCGTTACGCCAAAAACGATCAAGTCCGTCATCGCGTTGGCTACCGCGGCTGCCTGCTAATTCAATCAGTTTAGATGCCGCTTTTAACGCAGTGTCGGAGCTATGCGCGCGTACTTTAGCCACATCCAAGGACGCTTTGGCGACATTATTGGCATTAGGTGCTGGATAGGCTGCATCAATCGACTGCGCAGCTTGTTTGAGTAACACTTCGCTGGCATGTACATCGACTGCAATACGCCCAATTTCATAAATAGTCAGTGGATCTTGGCTGGCGCTATCGACGTGGGCATCAATCCATGGGCGAGCTTGCTTGACGCGTATTAAGGTTTCTTCAAAAGCTGCGCGCGCAATTCCCACTTCAATGGCAGCATGCATAATCTGTGCAATTGGCCCAACCAAAGTTGGCGTTGAAAAGGCCACATCAAAGGGGATGACATCTTCGGCTGCCACATACACATGATTAAATTTAACCGTGCCACTGCCGGTGGTGCGCTGACCAAAGCCACTCCAATCATCAATGATTTCAAGACCGGCACTTTGGCGTGGTATAAATGCTAAAAATTCGCGTTGTTCGGCATCTTTGACTAAGGTTGGAATGCGATGTGCAAATAAGCTACCGGTACAGTAAAATTTCTCTCCGCTCACTACAAAACCTTCGCCTTCGGCTTGAATGAGAGTTTGTTTAATGCTGGCATTTTTGGGTTTAAATTCTGCCAAAGCATTACCAAAACGTGCACCTTGTAATACTTCTTGATACAGTTTTTTCTTTTGCTTTTCACTTCCTGTATTGCGTAGTACTTCTAGCGCATAAAAGTGATTTTGTGGGATTTGCCCAATAGAGCCATCTACGCCACTCATGAGAGCAATCACTTTAGCAAGGGTAAGACTAGAGACTTCAGCACCGCCATATTGTTTAGGTACGCTAATGGCCCAAAGCCCTGATTGACTATAGGCTTCAATTTGCTCAAAAGGTAAAATACGCTGAGCATCACGTGCAATCGCACCGTTTTTAAACTGTTCTGCTAAACGTGCTGCAATGTCTAAAGCTTCTTGATCTGAATGGATCACATGTGCATGTTTGCTTAAATGGGTAATGGCTTGGTAAGAGGTCATGCTGTTCTCCTTAAATCCACGCATGGCGTGCAGGCAAAGTGCCATTTAAGTAATAGTTGCCAATGGCGTGAATTTTCCAACGCACTGGATCATGTAAGGTATGCACACGGGCATTGCGCCAATGTTGATCTAAATTGTGTTGACTTAAGCTGGCACGGCTGCCACCGAGTTCAAGTAATTTTTCTGAAATTTGTAAAGCAGCATCATTGGCATAGACTTTAGCCTCAGCCACTAAAATTGAGGCATGTGCTGCGTCTGCTAAACTGACTGTCGCCTGTGCTTCAAGCTGATCTAAATATTCTGCTGCTTCATCGAGCAGTAAAATGGCTGCGTCTAATAAAATATGAAGACGCCCGACCTCATGTAAGGTGTAATGTTCTAGGCTGGCTTTATCGACGCCACTGTCAATAATCGGGCGTGCTTTATGAACGGCGGTTAAGGTATCCGCGAAAGCTGCTTCGGCAATACCAACATCAATCGCAACTTGCAATAATTGTGAGTAAGCACCGCGATAGTTGGGCGTTTCAGCTAAGATGCGCTCATCAAAAATTAACAGCGGATCGACCGGAACATGTTGGAGTTTGACTGTACCGCTTGAAGTGGTGCGTTGCCCAAAACCATTCCAATCATCAATCACTTCTACCCCTTGTGCATAACGATCGAGCAATACCAAGACCACATGCCCCTCAGGGTGTACGGCTTTCACCGCAAGCCAATCGGCAAAGCTACTGCCTGTTGAGTAAAATTTTTCCCCATCGACAAAATGCTGTCCATTTTCAAGGTAAAGTTGTGTAGCGACTGTTTTGGTATCTTTGGTATTTTTTTCTGGACCACCATTGGCCAAGCGCTTACCTTGTAAAATTTGCTCAAATACAAACTGTTTTTGTTGATCTGACCCCATCAGTTCAATCAGGTACAAGAGGCTAATTTGATTTTGTGGAATTTGTCCTAGACTCGAATCGGCTTTATTGAGAATCCGAAATACATGCGCCAAAGTTTTATGTGAGATCCGCGCGCCGCCAAACGCAGTCGGAATTCGCATGCCGCCCAAACCACGTTGGCTAAAGGCCTCGATTTCATCAAAAGGTAATAGGCGTTGTTGGTCGCGCAGGTTACGACCAGCTAAAGCCAAATCTGCTACTTGATAAGCAGCGCGGATCGCATCTTGATCAGAGTGAATATGTTGTGCTGGAGGATGTAAACGTGTCATAAAGCATTCCTTATATAATGCCGACACGTTAACTAAGCGCATTTTGTAAGAGAAATGGCGATTTATGCAGAAAATAGCAAAAAAAGTATTTAACAAAAAAAGTCACAAGTCGCATCAAAAAAATGCTAAGTTAAATTATTGATTTTTCTTTTTTTAGATAGAGTGCTGTTGGTTTTTAGACACTATGATCAGGCATAGATATGCTTTAAACAGATATCTAAACTTAAAAAATGTATAAATTGCAGCAATTCAAACAGCACCGCAGTCTAATTTTTAACACTACATCACAAAAGGCTAGAGCAATGCTTAAGACAGTGATGATAGAGGTCTATAAATATCAGTCAATGCACGCAGTAGTTTGTAGTAAGGTTTTGAAAATCGTTCAACACGTACAGTATTTTTGTATACTATTTATACTGATCGTCGCAAAGCATGTTATGGTATTTGGGCTGTGAATCAATAAAAAATGGAGTCATATTGTGGGAAATAAAAACCAACCCAAGTCAGTCAAAATTAATATTGGTATTTCAACAGAAGATCGCAGTAAAATTGTAGAAGGACTCTCACGCTTACTCGCGGATAGTTATACACTGTACTTAATGACGCATAACTTCCATTGGAATGTGACAGGGCCACAATTCAATAGCCTACATAATATGTTTATGCAACAGTACACTGAACAATGGAATGCCTTAGATATTATTGCAGAGCGTATTCGGGCCTTGGGCTTCCCAGCACCAGGTACCTATAAACAATTTGTTGCGCTGGCGTCTATTCAAGAAGTAGAGGGCGTACCTAAAGCAACCGAAATGATTCAAATTTTAGTCAATGCTCATGAAGCTGTGGCACGTACAGCACGTAGTATCTTTGCTGTGGTGGACTCAGCCAATGATCAACCTACGGCGGATGTATTAACTCAGCGTCTTGATGTACATGAAAAAACCGCATGGATGCTCAGAAGCTTATTAGAAGAGTAAATGTGAAATTTAAATCCGCTAAAAAAACGACCAGAGATGGTCGTTTTTTTGGCTGCTGCTTGAGGAGCTTAAGCTTCGCCACTTAAGGCCAATGCTGCACGTTGTAACACAGGCAAATAACGTGCAATATCAATCTCGCCCAACTGAGTCACGCCTAAGGTCATGTGGCGTTTGGGGATCGGCACATATAAACCTGCTGCACCTTGTTGCAATACATTTTGTGAATAGGCATAGCCTTGTTGGCGTACCTGCTCTAATTGGCTATGTTGATGGGCATCGTCGAATAAGCTTGCCAATACTTGACCTGCCGCCGCAATGCCAATTGGATGCCTTGAGCCAAGTTGATAGTTAATTTTGAGTAACAAATTCTCTGGAAAAGCAGTCTTGACCACCACACATTCTTGCCCTTCAGCAATGACTAAGGCGCTGGGCATATTGGTCAGCTGTGCTAACTCATCCAAAACCATTTGAGCTTGTAACGGAATGAGACGGCTGTAGCTGCTATACAAGTCAATCACTTTGCTGGCCAATTCGACCTGATTGCTGATGTTAACCTTCACCAAACCTTGCTGTTCTAAGGTATGTACAATCTTATACATCGTGGTGCGATTGATCTTGAGTGCACTGGCAAGTTCAGCAATGCTCAGCTGCGCATTTTTTTGCGCCACATAATTTAAAGTGATTAAACCTTTTTCTAAAGTTTGTAGTGTATCCATTATGATTCTCTGATATATTTAATTTATAAAATTATGTATCGCTTTTTATTTGTCGATGGATTGACAAGTTAAGCGCGCTTAAAGTAGGCTATATTTTATAAATTAGAACAAGATGTTCTATATTAGAACAATGGATGAAGGATAACAACAATGAATAGCTACGTGGCCAAGGAAGGGGCAGGCTGTCCTTTTCATCAGTTGCAAGACGCAGCCAAAACATTTGATTTTTTTGATCAGGCATATCAGCAAGATCCTGCGCGTGCTTTGCAGGATTTTCGTGAGCAATTGCCAATCTTTTACTCAGAGATAATGGGCTATTGGGTGGTAACCCGCTATGCCGATGTCAAAGCTATTTTTCGTGATCCGATCTTATTTTCTGCCTGCAATGCCTTAGAAAAACTCACGCCTAATGGGCAAGAAGCGAATGCGATTTTAAAAAAATACCAATACGCCATGAACCGCACCTTGGTGAATGAGGATGAGCCTGTCCATATGCAGCGCCGCCGTGCTTTATTGGATGCCTTTGCCCCACAGCATCTAGAGCAGCTCAAGCACTTTGTTCAACAGTTGGTTGAACAAAAGATTGATCAATTTGAGCATAAGCACAAAGTTGATTTGGTTGCCGAGCTGTTTTGGGATGTGCCGTTAATGGTGGCGCTACATTTTTTGGGTATTCCCGAAGAAGATATGCACGAGCTGAAAAAGTTTGCGGTTGCCCATACTGTGAACACTTGGGGGCGTCCAAGTGTGGCTGAACAGTGCGTTGTTGCTGAAGGTGTCGGGCAATTTTGGCAATATTCAGGTCAAGTGCTCGCGAAAATGAAACAACAGCCGCAAGGGCAGGGCTGGATGTATGACATGATTGCGCAAAATAAAGCCATGCCAGATGTGATGACAGACAATTATCTGCACTCTATGATGATGGCGATTTTGGTGGCGGCACATGAAACCACGTCATTGGCAGCAAGCAATGCGGTCAAGGTGTTACTTGAGCGTCCCAAGTTATGGCAAAAATTAGTCCAGCAACCAGAATTGATTCCACAGGCCGTAGAGGAATGTTTGCGCTATGCGGGTTCGGTGGTGGCGTGGCGTCGTCAAGTGACCCAAGATACGCATTTTAATGGGGTGGATTTTAAAGCAGGCGATAAAATCTTTTTAGTTTCTGCTGCTGCCAACCAAGACCCACGGTATTTTAATGCCCCTGACGAGATTGATTTATGGCGTGATAATAGCGCAGAACATTTAACCTTTGGTTATGGTGCACATCAATGTATGGGACGCAACATTGGCCGCATGGAAATTTGTATTTTCCTTGAACAACTGACTCGCCGTTTTCCTGATTTAAAGTTATGTGAACAAGAGTTTGTCTATTTAGCCAATACGTCATTCCGTGGCCCACAAGCCTTGTGGGTAGAATGGAATAACCGTACTGCAGTAGGCGCCGCAGTTGATTTTAAAATTGGCCCGCCCGATCGTAAACAACTGTATCGTCAGGTACAGGTGCAGCGCATCGAACAGGTCAATGCCGAATGTAAAAGTATTGAACTGGGCAGTCATGCTGCGGACTTGCCTGGCTGGCAAGCGGGCGCGCATATCGAACTAGAATTGCCCAATGGTCTGCGACGTAAATATTCTTTGTGTTCAGCGATGGACGCCAAATATTACCGCATCGTAGTGAAACACGAACACAACAGTCGCGGTGGTTCAGCTTGGTTGCATCAACACTTAAAAGTTGGCGACGAGCTGAAAATTCGGGGGCCAAAAAACTTCTTCCAACTCAATTTAGAAGCCAAACAGCATGTGTTATTGGCAGCAGGAATTGGGATTACCCCAATACTGGCAATGGCCAATCAACTGAAACAACAAGGCCGCGTCTATCAGATTATCTATGTGGGACCTAATGCGGCGCAGATGCCACTTTTGGATGAAGTCTTAACCGAACATCCTGCAACAGTCGTCTATTTTAGCCAAGTAAAAGCACTGGATTTAACAGCATTGTATCAAAGTCTTGCCCCTGATACCCAGCTATGTGCATGTGGACCAGCGCGTTTATTGGATGAGTTACAACAGCTACAACCACAATATCCAGAGATTGAGCTGACGATAGAACACTTTGCCGCAGCAGCAGGGCTTGATCAAGATAATCAAGCTTTTGAGGTAGAGCTGCTCAATAGTCAGCGTACCTTACAGGTTTCTGCTCAACAGAGTTTGTTGGATTGTCTACTTGAACATGGCCTAGAGGTCAGTTCAGATTGTCAAGAAGGCTTATGTGGTAGCTGCCAAGTGGAGGTTATAGAAGGCCAGATTGAACATCGAGATAAAGTCCTGACTGCTCAGGAACGTGCTGCAATGCAACGCATGATGAGTTGCTGTTCACGGGGTCAAGGGAAAATCAAAATTAAGTTGTAAAGAAAACAATGAAAACATCTGTCGTTAAGGAACAACGAGGACATGTCTATGAGTGAAACAGTAACCACAACTGTGAGTGAAACAGTTGAACACAACACCAGTACAGATCGCAAAGTCGCTTATGCCACAATTGTCGGTACCACCATCGAATGGTATGACTATTTTGTTTATGCTGCTGTCGCAGGTTTAGTTTTTAACCAACTTTTCTTTGCACCCGCAGGGCCGTTGTTTGCCACCTTGTTGGTGTTTGCGTCGGTCGGGATTAGCTTTTTGTTCCGTCCATTAGGTGCCTTTATTGCAGGCCATTATGGTGACAAAATTGGTCGTCGTGCCATGTTGGTGCTCACTTTAATCTTAATGGGTGGTTCAACCGTAGCAATTGGCTTACTGCCGACCTATGCGAGTATTGGAATTGCAGCACCTATTTTATTGATCTTATTGCGTATTTTACAAGGGATTTCTGCAGGCGGTGAGTGGGGTGGTGCGGTTTTAATGGCAGTAGAACATGCGCCTAAAGAAAAACGTGGTCGTTTTGGTTCCTATCCACAGCTAGGTATTCCTTTTGGTTTGTTATTGGCATCTTTGGTGTTAGTGATTATGACCAAATGGGTTGCACCTGGAGAAGCATTTGCAGAGTGGGGCTGGCGAGTTCCTTTTTTACTCAGTGTTGTATTGTTATTGGTGGGGCATTGGATTCGCCGTGCCATTGGTGAAAGTCCAGTATTTGAGGAAATTAAACAGCGCAAAGCCACTAATGAACAACCGATTAAAACCTTGTTTAAAGAGCATAAACTTACGGTATTTTTAGCTGCATTGTTATGTGCAGGAACGACAGGTTTAGGGTATATGACCACAGGTGGCTTTATTCAAAACTATACCACCAATCCAGCAGGGCCAATTGCACTAGAACGTTCGACCATTTTACTGCTTGTGACATTGTCAGCAGTAGTTTGGGCATTCTTTACGTGGTTCTCAGCGGTGTTGTCTGACAAATATGGTCGTAAAAAAATCTATATTATTGGTACTTTGTTGCAGTTAGGTGCAGCCTTTGTGGTTTTCCCGCTGGTTGACACTGCAAGCTATGCGGGTATTGCTTTGGCATTATTCTTCTTATCGATGGGGGTGGGCTTTACTCACGGCGTCAATGCGATTTTATATACTGAGCTGTTCCCAGCATCGATTCGCTTCTCAGGTATCTCGATTACCTATGCGATTGGCTCGATCATGGGTGGTGCTTTTGCGCCAATGATTGCAGCTTGGTTAATTGGCATTTCAGGTTCAACGACTTTAGTGACCATTTATCTGATGTCTTTAGCAGGTTTAGCTGTGTTGGCCATCTGTCTACTCAAAGACCGTACAGGTATGCCACTAGAATCACGTTACGAGGCAGAACAAAATCAGTCGCCATTGATTTGGAAATAATAAGCAATAATAAAAGCCCCAAGTGGGGCTTTTTACTGGCAGGTGTTCACTGTTTGGTTGGATTGGAGCAAAGTAGCTGGCTGGGTCTAGCTAAATTCGCTTATTTTTGCTGCTGAATTAGAGCGTTGGTCAAATAAATATAAAAAAACCTCGTATATGGCTTGGTTTTACTTTAGAATGAAGCCTCAACATAAAAACGATATTTGGTTGGTGTTTTTTTTAAATTTCGGTGTGTTATTTATTAATTCTTCGCAGTCTATTCTCAAACTAAAATCTCAATACGTTTTGAAGTCAAATCTCTTTTATGCACATGCATAAATATTGAAATTAAATAGGTTTTTATATGTCAAATACTATGACTGGTACAGTAAAATGGTTTAACGAAACTAAAGGTTTTGGTTTTATTCAACCTGAAACTGGTCCAGATGTATTCGCACACTTCAAAGAAATTACTGGTTCTGGTTTCAAAACATTAACTGAAGGCCAAAAAGTGTCTTTCAGTGTTGTTGAGGGCCAAAAAGGTCCAAGCGCTGTAAATATTGTTGCACTTTAAGTCTGTAATATAAAAGAGCCTGATCATTTGATCAGGCTTTTTTTTTGTTTAATTGCCGCGATAGGTGGAATAACCATGAGGACTGAGCAATAACGGAATATGGTAGTGTGCAACAGAACCATCAGTTTGAAAAATCACAGGCACTTAAGGAAAGAAGCTTTGCTGCTTTTTAGCTTTAAACGGCATTGTTGCACAAACCTATCTGTAAAGGCTTTTTCAGCGATATAATTTTCAAATGAAGAAGCCTACACACAAAATCTACCGCACAACCAATTGGCCCGCATATAACCGAGCACTCATGAGTCGCG